>CAYXOL010000014.1:0-95234 GCA_964467165.1 uncultured Clostridium sp.
CGTGCTAGGGACTTTCACCCATAAGATTGCGCCCATGCTGGGCGCACCTAAAAAGCCGGCCTGTAATCTTTTTACAGGCCGGCTTTTTTTATACGGTAATAATCGTTTTATTTCTACCACTATTTTTATGTACTTCATCAGCAAGCGCATTCCTTACAGCAACCTCATTCATCTCTTCTATTAAATTTTCAATATTCCCTATATTTTTATCATTACTTATTATACTTCCCATTTTTGATAAATCCTTTAACATTTCTACTATATATATATTATTTTCTATAGTAACAGGCGATGAAATAACCATAAAAACTTCCCCCCCTGTTTGCTCTATTTTTATAAAAGTATCATTTTTAGTATAAGCTCTCATGGAAATGCAATTTTTACAATATCCATCTTTTCCCCAAAGCTTATAACAAGAGTCTTCTACTATTTCATCATCATCTTTTTCAGAATTTACAACTTCCTTTTTAATTGGATCTACAATTCTTATAATATCATATAGATTTTTAAATATTGACAATCGTTCTTTGACTATTTCAAGAATATCCATAGCAGGCCTCCTTTATAGCTCTTTGTGTAGCTCTAACCATTTATTTTTTTATTTACATATTAAGTCCTCTCCTGCAAAGTTGCAATATTAACGACATATGCAATGTTCTAAATCAACCTAATTATAGCCATTATACATTACTTTTAGAATATTTCCAATATTGAATTATTTTTAATATGCAAATTTTCCAGTAAATTTTTTTAAATATATATTGCATTTATGAACATTAAAGATTAAAAACTCAAAAATCTAACTAGTGTTAATGTAGCTGTAGATAGTGTAACAAAAGAATAGTGGCTTATATTATAAATAAAAAAAATAGAATGGTTTACTAAAGCCACTCCATTTTTTTATTTATAGTTTATAAAAGGCTAACATACAACTTACCACGTGGGTGGCACCTAAATTTTTGCAAAATAAATAGATTCATAGTATAAATTTGGCAAACAATTCTCATCTAAATCAAGTTCTTTTGAAATTTCTGAAACTTCATCCCATTTTCCATTTTCATAAGCTATTATTAAAAGTAGTAATTTGCTATAGTTATTTTCACTTTTTTTATTTAAAGCATCCTTTACTTCATTGGGTATTAATAATTCTTGGAGTATTTCTTCAAAGTGTCTATCTAAGAGTAAATCTATCATAGATAACATTCCTACCAAATAAGCATTAAAGGTGTTTATTTTTTTATGCATTTTACTAGCGATTAATTCTGCAAACCTTGCCCTTATTAAGGTATTAACTATTAAAATTTCAGGCTTATCCTCACCTATAATCATAAATACCATTAAATATAACCAGTTTTTTATTTCTTTTTCTCCTAAGAGTGCTAATGCTTGCTTCATTGACCTTATTTCACTTAAAAAACTATAATTTGCCGAATTTATAAGTTTTAATAATTTAAGGGACAATGATACGTCTTTTTTTATTAAATTTTCTATGCTGTTTACATTAAAATTATTGCTACTAATCTCATGTAATAGTTTCATATAAACAAGCTTGTTTTCCGACATTTTTTTCCCCAGCATCATTGTGGGCTTACTAAAATAATGGCCTTGAAAGTATGTATATCCAAGTGATACTGCTTCATTAAAGTCATCCATAATTTCAACTTTTTCCGCAAGAAACTTTACATTCTCACGGTTTACCTGTTGCATTACTTTTTTTCTCTGGTCACCTTTAGTTACCTTAAAATCAATCTTAATGATATCTGCTACCCCTATAAGGTCTCTATATTTATCAGAATAAACAAAATCGTCTAGGGCTATAGCGTACCCCAAAACTTTCAGTTTTCTACATATCTCTAATACTTTCTCATGAGGTTCTATATTCTCTAATATCTCAACTACAACTGATTGAGGAGGCAAAACATCAAAAATATCTGATTGTAATATATTTTCAGTAAAATTAATAAAGGCTTTTTTGCCCCCGGTTACTTTCTCTATTCCTATATTTACGAAACTATTTCTTATAACCACAATTGTTGCCTTATCTACATCATTATCTGGGTATATATTTTCTTGACTATCTCTGAATAATAATTTATATCCAAATAATTTATTATGTCTGTCAAGTATTGGCTGCCTTGCTAAAAAAACATCCATATTTATCTCCCCATTTAAATTTATTACTTGCCACTTGCCACGTGGGTGGCACCTACCTGGAACTTACCTACTAATTGCCTTCATGTACTTAACAATTAATTCGTCTAGATTTCTGCTTATAATAAGTCTTTGTTCTCGCTCTTCAGGATTTTGGTCTGTACAGCATATTTCATTTAAAATATCCCTCACTTCATCTATTCTTTCTCTTAGCTCTTCCAGTGCAATATTATCAAGAGTAAGACTAGTCATACATACCTCACCTCCAATAAGATTTAATTATTACTAACTAAATTATAAAGCTATTTATTTAAATTTCTATTACCTATAGTATACATATATTTACACGTTTTTACAATATTTTATATGAATTTAGCAGTTATTTAATTTTTACTAATACAAACAAAACAAATATTAAAAGTTATTATTATGCCCTTATGAAGTGTTTTATTATTATATTTTAAAAAAGTACACCTTAATAAAATCTAATTGCCACTGCCAATTAATTTTAGTAAGGTGTACTTTCCTATGTCTTATATAGTAAGATATAAAAATTCAGTTTTTGCTATATTTCCATTATTATTGGTATAATTATAGGTCTCCTCTTAGTTTTTATATATAGAAACTGACCTAGTGCATTTCTTACACAGGATTTGATTACTGCCCATTCTTTAATTTTATTGTTTAAACACTGCTCTAATTCTTTTCTAACAATGTCTGTAGCTTCATTGATAAGTTCATTGGATTCTTTCATATATACAAATCCCCTAGTTATTATATCCGGTCCTGCTAGGATACTGTAAGTTTCTCTTTCTATAGTAACTACTACAGTAAGGATACCTTCTTCTGCTAAGTGTTTTCTGTCTCGAAGTACAATATTTCCTACATCTCCTACTCCAAGTCCATCTACCATTATAGCTCCAGTTTGTACTCTTCCAGCAAATTTACATTCATTTTGTGATACTTCTAATATTTGTCCTGTTTCCCCAATGAATATATTATCTGGGTTCATACCCATTTTTTCTGCTAGTTGCCCGTGTTGTTTTAAATGCCTAAACTCACCATGTACTGGCATAAAATATTTAGGGCGAATTAAAGTATGCATTAATTTTAATTCTTCTTGACAAGCATGCCCAGAAACATGAATTTCTTCAGTAGTATTATAAATTACGTTAGCTCCCTTTTTGAATAATTCATTTATAACATTGTATATGAATTTTTCATTTCCAGGGATAGGTGATGCAGATATAATTATTAAATCACCCTTTTGTATTACGATACTCCTATGGGTAGATGATGCCATTCTTGTAAGGGCTGCAAGAGGTTCGCCTTGACTACCAGTAGTTACTATTGTTACTTTCTCATCTGGATAATTGTGAATTTCTGCCACAGTAATTATAGCTTCCTGTGGTATATGAAGATATCCTAGTTCCATAGCTACTTGTGAAATTCTCTCCATACTTCTTCCACTAAATGCTATTTTTCTTCCAACTAAAATTGAAGCATTGGCAATTTGTTGTATTCTATGAATGTTCGATGCAAATGAAGCTACTATTATTCTGCCATCAGCCTTTTGGAATAGTTTGTTTAGCGATTCTCCAATCACTTTCTCAGATATAGTAAATCCAGTGCGTTCAACATTAGTACTATCAGCCATTAGAAGTAGCACTCCTTGACCACCTAATTTTGCAAATCTTTCCAAATCAATTACTTCTCCATCAATAGGAGTATAATCTATTTTAAAGTCTCCTGTGTGTATAGCCCTTCCAATAGGAGTGTGTATAACGATAGAACAAGCGTCTGCTATACTATGGCTAACTCTTATAAATTCTACGCTGATTTTATCTAGTTTTACAATATCACCAGGTTTTACTACATTTAGCGTACAATCTGCCATTATTTTATGTTCCTGCAACTTATTTTCTACAAGTCCTAATGTTAATCGTGTTCCATAAACCGGAACATTAATTTGCTTTAAAACATATGGTAATGCTCCTATATGATCCTCATGACCATGAGTTAGAAAAATTCCTTTTACTTTATCTCTATTCTCTAGAAGATATGTTACATCTGGAATAACTAAATCCACTCCATACATATCTGCATCCGGGAAGGAAATTCCACAATCTATAACAACAATTTCATCCTTATATTCTATTGCAGTAATATTTTTTCCGATTTCTCCAAGTCCACCTAGTGGAATGACTCTGATTTTGTTTTTAACTTTACTTTTATAATTATTATTCAATATTCTCCTGATTTCTAAATATTAAGCAATCTATTCATCCAATATCTTCGTTCTGTCGACTAAACAGCATGGCGTATTATAGGATTCAACTACATATGTTAGTTCTTTTATACTCCAAGTTCTTTAGTACTAAAAAACCATTATAAAAACAAACTATTTCAAATGTTTTTCTCCTATTAACTATCCATAAATCAGGATTTTCACCTACCTTTTTTTATATTTTTTATTAATTTAACGCTTTCAGCCAATATTCTCCTTTCTTAATATATTTTAAAATAAACCTATATTTCAAAGTGTTGTTTTTATTTAAACATCACTCTCTTTATCAAACTATATATTTGTAATACTTTTATTATCTAATTAAATCATCATTGCCCATATTATAATATTACTTAAATCATTATCTTTTATGTTGTAATATTAATAAATTTATAAAGAACTCAATTATACTATTAAATATAATTATACCATACTAGATTTGATTATATTCGATTATAAAATAATAAACATTAAGAAATAATTCTTTTGCTTAAATAATGTCTCTAAAACACAAAATGCACCTTGAAAGAAATCTGCCACTCCAATATCCGTGCGCATTATTTTCTCTACAAGTTGCATTCCTAGTTATTTGTTTATTTATCTAAAGTAAAATGTTTTTTAAATAATCCACCTTGCTTTGTATAGTGTAAGATATATTCATGATCATAAACATTATGTATTTCTAGATTTGTAACTCCTTTTGTTTTTAAAACTAACCTTACTTTATTAAATTCTTCAATTTCTGGCTGGGAAGTTAACATAGTGTAGAAAAGCTTTTTTGAATAGGTAGCCCAGGTTTCTAAAAGTTCGTCGATTGGCGTATTTACATCTACATTCATTTTTCTTCCTCCTTGTATAATACGAATAATGCTATTATACTCATTACATTTTTTTCTTCTTCCCTTCTATTATATAGAACTCATGGTATATAATCAACTTACATTATAAATTTATTAATTTATGGCATTATATTTGCTATAGTATCTTAGATTTATAATAATTAAAAATTTTTATATTACTTCATAATTATTAACCTCTTTACAGCTTTTCATACAATATAAGAGTAATATCTTAATCTTCTGGCAACAATTTTTCTCCTGCTATTTTAATACCAATGGCTCCAAGTGGAGCTGTAACAAATATAGACAATACTGCAATTGCAAGTATTAATTCCCCGGATTTCACTCCCGCGGCTAATGGCACTGCACCCATTGCTGCTTGGACAGTGGCTTTAGGAATATAGGAAATCACACAAAATAATCTTTCTTTTGCATTTAAATTAGTTCCTAGTAGTGATATTAGTACCCCTATGCTTCTAGCCATTAGTCCAAGGATAATAATAATTAATCCTAATAGCCCAGAACCTGCTGCAACATATATGTTAACCTGTGCTCCCACTAATACAAAAAGGAAAATTTCTGCAATTACCCACACCTTATTTAGTTTTAATGATAACCTATTAGCTACTTTGGAGTACTTTTCCAGCAGCATAAATCCAATAGCCATTACACCTAGAAGACTTGCAACGGGTACTATATTCTTAACTAGGTCTTCAACCCCTGTGAGCATAATTGCTGCAGCTATTAATATAAAAGTTTTCTTCGTATCCCTCATATGATATTTTTTGAATATAAAGGTTAAGGCAATTCCCACAATAACACCTAGTGCTATTCCAAGCAGTATAGATATAGGTATATCCAATATTTTCATTGGTATATTTACATTCTTACCACTATATAACCCTAAAAAAGTTGAAAATATAGTTATTGCAAAAACATCATCAATTGATGCCCCTGCCAGTATTATAGTTGGTATACCTTTTTTTTCGCCCTTACCTTTTGAAATAAAATTAAGCATTGGTGGCACAACTACTGCTGGTGAAACTGCTGCAATTATAAATCCAAGCATACCAGCCTCAATTTTTGATATTTCAAGTACATAACTTGCTATAAACATAATACTCAGCCCTTCACAAATACCAGGGATACAACTCATTTTTAATGCAGGTACACCTACTTTGTTTAGCGTATCCTTTTTAATTCCAAGCCCTGCTCTTAGTAAAATAATGATAAGTGCAATTTTTCTTAAATCTGGTGAAATTTTAAGTATATCCGGACTTATTATATTGATTCCATAGGGTCCTAGGATTATTCCGAGTATTAACATTCCAAGTAATCCAGGGAGTTTTGAGGCTTCGAATAACTTATTGAACATTAGTCCTAAAATAATTATAATCGCTATACTCATTGCCATGTTATAATCACTACCTTTTCTTTAATATTTTTCCAAAATAAAAGACTCCTACTTAAAGACTAGCTCTAAGTAGGAGTCATTAATTGCAAATTCACAATAGTTATGGTGAACTCCATCACCTTTTTTATAAACTTATTATACTATATTTACAATTTAAATCAATAGCTATTTTAGAATATATACGTTTATATATTCCTAATGACCAATTTATTTTTCCAGTCCACCAGGTTTATTAAATACCGCGACCTTGTCTATAATGTTTAAACTATCAGTATTTGCACCTATTATACATACTTTTATACCTCTTTTGTGATATTTCAAAACCACATTATCTATGGCATTAACTGCTGAATGATCCCAAATATGAGAATTTGAAAAATCAATATATACCAATTTTGCATTTTCATCATAATTAAAACTTTTCATAAAATGTTTTGCTGAGGCAAAGAATAATTGCCCATGAACCTTGTACATGCTCTCACCATGGGAATCATTAATTGTATATTCTACTTTGATTTTCGCTATTTTAGAAACAAAGAACATACAGCTTAATATAACACCAGTAAATACTCCAATAGCCAGGTTATGTGTAAATATAACCGTTCCCACTGTAGCTAGCATTACAACATTATCTAATTTTGGAACACAGTTCATAGTTTTTAATGAGTTCCAATCAAAGGTGCTTATTGAAACCATAATCATAACAGCAACTAGTGCTGCTAACGGAATTTTAACCACAAATTCATTTAGAACTATTATTAAAAACATTAAAACTACTCCTGCTGTAAATGAGGATAATCTAGTTCTACCACCTGATTTAACATTAATAACGGATTGTCCTATCATAGCGCAACCAGCCATCCCTCCAAATAATCCAACTACTATATTACCTATGCCTTGTGCCATACACTCTCGAACCTTATTACTATGGGTTTCTGTCATTCCATCCAGGATTTCCGCTGTTAGTAATGATTCGATTAGTCCCACAAAAGCTAAAGATATGGAATATGGAAGTATAATTCTAATTGTCTCTAATGATAATCCTATACTAGGGATTAATAAACTTGGTAGGTCCTTCGTTATTACTCCCATATTACCTACACTTTTCACACCACTACCTGTAAATATAGCTACGGCACTTATCACTATAATTGCCACAAGTGGCGATGGAACTGCCTTTGTTATATATGGAAATAAGTATATTATTGCAAGGCCTCCTACAACCATTGCATACATTGTCCAATTCTCTCCTTGAAATGATACCAATTGAGCCATAAATATAAGTATTGCCAGTGCATTTACGAATCCAATCATTACTGGATGAGGAATATATTTCATTAATTTATCTACCTTTATAATTCCAAGCAAAATTTGTATTATTCCTGCCAGTATTGTTGCTACTAACATAAATTCTATTCCATATCCCTTTACCAAGCCTGCTAATATAAGTGCCATGGCCCCTGTAGCTGCTGAAATCATCCCCATTCTACCACCTAATATGGAAGTGACAATGGCCATACATACAGCTCCATATATCCCCATCATTGGATCTACCCCCGCCACAATAGAAAATCCTATTGCTTCTGGAATAAGTGCCAACGCTACAACTATTCCTGCCAAAATATCATTCTTAGTATTTGATAACCATTGATTTTTTAATACTTTTCTAATTAAAAACACCTCACTATTATATTCTTTTTAAACATTCTATTATGAATTTCTCAAAAAAATAGCTAACATAGTCTTATGCTAGTGTTTCTCCTTCTATATCTTTTCTATTTTATTTGAGAAATGTAAAATCGCCAAGTGTAATTATATATTAGCATTGGATTTAATGCAACCTAAGAGTATTCTAGAAATGCCAAATGGTAAGCGTAATAGACATAAAAAATAGGCCATTTAAAAAATGGCCTTAATTATTTAAATTAGTCAACTCTTCTTGCAGTAAGATAATCACTTCTTGTAAGAGCGGATACTTTAACTACATCCCCAGTACTTGGAGCGTGTATATAGGAATTATTACCTACATACATTCCCACATGATGAGGGCTTCCAGATCCGAAGAAAACCAAATCTCCAGGTTGCAGATTATCTCTAGATACATAAGATCCTTCATTTACCTGTGTTGTGGTAGTTCTACTAAGGGAGACTCCAAAATGAGCATATACATATTTTACAAAACCAGAACAATCAAAAGTCTCCGCACCATTACCACCCCAAGCGTATGGCGTTCCTAAAAAATTACTTGCATAAGCCACTACAGCACTAGAACTAAGTGAAGTTGACCCTCTAGATGGAGTATATTTAGGTGCATTTTTCTTTATTTGATTTATTTGTACCATAGCAACATTTACGATAGCTTGTCCATCACTAATCCTGTTAGAATACAATCGTTGCTCTGCTTTAGCTGAAGCAATTAATGCTTGTTGCTCTTTCTTTTTATCTTTAAGGCTGAGTAGTTTGTTTTCATTCTCAGTTTTCAAAGCCACAAGACTTGTCTTTTCAGTTTCAAGGGCCTGTCTTTGACCTTCAATCTCACTTTTTTTATCTGTTAATTGTACAATAAGTTTATCATCATATTCTACAATCTTTTTTATATTTTCAACTCTTGATATAAGATCTGCTATTCCATCTGAATTAAATATAATTTCTAAATAACTATCCACGCCATTCATATACATGCTTCTCATTCTCTTGTTAAATAAGTCTTCTTCTTCAACAATATTATCCTGTGCAGTTACTATGTCCTTTGTTGCTTTTTCTATACTTTTCTGTGTTTTAACAATTTTAGCCTTTGCATTGTCCACATCTGTATAAGTATTCTCTATATCTGAATCCAATTTTTCAACAGAAATTTGTATGTCCTCTATTTTACTCTGAGCCCTATCGTAAGCTTCTTTTTGATTTCCAGAGTTATTTGATAATGGTTGTGCAAATATTGGTACATTCATTGTAGTAACTATTCCAATTGCTACTATAAATGATATTATACTTTTACGCAATGAAATCCCCCCCTATCAATATATGTAAATATGTAAATATGTACAAAATGTAATCGTTCCAAACTCGACTTTTTCATTGTACCACGAGTGTCATCCACGTTGCAAGTGGCAAGTTTTAACTTTCCACCTACCACTGCGGCTTCAGTAGCTATTTATAATCTCAAAAGTATAGTATAATAGCTTAAATAAAGGCATGTACAATAGTAAATTATTATGTTAAATATATTTATATAGGGGAGGAATTTTATATGGAAATTGAAAAAGAAAAATTTGACACCGAAAAAATTGTAAATGAACTTATAGAACAAGGTCAGATATTTAACGATATTGAAGAAGATTTATTACATGAATTAATAGGAAATAAGGTATCTAAAAACAACGTCATCGCTCATGCACAGACCCTAACTTTTGGCAATAAAATGGCTGATAAAATAGCTGCCTCAGTAGGAAGTTGGAGTTTTATAATAATTGCATTATCAATTATTACAATATGGATAGTATTAAATTCTATTTTCAAAAATTTATTTGACCCCTTTCCATTTATACTTCTTAATCTAGTGCTATCTTGCACTGCTGCTATTCAAGCACCTGTTATCATGATGAGTCAAAATAGGCAAGAAGATAAGGATAGAATAAAATCAACAAATGATTATAAAATAAATCTTAAATCAGAATTAATTATTCAAGATTTGCATAAAAAAATGGATATATTAATTCAAAATCAAAAGACCCTAGTAGACAATCAAACTATAATGGTAAAATATATAGATAGTTTACCAAAATAAAGTGCCATCCACGTGGCAAGTGGCAAGTTAGAAACTTGCCACTTGCCACGTGGATGGCACCTAGATTATATTGTTTTCAAACAGAAACTCATTATCTTCCATTATTTCCTTGTAGCTACCATCTCTTACAATGGTATGCTCCTTTGAAAATACAATAACTCTCTTAAATACATCTTTTACATATTCAAAATCATGAGTTGAACACAAAACCGTTTTTCCAGCCTCATTTAGTAAAATCATTAGTTCTCTTAAAAATCTTTTCGACTCAGGATCAAGTCCATTCATAGGTTCATCAAAGACAAGAACCTCTGGATTCATTACAAGCACAGAGGCTATAGCTATTTTTCTCTTTTCTCCTCCACTTAAATGGTACGGTTGTCTATGTTTTAAGTCTTCCACCTTTAAAAGCTTTAACACATCTTCAACCCTTTTCTGAACCTCATCTTCAGACATCCCCATTTGTCTTACACCAAAGGCTATTTCTTCGTATACATTTGAGCAAAAAAGCTGTACCTCTGAATTTTGAAATACAAAGCCTATTTTTTTATGAAACCCCTTTAAAAGCACATCTTTTTGTAGATATTTTGAATTTATCTCTGCGCCCTCAAAACTATAGCTTCCACTGCTGGGACTTACAAGCCCATTAATCAATTTCATAAGTGTAGATTTTCCACTTCCATTTGGTCCTATAAAAGCCACAGATTCACCTGGCTTAATTTCCAAACTAACATTTTTAAGTGCACTACCACCGCCATCATATGAATAATAAACATCTTTCATCTTGATCAATAAAATCACACCCTAACAAAATAAAAATATGAAACTATAAAACCTATGTTAATTATAATACAGATTATATCATTTAGTCTGAATTTGTACTTGCTATGCACTTTATATTCCCCTGTAAACCCTCTGCACTCCATTGCCCCATACATTTCCTCAGCCATTTCCTTTGACTTTATAAACATAGTGCCTATTATTCCTGATAGTGAAGTGCTTTTATCTTTGTTTTTCCCTACAGACCTCAGTTTAAGCGCGTATAACATATTCAGTGAAAATTCTCCAAAAATAACGATATACTTTATAGTAATATCTAAAACTAAAATAAAAATATCTGGAATAAAGAATAATTTTAGCGTCTTAGTTATATCGTTCCATTGTGTTATTGTAGAAGTGATATTAACCGCTGTTACTGTTGTTAGTGTTTTAATTACAATCAGTATACTATTGCTTGTATTTCCCATAAGAAAGGAGGGCAAAAGAATGATAAGAGTAAAAATTGTTACTCCTACCCCTAACTTAAGTATGTGTTTTATTTCTTCTGCTTTAAGAAGACTAATAATAAGTAATAAATAAATGTCAACTATTATAATAAAATTAAGGCTTCTTGATAGTGCTACAAGTATTACTAATATTACCGCGGATATAAATTTAGTTATGGTATTTATCCCAAATCTATTATGTTTATGCTTTGCGTTGTATTTGAATTTTGCAAGCATCTTTAAAATAGATAGAATACTATTACTTATAAAGGTATTCTTTTCAGTGGAAGGACCGTAATTATCTTTTTTAAGTAACCATTCTGGCATTAAAACTCCCTCTTTTCCTTTCCCTGTTTATGGCTATTAATTAGCTTGAAAATTAGTACGCTATAACTAAAACTTAATGCTTATTTAATAATTTTATCATATTCAATTAAAATAGTACATATTTTGTCTGAATAATTAGTGCCATCCACGTGGCAAGTGGCAAGTTGTAAATTACAACTTGCCACTTGAATAATACATGATTTTTAATAATTTTCTGATAACACCTCAAAGTATGCTTTTGGATGTGCACAAGCTGGGCACATTTCTGGAGCACTTGCTCCCTCAAAAATATAACCACAATTGCTACATTTCCACATAACCTCTGTATCTCTTTTGAATGCTGTATTGTTTTCTACTCTGCTTAGCAGTTGTCTGTATCTTTCTTCATGATGCTTTTCAACCTCAGCAATTTTTCTGTAAACAAAAGCGATATCTGGAAAACCTTCTTCCTGCGCAACTCTTGCAAACTCTGGATAAAGTTCTGTCCACTCTTCATTTTCACCATTGGCTGCCCATAGTAAATTTGCTTTTGTATCTGAAAGTCCTACAGGATATGTAGCATTAATCTCTACCACTTCTCCATTTAAACTTGCACTTAGAAATTTAAAGAATCTTTCTGCATGCTCTTTCTCGTTACCTGCTGTTTCAGTGAATATGTTAGAAATTTGTATAAATCCCTCTTTTTTAGCTACGGACGCATAATAGGTGTATCTATTTCTAGCCTGTGATTCACCTGCGAATGATTTCATAAGATTTTCAGCTGTTTTTGTACCTTTTAACATTTTCATAAAATACCTCCTTTTTTCTCCTAAAAGAAAATAATTGTATATATTAAGGTATTCTATAAATGCGATAATTTCCCTCTTTTAAATTGTATTATTCTCAAAAAATTCACTACTTCTGGTATAGGCTTAGCTTATAATAAACTTGCCATGTGGATTCACTATATAAATAGGTTGGCACCTAAAATGCCGGAATAATGTTTCCTTTATATTTATCCTCAATGAATTTTTTAACTTCTGGAGAGTTTAATGCCTTTGACAGTGCCTCTATATATGGTTTAGTTTTATCCTCACTTCTAACTGCAAGCACGTTTGCATAAGGAGAATCTTTTGACTCAATGGCTAGTGAATCAGTTGTTGGATTTAAATTTGCTTCTATGGCAAAATTTGAGTTTATAACTGCTGCATCCACCTCTTTTAAAATTCTTGGAAGTTGCGGTGCATCTAGTTCTGTTATTTTAAGCTTCTTTGGATTTTCTGTAATATCAAGTTTTGAAATTAGATCTCCCGTCTTTAATTTTAGAAGCCCAGCTTTCTCAAGTACTCTAAGTGCTCTCGCTCCATTTGTAGGATCACTTGGAATTGCTATTTCAGCTCCATCTTTTAAATCGCTGAGTTTTTTATATTTACTAGAATACACTCCCATAGGTTCTAGATGAACCTTTACCGTATAGTCAAGTTTGAGATTTTTTTCTTTACTAAAAGACTGTAAATAAGGTACATGTTGAAAGAAATTTGCATCTAGTTGTCCTTCTGCTAATGCAGTGTTTGGTGTTACATAATCAGTAAATTCTATTATCTCAAGAGTATATCCCTCTTTTTCTAAGATTGGCTTAACTATTTCTAATATCTCTTTATGAGGAACCGGTGATGCTCCAACTTTAATTATTTTTTTCTCAGCTACCACCTTAGTAGCTTTTGCCACTTCCTTTTTTGCTGCACAACCACTTACCGTAAAAATCACAACTATTGTTAATAATACGCTTAATATTTTTTTCATTTTTAATTTCCTCCTTGTAGTAGCTAATAATCATGGACTATTAACTCTTCTTTATTCCTCTTTCGGTACTCTTATCTAATCATTTTTGTATATAATAAATTCCCCAATGCTTGAATTATTTGTACAACTACAATTAATATAATCACGGTATATATCATGATATCTGTTTTAAATCTATAGTAGCCATATTTCACTGCTACATCTCCAAGTCCTCCTCCACCGATGGTTCCTGCCATAGCTGAGTAACCTATAATGTTTATTATGGTTAATGTAACTCCAAGAACTATAGATGGCAACGCCTCTTTTAGCATAACCTTAAATATAATTTGATGAGTTTTTGCGCCGAAGGATTTGGCCGCCTCAATGATACCGTAATCCACCTCAAGTAGCGCTGTTTCCATTATCCTTGCAGCAAAAGGTGCTGCTCCAAGGGTTAGTGGAACTATTGCTGCATTAGTTCCAATGGTTGTCCCTACAATAAGCTTGGTTAATGGGAATATAGATATCATCAATATAATAAAAGGAAATGATCTAAGCATATTGACTACCAAATTTAAACTTTTATAAATAAATGCATTTGGTCTTAAACCTTTTGGACTGGTTATAATAAGTCCCACCGCTGTAATAAATCCTAAAATAATTGTAAAAATTGTAGATACTAACACCATATATATAGTGTCTATAAGTGCAGGTAGTAAAACATCTTTAAATAGCATTTATAATTCTCCTCCTTTGATTTTTATTAAATGATATTCCTCTGGCTTACCTAAATAATTAATTCCCAGTCTATGGATCTTTCATCTAAATATCTCAATATTTTCTCTTTGTTTTCCTTACTTACATTTATTGTAAGATTGCCCATTACCTCATCTCTAAATTTTTCTAGCCTCCCCCATACTATTGAAAAATCTACATCTAGCTCCCTAGCTATAGATGTTATAAGGCAGCTTTGGCTAATTTCTTTGGGGAAAAATATTTTAATATTATATCCCGTGCTAGGTAATAATTCTTCCTCTCCCATAAGTGTTTTCATTTCACCAGTTGGCCTAATAAATAGCTCATGGGTATTTCCGATACTTTTAATCTCACCTCCTTCTAAAAGAATAAATTTATTGCAAATCTCTTTTACCACCTCCATTTGATGAGTAACTACAATAATTGTTATATCTAATTTCTTATTGATATCTCTTAAAAGTTCCAAAATGGACTTTGTAGTTTTAGGGTCTAGTGCAGAGGTAGCTTCATCACAAAGTAATATTCGTGGGCTGAGAGCCAAGGCTCTTGCTATTCCAACTCTTTGCTTTTGCCCTCCACTTAGTTCTCGTATATTACTATTTATCTTATCTTTAAGCCCAACTAAATCTATTAAACTATCCACCCTTTCTTTAATGAAACTTTTATCTTTTCCCCATACTTCCAGTGGAAAAGCGATATTTTCAAAAACATTTTTTCTATACATTAAATTAAAATTTTGAAATATAATGCCTACATTTTTTCTAAACTCCAGAAGTTCTTTTGAACTTAACTGCTTTACTTCACTACCCATTATATGAATACTGCCTTTATCATAGGTTTCAAGGCCGTTAAAACATCTAAGCAAAGTGGATTTACCAGCACCACTGTGACCTATAACCCCATAAATATCTCCTTTATCCACAGTAAAGGAAACATTATTTAATACTTTCTCGGTGGAAAAACTTTTACTTACGCCGCAAACCTTAATCATTTCATTCTCCTTTTCCATTGCTTATTTTTAAAAATCACCACTACCTCCTTTAGGTCCATTAAATAAATAATGCTTATTTATGCCTAAAAAAATAGAACCCAAGAATAAACTTGAGCTCTTTACGCCAAACTTACTCTTATCTCGCAGCAATGCTGCAGGATTTAACACCATGTACCATAAATATGATACTGGTTGTCGGGTTTCATAGGGCCGGTCCCTCCACCTCTCTTGATAAGACAATATTAAATTTTATTTTGGATTTATGGTAAAAACAAAAAACCTCTCCCATCAATATAAATGATGAAAGAGGTATAAAATTACAAAGGCACCTCTCTCATCTTCCGCTAAGTTCAAAGGAACTAAGCGCAGGAATTAGCACCTTTTCAGACAAATGATATCTGACGGTTGCCGAGGTGTCATAGGGCCAGTCCCTCTACCTCTCTTGATGAGAATTATTTGTTTTATTAAATTATAGATATAATATCACTATATGAATTAAATGTAAAGGGATTTTTTATTTTTCTTTCTACTGCCATTCTAATCTCCCCCAACTACCGTACTTCTTCGTTCCATTAATACTACATCTAACCAATTTTCATTGTTCATTTTAGCTACCTTTTCTCTTATACCAATTTCTCTAAATCCACACTTTTTATGCAATGCTATACTCCAAACATTTTCTCTAATAATTCCAGACTGCAAAGTCCAAAAACCATTGTCTTCGGATACTTTAATTAACTCTGATAAAAGAACCTTCCCCATGCCTTGTCCTTTATAATTATCAGCAATATAAATGCTTACTTCTGCTACCCCCTCATAAACACTTCTACTTGATGTAGGACTTAAAGCTCCCCAGCCTAGCACCTTATCACCTAAGCGAGCAACTAATCTACATGAACTTATGTGGTCACTATTCCAGTTTTCATAGGTAGGTACTTCTGCCTGAAATGTCGCTACTCCTGTTTCAATACCTTGCTTATAAATATTTGCTACTTGCTGCCAATCTTGCTTCACCATTTTTTCAATTTTATATTCCATTTTTCTCCCCCTAATTATCTGCAACAGACTAACCACAATATTAAGCATATCTAATTCAACTTGCCACTTGCCACGTGGATGGCACCTTATTTTTTAATCTAAATGTGAAATATCAGCCTCTACAATAATTTCAATTTTCTTATCTACCACTTCCAGCACCGTTAAACAGGTATCATACATAAAGGGTTTACTCCAAAATTCCTCAATAGAATAATTCTTGATTATTGAATAGATGGCCTTTATTACTGCAGTATGGGTTACTATTAAGATGTTTTCACCTTTAGTATTATCTATAATATCATAAAGCACATTTTTTACCCTATGAATTAATTCGTGGAAGCTTTCCCCTTCTATAGGTTCATACAAATGCGGTTTTTTCCAAAAATTAAACTGCTCCGTGGGATATAATTCTTTTACTTTTTTATTGTCCATGCCTTCCCATATGCCAAAGCTCATTTCCTTTAAATCTTCAATTTGAATTATTTCTGTGTTCTTATTTCCTCTAATGTACTTTGCAGTATCAAAGGCTCGCCCCAGAGGACTGCTATAAATATAATCAAAATCTATACCTTGCAAACTCTCACCTAGTTTTTTAGCGTTATCAACGCCTGTTTGGGTTAAGTCTGAATTTTGCCACCCCTGCATCCTACCTTCACTATTCCACTCCGTTGCTCCATGTCTTGTTATATATATCTTCAATTTTCTTTCATCCCCTGACTATAATATTAATATAAGATAATTACTATATATTGTCGCTATTCAAAAGGCATTCTGCACTTTTTAAAAACGATAAGTCTCTACTTTGAATGAATTTCCCCGAATAATCATCTGGTGTATCATTTTCAAGCATAGATATAGCCTCATCTAAGGTCACCCATTTTAATTGAAATCCACTGTCTGCTTCTTCATCTGTAAATGATGGCTCATTAATATCACCCTGAACCTCCGAATAATAGCAATATGAGATTTGCAGCATCTCCTGTTTATTTCTATATTCTATGATTGTACCTACTTCACCCAAAACGTTTATGTTAACTCCTGCTTCTTCCATGACTTCACGATGTAAAGCAGTTCTTATATCCTCTCCTGCTTCAATTCCTCCACCTGGCAATTTGTGATAATTGTTCTTTGATACAAATAGCAAGGCTATTTTCTGTGAATCATTTAGCACAATTGATCTTGATGCCTTCCTAATTCTGTATGTAATATCTATGTTTTCATAATTGCAACCAATATCTTTTTCATATATTTCTTTTATTAAATCCATTTTGTTTTGCCCCCATATTCATATTATTTGTTGCTCTATATGAACCATTTTAACATATTTTCAGTTCAATAATCTGTTTTATCTTTTCTCATTAAAAAGGTCTTTAACATACCTGTTAGCTACTCTTCTATTTTTAAATACTATTATTTGCTTATCTTTATTTTTTTGGAGTGTACTTATGTTTACTTGTCCTGATTTCTTAGGAAAGTTCCAAATATATTTCATAAACTCAAAGTCAAATTTTTCTAGGCAACCCTCTGGCATATCTGGTCTTACTTTATTTATATTGGTTATAACTCGTTTAAAATAACTTAGCAAACATACTGCTTTACTTAATTTAAAGCAAATTACTGTATCGGCTTTTTCAAGACGAAGATCCAAAGTACCCCCATAATTACCGTCTACTATCCATTCATTGCCTGTTATTAAAGTCTTTTGTTTTTTTACCCATTCTTCCCTTGGAGTTTCAATCCATCCATCATTCCAAAATTCTTTATCAAGATGAATAAGTGGCAGGCCCGTTATGTCAGCAAGTTTTCTTGAAAATGTACTCTTTCCGCTACCTGGTGAACCTACTACCATTATTCGTTTTCCTATATAATCCATTTATTCCCCCTCCTTTAGCGTAAAAAATATATATTTGTATTCACCGTTTTTTTTACCTGGCACCTATAAATTTTTTTAATGTGGTTAAATGCATTGGATAAAATCCATTTTCATTATTATCTAACAAATATTTTAATTCATCTATGGAAACCCATCTAATATTTTTACTTTCATTTGTTTTATCTAGTACTTGTCCCGTGGCTTTACATATAAAAATCTGAACCATAATAGGATAATTGCCCTCTACATTTTGAGAACAAACAAAAGGAACATAATTTATAACTTTGTAACCATTTGCTTTAACAGTCACCGCTTCACCTTCTCCTAGGATCTCAATAATTTCAAGACCTGTTTCTTCGAAAATCTCCCTTCTTAAACAATCATATATATTTTCAAATTCTCTAATTTTACCTGCTGGAATTTCTATTAATCCATTGTCTGACCCACCACTTTCCTTGCATCTCTCCTGAAGCAGTATGTAGTCAATTGTATTTTCTGTTTTAATTATAATCCCGCCGGCTGCTGGTTTTGCAAACACTTCCATTTAAAAATCTCCTCTATAAAATTTTATAGTAACCTTCTATTTTAATTCAATGGCATTGGACTTTCAAAGTATGTTGTATTTAATTCTTTTAATGCCCATTCAACTAAAATAGGTTGAATTTGTGGATATGTTAAATTCTCTGGCATATTATCGAACAATCTAATTTCTCCAATTTCTAAATCAGGCAGCTTCCCTAACTCTTGAATTTCTGCATAATATAATCTTCCATAACTTTTATTCGCATCTTCTTTTCCTTCAAAATACTTGCATAAGTAATCGCCTATGGCTTTTATATTAAATTTTACTGCTCCAGTTTCCTCTTGTAATTCCCTTGCTGCAGTATCATTAATATCTTCATTTAATTCTCTGTGTCCTCCTGGAGTTTCCCAAGTTTCTCTTTCTTTATGCCTACAGTACACAAATTTGCCCTTATACTTTGAAACTATGACGGCAAATTTTAAATCTTCGTCCGCAACTGATCCTAAATCATATATTTTAGTTTCCATAAGACTCCTCCATAAGTAACCTATTATTTTATCAACCGGAAAACAATTTAAAGTATACACTAATATCTACATTTTCACGTAAGCTGTTACATATCCTTTAGAGTCGCATCCGGGAACCTTTTATTCAATAACTAAGTAAATCTCTTCATCAGTTAAATAGTCAAAATTCATGAATTCATACAAAAGCCACAACCCTTTCCTTATTTAACCAAAGAAATATAATCAGATTTAATAATTCCCATATAAATATCACTGCAATAAGTGCCATTAATTAATGCGCCTTCTCTATCTATACCTTCTTTTATAAAGCCACATTTTTCATAGCACTTTATTGCCCTAGCATTATAATCTAAAACTCTTAAATATACTTTATGATATTGTAAATTTTCAAAAGCATAATTTAAAACCATTTTAGTAACCTTTGTACCAATCCCAGCGCCATACAAGTTTTTGTCATATATTTCGATAGATAATTTGGCTTTGTTATCTTCTTTATATGGCCTAAGACCAACGGTTCCAATACAATTTCCATTATACTCAATAACCCACTTACATGGATGCTGAATTATTCTTTCATACCATTTCACAACTTCATCTACAGTAAATTCACCCAGTTCACTAATATTACCACCACACATTATAACGCATTCCCTATTTAACCCTAACTTTTTACGGCTAGTAATATCTTCTTCTATTGGTTGCCTTAATATAATATTATAATTTTCTAATTTTGGAGCATTATTCATACTATTACCCCCTATAATACTCAATTTAACTTTAATTCAAATGTTTTTTCCTTATCATTACTATTTACTTCTACAAAACCCATAGCTCTAAATAAATTCTGTGATCGCTTATTGTATGTATATATAGCAGGTATATAAATTTTTTTAAGTTTGATTTCTTTTGCTCTTTGAATAAGTTGACTTATTACTTTTTTTCCTATACCTTTTCCCCAATATTTTTCGTTACCTATTGCTATAGGCATATTTACCTCTGATAAAGTCGCATCTCCAATTGCCTTCCAATGATTTTCTTCATAAATCTCAATAAAATATAATTCTCCTATTTTACTTAAATACTCATACATCCTATTTATAATATCCATATCATAAACTTTGTCAGTAACACCTTCTGAATAATACAGTATGCTTGGGTTTTGATACCAAGGTAGTGCCTTTTCCCACTCAACTTTATTAGGAGACCTCAATCTTAAATATACATCTATTAGAATTGTATACGGCTGAATAATATTTTTAATCGACATCTAATCTTCTCCTTATCACTAAAACTTTACTTCTAAATAATTTAACACACATACTTAATTATACCATTTAATACTAAATTTCTCTATCTGTTCCTCAACGCTATTGGGTATATTGTTTTTAATTTCATTACTAATACTATATGATTCAATAGACAAACTACCCATATCATAATTATTTGTATTTAAATTGAATATAATACAATTTTTTTTTTGAAACTTGCCACTTGCCACGTGGGTGGCACCTTTTTTCATGGTATACTATAGTTATTAATTCATTTAATGGTTAATGAGGGTGGGTATGCTATGAGTATTTTAAATTCAGGATACAAACATATAATTTGGGACTGGAATGGTACACTGCTAGACGATGTAGAAGTTGTGATAAATGTTATGAATTCGCTATTACAAAAAAGAAAAATGCCTGTAATTGACAAAAAAAGATATTTGCAAATCTTTGATTTTCCTGTAATTAATTACTACACAAAGTTAGGTTTTGATTTCTCATTGGAGCCATTCGAAAAAATTGCAAATGAATATGTTGAACTATATAGAGATGCTTATGGAAGTTGCAATCTACAACAAGATGCTCAAAAAATATTAAAATTAATAAATGATTCTGATATAACTCAATCCATACTTTCAGCATCACAACAAATTTATTTGGATGAATCTATTAATTTTTACAAAATCAATGATTTTTTTGTTAAACTTGTTGGCTTAAATGATCATTATGCTGTGAGCAAGGTTGAAAACGGGAAAAGGTTACTTAAAGATCTTTCTCTTAACCCAAAAGAAGTGCTTTTAATTGGTGATACAGTTCATGATTATGAGGTTTCAAAAGCTATAGGTTGTGATTGTTTTTTAGTAGCATGTGGCCACCAGCATTCAGATAAATTTAAAAATTATGATGTACCAGTATATAATTGTTTAAGTGATCTTATACTTTAATAATTACAACGGCCACCACAAATAGTAATACATTTCTAATAAAAAGATGAAGGAGTATGGGGGATTATCCCTATATTTCCTTCATCTTTTTCAGCAGACTAACTAATAGGTTATACTCCGTAAAATATTTACTAGCTACTAGGTCTATCTCCTTCTTAACTTGCCACTTGCCACGTGGGTGGCACTTTTCTTACTGTGGTTAAAGAGATTAATTTATGAAATTTATTAAAAAATAATTAAAGTAAAATAATTAGCTGTATGATATAGTATGTATATGTGTGTAAAAATTTTACTGTAAAGAGGGGGTACAACTTTTGTCAAATAAAGATGATAATTTAAAAGAAGAAATAGTTAATCTTATTAGTCAAGGAGATAATGATAGAATAGAATTTAGGCATCATAGTGGTGGACCGAATTTACTGGGTAAGATTATCTCCTCTTTTTCAAATGCATCTGGTGGTAAATTAATTTTAGGCGTAAATAATAAGGGTAGCATCGTTGGTTGTAAAAAAGATGATGTACTGGATACCTTTAATAAATCTAAAGAGAAATTAATACCATGTCCTACTGTTTCAATAGAATTTATTGAAATAGATAGAAAAGTACTGGCCATTATTTCTATAGAAAAAACCGAAAAAATAATTTCGTCTAGTTTAGGCGTATTTAAAAGAGTTAATAATTCCGAAGAAATTATAGTGACAGAAGAAATAAAAAGCAAACAGTTAAATGCAGTTATCAATGGTGAAGATAAAGATACCGTTGGAGAAATGGCTCAACAAATTTCACAGCTTACAATTACATTAGAAGATACCATACAACGATACAGAAAACAAAACAAACTAAGCAAAAAAATCTTGGAATGGATAGCCTGTGGAATTATTGGAATTATTTTATCACTGCTTGTTCACTTATAAAAACATATTTTCCCTCAATCATACTCTTTCCCCTAAATATATTTATTGCACAGTTAAATACAGTTGTTCATCTTAGATATTCCCTTGGGACACGACCCAAGAGGATTATGAACAACTATACTATTTTAATCACCAAAAGACCGTGCTTCCTCAGGTAACGCCTTAATCTTTCTTATAACTCTGATACATTTATTTAATAAGTTTTAATTTTATGTCATACTTATTTTTATATTTCGCCATCCGAGGATCATTTTTAAAATAGCTCTCGTACATGCCTGCCGCAACATCTGCAGCACTACTACCAAACCCACCGTCAAATACAACTACAGATATTGCAATTTCAGGATTAGTGGCTGGAGCATAGCCTACATACCAAGAATAATCCCCTCTACCAATCTTATCTTGTATAATAGGATTAAATTGTGCAGTACCTGTTTTACCACCTGTAGGTATAGGGAAATTAGCAAGTGATTCAGCAGTACCGCCTTGCCCTGTAACATCATTCATACCATTCATAACTAACGCTCTTGTTTCTGCACTCATTTCAACTTTATTTAAAACCTCAGGTTTTGTTTGAGATATTAACTTACCATTAAAATCCTTAACGTTATCAACCAAATTAAGCTTATATCTTGTTCCACCGTTTGCAATAGTTGCTATATAATTTGCCATCTGGAGGGGTGTGAAAGTGTCCATTCCTTGCCCAATGGATGCTAGCAATATATTGGATGGTCGCCCTAAAGAGCTATGACCTTCCTGAACTGCTTGGTATTGTACTTCATTTATAACTGATTTAAGGTTAGCAGCTGTAAACACTTTCCCTCTATACAGCGGATCCGTTGCAATTAATTGTTTAAACAAGGTCTGGTAGTTAGTCATGGAAAAAGTTCCGTTTTTTACAGAGTCTTTTATTTTATCTTTAATTTCGGTTTTAATGTCCGAGAGTTTTTTACCATTATAAACACTAAGATCATCCCCATCTCTATCGTATAAATCTAATGGTGGGAATTTTGTATTATCACCAGAAGAAACTCCTTTAGTTAAATTTTCCTCAATATTAAAAAGATATTGCGAAGAGGATATTGTTTTTTGGGATACTGTATTATATACTTGCCCAAAATTTTCATTTATCTCTATTCCTGTACCAGGCTTAACCGCTTTAGGATTAGCGCCTAGTCCAAACATCCATGCATATTTAGCTATAATATCGTCCCCATATTGTTCTCTTAATTTCTGACCTACATTCATAAAAAATGGGTTACTGGATTTTTGTATTGCCTTTACTACGTCTACAACACCTTGTGCACCATCTGTGGTGAACGAGTTCCAATATTTACCGTATACTTCGTTTTTGCCAGTCATATCATATCCACCTTTATCATCATAGGTGGAGTAAGCATTTATAACTCCAGTTTCAAGGCCTGCAATTGCAGTCAATGGTTTAGCAGTAGAACCTGGTGGGATAAGGGACATAGTTGCATAATTATATAAATATTTTGGATAATAATCGAATTTATCCTTTCTAATTGTGGTATTGCCATCTATACTCTTGTCTATTGGGAACATATAATCAATTAGACTTTGTGATTTGCCTTGTGCTTTTGCCATGGTTTCATAGTCTGGATTAAAATATTTTTCTGATTGAGCCTGAGTTAATCCCTGTGATGTAGAAAAATCATTTGGATTATACCCGGGCAAACTAACTAGTGCTAATATTCCACCGGTGTGGATATCTATAGCCACAGCTGCCCCTCTTGTAGCATTTGATGAATTTACTTTGCTAGAAATTTCTTGCTTTTTCAAATTTTTCATTACGGTGCTTAGGGTTCCCTCCGTGGCATATTGCAAATTTGCATCTATGGTAAGCTGAACATTATTTCCAGGTGTTGCTTCTTTATTGGACTCACCATCTTTAGAAGTAACCTTTTCATCAATAATAACCTCTTTTTCGCCATTAACTCCTTTAAGGCTGCTCTCCATTGCAGCTTCGATTCCAGAAGTTCCAACAAAATCCACACTTGTATCATAGCCCTTTTCGGAATATTTATCTTTATCAGCAGGACTTATTTTGCTTATATATCCCAAAACTGACGAAGCAAGTTCTCCATATGGATATTGTCTCAAAGGTACATATTCTATGTTAAATCCAGGTAGTAATGCCAAAGTTTGCTCAAGTATAAGCGAAGTGTCTTTTTTTATATTAGTGGCTATGCTAATGGATTTATATTGAGAATAAAAATTCAATTTTATAGCATCTTTTACAATTAAATATCTCCTAACTAAACTTGGAGTTGGTGTTTTTATATTCAAACTCGAAATCCCTTTTGTTATTCCATATTCATTAAGAAGGTATTCATATATTTCCTTTGGGGTTAATTTCAAAAGTTCATTATTAAGCACTGTAATTTCTGAGGTTGTTAAATCTGCTTCTTTTTTATCTTTAAACTTATTTTTTAATATATCAGATTGAAGTCCCCTATCTTTTAGAAATCTTAACAACAGGACTTTTATTGAACTAGGATCACTTGAACTAAATTCAAATCTATATGGATCAATCTTTAAGGGGAAACTATCAGTCTGAACCTCTTTATTTTCATCCAAGATGTTAAATACTTCTTGTAGATTTGAAAATAATTGCTCATTTGATTTAGTAGTGTCTGTGTATGTAAGGTTATATCCAGGTGTTTCATTTGCAAGGGTTATTCCATTTTTATCTGTTATAAGGCCTCTTGGTGCTTCTATTGAAATTTTATGAGTATTATTAGCAATAGTGGCCTTATCCTTGTAATATTGTCCATTATATACTTGTAAATAATATAATTTTGCAACTATTGTTGAAAATATAGCTACCATAATTATAAGTAGAGAGTTGTACCTATTAAATTTTTTTCTTTTTTTCATTTTATCACCGCTTTATACTTTCATATTATTTTTGTCGTCTTAATTTATAACTAGTTTTAACTCACTAACCAGCCTAGTTTTTTTTAATAGTGTATAAAAATCCTTTTCGTCATGCCTGCTATTAATTCAAGTGTCGTATTTCATCCAAGTAAATACTTTTGTTTCTTAAATATATAAATTGTTAATTATTGTTTTCCAAGTACACTCTATTATACATTGTATTCAAATAAAATAAAGTTTAAGTAAATATAATTAGAACCAAAATCTATATTTAATAATGCCTTGATAAACTCAAGTGTATCATTATTGGCTTGTTCACATTGTCTTGCGTTGAACTTATACATGGTAAGCCATGCCAGGATTGCAAACAGCGGAAGTAATGCTGATGCCATCAGCATGCTAGGGTTAAACTCATCTTAGAAAAGCCAACTGTTCAAAAATAATACCTGTATAAATGTATAAAAGCATGCCAAGACTGACAACCAAATACAGAAGCCGATGTTATAAACCTTGCTAAATTTGAAATCACCTTCAATGACAGTTTCATTAAAAGTTTTTGACACCTGTGCTTCGAAATTCATCGCAGGAGCTCATTAGAGTAATGTATTCGTCCTCTTTGACCAAAATCCATTGTGGGTGTATTATAATCATAAATAATTAGATACTCTTGATTCCTTGGGGCTTCACAAACAATATGACCGTTTGAATCAATAACCGCCGTTGGCGCTGTTTGGAATTTAGATATACTGTTAACCGATATTATTGTCATTGCATTTTCCACAGCTCTTGTTACTAGATGAGATTTAATTATACCGTATCTTTCTTTTAAGTCTTGCTCTGATACATCACAAAAACTAACAAAACATAGTTCAACATTTGATTTAAATAATTCCCTAAAGTACTCTGGGAATCGGACTTCAAAACAAATTCGAAAGCCTATTTGAATAGCATCAATTTGGTATATACCTAATGATGCGCCTTTTGTAAAATTATCTGAATCCCACCCCCATAATGCTCTCTTATCATAGTTCCCTATAATTTCACCATTGGGGTCAATTAGCTGCAACGAGTTATAGTACTTGGAACTTTTTTTTCTTATAGTTCCTAAAACGATATACATGTCATATTTTTTAGCAAGTTGTTTAATTTCCTGTAAATTTGAATTTAGGATTTCAAAATTAATTTTTTTAATAGAGGGTGTTTCAACAGGCGGGTATCCGCAAGTTGCACATTCTTGAAAAACAAGAAGCCTAACCTTATTTTGATATGAACTAGTAATACCCCTAATTATTGCTTCATGGTTGTCAGAAATACTGTCACTACCATGAAACTGAAAAACTCCAACTTTCATTCATCCTCCTCCTTATATGTCCTATTTTATTGCTATATATATTCTTTGTGTCATAATACTCAATTAGTAGTTGTTAAAATTTTATGTTTCACATATGGTTGTGCTACAGTTTACAGGTCAATTATGATTCTAATATTTTTGCTATTATATCATCATATGAAACTTTTGAAAAATCCGTTGAATCTACAATAATTCGTATATCCCCATATTCAAAATCTCTGCACGATTTAGTGGCTTTTTTAAAAAACTCAAAATCACTAAAGTAATTAATTGAAACAAGACCCTGATGTCTTTCCTCCGTGGTATCTCTTGCCAAAAATCGCCGGTGTATGACCTCAACATTTCCGTCGAATAACACCCTAATTACTCTATATTTGTATTTGCTGACTTTTGAATTTAATATTTCGGGACATGGATTTGTAAAATTACTTTCAAGAATAAATGTCTGATTAGTTTTCATAAGCATTTCACAAAAGTGAAAAGATAAATCGTACGCTAATCCCCCGTATTTTTGACTTTCTGTACGGATATTTGTATCATAATGAACTTTATCCCATATTATTTCTTTAAGCTTATCTTTGCAAACTAAAGGTACTTGCATTTTATCTGATAAATAGTTTGCAAATGTGGTTTTTCCTGCTGCAGGCATTCCAGCGATTATTATTAAAGTTTTAATCAAATAATTTACCTCATCACTTACTAGAGTATATAAATAATTTTCACTTCACATTTCACAGATATACAATTAACAAATACTTTAATAATTAACTATCGGAATAATTTTTGCTCCACACGCTTTCTCATAAAATTCAATGCAACCTGCATTTCCAATTATACATGTCATAAACCCAAGTTTTTTCATATCTGACAAACAAGCATTTAATAATGCTTGCCCAATTTTTCTTCCTCTGTATTCTCTTAAAACTCCTACTGGTCCAAAATATCCTTTTCTTTGCCTTGATATATTATATCCTGCAAATCCTACTATATTTTTATCTATCAAAGCTATATAAATGGGTATGTCGCCCAGTTCAAACCCATACTCTATGGTCTTAGCCCATCGTTCATAAAAATTTTTCAGCACAAACTCTCTAAGCATATCTATATCATTATCAGTAACTTTTTTTATAAATGCCTTCTCTATATAATTAATGCTAAAAACATTACTAAGATTAACAATCATATCCCTTGGCTGTGCAATAATTGAAAGTATTAGTTCCTTATCCAAGCCATTTAAACATTGTTTGGTTAATTTATCATTACAATTTAATACAGCCCTTACTACTTGTCCATCGTTAACAAATATTTGACCATGCTCCTCATAAAGCTCTGTTAACCTTTTTGCCTCAAAAAGAATATCCTTAGTTAACAGTGATATATTTATAATTGAGGTATCTTTACCTTTAATTTGCACATAATCATTAGAATACTCACCTAAAATAGATGAATTTATCTTGTCTTCTATAGCTGTAGTATCCACTGAAATTATTGATTTTAATTCATTATTAACTGCAGCATCTATTTTAAATGCGGCTAAAAATAAATGTACAGGATGAATAGAATTGAATTTATTCTCCTTTGCTATATTATCTGCATATTTAATTAAGCTAAAAGCCCTTGGAGTAAAACGTATATTCTCAATTATCATTTTTTCCTCCTATGATTAACGGTATTTATATCATCTTCACATTAATAAACTCTCTGATGGGTTATTATCATCCCTAGAATATACAATAAATTTAGGCTCCTCAGACAGACAGATGAATAAACTTTCAATAGAACCTTCTTGCCTTTTAATACCTAGATTATCTGCAATGCTTTGTTGAATCTCACAAAAATCAGGCATATCTTCTACTCTTTCTTTTATACCCAGTTCTATTCTCTTTTGTATATCCTCATTATAACGATTTAATAAATCTATCCAAAATGGATAAAAAATTATTAAGGATAATAACTCTTTCACATTATTTGATATCTTACCCGATTGCCCCTCTGAACTCACGTAAGCAATAGGAGTGCTTTGATCTTCTATATTACCAATACCTTCAATAAATCCATAAACACCGCCACCTTTATCCTTAGCAAATATGTTAAATTGTTCTTTTGAGTAGAATAAATAATCTTCTTCATTCTCGCATATTATAAAGTCACAGTATTGTTCTAACAAAGAGAAAACAAGTTTTCCCTGCTTTCTGTGTGGTGGTTCTATAAGTGTGGTTGGAGGAAAATTTTCTTGTTTAACCTGGTTGTTTTGACCATTTGATCCAGCAGTAAAGTATGCAGTTGGGCCATCTGTCATCTTATCTAATTTATCAAAATTATTAGCCATTTTTATAATTCCTCCCGTTGTGCAGTATAATATCATCATATTATAGGAGTTTTTATTGAATGTTTCCTTTTGTGTAGTGCTGTCAACTCTATTCCTTCATAAGCACATTTTTTATCCATAAATCTTTATTTAAGAAATCTACATTATATCTTATTACCTCCAGCAGTATTGGTACCTATTAAGGTAGCAAATTTAGTGCGTTTAATTATAGCTGCTAAGCAATGATTACATGTTATCATAAATACAACTTTTAATACATTGAATTTTTGGTGTTTAATGGTATAATTTACATAAGATAATATCAACAATATCAGTAAGTATATCACTATGGTATATAAGGAGGAAGTACTATGATAATTTTTACATTAATACTTTTGGGCATATCCATGGCAATGGGAATATATTCAATTAAATATCCAAAAAAAGTTTTTGGTTTTCAAGTTTTTTGGAATTTAAGACGAGATGCTAACCCAATTGAAATGGAATGTGCAATAGATTTCATTAGAATTAAAGCAATAATTGTCGTAATAATTAACATTATTCTGTTACTGGCTATACTTACACAATTTTAAGTGTTATTTAATTTCACATTTTTGTTATATATGTTTGTTCCGTACCACTTGGCTTTGCTCCATCTGTTGCCCTAACATCTTTACAACTCCCGCAGCAGGCATCGGCTTATAGTAATAATCCCCCTGAACTTCATCACATAGCTCATCTGCTAAAAATTTCAATTGCGCTTCAGTTTCAACGCCATTTAAATTGGATCAATTAGCAATTTAAATAATCTTTTATTAAAGAAAAGCTCTTAGAGCTATGGCCCTAAGAGTTTCAATATATGTTATGTTATTTTATTTTTCAAGAATTTATTTATAAAACTCATTATGAAATAGGAATCTTTTTATAAAAGTATTTTCCAGTTGGTAAGATGAATATTAATTGTATAAATGTTTCAATAATGTTTTGAGAAAAAAATAGTTGTTTATTTTGTAGAGACCAAATAATACTTACTATTAAAAAAAATATAGTATACATTATCATTAGCAAGTAACCCCATGTTTTTAATTTTAAAAATCCATAAGATGCTATTAGAAGAATTATAGGCAGTAATATCTGCGTTATGCCCTGTGAAAAAAAAGGTATTGGTATAAGATAAATCCCAGATTGTTGCGTAGAATTTGAAAACTTTAGAAAATTAGGAAATAATGCTATTACTATTGATAATAAAGCGCCTAAAAAAGATATATCTCCAATTAAGGTTATTATAAAAGGCCTATTTTTATTCATACATTCTCACTCTCCACTTTACCTTTTTGTTTTAAATCATTATATCTATATTTCTCCAAAAACAAGGATACTTTAATTTAGTGTATGCTTTATTTTAAAAGTCCAAGTATTTTTTTCATTTCAGCATCTGCAAAATCATATGGCATGAGTACATCATTCTTTATATTATTATCAAACCAAATCATGGTTTTAAAATTTTTATCATCAGTAGCAAATTTTATTTTCAAATTATTGATAATTATATCCTCAGTCCTAAGGTCTGAATTCATAGAAATTGTTTCTGCTTCATTTTCAGATATGGTACTTTGATAGATTCCAATTATTTTTCCCGTACTATTTGTATAAGTTTGATTAACACTAAAATAATCCCCCATAGCTTTTACAAGTTTTACTGTTTCTAACTTATACCCTTCAGGTATGTATTTGGGAACTAAAAGCTCAAAAGGAACCTCTTTTTTAGCCTGCTCTATGGTCACTATCTTTTCTATCTGATCTGCACTATCATTTGATTTTAAAACACTATTATTTGAATTTTTATCTAAACCACCATTTGTATTAAACTTAATATCTTTAGTAGATCCCCTTAACTCCTCAAATGTTTTTATAATGTTAAATTTAAAAGCAGTTACCTTTGGAATTGATGTGAGGAATGTTGAGAGAATTATAATCAATGTAAAACTAGCAACCATTGCTATCTTTTTTGATATAGACGATCTGTTCTTTTTTTCTTTTAGATTGCTATGAAATTTATTCATTGTTATATTAAAATCAGGAATATCTAAATTAGAATGTATATCCATTTCCCTATTAAATTCCGTATACGTATCTTTTATAATTCTATCTATACTATTCTGCTTCATATGGTTTCACCTCTTTTTAATCTATAACTCCTGCAGAAACTTGAAAAGATTCATCAGCACATATAAGATAGTCATATATCTTTTTTTTTGCTCTTTTATGTTTTGTTTTAACCGTGCTTTCATTTAAGTTTAGTATCAACGCTATTTCATTAAAATTCAAGTCATTATAATATCTTAAATATATTATCTCTTGGTCAACTGGATTTAAGATTTTAATAGACTCCTTTACCTGCTTTTTTATTTCCCATTTTAGCAATAATTCTTCCGGAATATCTTCCGAAGAACTCCCTAATAGTTCTAGGTAAGGATCTTCACTGGGAATTTCCCTGTTATATTTCCTAAGCCATGATAAACTCTCATTCTTCGCTATAGTAAAAATCCAGGGTTTAAACTTTGTTATATCTTGAATTGTATCAAATTTTTCATAAGCTTTCATTAAGGTCTGTTGAAGCATATCATCAGTTAAAGTTTGATTTTTTATAATGGAATATATAAATTTATATAGATCTTTATATACAATGGAAATCTGATGCTCAAAATTGTTTTTTCTTTTGTTAGTTTTAAGTATATCAATAAATTTCATTACTATTCTCCTTAGGTTAATCACTACATAATATTCTTAATTTCTAGAATATTATACCATTAAAGGATATTTAAATAAATCAATTATGATCGTTATTTATTTTCACACCACATTCCCTTTACTGGATACTCCATATACAATATTTATTTTATATACAAAATAAAACAAATATAAAACTTCAGCAATAATTGCCATTCCACTAGCATTCTGTTTTAAAATTAATCCTGCTACTATTCCAGTTTGGAAAACCAGTGTAGCTATTAGGCTAATTATTTGATATAGGTATTTTTTTTTGTTTTTAAAATTCCTTATATAAAAGGTCAAAGTAGCCATAATAAGCATCATATTAAATATTATAATTATATTTAGAATCATATAAACGCCTCCCCTTACAGATTAGACGAAAATAACTCAAATAAAGTTTCACATTTTTCAAAATATGAATAATAAATATAAAAAAAGTAAGCTGAAAATATTTTTCAACTTACTTTTCCAATGAATATCAAAAATAATTTTCATTAGGCTTTAGATTTCATTTTAGAAATTACGTCAAATGCGACAGCGCTCAACAGTACTAATCCTTTAATAGACATTTGCCAGTCACTTCCAACTCCAAGTATAGACATACCATTATTTAGTACTCCCATTACTAAGGCTCCTATGATAGCCCCAATAATTGTACCTACTCCGCCATATGCAGAAGCTCCACCTATAAAACAAGCTGCAATTGCATCTAGTTCAAAATTCAGACCTGCTGAAGGTGATGCTGAGTTAATACGAGATGCAAACATTATACCTGCTACAGCGGATAAAACAGCCATATTAACATAGGATAAGAACAAAACCTTATTTGTATTTATACCTGAAAGTTTTGCTGCCTTTTCATTTCCGCCCATTGCATATAGGTACCTTCCAGGAACAGTCCTTGTAGTAAATATAGAGTAACCTGTTATGAGAATTCCTATAAGTATTAATGCTATTGGAATTCCTTTATATGCTGCTAACCAATAGAAGAATAAATTAATTACAACTATCATACTTGCTATTTGAAGTACAAACAAAGCTAAAGATGTAACTACAAAATCACTCTTTTGTTTTTTTGTTCTGTTTTTCAATTGTATAAATATATATATAACAGATATTATAACACCTAGAAAAATAGCTGTGAAATTTAGCTTTGTCCCGAGTCTATTGAAAATATCAGGCACAAATCCAGAGCTTAACTTTTGAAAACTCTCTGGAAAAGGTGCTAGCGTTAACCCTTTCAGCATTGTAACAGTAAGTCCCCTAAATAAAAGCATTCCTGCAAGAGTTACTATAAATGCAGGTATTCTTATGTATGCAATCCAAAATCCTTGCCACATTCCAATAACTAATGCCACAACAAGTGTTAATGCTATTGCAAGTACTATATTCATTTTCATAGTTATTATTAGTGTACCGGCAATGGACCCAATTAAAGCACATAATGAACCTACTGACAGGTCAATATTACCACCTGTTAATATTGTAAGAGTCATACCTATTGCTAAAATAAAAACATACCCATTCTGAAGTATTAAATTTGTTACATTCATGGGAACTAAAAGGATACCCTTGGTAGCAATTTGAAAAAATATTATTATTACTACTAGGGCAATAAGCATTGCATACTGTCTTATATTCTTTTTGAAAATATTTTTAATCGCATCCATTATTTTACCTCCAGATTGCATTTCATTATGCACTTCATTATACTTTCTTGTGATGCATCTTTTTTAGATAATTCACCCACAATTTTACCCTCATTCATAACATAAACCCGATCACAAATTCCAAGTATTTCTGGAAGTTCTGAGGAGATAAATATAATAGACTTTCCTTGGTCTGCCAGCTTATTAATTATGTTATAAATCTCATACTTAGCTCCAACATCAATTCCCCTGGTAGGTTCATCTAATATCAATATTTCAGGATCTGTAAATATCCATTTACTAAGCACAACCTTCTGCTGATTTCCTCCAGATAAGTTCCCAGTATTTTGAAGAATACTAGAAGATTTTATATTTAGCCTTTTTCGATAATCTTCAGCAACTTGAATTTCACTATAATCATTCACAAAGTTACGTTTACTTATTTTCTTAAGATTCGCAAGTGAGATATTGCTTTTAATATCCTGCATTAGAACAAGCCCTGCACTTTTACGATCCTCAGTAACATAAGCTAGTCCATTGTCTATGGCCTGACGAACGTTTTTTAAAGTCAGTTCCTTACCATCTTTTATAATTTTTCCGCTTATATTCTTTCCATATGCCCTTCCGAAGATGCTCATAGCAAGTTCAGTTCTTCCTGAACCCATTAGTCCAGAAAATCCTACTATTTCTCCTTTTCGAACATTAATATTTACATTATTAATCACCTTTTTGTCTTCAACGATAGGATGATACACATTCCAATCCTTTACTTCAAGTACAACTTCACCAATATTGGATTCATGACTTGGAAAACGATTTGTTAATTCTCGACCTACCATTCCTTTAATTATTCTATCTTCACATAAATCCTTATCATCTTTATTAAGTGTTTCAATAGTTTCACCGTCACGAATAATAGTAATTGCATCAGAAACTTTTAAAATTTCATTTAATTTGTGTGAAATAAGAATTGATGTAATTCCATCTTTCTTTAGCTCTAAGAGAAGTTTCAATAAATTATTGGAATCCTCCTCATTAAGCGCAGCGGTTGGTTCATCAAGGATAAGCAGTTTTACGTTTTGACCAAGCGCCTTTGCTATTTCAACAAGCTGTTGCTTACCAACTCCAATATCTTTAATTATTGTATCAGACTCTTCTTTAAGCCCAACCTTTTTTAATAGTGCCTTTGTTCTAAAATGGGTTTCATCCCAATTAATAAATTGATTTTTTGATATTTCATTTCCTAAAAATATATTTTCTGCTATAGATAGATATGGAATAAGAGCTAATTCCTGATGAATTATTGCAATTCCTATTTTTTTACTATCCACTACATTTTTAAAATTACATTCTTTTCCTTGATATATTATTTCACCACTATAAGTTCCATATTTATATACACCGCTAAGCACATTCATAAGCGTGGATTTTCCTGCTCCATTCTCACCAATTAGAGCATGAATTGCTCCTGACTTAACTTTAAGATTTACATTATCAAGGGCTTTTACACCAGGAAAAAGCTTTGTAATATTTCTCATTTCAAGCATAAATTCATCCATCCCTACATCTCCTAACTTTATTACTATAGACTTTTAGATATTCATGTCCTTAAGTTAAAAACGCCTAACACTTATAACAGATGTTAGGCGTTAAATTTCTACTGTAAATCAGTTTCTTTATAATATCCACTGTCTACAAGTATTTTCTTGTAGTTGCTCTTGTCCGCGTAAACTGGATCGCAAAGGAAGGATGGAACAACTTTGGAACCATTGTTATAAGTCTTTGAATCATTTACATCAGCTGTTTTTCCTTGAATTACTGCATCAACCATTTCAACAACTTTAGTAGCTAAGGTTCTTGTATCTTTAAATATTGACATAGATTGTTGGTCTGCTATCATTGCTTTTACATTTGGCTTATCACAGTCTTGTCCAGTTAATACTGGGTATGGTTTATCAGCTGATCCATATCCTGCATTTTTAAGTGATGCAACTATACCTATTGCTAAACTATCATTAGGTGATAAAACAACATCAAGTTTAGTGCCTTTTGCATATGTTGAAGTAATTAAGTTGTCCATTCTTGCTTGAGCCTTAGCTGAATCCCAACCTTGAATAGCTATTGTTGTAAATTCTTTTTGTTTGCTGCCGATAACTAATTTTCCACCATCAATATATGGTTGAAGAATACTCATAGCACCTTTAAAGAAAAATGTTGCATTGTTATCATCCGGAGATCCACCAAATAATTCAATATTGAAAGGGCCTTTTCCATCTTTAAGGCCAAGTTTTGTTTCTATATATTGCCCTTGGATAACTCCTACTTTAAAATTATCAAAAGTTGCGTAGTAGTCAACGTTTGGTGTTTTCATTATTAATCTGTCATAAGCTATAACCTTAATTCCATTTTCTCCTGCTTTTTTAAGAACATCTGTAAGAGTTGAACCGTCAATAGCGGCTACAACAAGTACTTTACATCCCTTTGTTATCATATTTTCAATTCCTTGAATTTGAGTGTTTACATCATTGTTTGAATACTGCAAATCAACAGTGTATCCTTTAGCTTCAAGTTCTTTCTTCATATTCTCGCCATCTTGATTCCAACGTTGAAGTGACTGAGTTGGCATAGCTACACCAATTAACCCACCTTTTTCTGCTGCAGCTGCAGCTGTTGTAGTATCTGGGGTAGTTGCTGTTGGTTCGGTAGTTTTAGAGCTGCCGCATCCTACTAGGCTTAGCGTTAATATTGCAGCTAGCATTGTTGAAAGTACTTTTTTCATTAATTAATCCCCCTTAATTTTTTAATGTGTAATCTTTTATATTAGGTTATGAAATTGTTTACATCTATATATTAACTGAAAATTCCCAATTATACCCTACAATATATTGTCCTAAACTACTACTTATATAATCTTTTAAAATAAATAAAATGCTATATAGCATTTTATTGCTATATAGCATTTTATTATCTAAAGCTTATTGATTATTTTCTTTTGGACGCTCTCCTATGGGTATATTCCTATATATATCCTCACTTCTATGAAAATTACTCCTTACAACTATATCAACCATATTAGCCTTGGTAACTTCAGTTGAATATTCTTTAAGGGCAGGCACATCAAATGTTCCATCATTGAATAAAACATTTCCATGCACCACTTCACCTTTTCCCATTTTTACAGCCGCCTCAGCTGCATCCTGTGCCATCCTTACTATAGGTTTGTATACTGTCATTAGTTGTAAACCCTCCACCACTCTTTGACAAGCCGCAAGGTCGGCATCTCCGCCTACCACCGAAACTTTTCCAGCAAGTCTGTGTTCCGATAAAACTTCAATGACAGCTTGGGCAAGAGTATCATTTGCAGCTATAATTGCATCTATTTTTATACCTTTTGCAATGGTTTCTTCAACACATTTTATAGCCTCTGTCTCATTCCAGTTTTCCGACCAAACTTCATTGACTATTTTTATATTGCCATTTTTTATACCTGAGTCTAACGCTTTCATATATCCTTTATTAAATTCTATTGCATTATAATCTTGCTTATTTCCATTTATAATAATGTAGTTACCAATAGGAACCTTTTGTGCAATAGCCTCTCCCATTAGTTCCCCAACTCTATCATTATCAAATGTAATATAAAGATCCACATTTCCTTTTCTTATTATTCTGTCATAAGAAATTACTTTTATGCCTTTTTTCTTTGCCATACTAACAACTTGTACCAAGGCATCACTGTCATTTGCCACTATTACTAAAACATCTACGTCTTGGTCTATCAAATATTTTATTTGACTTACTTGTTCATTACTATCACTACCAGCATTCTGAACGATTACCTCTGCTCCTAATTCTTTAGCCCTTGCCATAAAAACATCTCTATCTATTTGCCATCTTTCAAGTATCAGCGAATCCATACAAAGACCAATGACCATTTTACCTTGTTTTTTTATTGTACTTGTTTTTTCATTAGCTTTAAAAGCATACGTGCTACCAATAAAAATTATTAGTAGTACTAAAACCACCCGCCCATACATTTTTTTTCCCCCACTAATCATAGTTTAACCTACCTCTTATTAAAGTTTTTAATATATTCTGAAGGTGTTAATTTTTCAACTTTCTTGAAAATATGACTAAAATAATTTGGGTCAGCGTAACCAATCTTAAAACATACCTCTTTTATGCTTAAATTTGAGGTTTTCATAAGTTCTTTTGCCTTATCAATCCGAACCTTAGTAAGATATTCTATAAAATTTTCTGATGTTTCTTCTTTAAAAAGTCTACTAAAGTAGTGTGGACTTACACTCACTAATTTAGAAACTTCTTCTAACGTTATATCATTGCTAAAATTTTCTTGTATAAACAACTTAGCATTAACAATAACTTTATTTATTTTTTTCTTTTGCAGTTCGCTAATACTTTTAATCACATATACTATTCTTTGCCTACACCAATTTTCAAGTGCCAAATACTCTTCTATGCTATTCATGCTAAGCAAATTGGTTTTGTTTTCATCACTTATTCCAAAATTAGTGATGGCCTTATCTATGCTCATCATTAGTTCCATGAGTTTCCATTTACCTTCTTTATGTGAATCTTTATAATTTTCAATTACCCACACATATATTTTATTAAAGGCATCAAAAGCTCCTTTTTCATCAATATTCATTATCATCTCAATAAGTCTATTCTCTTGCTCCCTTGGATATTCTATTATATTATCAGTTAGAGCCATAATATCATTAATATGTGCAATACCCTTGTCTTTATAATGGTGCAATGCTCTTAATGCCTCTTCATAGGATGAAGCTATATTTTCTACACTTTTACAACTGCCAATTCCAATGTTTATGTCAAATTCATTGTTAAAGCCTTTTAATTTATTTACTACATGGGATGCTATCTCAATAGATTCTACCCTGCCTTTGTATTCCCCTTTAAAATTTGATGCTACAAATACAACTATCCTATTTATCATTAAAGGTCCTATAAGGCAGTTACATTTATATTTAAAGGAATCCCTTATTAATTTAAAATATTCCTGCTCACCTTGTAATTCTAAGATGCCACTAAAATTAGTTTGATCTCCCTTAGCTTTAGCCTCTAAAATTATTATATATCCGCTAGTTTCACTAAATCCTAACAACTCTTTATACTTTGTTACCTTACTTCCATAACAATCACCTAAAAGTATGGAATATATAAATCCATGTTCAATAAATGGAATTAAATTTTGATAATTTTCAATGTTTTGAAGTTCTGATTTTCTTTTTTCATTCTCAATAATTAACTTTTTTATAACATTTTCAAGTGTACTTACCAAATTCTTTTTTATAATTGGTTTTAGAATATAATCGTTTACTCCAAGTCCTATAGCCTCTTTCGCATGTTCAAATTGCTCATAAGCAGAAACAATTATAAAAATAATATTTAACTGAGCTTTTTTTATTTCGCTTATTGCCTCAATACCATTAATACCTGGCATTCTAATGTCCATTAGCACTATATCTGGATTAAATGTATAGCACTTTTCTATAGCGTCCCTTCCGGATTTTGCACTTTCAAAGACTATTACCCCATTAAATTCCTTATTAAGAATAAAGGATACTGCATCTATTACAATCTTTTCGTCGTCTACAATTAGAAGTTTAAACAAGTATATCCTCCTCCTTGTCCAAAGGCAGTTTTAAAATAACACAGGTACCTTTGCCAACTTTTGACCTTATCTCCATAACATCTTCTTGTCCATAAAAAGCATTAAGTCTTTTTATTACATTAACCATTCCAATACTTGTGGTATGGCCTTTTTTATCTCTATTTTTCGGTTTTTCAAAATTTAAATCACATATTCTATCCATAGTTGTTTGATCCATTCCCTTTCCATTATCTTCAATGATAACTGAAATTATACCCTGACCTTTTTTTACACTTATCCATATTTTTCCTCCAAATTCCATATCATTGATTCCATGAATGCATGCATTTTCGATTATAGGTTGGATTATTTGTGACGGCATTAGAATGTCTATTGCATCATTCTCTATGTCAAATTCATATTTGATTAAATCCCCAAATCTTGTCTGAAGTAAATATACATACGCGTATACATTGTCAATTTCTTCACCTAGTGTTACAGGCGTATCCATTTTTCTTAGATTGTACCTAAAAAGTTCGGACATTTTTTCAAGAAATAAACCTGTTTTTTCTGCATCCTCCATCATGGCCAGTTGAACTCCTGCATTCAGTGTGTTAAAGAGAAAATGCGGATTTATTTGAGATTGTAATGCTTTAAGTTCCGCGTTTTTTAGAAGATTTTTCATTTTTAAGTTATCAAGTTTTTCATCTTTAAGTTTTGATTCAGTTTCAGCTTGATGTTTCAGTTCTCCAATATGATTTCTAATATGACCCTTCATTTTATTAAAAGCATCCGCCATAACCTTAATCTCATCGTTAGTATCTACTTTAACATTTTCCGTATCGAAGTTACTCCTAGCCATTTCATCTGCCGATCTTGCAAGACTTACTATAGGTACAGAAGTTTTATTGGCAAACCAAAAGGTAAGAACTACATTTAATAAAAAGGCGCTTGCTATAATAATTATATTAAGCATTTGAAGAAATTTTATTTTTTCTGTTATGGAAAAATACTTTTCTGAGTTTTCATGAAATTGATTTAAATTTAACTGTTTTATATAAGAATTTATATATCCTACGATCTCTTTACTTTCACTATACCTTAGATTACATTCTTCTATGTTTCTTCCTCTTTTAGCACTTATAGCTGAGTCTCCCTGGGTTAAGTATTTATCAACCATATTTCCAATATCCTTGAGCATTAACTTTCCACTATCATAGGAAATTTCTCTACTCATCTTATTAGAATTAATTCTTAAACTATCACTAAGCTTTGTATAGTCACGTAAACTATTAGAGCTCTTAGTTGTTAAATAGTTTAGGAGGTGCTCATCTATAGTCTGTATATCTACAGAGAGATTAGTTAAATACATATCGTTAATAAACATATAGTCAAATTTTTGTAAAATATTCTTTGTATTATATAATGTATATAAACTTGTAGAAATCATTATTAGGATTAATAGTAAGGAATAAAGTAATAGTTTTCCGCGAATAGTATTAAATCCAACCATCTTTTTAAAATAGCTTGTCACTTTTCTCTCCCTCTCTTAGTTCTTTTATTTTAAGTACTGCTCCAAGTTGGACTTAGTTATTACCATGGATTCGGCGTGTACATAAGCAGATACTCTTCCATCTGCCTTTAAACTTACTAATGTTTTAATACTGTCACTTCCAATTTTATACGCTCCTGGAACTATAGTCCCATAAATTACACCCTTTTGTATATAACTTAAAATTTCAGGTGTGCTGTCATAGCCTATAATGGTTATATCTGAAACTCTATTAAAGTCTACTACTAACTGCGCAGCACCAATAGTATCCCTGGCACTTGTACATACTATTGCATTAACCAATGGATAATTATTTAATATTTCTTGTGTTACATCGTTTGCTCCTAATATTCCATTATCTGATATCTCAACTGTTTCTAACTTCATATCTTTATATTCTTTTATTACATTCTTAAAGCCATCTAATTTAAGGTTTGCATTACCATATTCGCCAGAATCTTCTAGTATGATTGCTACTTGGGCTTTCCCCTTTAAGGCCGCTGCCACTAATTGACCTGCTTTTGATCCAGTTTCAAATCCATTTGTTCCAACATAAGCTGAGCCTTTACTATTGGACAAATCTACATCTAATGTTATAACGGGTATATTATATTGTTTAGCTTTATTAATTAATTTTTTAAATTCCAAGGTGTTGTATGCATGAGTAATTATTCCATCCACTTTTGAATCTATGGCTATGTTTATGTACTTAATTGCATCTTTGTAGTCGTCTACACCATTTATATAATTTGTCTCAATTGCTACATTCAAAGAACTTGCTGTGTCAATTAATCCTTTTTCTATGTCTTTTACATAAGGCTCATCTGAATTACGCAATATTATGAAAAAATGATACTTGGGTATCTTTTGATAGTTAAATATACTTCCTTTTACATCCGTAAGCATTTTATCAACTTGTCTTGAATATGTTATTGATAATGTAATGGAAATAGCTATAGTTATTAACAATAGCCCAATTATAATCTTATATAATTTTTTCATAGTGTGCTCCTCACAATTTTCTTATTATTCCGATTATATCACAATATTTGTTAAAATTAATTTTTTTATATAAATATAAAAACTATAAAAAAACTTTTTAAAACCACTTTAAAAAGTTTAAAAGACCTGTTATAATGAAAATATAAAACATTAGGGGGTTATAAAATGAATGAATTTTTTAGTGATATCCTTAAAGTAAAATACGAAGGGAAGGATTCCAAGAATCCTTTAGCCTACAAGTATTACAATGCAGATGAAGTTATTGACGGAAAGACAATGAAGGAACATTTACGTTTCTCAGTGGCCTACTGGCACACTTTCACCGCAGGTGGAAATGATCCTTTTGGAGATGCAACGATGCAAAGAAGCTGGAGTAACTTAAGTGGAATGGAACTTGCAAAAGCTAGAATGCATGCTAACTTTGAATTTGCAGAAAAATTGGGAATAGGATATTTTTGCTTCCATGATAGAGACATTGCCCCAGAAGGTGCTACTTTAGCGGAAACTAATAAAAACTTAGACCAAATAGTTTTACTTGCAAAAGAATTATCAGAAAAAACTGGAATAAAACTTTTATGGGGTACTGCAAATCTATTTAGTAATCCTAGATTTGTCCACGGGGCAGCTTCTTCTTCCAATGCAGATGTGTTTGCTTATGCAGCAGCTCAAACTAAAAAAGCATTAGAAGTAACAAAATTGTTAGGTGGAGAAAATTATGTTTTCTGGGGTGGACGAGAAGGTTATGAAACTTTACTTAACACTAATATGGGACTTGAACAAGATAATCTTGCTAGGTTCTTCCATATGGCAGTGGATTATGCAAAGGAAATCGGATTTACTGGTCAGTTTTTAATCGAACCTAAGCCAAAAGAACCAACAAAGCACCAATATGATTTTGATGTAGCTACAGTACTTGGGTTTTTAAGAAAATATGATTTAGATAAATATTTTAAAATGAATATAGAAGCTAATCATGCCACATTAGCTAGTCATACTTTTGAACACGAGCTTCATTTAGCAAGAACAAATGGTATGCTTGGAAGTGTAGATGCAAATCAAGGAGATGCAAACCTTGGATGGGATACAGATCAGTTCCCTACAGATGTGCGCACAGCAACTCTTGCAATGTATGAAGTAATTAAGAATGGTGGTCTTCACTCAGGCGGACTTAACTTTGATGCAAAAGCAAGAAGAGCTTCCTTTGAACCAATAGACTTATTTTATTCTCATATTGCTGGAATGGATACCTTTGCAAAAGGTTTTAAAATAGCACATAAATTACTTGAAGATGGTGTTCTAGAAGACTTTATTTCTAAACGATACGATAGTTATAATAGTGGTATCGGTAAGGATATTATTTCTGGAAAAGTTGGTTTTAAGGAATTAGAAAAATATACTTTAGAAAATAACAATATTAAAAATGTATCTGGCAGACAAGAAATGTTAGAAGGCATTTTGAATCAGTATATTCTTGAGGTATAATAATATAGAAGTAGCCCATGGAGCAGCGGTATCTTACTGCTGCTCCATAAGTTATATGGCTAAATATTAAGATATGTGGTGAGTATAATGTTAAACAACAAAAAAACTATAGATCAAGAACTAATAAAAGATTCCAATAAAAAGAAGATACTTAACCTTATTGCAGAAAAAAGGGAATATACTAAGCAAAATATTTCAAAAGAAATTGGTGTTAGTATACCAACCGTAATTTCAAATATTAATGAACTAATAGAAGAAGGCATAGTTGAAGAAGCCGGTGTAGAAGGTTCTACTGGTGGACGAAAACCTATTATTGTTAGGTTTTTACCTAACTCTAAGTATTCTTTTGGAGTAGAATTCACCTTAAATAATGTGAGAGTTATTTTAACTAATCTTGATTCACAAATAAAATTTGATGTTACTTTTGAAATTGTGAATTATAAGAGTATTGATGATATTATTAGTAAAATCCATGAAATTATTAATAATATGCTAAGCCATGGGAAAATCAGTCCTATGGATATCCTTGGCATTGGGTTTTCACTTCCTGGTACTGTTAACGAAGAGGGCCTAATTCTTGAGTTAGCACCTAATATAGGTCTAAAAAATATTGACTTTAATAAGTTTACTCAACTACTGGAGTTTCCAGTATATATGGAAAATGAAGCTAATTCTGCCGCCTTTGGTGAGTTAACCTTAGGTATTGCTAAAAAAATGAGAAATTTAGTTTATATTTCAATTAATGAAGGCATAGGCGCTGGTGTGGTAATTCAAGACCATCTTTATAAGGGGAAAAATAAAAGAGCTGGAGAACTTGGACATATGACTATTGTACCCAATGGTAAGACTTGTAATTGTGGCAGAAAAGGATGCCTAGAGCAATATGCTTCAAAAAAATCTTTAATAGAAGATTATAACTTGAAAAGTTTAGAGCCTATAGCCTCTCTACAAGAATTTTTCAATAGAGTGCAGCAAAAGGAACCCCTTGCCATATTAGAACTTCAAACATATTTAAACTTTCTTGCTATAGGAATTCAAAACATTGTATTGCTCCTTGATCCCCACTATGTTATTTTGGGTGGAGAAGTAAGTGATTTTTCACAGCACTTTCTTGAGGATTTAAAAGAAAAAGTCTTTACTCCAAATAGCTTTTATGATAGGACTGATTTGAAAATATTCACATCTAAACTTCAAAAGGATGCTTCTATTTTAGGCGCATCTCTACTACCACTTCAAAAGTTGTTTTCAGTTAATGAAAAAATTATTTAGGGGGAGATTTTATGACCTATGTTTTAGGTATAGATATAGGAACGTCCGGTACAAAAACTATATTATTTGATGAAAAAGGTGTTGCCATTTCAAGTGCCTTCAAGGATTACCCATTATACCAGCCCGAAATAGGCTGGGCTGAGCAAAACCCTGAGGATTGGTGGCAAGCAGTAGTTTCTACAATAAAATTAGCAATACAAAAGAGTGGAGTAAATAATACAGACATCAAGGGAATTGGACTATCTGGGCAGATGCACGGACTTGTTATGATTGATAAGGATGGACTGGTTTTAAGGCCTTCAATAATATGGTGTGATCAAAGGACAACTGTAGAGTGCGAAGAAATAACAAAGGCAGTTGGCCCTGAAAGATTAATTGAAATAACAGCTAATCCTGCCTTACCAGGGTTTACTGCATCTAAAATCATGTGGGTTAAGAAACATCAACCAGATATTTATGAAAAAACTTATAAAATCCTTCTTCCAAAGGATTATATACGCTTTATGCTAACCGGTGATTTTTGCACCGAAGTATCAGATGCTAGTGGAATGCAACTTTTAGATATTCCTAATAGAAATTGGAGTGATGAGGTCTTAGAAAAGCTTTCTATTAATAAGTCCTTACTGGCAAAAGTTTACGAATCACCAGAAGTTACTGGCGTAGTTAGCAAGTCTGCTGCAGATCTTACCTGCCTTATGGAAGGAACTAAGGTAGTTGGCGGAGCAGGAGATCAAGCTGCTGGAGCCATTGGAAATGGTATCGTTAGATCAGGGGCCGTTTCGTCTACTATAGGAACCTCGGGGGTTGTATTTGCACATACTGATAAAATCACTATAGATAAAAATGGTAGAGTACATACCTTTTGTCATGCGGTGCCAGGTGCTTGGCACATCATGGGTGTTACTCAATCAGCAGGTTTATCTTTAAAATGGTTTAAAGATAATTTCTGTGCTTTGGAAAATCTGAATTCATTAGATACAGGTATTGATGTATACCATGAGTTAAATGAGGAAGCGAAGTCCATAAATCCGGGCTCTGATGGGCTAATATATTTACCTTACCTTATGGGTGAACGAACTCCACATTTAGATCCTTATGCAAGGGGTGTATTCTTTGGTCTTACTGCAAGACATAACAAGAACCATATGCTTAGAGCAGTTATGGAAGGTGTAGGCTATAGCTTACTTGATTGTATGGATATAATAAATGCAATGGGCATAGATGTGAAAGAAGTAAGAGCTTCAGGCGGTGGTGGCAAAAGTGAAGTTTGGAGACAGATGCAAGCTGATATGTTTAACTCCGAAGTTGTTACTATTAACTCTAGCGAAGGACCTGCTCTTGGAGTGGCAATTTTAGCTTTAGTTGGTGTTGGAGTTTACTCTTCTGTAGTAGAAGCTTGTGATACTATTATTCATAAGGTAACTTCTCAAAAGCCAATTAATGAAAATACAGTATTGTATAATAAGTATCATACTATTTATAAGGAGTTATATACTGCATTAAAACCTTCATTTAATAGTTTAAATGACCTAGCCACATTTCAAAAGGAAAGTCATTAATATTTCCCAACTGAAGATTATCATTTAAATAATTAACGCGCAAGCTCACTAGAAAAATGAGTTTGCGCGTTTTATTATTAAAATACCTTATGTTAATGCCTATTATACTATTGGAGGTGTTCCTTCAGCATTTGCTACAACTGCATCAATTTGAACTAAAGCATCATTAGGTAACACTGATACTCCAACCACTGTTCTTGCAGGTACACCGCCTGGGAAGAATGCTGCGTAAGCTTCGTTTACGGCATCAATATCTGCGATATTTTTAAGGAACACGTTCACTTTAACCACATCACCCATAACGTGATCCACGCTTTCTATAATTGCCTTAATATTTTTTAAGCATTGCGCCGCTTGCTCTTTTACACCACCAGCTACCATATTACCAGTTTTTGCATCCATTGGTAATTGAGCTGAAATATGATTATAATGAGAAAAAGCTACAGTTTGTGTAGATAGAGAACTTTTTGGTGCATTCTCTGTATTATTTGCTTCTATAATTAGTCCGTGTCTGTCTTCAACAAGTTGTGGTGGTGTACCATCTCCGTGTGATACCACCGCTTCAATTTGCACCAAAGCATCCATAGGTAGTGCTGCAACTGCAACAGTTGTACGTGCAGGTACATAAGCTACTGCCCTTGCGATAGCTGAGTCTGGGAAAAATGTTGTATAAACTTCGTTTACGGCATCAATATCCGAGAAATTTTTAAGGAATATGTTAATTTTAACAATATCGTCAAAAGGAACATCGATACTTTCTAAAATTGCCTTAATATTCTTTAAGCACTGAGTGGTTTGCTCTTTTACACCGCCAACTACCAATCTACCAGATTTTGCATCGATAGGTAATTGTGCTGAAATGTTATTGTAATGAGAAAAAGCTACAGCTTGAGTAGATAGAGCACTTGTTGGAGCATTAGCTGTGTTATTTGTAAGTTTTATAAGATCTCCTGATTGTGGTGCGTTTGGAATTGTTCCTTCACCGTTTGTAATAAGTGCATCAATTTGTAGCAAAGCATCCATAGGTAAAGCTTCAACTGCTACTACAGTCCTTGTAGGAACATAGCTTGTGAAGAATGTTTTATAAACCTCGTCTATAGCGTCCATATCTTTAATATTCTTAACGAATACAGTGATTCTAACAACATCGTTCATAATATGATCAACGCTTTCTACAACTGCCTTTATATTTTCAAAACATTGTTTAGCTTGCTCTTTTATACCACCAGCTACCAATTTACCAGATTTTGCATCGATAGGTAATTGTGCTGAAAGATTATTGTAATGAGAATAAGCTACAGTTTGTGAATATGTACCCATACCCTTTGGAGCATTTTCCGTGTTTCTTGCTAATACTGCGTTATATCCGCTCATAATATTATTCCCCTTTTTTAGTGTTTATTGATGTAATCATTAAAATTCATCTAAGTAAATCATAAACCTTTGACTAGCTCCAATGTCAATAGGGTATTGTTAATTTTCTGAAAATTAGCAAAGAAAAAAGCCACGTACCTCTAATCATTTACAGGTTAGAATACTTAGCTTTTATATTATTTTATTAACTTGCCACTTGCCACGTGGATGGCACTAGCTGCCTCTGTTTTTCCTTCTAGCATCCAATTAAAAGGAAGCGAAAATTGAAGATATTTGAATACCCAATTTTCACTTTCACAAATAAGCACTGCTTCAAACCTAAATGGCCAAATATATTCTTCTCCTTTAGCATTTTCCTTTATAGTGTCCGCAATTCTCCTTCTTACGTTAAAAAGCGTATCTTTATCATTTAAATCACTTGTAAATATATTTTTAATTATGTCTACTGTACTTTCAAAGGCGCAGCTTTCTGAAATTACTTTTTTCATAGTACCGTGAGTGGCTATCCAAACTACATCTTCATTTGAATTAATTAAGCAATTTTCATAATCTAATTTCATTTCATCATAACATTTTCTATGATCTTCTATCAATTTCATGATTTCTTCTTGATTATTATAAACTGTTTTATTTGTATTAACAATTAATGAATCATGTGCCGTAAAATATTTGCTAGCTATTATGCCCGTGCCCGCATCTGATTTCAAGTAGTCCTTACTAAAACCCTGTAGAAGTTTTAATATTTCATCTTTATATTGCACCGTGTTATTAATAGAATACTCCTTCATTTTGCTTTCCTCTGCATTAAACCCATCTATATCATAACCAGTACTCTCAATTCGTACATCTGGCATATGTCCAACTACAGGAAGTGAAAATTGCATTTGTCTTATTATCCATCTTGATTCTTTTTTCACTAATACAAAGGAAATACGCAAATCCCATAAATACTGTCTTTCCTCCCCCTCCCATTTATTCAACAAATGACATAGTTTCCAATTGATTTCAGTTAACTTTACTTTATCAGATTTTTTGCTATCAAAAGAAATTCCATCAAAATATTGCTTAACATAACCTAAATAACGTGTATAGGTCTCCTCATTACTATAAAAAGAATATTTAATGGTACCTTCAGTGTGGATTAAAGCTGTATTTCCAAAGGGCATTATGGTCGCTTCATCAGCATTAATTCTTAAATCTCCCCAATATTCCCAATCACTTAAAAATATTTCTTTAACTTCCGCGTAGCCTAAACACAATTCACCACAACATGTGCCAACCACTATTACATTTTCATCTTTATCAAATAATGTCTCCATGAAACTATCAACCTTGCTTATATCTCTTTGTATATAAGCCTCTTCAAATATATTTAGTACTTCTCTTAATTCATTATTAATCTGGTTTTTCATATATTTAAACCCCTTATACCTTTTTTTATTTCTTTAGTTTTATTATCCTAATTCAATAATTTTAAATTTTGAATTTATTTCTCTGCATAAACTAAAAATGACTGTAATAAAGCATAGCCTTATTACAGTCTAAAAAACCTCTACAATATTTTACATAGCAAAATAAGCATGTATTAAATAAAGGGTTATATTTTAGTCCTATAAGTTTGACAGTCTCTACTTGCAACTCTTTAAAAGAAATAATACAAATAAACCTAATGAATTAGGTAATTTAAACTCTTTTAATTTTAATTTTCTATATTGAAAGTTAACCTCTTACCCAATGTTCAAATCACATTTTTCCACTATTTAAAAAAGATTTTATTCGTTTATTCTTTACCAATGGCCAAAAATAGTATGCAATAATAGCAAATCCAATTATTTCAGGAAAATAATAACTGGGGTCTGCAATAAGTCTGTTAATATCGCTATTTAACCAATTACCTTCTGCTCTTTGAGCAAACTTTAAACCATAGCATGGCCAAAATAATATATTAGGGTAGAGCCACATAGAATCTAAGATTAGATGGATAGAAGTACATATCCCCAGAATTAAAATATTGTGTTTTCTGCTTTTAAATAACCTGTATAAACCTATTAATATCAATATTGTAGAGAATATTAAAGTATGTGCAAATATACGGCTATTATGAAAGGTACTCCGAAAGAAATAAGCCCCAATTGGTTTATCAATTATGTCTGGTAATATTGCCCCCACAAGAACCACTCTGTAATCAATTAATGTTTTTCTGCTTAAATCCCTTTTCTTATAAAATACTTTTTCATAAATCTTAAATACTCCCGTAGTTATGCCTAAATGTCCAAAAAAAATCATCTATCTATCCTCATTTCAAATTAATCTTCGTTGTATAATGATTTAAGTCCTAATTTTGTTGCTATTTTTTGTTCAACTATTTCATATAAATTCTCAACTTTACTTCTTAATTTCAAGTCATAAACGTAACTTGCTGCAAAAACAATTATATATGCTCCTATAACATCCGTAGGATAGTGGTGTCCAACGTACACTCTTGAAAAGCTTACAATTATCGATAGTATTGTCATTATTATTCCAAGTATTTTATTGTATTTTCCAAGTCCTAAGGCTATACTCATTGTTCCTGTAGCATGGTTACTTGGAAAGGATGAAGCTGCATCGTGAGGCAATAGTAAATTTACCTTATTATGTACAAAGGGTCTGTCTACATAAAATATGCTTCTAATGATTAGATTTATCATTAAATTTATAATTGTTAGAACAACTGTACTAACAGCAATTTTTCTATATTCACCTTTCTTTTGTTTAATCCCTAAAATAAACACTACTACAATAACTGCCATAAATATATAAGGCACATATTGAGAAAAGAACATCATTGTCTTATCTAAGATCATGTTTTTATTTGCTAAATTATTTATTATCCTGAAAAATTCCATATTCATTTTTATCTATCCCTTCTATAATATATTTTAATAAAAAACATCAATACTATAAGCATTAATCTATTTATAAATACATTATAGATATTTATCATTAAATTCACATTAAGATATTCTTAGATTTGCCTTAAAAAAACTTATTTAAATTTAAAATTTTCTTCTAAAACATTTTTCATTAACTCATTAGATATTTTGACAGCATCTACCCTATCCTTTGCAGGAGCAGAAATCATAGTGCCATCTTCATCAATTATAGAAATGGTTAATTTGGTAAGTTTGTTATCTGTGAACATTTCTCCATAGTAGGTTATACCACGTTCTGTATTCTTATTAATATATGTTAGGAAACTGGAATTATCTCCAACAGAGATTTCAACTCCATCACAACGCAAGTTGCCGATGGTAATAGAACCTACAAACAAATCCTTCTTTAAAATTCGTTTTCCATAACTACCATTAATTTTTATTATAACTTGTTCTTGTTGCTGTTTATTATTAATTTTATAACTCATACCATTCAATGTCACATTAATTATTTTTGGAAATGTATAGTATATATAAATAGCAATCATACATATTACTGTAATAATTATACCTATTTTATATACTTTCTTTATTTTAAGCTACACCTCCTGTAATTTGAATTTAGTGAGTATATATTTTAAGGCCATCAACGGATTATTACCATATTACTTAATCTTTTAATTCGCTATACCTAAAGCTATTTGTACACCATCTAACTAGCGAAGTTAATAAACCAAATACAACACCCATTGCCAAAATATAAAACAATATTTGCTGTTCAAATCCGTACATGAATAAAAAACTATGCCTAGCATAACAATACTCCCTGATTTTTTTATTATTTAACTAAGAATTGGTGAGACAATTCCTGCTAAAATAATCAATAGTGCCATGGATGCAACTATAATACTTAGAGTAGATGCTTCTTCATCTTTTATTTTAGAAGCGAGTCCATTCACAAATGAAAACATAAATACAAACGGCCAAATAAACCAAGTCCAATAATAAAATAATGCTATTCCTTTCATCAACCCTATGAACATTCATTTATCCTCCAATAATCCAAGTATTATTTTATTCTTCATTCCAAACCACGCCTCTCTTATTCGATAATAATTAGTTACCAATCTTTAACTAATATGAATATTGCAAACTAACTTTAATTGAAGAATACTCATTTAGATAAAAATAAATTTCATAGTAGATTTCTTCCCCCATTCTATAAAAACTCTATTGGCAATTACAACTATTTATTGACTAGCCCTTCCTATTGTTACTATTCATAGCTTTAATAATATTTAAAGTACAAATTATCATTACTACACAAATCATAGCAATAGATACCACTATAATTGTTATACCTTCATAAAAAATAGATTTGTCAATCAGCACTGATCCACTAATAACGCCATGTGATGTAATTCCATTTCCAGTAATACTGTTCATCAGTATAATCATTATTGACACACCGCCTATAATTGATATACCAATTTTCCATACTTTCATTTTCCCACCTCAATTTCATAAATTATTTACATTTCTGAAAAATGAAAGAGTTACCACCACTTAGAATGTTATCTTCATTCCACTTTTTAGACGTCCGTCCGGAGTATATTAAGATAGATAATTAGAAACGACAAGGTGCATATCAATTTAGATATACTATAGAGAAGTTATATTGAATCAAGATTCCATATATATAATAGTAACAGTAATTTTTACTATAGGGAACTAAATATTGAAAGAAATAATAAGCAATGATTGTTATTTGATGATTACTCGTCAAATAATGGTCATTTTTTATTATTAATAATTGTTTATAAAATATGTACAAAATAATTTAAACTAATTTTCCAAGTGGTGTTATGTTAAATACAATCAGGTAAGGCCAACTTGATTTTTATAGATAGTTGCAACTATTTACGAAATATTTGAATGGAATGGTTGATTAATATGGCAAGTAGTTATGAAGAAATTTTTGAGGCGTTTAAACCATTTATAAGTGCTGGAATAGTAGATATAATACCAGCTACAAGAAATAATGAAGATTGTAGGGTTAAGTATAATATGTTGGGGTAATAAAAGAGATTTTCACCTTATCGGAAATGGGAAATCTACCTAACTCGAAAAACATGCAAGACGCAATCAAATCCGTATTCTTTCCTCTTCGAGGACTACCAACCACTGCAATGCATTTTTCGCTCATACAATCCACTCCTACATATTAAACATCATCTTTTCTATATAACCTGATATAGCCCCCATTACAAATTATACTACCTTTGGGCCAACATAAATCATATACGCGACAATATGCAGTGCATAGTTTGTCGCTTTAGTGTATTTCATAGTATAACCTCATTAAAAGATAATACAGACTCTATTTGTCTTTAATAATACCTATATCATTTTTTTTGTCAATTCCTTAAAAAAGAAATTAACGTTAATAGTTGCTAAAATGATTTAAATGATTTAAATGATTTAAATGATTAAGTGTGTACTTGAATATGATAAATTGAGACCGCTGAATATTAATAATTTACAAAATAGCTTAGAGTGGGGTTTGTCGGATTATCTATACTACACCACGTAGAAATGGCTTAGACAATTGATTTTAATGTTGTTTATATATAAACAATGTAGGGTCTCTGTTTATGAGAAAACTGTTCCAAAGTATGGTAAATTATAATAATATTACATAGACACTTTTGTCCATAATCGCAATGTAAATATTGACATTAAACAATTTTGTTGGTATAGTTCTATTAATATAAAAAAAACTGTGAAGAGAAGAAGTAAGAATCGTACGTTTTCAACAGAAAGTTACCGGTTGATGAGAGGTGCAGAAAACAGATTTTGAATACGTCTCTGAGTAGCGAACTGAAAGGGTTTTATCTCTTAGTAGGCTTCTGCCGGGTGCGACCGTTACATCGCTAAGGTATAAGTGCTTTTGTGCCGTACCTTATGAGGTTTACACAGTGATGTGTAAACAAACCGAGGTGGTAACACGCGAGCAAAACTCCTGTCCTCTGCATTATGCAGAGGACAGGGCTTTTTTTTATATTCTTATTTATTTTAGAAAGGGTGAGAATGATGATAAATGCAAGAGAACAATTTAAAATTATTATGAAAGGGGTAAATAAAATTATAAGTGAAGAAGATTTAATGCAAAAGCTAGAAAAAAGCATTGCTACAAGTACTCCACTTGTAGTGAAGCTTGGACTTGATCCATCTGCTCCTGATATACATCTTGGCCATGCTGTTGTTCTTAGAAAAATCAAACAAATTCAAGATTTAGGACATCGTGCAGTAATTATAATTGGGGACTTCACAGGTAAGATTGGTGACCCATCAGGTAAGAGCAAAACACGTAAACAATTAACTAATGAGCAAGTAATTAAAAATGCAAAATCTTACGAACAACAAATTTTCAAAATACTTGACAGAGATAAGACAGATGTTAAATTTAATAGTGAATGGTTGTCAAAACTTAATTTTGAAGATGTACTAAAGCTTGCAGGAAAGGTTACAGTTGCAAGAATACTTGAAAGAGATGATTTTGAAAAGAGATACAAAAACAATGAACCTATTGGACTTCATGAATTTTTCTATCCCTTGATGCAGGCATATGATTCAGTACAATTAAAAGCAGATATTGAAATGGGAGGTACAGACCAAACTTTTAATATTCTTATGGGACGTACTATGCAAAAGGATTACGGCCAAGAGAGTCAAGTAGCCTTGTTTATGCCTTTACTTGAAGGTACAGATGGAATTCAAAAAATGAGCAAGAGTTTAGGAAATTATATTGGTATATATGAGGATGCAGTTTCGATTTATCAAAAGACAATGGCTATTCCGGATAACCTTATTATTAAATACTTTGAACTTGCAACGGACATTCATCCAGATGAAATAGAAGTACTCAAATTAGAACTTAAAAAACCAAAAACAAACCCGCGTGATGTTAAAATGCGTCTGGCTAAAGAAATAACAGCATTATATTGTGGTATATTGGAAGCAGAAGATGCAGAGGAACATTTTAGGAATGTGTTTCAAAGAAGTCTTATTCCAGAGGATATCGATGAACTTATTCTGTCGCCAGATTGTTTTACACAAAAGAGTGAAATTGACCTAATAAAGGTTATTGTTAAAAGCGGAATTGCGAGTAGTAATAACGAAGCTAGACGACTTATTGCCCAAAATGCTATAAAAATAGATGGTGAAAAATCTAATAATTTTGTAATAAAAAATACAAATAATAGTTTTGTTATTCAAGTTGGAAAGGCGAAATTTATTAAAGTAAAAAGTGCTTAAGCAATTTTTACTTTAGTAAATATTTCTATCGTTGGTTTTAGAAATAATATTGATGGTTAATAATCTAGACTTATATAAGTTGTTACGGGATATTTAATAGTCTATTCTACCATGTACCATATATTAAAGAGAACTTAGGAGGCGGTAAAATGAAATACACTATAAACCCTGAGGTGTTTGAACTTAGTCCCAATCTTCGTTTTGGGATAATTATTGCAAAGGAACTCACAAATACCGAAACCTCACCGAAGGAAACAGAAAGGCTTAGAAATGCCGAAGAAAATGTGAGGAAAATAATAAAGCCAGAAGAACTTAAAGCTCAACCGATAATTAGAGGGTATAGGCTTGTAATTGAAAATGCAGGCATAAATCCAAATAAATTTGTAAATTCCATGGAAGCCATGATGAAAAGGGTACTTAAAGGCGGCCAGCTTCCTACAATAAACTCCTTAGTAGACCTGTGCAATGCAATATCAATAGAGAACCAGGTTTCATTAGGAGGGCATGATTTAGCTGATATTGATGATGACCTTTCCGTATGTTTCACTAAGGGGAACGAGAAATTTCTGCCCTTTGGAGCAGAGGAATATGAACAAGTAGAGGCAGGAGAACTTGTTTTTACCAGCGGTAAAGTTGTGCAAACAAGAAAATGGGTATGGCGTCAAAGTGAATTGGGAAAGATGACATTGGATACTCATGATGTATTTTTTCAGTTGGTAGGCTTTGACGATGCGCCGGAAAGTCCGTTGATAAAATCATTGGATTCCTTAGAAGAAATTCTGAAGCAAAAATTCAAGGGCACTTATAAAAGATATATTGTTAAACCTGAGAACCCTGAGATAGAGTTTTAAACATTCATATTTTTCCCAGCAACTAGTTTCAAAACCTTTACTGCAAATGCCTCCATTAAACTATGGAGGCTAACCTTTGTCATAAACTTTTCCTTTTAAGTACATAAGCTGTTGCTTTAACTTTTTTACTTCTTTTTATAGCTCTTTAATCTTTTTATTTTTTACTACAAGAAGATTATCTTTAATACTCTCAGTCATTTATTTTTTATCTTTTTTTGAGAAAACAATCCTGTTTTTCTAATCCTTAGTTCTTCTATTCTTTTACGGATTTCATCATGTGTGTATAAACATGCCACTTGCTGTAGCTGTAGGTTTATAATAACGATTGATGAAAATAATACCTATAACTCATGATTTCACGTAAAGAAAAGAATCATATTCTCGAATAAAGTTTAATTACAATTTAGTTTTTCTATCTTTCTTACATTTTATTTTTATAATAAAGTTTGATCAAAACTACTTATTTAATCGGCTTCCTTTGCTCTAATTGTACTCTTGCTTTTAATATTGCCTTACGAATCTCTTCCTCAAATACTTCTTTCCGTAATTCCTTAGGAACATGGATGCTGGTGTACAGATTACTACCATATCACAAGTGTTGTGACACCGGAACCTTGATTCAGCAAAGGCCTATCTAAACATGGATTATGCACGGCTTATAGCATGCGCGTTAGGGCTACAAGGAATTAAAGCATGACGTATAGCTTTTTAGACCCTTGGAAATACAATAAAATTATAAACAAAATTGTTATGGGAAATATGTATTGAATTTTCTAAATGATTGGTTGCTTTGGAATCTGTAGAATAAAGGTAGTGCCTTGACCTACATCACTTCTTACATCAATTTTCCCTTTGTGTTTATTTACTATAATATCATAGGCAATACTTAACCCTAGACCTGTCCCCTCTCCTACTTCCTTTGTTGTATAAAAAGGATCAAATATTTTCAATAAATTTTCTTTAGGTATGCCAATTCCACTATCCCCTATCTCAAGAATTACAGAATTTTCATTTTCATAGGTAGAAATTCTTATAGTACCCTGAGTACCTTGGTTATTAGAACTTTTTATAGCATGCACTGAATTAATTAGAAGATTTAATATGACTTGATTAATTTCGCCGCCTAAGGCTTTAATAATTGGTAAGTCTGACAGTTCTAACTTAACCTGCGCACTATATTTTATACTGTTGTTTGCAATTAATAAAGTACTTTCAACCCCTTGATTTAAGTCATAATCAACAAAATCCTCTACAAAATCAATCCTTGAAAAGTCTTTAAGTCCCTGTACAATCTTTACAATGCGATGTAGCCCCTCAGTGGACTCCTCCATTAGTTCTTTAATATCTTTATTAATATATTCAAATTTGCTTTGTTTTTCAAAAGAATTAATTTTAGTTACCAAATTAGTATATTCCTCTGGAGGATTGGAGATCGGAATATTAATTACTTCTTTATAAAAGGATAACATCATCAAGTATTTGTCAATATATTTATTTAATGTATTAATATTACTAGCAATATATCCTAAAGGATTGTTTATTTCATGTGCTATCCCAGCCGCAAGCTGTCCAATGCTAGCCATTTTTTCCCTTTGAAGTAATTCCATTTGAGTTCTCTTTAGTTGATCTATCATTTCAGAAAGCTCTTTTGAACTCAATTCTAAGGAACGCTCTACCATTAACTTATCATCATCATTTTGTTTATAGGCTTCATCAATTGCACATATAAATGGTTTTAAATTATCAGGTATTTCTATTACTCCCAAATGTTTTTTTAGTTGCCGTTTCAAGAGTTTATGAAGTTCAGCCATTGTTACACCTCCATAATCGTAGTGATTGTCATAGTTTGATTGTGCAATTCACAACCTTTACCTAATTTACATACAGTTTGCCCATCCTTGTGTGAAATTTCAGTATAAGGTGAAATCTCACCATAAGAATAAAAGCCCGTAAACATACAATCCTCACCTAAAATATCTCTTACCGCTTCTACCTCTTCTTCAATTCTCTGTTTAAGCACTACCTTTCTGCCAACACAACTAATTAAAATTGCAAGCTTTGGTGAAATTTCCATATTATACTCACTTAATTCAGCAGCTTCTAAAGCTCCATTTACTAGCCTGTCAAAATTAGCCTTCATAAGCTTAGCATAATAGCCTTCTGGTACATCACCTACAAACCTCAAGCCATTATCTTCTTGGTTAATACCAAGAATACTACGAACCACACCTTCATTACTATCCTTAGCGCGGATACTTAGTGGAAACAACAAAGCAGAGCCTGGAAGATCCTTCGCATAATCCCCCAGATAATTCTTGTATAGTTCCAGTGCTGATTTCCCATCCATTTCATATAGAATATTGTTTTTAGATTTAGTAATTAGTCTTTCTGGTCCAAACGAATCCCACCCACCTATTGAGCCATAACCTATACGAATGGTTTCTCCATAAAGCCCAATTGCTGATATAATATTCTCCTCTGCATAGCCATTAGATATAACCATAGTTTTCTCAAACAATGTACCATCGCCCGCAAGCCCTCCAGTTATGGATATATTGCTGGGAAGATACTCCTTCATTCCTTTGATTAATTTGCTAGCATTTATATTTAAACCTTCTGAAAGCACAAAGATATGGGTTAACTTCTCTTTATTCAATTTTTGTGCAAGCTTACAACCAGCTTCATAACTATCTTCTGCATTTTTCACTATTTCTGAAGCACTTTCAATAGTGGTTGATTCAAAGTAAATTGCTGTGGAAATAAGAGTGTCGTCAAGAACTTGTGTATCATATATTTCACCGGAAGTACTACATCCAATTAAGTATGCTGATGGATATTTTTGCTTTATGCTATCAATAAAATCATTATCACTAATTAATTTTCTAGAACCAAAAATCATTACAAGATGGGCCACTTTGAAATCGTCGTTATCTTTATAAATTTCAAAATCATTAGGGGTATTCCATTTTATTTGTTCTAACTTAATTTGTAATCACTCCTTCTTTTTAATATATTTTTTTAAAATCAGAAGAAAAAAAAGTATTTTTTATTAAAAGACAATTACTTTTTCTTTTTTAATTTAACTAAACTGCGAAAATTCTGAATGTTAATGTTATTATACACTATTAAAAATATTTGTGCCATATTCTTACTAAATTAGACTTTTAACAGTATTCAAAATAAAGAAAAAGTAGTATAGTAGATTTATACTATTACCCTAAAGTAATTAATGTCCATCCCTTATAGAAAGGATAAATTTAATATGGATAAACATAAAAATTCCACTGTTCTAATTGTAGATGATAGTGAATTAATGCGAGTAATTCTAGTTGATATTATTTCTAGCTTTGGCTATGAATCAGTTACAGCCAAGGATGGTTACACGGCTTTAAATTTACTAAAAACAGGAAAATTTGATTTAGTTCTTTTGGACGTAATTATGCCTGGTATGGACGGCTTTGAAGTTTGCAAAATTATTAAACATCAATTCAAATTAATGGAAATTCCAGTTATTTTTATTACCTCAAATAATTCCGATGAGGATATTGTAAAATGTTTTGAAGTGGGTGGAATTGATTATCTTTCAAAACCAATTAATTCCTTTGAATTGAAAGCAAGGATTAAAACCCATCTTGACCTTAAAAGAGCCCACGATAAAGTCAGACACTCTAATGAACAATTGCTTCAAGTAACGGATAATCTCTATGCAGCAAATAAAATTATCAGCAAAAAAAATATGGAATTAGAAGAGTCCCTTGGGAAGTTGAAAAATGCTGAATTGCAATTGCTTCAAAAAGAAAAGGTTGCAGGAGTCGGACAACTAGCTGCTGGTGCTGCTCATGAGATAAATACGCCTCTAGGTTTTATCATGAGTAATTTTGAAACTATGAACAAATATATGATCAAAATAAAAGAGTTATTAACTCTTTATGGATATTTTAAGGAAATAAAGATTGATGAAAATTATAATAAACTTGTGGAAAATATTTTGAACTATGAAAAGAAAAATCATATAAATTTTATTTTAACAGATGCCTTTGACCTTTTAAAGGATACTAAAGAAGGATTAGTGAGAGTTCGTAACATAGTTTTTGCTTTAAGGGCATTTTCAAATATTGATCAAGTAACTGAGCTCGGTCTATATGATCTCAACCAAGGAATTGAAAACACTTTGATAATTGCACAGGTTGAAATAATGAGTTATGCAATAATCGAAAAAAATTTTTCTGATATCCCTTTAGTTTTTGCTTTAGGTAGTGAAATAAACCATGTAATTTTAAATATTCTTATGAATTCTGTTTATGCAATAAAATCAAAATCTAATGTAGAACAAGGCATAATCAGTATCAAAACTTATGAGACAGATACTTATATTGTATGTGAAATTTGGGATAATGGCATTGGTATGGAAAAAGAAATCATGGATAAAATATTTCACCCTTTTTTCACTACAAAACCTATTGAAGAAGGTGCCGGTCTTGGTTTAAGCTTTGCACAGGAAATTATAGAAAAAAATCACAGTGGAAAAATACTTGCAGAAAGCATATTAGGTGAGTATTCAAAATTTTCTATTATGCTTTCTAAATAGAAATTCACTTTCTAAATAATATAAGGAGGGACTTCCCCCTCCTTTATTATTTAGACTTCATTCTCAAAACTTAAACTAATGATGTTATACTCATCTGAATAAAAATTTACTTTTCCGTTCATTGTTAATAGAATTTGATCAATAATTGAATAAAACAATTTCATTTCTATATTATTAATATAATTATTATAAAAATCAAAATTTGAATGTTTTATTATTATATGAAATTTAGGATTACTCTTTATACTTATTTCAAGATTATCTAGTTTAAAAGAATTAATTAAAAAATTAATACTTTCTACTGCAATGAATTTTATTAACTTATAATCTAAAATATAACTAAAATCTTCATTATCCACATCTATTATTGCATTTTCCAATACAAGCTTCTCTAATTCATCTTTAAATCTTCTTAAATTAAACCTCTCCTGATCTACCAGGGATTTATTTAAATAATTAATATATAAATCTCCTATTAGCTTATTATAATAAGCGAAGTTCTCTATTTCATTATAATTCTGCTTTAAATCTTCTAAATACGTATTTTGTACCTTTAGTATAAATTTACTTATATTTTTAATGTTGCTAACAGTCTTTGACATTTGCTTTATTAAATTCTTATTTAACTCTAAGCTTTTTTCATACAGCTTATTTTTCATCTCTAATTTATCTTTTAGAACTTTACTTTCCGTAAACATCTCATAGTAACTTACTGCATCACGTAGTGCAGGAAGAAATTGCTCCTCATCATCCCAAGGCTTTGTTACGTACCTAAAAACACCAACGCTATTAACAGTTGCAAGGATTTGAGGAAGCTGTGTATAACCTGATAATACTATCCTCACCGTATTAGGCGATATTTCTTTAACTCTTTTCAATAGTTCAAGGCCACTCATGTTAGGCATTCTCATGTCTGTAACTATTACGCCGATAGTGTTCTCTTGAAAATGTTTAAGGGCTTTTTCTCCACTAATGGCAAATAACGGAGAAATCCCTTCATCTATTATGCTTCTGTTTATAGAGTTTAATATATTAACCTCATCATCTACAAAGAGTACTTTAATTTTATTCATTACTACACCTCAAATATCTTATTTTTTAAAAATTCATTTATTTCATTTTCAGTGACTCCTAAGTAATTGAAAGCTTCTTCCTTAACTTCTGTCATAAAGTTAGAATTTATATTTTTCCAAGAATAATAATCAGCCAAGTGAACCACACATACTATGTCTTTAAACTGCTTTGAACTTTTTTCAGGATTGTGATGATTTAACGCTACTTCAACTATGGGTGCAGGTAAATCCCAATAATTTAAAAGAATAGATCCTATTTCTTCATGAGAAAAATTAAATGTATTTTTTTCACTTATGGATAAAATAATTTCTGGGTTATCTTCTTTTATTAATAGTGCTTTATTGTATTTCCCTTCAAATATCTTGAATAAAACTACTTTTCCTATATCATGTAATAAACCAGCTGTAGCATAAATATCCGGTATTTTCTTTTTATATATGTATTCATATATACTTATAGTTAACTTATTAGTTAGACTGGAATGCTTCCATAACAAGTTTTCATAAAAATCATTACCTAAATCAAAAACTTGTGAAGTTATTATTATTGCTTTTAAATTTGTTAAACCCAAGTTAAGTACTGCTGTTTTTATTGAAGCAGTTTTCACTCCATAAAAAGCAGAATTTACCACTCTAAGAATCTTAGAGGCTATGACCTGATCAGTATTAATTAATTTTATTATATCATCAACTTCAGAACTTTCATCTTCTATTAGGAGGCTTATTTCAGTATGTATTGTGGATAAAGTAGGTAATTTATTTGAAGAATTTATCATTTCCTTTATATCAACATTATTCAGTTTTTCATTTATTTCTATAATATCATGTATAGTTTCTGTCAGTTCATTTTCTTTCCAAGGTTTATTTATGAAAGCTTTTGCAAGATTTGAATTTATTAGCTTAAAAATCAATTTTTGATCTGCATACCCACTTAAAACAACCTTTACAACATCAGGATATAATCCCTTTACTCTTTTTAAGAGCTCAGACCCATCCATATTGGGCATCATCATGTCCGAAACTATTATATCAACCTTATTGTCCTGAAGAAATTTTAAAGCTTCTTCACCACTTTCAACAAACGATGTCTCGAAATCTTCATCCATTAGCTCTCTTCTTATTGATTTTAATATAGACTTATCATCATCAACAAATAATACTGAATATTCCATAATACCCTCCTATTTTAATAATTGTGGAAGTTTAATCGTTATTTTAGTGCCTACACCTAGGGTACTCTCTATATCAATTTCCTCAATTTCATCTAATTGCTGACTGAGCAATGTTCTATAATTATTATCTAGTTTTGTCTTTAAATTTCTATAGGCTTCTATAGTGCTACTAAATTTGCTAATATACTTTATTAAAGTGTTAAAATTACTTAGGACAAATCCTAAAGGATTATTAATTTCATGGGCAATACCTGCAGATAACTGACCAATGCTGGCCATTTTATCTTCATTCATTGTATCTGATTTTCTTTTAATTGGTCTAGAGCACTCCCTAATTCCTGATTTTTTTTGTTCAAGTCTTCAATTAAATTTTTTCCTTTGGTTATATCCCTTATAATACTATAAAATATTCTTCCGCCTTCAATTTCAATTCCTACGGCCCTTATCTCTACAGGAAAGATATTGCCATCTCTTCTAGAATGTAGAACTTCAAAAATCATACCCTTGTCAACTGCAATATATATTTATTCAATGGTAAGATTTCCAGGAATACTTCTTCTAATATCAATTATATTGAAATTTAACAATTCTTCTCTAGAATATCCATACTCCTTTAGAGCCTACTATTTACTCATAGAACCATTGCCTCCTTGATTAGATAATCAATACATGCTCAATTTGTATATTTTATACTTATTCTATCATATAATGAAAAGTTTAAATGTATTTTGTACTAATTCTACAAAATAAAAAAAGAACTATCAAAAAACCGTTCTTATATTATTGTAATTGCAAGCATCCTTCCAATTTATGATTTCATTATATCTAAAATATCACTAGCCTATGGATTTCTATGTTGCATTATTAAATACTCCCTGAATCTGGTTTATTAAGCTCCATGATTTGCTTAACAATTATTGATTTTCCTGAGCCACTTTCTCCCAGGAATGCAACCGAACTTCTAACAGGAATAATAAAGGATAAATCCTTAAAGATATTCTTCTCATCATAGGAAAAGCTTACATTATTAAAAGAGATACTTCCCTCAATGGAATTTACTATCTTTTCAGAATACAATCTAACATAATCTGGCATATCCAATAAATCCGAATATGCCCTAAAAGCACTTTTATCTAATTTAATTTGTTGTAAACAAACATTAAAGTCTGTCTTTTTTCTTGCATTTTTTCTACCATTCCATCACTCCTTCTCATATCAATCCTTTCATCAGCTTTATTTCTATTTTAATCAATCTTTTTATCAAAATTTAGTGACTTAGTAAAATGAGGACCGAAGATAAGATAAGGGGCGGTAAACCGCCGCAATACATGGTGTTATGGTATATGGAGACATTTATGCCAGGACAAAACAAAAGAAAAATTCTCCACAGTAGCACTCAACTTTATGAGTCTGATGGGGACAATTCTGTTGATCATTCTCTCACGCTTTTTTCTTGAATTTATTCGGGTAAATTATCTGCAGGAGCGGCGGGGTAGGAATCTGCAATTAGGTGGCGTGTGGAATAAAAAAATGAAGGAGTGCGAGTTGGTGCTCAGCATTTCCTTCATCTTAGGTGACAGACTTTATTATTTTTGGACAAGGTTTATTGTTTGTGTACATTAATATTTCTTCATAAGGATGATTTTTTTTAATAACTTTAATGGTGTTTTTAACATATTTTCTTTTTCTTTTAATTATTCACTTCATCTCCGTTTATATCGCAAAAAAACTGCACATTCTCACCTTAGATGAGAATGTGCAGTTAATCTTAATTATTTTATAAAGAATCAAACTTTTTTATAAAGCTACACATGTGTGCATGTTCTAAGAAAGTCTTTAAGTAGAATAGCCCTCAAAGCGTTCAAATTCAGTAGTTACATTTTTCAACATTGTTAAGAAAGTATTTAAGTATTCATTGCTTTACATTAATTTATATATACGCTATACCTAAGAAACTCTTTAAGTCATCCTTCATTTTATAACATATATGAATTATCTATAAAAAAGTATTCATATAAAACAATCGTTTTTATCCTTTCATTATTAAGTTTAATATCCACTCTTAGTACCTTGCCTTCATAAAACAAATATTATCTGGGTAACACTCATCTATAAATTTTTTAAGTACTGTCCTTTCTTCATTTTCTAATCCACCATTTTCATAGATCCACATATGTAGTGCCTTGCCAATTGCATAAGCTAAATCTTTGTTTTGGTGTTCACTAATATTGTTTCTAGATATATTAGGAATAATATTTTTATTACATATATTTACCACTACCCCTTTTAATTGAATACCATCAACTAAAAAAGGAATTACTAATTTCACATCAGAAATAAGTACATTTTTTATATATGTGCTGTCGGTATGTCCAATATCGTATTTTCCGTATTTTCCATAAAATCCAATATTAACAAAATACTTTAGAATTTTTTTGCCATCTCCTTGAATTACCTTTTGTTCTTCCATAGAAATATATGTTGGCATATTATCGGAATGTCCTACTTGTTGTCGAAAGTCTTGAAGAGTATAATCTCCAATTATAGAATCATTTTTTCCAAAAATCAATTCATCTGAATTATATAATGATATATCCTTTGCTAAGATATTTGCAGTCTCATAATCTATTTTCCCCAAAGCAGAATCAAATTCTTCTAACACATCATATGCTTTTTGGAAATCATCTTCCTCCGAAGATTGGATAATAGGAACCGTTAAAAATTTTATTGATCCATCCTCAATATAATTTTTCAAAAGTATAGGATTATCTAATTCTTCTTCTAAAATCATTTTGTTATCTATTTCTTGAAAAATGTAACTTTCACTTGAAGATATATCAGAAAATTTCTCAGGAAAATTTATGCCTTTGTGATTACATTGCAATGTAACTTGAATGTTATCAAAATAATTGTCTAACACTATTCCATCCGGATACAATAGTTCAAGCTTTTGTAAATCTAATTTTTTAGTAATGCTTTTACCATCTTTTACAGTTATTACTCTAATTGGTATTTTACAATCCAGAAAATTTTTCTTTAAAAAAATTTCTACATTATTAGGATCATTTCCAAATACCGTAAAAAATTGGTCATAGTCGAGAATTATTTCTGTCCCTTGTGGTCGCGCCAAATTTTCACATGTAAGGCAAATGTACTCACTACTTTTTTCAAATTCAATTTTGTTAGCTTGGCTTTCTCCATAATATTTTGTAATTACGTTAACTTTTTCTGATAACATAAAACACGCCAAAAAACCAATTCCATAATTACCAATAGGTACATATTTATTTCCTCTAAATAAATAATCATCTGATATGTAATAAGACACACCCACATTAAGAAAATATTTTTTTAAAATATCCAATGACATCCCTCGTCCATTATCAAAAATGATTACTTGTTTTCTATCTTGATCTAAAATTATACTTATAAACGCTTCATAATGAACATATTCGAATTCCGATTTACCTATTGACTCCTCTTGCATAACTTTACAAGCATCTATCGAATTTTGAATCAATTCTCTCAACCCATGTCTTTTTTCACCATATATGTTTTCTCCCATTAACAAACTGGTAACAGCTTTATATTCTAAGGATAATTTAAAATCAGAGAAATTAAGTCCTTTTGTCCTAATTTTATTATGAACGTTGGTTTTTAAAGTTATCAAATATTTTTTGTTACTAAAAGTTTCTGAAAACTCAATCACCTTTCTAAGCTCACCATTCAATAAATCAAAATACTTTAACAATTTTCTATGTATGCCAGGATTTGAACTTTCTCCACAAAACTCAATATTTTTGTAACCAGTTTTTTCGTTAGTAACTATCTTATTTTTGTTCTCAATAACAAAATGTTGTTTCCACTCTAAATCACCATAGTCCTTAGGGCTTAAATATTGATATAAATACAATGGCGCTCTTTCTTCGTCAATATCTAAATAATCTGCTATTCTGAGAAGAAACGCTATGTATTGAGAATTAAGATGATAGCTCCCTTTTACTTCGTCAACAGATAGATTATTTGGTATCCACTCAAAATTTTCATTATGTGCAGCGCATATTTTTGCAACATCCTCCATAAATGAAATTTTAGTGTAATCCGGAATAATAAAATACTTTGCATTCATTTGTCTAATATGAATCATAGACCTATGTCCATGAATAGGACGGATACATTCCTGTAAAGCTAACATCTCATCTTGATATTTTTCAAGGACTAGTGAATATTTTCTGTTACCAATATCCACTTTATCACTTTTAATCTCATCGACTTCTTTTTCACACACGACCATACCTATATCATGTAATAATGCAACATAAATTAGAACAGTTAATTCTAAATCACTTAAATCATTTGGAGAGTCAGATAATTCAAACATGTATTCTACAACATTTAGTGAATGCGACATTCCGTGCCCTGTATAATTCGCAAAGATGCGATTAATTTTTGGCAGGAAATCAGATGCATATTTATATATGTCATCTATTAATCCTAAAAAAGGACTTTCCCTTGTTGTCAGCATAGAATATGCTTTAGTTTCGCTTATAGTTGAAATCATATTGGACCCCTCATTTCAAATTTTATAATCTTAATTTCTTAATATATGGATAGCACTAAAACGCTAATAAGGTCCCTATATAAATTGGACTTCACATTATAAGAATAATAAGAAGTTGGAAAATCAATTTTTACTTGTGGTACGGTTCACCGTATCAATTGCAATTGCAATTGAAATTAATTCAAAATTATCATATAAAAATATTTTTGTTTATATTTCTTTGCTGTGTGCTTATACATTAAACTAATTTAAAACTATACTGAGGAATTAATATTTTATTTCCTAATAGAGAAAATCTACTATATCTTTTATTGGGTTTAATCTGAAGCATTTTATCATTTTTATTTATTATGTTTCTTACTTGCTCCATTCCATCATTGTTGCTCATCAATTTAATATAGTGGTCTATCAGAAGAATTGGCGTTGGTAAAATAGCATTTGTTCCTGTTCCTATAGAATAATTGGTTAAAATAAAAAAATCTATTTTATCTGGAATAATGCCTTCATAGGTTTCACCAAAGTATTCATTTAATATCGATGATAAATTATTATTAGTATATATCTTTGCCTCTATTACTTGTTTATACGCTTTATCTAACATAATATCTAACTGTTTAATATCCCATGTTGATTCTACAGGAATTTTATACTTTAATTCTATGATCTGCAGATGATTTTTTTTCTTATCATAAACTAGTAAATCCATTCCTGGACGAATTTTTTTAGTCTTGTCCACAATATCAGGAATTAGATATTTCTGATTGATATTTTTCTTAATCTGTGATTTTTGCTCATCTTCAAAGTTATTTTGTGCTCGGTCATAACTAGTAGATTGACTTTTAGCCAATAAACGCATTGCATTTGCTTCTGGCCTTGAAAGATTAAATATAGATTCCGATACCACTAAATAATCATTTGAATGTGGAACAAAATAAGATAATGATATGTCACTAGATTTATTTGAAAAATTATATGTAAAAAAATTTATTACATTTGCTACCTTTTCATTGTTAAATTTTGTATTTAAAGATAATTTATCTATCCATTCCTCTTTTTTCAGGCATAAAACGCCTTCATTTCCTGGACTAATAGTATAGATGCCTCCTTTTATATTACTTAACATATTTTGAGTTAATATCCTAGTTAGTTCAGTAGAAAATATTTTATACTCTTCTAAATTGAACCCTTCAAACTCTATGTTAAAAGAACAGTTAAAATCCATTTGATGTGCATGAGCCATCTTTCCTTCAATACTTTTTTTATTAATGTCTAATAAATTTAATTCTTTGATTTGGTTTGAATTATTAATTTGTCTAAAAAAAGTATCATATAATACATGAGTCTTATATACATCTTCATTCTTATAGTCAAAAGTAATTTTGTTTCCCTTCTTACTATATTTTATTATTTTAGCTGTATGTAAATCCCACATTGTGTAAAACTCTTCATATGAATATGCTATTCCCATTAAATCATAAATATCATCAGCTATAATTTCTTTTTTATCTATTTGAGAATCCCTAGCGCAATACTGTGTACACCAACGAAAAATCCACTTAACTGATTCTTGATAAAACGAGATTTCATCTATTTCAATTTTATTAGTTTTTATTATTTTTTTAAAATAATCTTGTTTCCGCTCAGCTGGAGCTGAAAGAAACATTCTAAAAAGTACACCAACCTTTTCCAAAACAATTAATGTTGCTTCTTCAAATGATAATCTGAATAGTTTATTTTCACTAATTTTATTTTCTATATCTTGCTTAATCTGATATACCGCTTCGTATTCATTCAAAATTAATACCCCCTCATACTCTTTTTATAATTATATTATAATTTATCATAAATTCAATAGTTGATAAATTAATGATATTAAATCTAATATCTATTTAGATATAGAAGAAGGAGCACCTTAATTACTACTTCCACTTACGTAATCTACAAACTTATCTTTTATTGTTAGTTTTATTGAATCAACTTCCCTTAAATTATTTATTGTTATTTATGAAGTTGTTATTTAATAAACTATTATATATAATAACTTCCTTATTTACCATCTTATTTCTTTAATATTATCTTTTAATAATTCATTATTACTTATAATATGGCATTTTAACTTCGCAGTATTAGCCTAATCTGAAATGTACCAAACTTCTCAATATAACATAGCCTTGAACGTTTTATAACAGTAGTATTCGAAAAAAATTTGTTTATCTAACCCTTTTACCCAAAATAAATTTCCTATATTCATCCATCTCTTGCTTTGTCGGTATATCATCTTCACCATCTGACTTAATTCCAAGACTCTCAGCAACCTTAATAATTTCCTCAGTAACACTATAATGGGTACAACCTTTTTTCATGAACATGACGATTTCATCATCTAATATATTTACGATAGCACCGACATAGCAAATCATCCTCTTTGTTCCAATTTCCCAAGTCCTATTAATATCCCTTGGTCTATCAAAACAACTGCCAATAGGGTATTTTTCTCTAATTTCGTCTATTCCATAATCTTCGTACTCTGAGAATGTAATCCAGTATGATTTAATGATGTCCAAAAATTGTTCTTTCACACTATCAAAAATCTTAGCCACACTCGCTTCCTGCTCCTTGGTGGCTATTCCAAGAACCTCCATTGTAGGGGCAGTATAACGTATTGTAAGTTTGGTTTTTCTCCTAACCAAGTTTATTTTCTTAAATAGACTTGATGTATTAATTTTTTTTATTGCAGGTTTACATTTCTCATAAATTGTCTTATATTTATTAATACAATCATGCCAATTTTCGCTTTCATTAAGATAATGATCAATATATGTAACGATTGTGTTAACAGTGTTATCATCATTAACTTCAATCATCAACTCACCCCTAGATGCAAGCCCCGTATCTGTTAAGTTTGCTGATCCAACCAAAGCATTACCACCATTCACACCAAGAAATACATAGCATTTCATATGAAAGTTAATGTCTCTTGGAAGCCTTATTTTTAAATCAAAGTTGCTTCTCTTATTGTCTCCTATGTAATCAATCAGAATATCTATAGCATCCGGTTCTGTGAAATTGTTCTTGATTCCTATAATGATAGTAATCTTTATATTTGTCTTATTTTTTATTTCATTAATTAACTCAATTATACTTTGAGCAGCAGCCTTTGTAAGGAATGCAGAACATAAAGTTATGCTATTCCATGTTTCTTTTTTTATCAATGATGCAAGTTTATCATATAGCGGAATTGCTTCTTTATATACATTTTTATCTCCAATAATCATAAGACATTCCACCTCCGCTTTCAATTTGATTTACCAATTTTATTCTTGAGAACAACCTAATAAGTCTCACTAATATTACTTTTTATGCACACCATATTATGGATAATTAGAAATTATGTATCAATTTTTTCTTAACACAAACTTGTTAAATTTGGGTTTATGCAAGTTTTTTCTTTTTACACTAAATAAGACTTATCCAAATTGCTAATTTTAAAAATTATCAAATTTTGAATGGAAATTCCCAAAAATTATTACACTTAATACCTTTAACGTATCATTATACTCTTTATTCAGTAAATTAGTTGACTATGTTTCTGCCCATAACTTTTTAATATAGTAGGTTTGCGCTTTTGTGTTACTATACTAATCTATACCATACTACAAACAGCCTTTTTAAACTTTTCAAATCGCACATCAAAAGATTCTCTATTTACACTTGAAGTTATTTTTTGTTTCTCATTACATCTTGTCGTTTCGTCTAAATCATTAATAGAATATATTCTTAGTTCATCAAAAATAGATAAATCATAATCTACAAAAGGAGATCTTTCATTGTTAAAATACAAATCCTGCTTTATTGTTTCCATTCTGTCACTTGGTATCGACTCTAATATTCGAGGATCTATAAACCATTGTTCAGAATGTACCATGCTACTTTCAATTCTATTGATTATTCCAATGTCATTTTGGGTCATATCAAGCCATTTACGATTTAGAACTGTTTTATAATTAGAATTAAATATCCAGTATATCTCAGTGCCGCTTTCATACGGTATAACTGTAAAAAGAAGAATTGTTTTTTTTCTATCAATAATTAGAGGATGATGATTTACCATTGCTACTGGAATTTTAAGTCCAATTCGTTTATATAATATACAGATATTATGCGTTTCGATTGTTTCATTCATAATTGGCTCAGTTTTTACTTCATTCCAAAGATCTATACTTTGTAAAATTGTTTCAAAGCTACTTTTTAGTTGTTTAAATGTATCCCACTCATAATTATGATTTTCTAAATCTCTTTCTATTATTTCATTAAGGATATTATATAAATTTTTCTCTAAATCTTCCCTGCTTATTTCTTTTAAAAACTCATTATTTTCTTCAAAATAATTTCCTTTGACAAATTCATTTAAAAATTTATCTTTAAAATCTGGATTACTAAAATAATCTTTCGAAAAACAACTTCTTTCCTGAGAACGTATTTCTAATATGCTTGAAATGTAATAAGAATAGCAGACACTTCTATAGCATTGTAAAATAATATCCAGTTGAGAATACTTATATTCTAGATTATCAAGATCTTTAAATTGACTATCATGATCTAAGCAAAATCCTTTAAACGTTGTAGCTTCGGTAATACCTATTGGTTTTAGTAATAACGTTTTACTCTCTTTTCCGTCACGCTTAGATTCAAAGTACTTAAGGTTGCCATCTACTGAGATACCCCTCAACGAGATTTCTTTTGATATTGCATGTGAATTTATCGCATCAGCTTTACAATTTTTTTGATAACATTCAATTTTTCTTTTTTTCGAAAAGAATTTAAGGTCTATTTTTTCTGCTGATAAATTAATCCTATTTCGTTCTTTTTCATTTAAAGTAATTTTCATATAAATTATTACCTACCATCTTATTAATATTTTTTTATTACAAATAATAAATTTTTTTCAAATACACTGAATTACTATATCTTGTTACAATCTAATTATGAAACTGAATAAGTCAAATTCGGAGAACAGTCTATAATCTACATTAAAGTATTACTCAAACTTATAAACTTCTCATTATTATCCTAATTGGTATATGGATAATTGGTAATTAGATCAGAAAACTAAAACTCTGAATTTAGAATGTAATTCTTAATTTCCACTCGCAAACTACCTTTATAATGTAGTATCAAAGTCTTATCCAATCTTTATACGCTTGTAATCTCTAGTTTTAATTGACATACTTTTATTTCGATTCTTTCTACAAGCGTTAACAAGTCGGATACATCCTTTCGTTCTAACTCAGGCAAATCACCTTGTTCATGAGTTCCCTTGTTCAAAAGACACCAATTATATTTTTCTTTGAGTTGTTTCAACTCAGATTGCAATTCATTTAGAGTTGAAATACCTTTAAGTTCTTTGATCAAACTATCAACCACGGACGATAAATCTGGTCTAGCTCCTGGACTGCGCATCTTTACAGTCAAGTTTACATTTAGCTTTTTACATAACTTACTCCATAATTGTTCTGAAATACTTTCTACCGCTTGACGACAACGAGAAGCGACATCTTTTCGAGAGTCTTCTTCAAGAGACCTTTTAGCAAGTAACAAATAATGCTTAGAATTACCGATAGATATCTTAACTCCTCGTTCTTCTATAACATCCGAAGGTACAAATCTATATCTTTTAACTTCTTTACTTGCAGCAGATGCTCCAAGTTTATGTTCAAGCTTTGAAATAAACATTTCTCCATGACAAGTAATAATATGTTGCTTGTCCTTAAGTTCATGATTCTTGAGCAATAGTTCTGCTATTCCATCTCTATGTTCATCATCTATAGCGTTTACAATGTCATCAAAAATGATGAACCCTAAATTTTCATTAACTACCTTTGAAAGTAATAGTGACAATCCAAGAATCTTAATATGCCCTTCACTAAGAATCAGCAGAGCATCATATTCTTTTGTATCACCATAAAATCGGATAGTTATTTTTTCACCCGCTAATGTAGGTAGTTTTAGATATTCCAATTTTTCGAACTTAGAATCATGATCATTTATTATATAAAAAAAGATTTTTGCTTTATCCGAAAGACCACTAGCTAGTAGTGAAGGTAGTCCATTTAAATCTATTAACTCCTGCTTACATTTTAAATAAAGAAAATAATACCTTATAAGAAATTAATTTTGAATTTCTTATATTTACTAATACTTCAGATAAATTATTATCAATTAACTCTAATTCGTCTTTTATATATTTCTCATCTGATTCACTAATAACACAGTTTACTTTTTTATTTATTATCTTTCCGATAGCTGCATTAATAATGTTAAATCTTGCTATACTTAAACAGTAATTGCTAGATTTATTTCTTTGAGATATTCCCAAATATGCTTTTGCATATATTTATTATTGATATTTCTAAAAGTAATTATTGACTCAATGAAGCATTCCTTTGAAGCATCAATATCTTTTAAGTAATGAAGCGCAATACCTTTATTAAACAACATCTCTCCTACTCCTTGTAAATACTCTATATTTCTTAATATTTCAATTGATCTAGTAAATTCTTTTATTGCTTTTTTAGGCTCATTATTATGCATATATACAAGTCCTATATTCCCGTAACATATACCTTCCCCTTTTTTATCCTTAATTTCTATTTTTAACTCTAATGCCATTTTAAAAAAATTTAATGCATTATTTTGAAAACCTGTCTTGTCATAAATCAAACCTACATTCCCATATTGATCAGATAAACCTCGTTTATTTCCTACAATTATATTCAAATCTATTGATTGATTTATAAAACTCTTTGCTTCCAGAAAATTTTCTTTGCGACTATATGTAACTCCTATATTTCCCAAAACAATAGCTTCAGACCACTGATTTTTTAATTCCACATACTTATTTAATGATTTATTAAATAAGTCAAGTGCTTTATTATAATATCCTAGATTTTTATAAAGTACACCTAAGTTATTTAAGTGGTCTGCAGCAATATATGTAAATCCATATTCAATTGATATCTCAATAGCCTCTTGTAACCTCTCTTCTGCCTGAAGATTTCTTCCAAGTATTCTCATGAACATTCCGGAATTACCTAGTAATATTGCCTCAACTTCCTTTAATGAGGTAGTATCAACTATGTTTTTTACTATCTGGATTGTCAACTCATTCAGTTCCACAGCATCACTGTATTTTCCAAGGTAATACAAGCAAATTGACTTATTAACCTGGACAGAAATGCGTTCTTTGATATCTAATGTATATAACAATAATATTTTATCCCATTCATTTATTGCTTTATCTATAATATAATCGTTCATTAATTTAATTGTCTGAACTGAATGTTTTTTAAAATCTTCATTATCTGAAATAAGTATTCCATCATTCCAGTATAATGCTCCTGATTGTTTAGATGGGATTCCTAATTTCTCTTTTATTATATATAAATAGCCATCTGTAGCAATTTGTTCTAGCACTGCTATGTCATCCATCTTATGAAAATCTTTAAGAGTCACACTCTTTTGTTCTCTCCAATTTGTATTCAATCTATCAAGCGTTTCTTTTATATACTTTTGAGCAAATAGTATATAAAACTTGCTCAAATTTTCTATCCAGTACATAATAACTACCGGTAACTTCGAGTTTTCATAGCTCTTCAAAGAATCTGTTGATATTTGCAATTTAATTTTTGCACTTTCAAATTCTTTATCAGTAGCTTTTAACTGTATCCATAATAAATCTTCCGTTAACTCATTATCATTTACTATTTGAATTTCATAATCAATTCCATAATCATATGACTTTTTTCTAGCTATCCAGTTTTTTTCAAGCATCATCTTTTTTAGCTCTAGTTCCGAAGTTTCTTCTAGTTGATGTTCTCTAGTTCTTTTCATGGTATACCTCCAATTTTAACTTCATACATGATTTTTTTTCCTTTATTATCTGTTTTCCAACTGCTGATTATAGACATACTGAGAATATGTAATCTTACTTCCTATAATACCATTATTCTACAAATATGCTTAATATCCTTCAAAACATAGAAGTTTCAATGTTTTTAAATTAATTTACTATAAAATCACCTAAATATAATTAGGGGATTAAGGTGTTTATAATTCACGACAACAATAATTATAGCTCACACTTGTCTCACTATGCAAAAGTCAGGAACTTCTAATCATTTTCTGATTAAAAGTTCCTGACTTTTGATATGATTCTTTTATTAATGACACGAGTTTTTTATCACTGATACGATATTTTAGTATTGTATCAGTTGTATCAGTGTATAATTTATAAATTTTAGTGACCCTTTATGCTATATTGTTAGTTTCCAACTATTTTGCTTAGATTACAACATTAATCTTTAATATACAATTATTTTATTTAGTATAAGTCTATTTTGTCTATCAACATATACTTTATCAAAAAATCCTTTGTACATTAAATAGCTATAAGTTTAAATTTTTTAATACTATAAAAAAAATCAGGAATTTCTAATCATTTATAGATTAAAAATTTCTGACTTTTAATATAGCTTTTTTTCCTGAGTTTTTTGTATATACTATTAATTGTTATTGATAAATATTATATAATGAACTATATTGTTTTCATTATTAATTATAACTCACCAAACTTATACAGTACATTCTCTAAAATATAGTATCCTACACCAAATCATTTCGGTGCGACTTTGTTATAAATGGTGCAACTTTGTTATAAATGGTGCAACTTTGTTATGAACGGTGCGACTTTGTTATAAACGGTGTAACTTTGTTATAAAGCTACACATGCCACTTGCCACGTGGGTGGCACTATTCTACAGTTACTGATTTAGCCAAATTCCTTGGTTTATCAACATCGCAACCCTTTTGCACTGACATATAGTAAGCCAATAATTGTAATGGAATTACTGAAATTACTGGGGCTAATATATCAATTACCTTAGGTATATAAGTTACGGAATAAACTGATTTCTCAATTTCAGTATGACCTTCTGGCGCGAAAGCAAATACCTTTGCTCCTCTAGTAGTTACTTCTCTTATATTACTTACCATTTTATCAAATAATGGTTCTTGAGTTGCTAAGGCTATTACTACCGTGCCTTCTTCCATAAGTGCTATAGTTCCATGCTTTAATTCTCCTGCTGGATATGCTTCAGAGTGAATATATGATATTTCCTTAAGTTTTAATGAACCTTCCATTGAAACTGCATAGTCAAGTCCACGACCTAGGAAGAACATATCTTTGTGCATGTAGTTTTTAGCTGTGAATCTTTGCAGCGCTTCTTTATTTGCAAGCACTTGTTCTGCTTTTTCTGGAAGCTCTAACATAGCTACTTTAATTTCTTCTATTTCCGCAGTAGTTAATGTTTCTCTATTTTGAGCAAAGAATAATGCTATTATATACATAGCTATTAATTGTGTTACATAGGCTTTTGTAGATGCAACTGCAATCTCTGGACCTGCCCAAGTGTATAACACATCATCTGCTTCTCTTGAAGCTGCACTACCTACTACATTTGTTACCGCTATAACTCTTGCTCCTCTTGCTTTTGCAAGTCTTAAAGCAGCCATTGTGTCTGCAGTTTCTCCTGATTGACTAATAACTATCATTAATGTGTTTTCATCCATTATTGGATCTCTATATTTAAACTCAGAAGCTACATCCAATTCTACTGGAATTCTCGCAAGTTTTTCTATTACATATTTACCTACTACTCCTGCATGGTATGCAGTTCCACAAGCTACTATATATATTTTGTTTAAATTTTTAATCTGATCTTTAGTTATCTTTATATCATCTAGTGTTATAGGCTGACCTAGAACTATTCTTGAAGTCATAGTATCCCTGATTGCTTTTGGCTGTTCATGGATTTCCTTTAACATAAAGTGCTCATATCCACCTTTTTCAGCTGCTTGTGCATCCCAAGTTACATGGAATATTTCTTTATCTATAATTTCGCCTTCTGTATCAAGAAGTTTTATTCCATCATTTGAAATCACAACAAATTCCATATCCTCTAATAGATATACTTCTCTTGTATGATTTAATACTGCTGGTATATCTGAAGCTACGAAAAATTCGCCTTCTCCAAGTCCTACTATTAATGGACTGTCTTTTCTTACTGCAACTAATTTATCTGGTTCATTGCTAGTTACTACAGCTATTGCATAGCTACCTTCCATTTTAGCAGTAGCCTTCATTACAGCTTCAACTATATTTCCATCATAGTATAAATCGATAAGATGTGGTATTACTTCTGAATCAGTTTCTGATGTAAACTTATATCCTTTTTCTATTAACCATTCTCTTAAATGAATATAATTCTCTATAATCCCATTGTGTACTATACTAATAGTTTCTTTTTCATTAGTATGGGGATGAGAATTTTCATCCGATGGTTTACCATGAGTAGCCCATCTAGTGTGTCCTATCCCTACATTACCCTTTAGTGGGTTTTCTAATAATTGAGCTTCTAAATTTGCAAGTCTTCCCTTGCATTTAGTTATTTTTAAAACTCCATCATTTATAATTGCGACTCCTGCTGAATCGTATCCTCTATATTCTAATTTACTAAGACCTGCTACCAATATTGGTGAAGCCTGTTTACTTCCAAAATAACCAACTATTCCGCACATATTCATCTTCCTCTCAAATTTAAAATTTTGCACAATTTAATTAAGCATATTAAATTCATTGTTTTTAATAATTATTAAAGACATAATATTATCAGTTATCATACAAATAATAAATCTTGTTGAACAACTGAAAATCTACACTATTAATAATCCAATGAAATATGCTAATTAATTCATATTTATAAAGGTTTTAACACCAGATTGATGTTGTAACGAAAATCACTTTTCGCTTTTATCAATCATTAACGGTAGTGCGCTACCGTGGGGCATCCGCCGAAGATTTCGATACTCCCCATCCTCGTCAACTCAAGTTAAATCTAATCACTACACATTATAATAATATATGTGAAACTGCTTAGAAACCTCAAGTTCTGGCGCTTTGATTTCACTTTCTTTATTGTAATTTAATATCTATAATTTCTCTATTTATCATCCCCTCTCCCATGGTTAATGTATTCTTTTGTCCAGTTCATTATATTTTTAACGGAGCACAATGTCAATGTTTTTGTTACTTATTTACAATATATTAATCTTTATATTATATGCATATATAGAGAAAAAGTTAATGATCTCATTTAATAAAAAAAACGCAGAATACATATAATGTTACAGTTTATATATATGTATTCTGCATATTTTTTTACTTATATTTTACTCCTTAAAGTTCAATATAAAATTTTCAATACTCTCCATAGCTATTTCCTCATCCTCGCCCTCTACTCTTATAGTTATTTCACTACCCTTTGACAGTGCCATTGACATAATATTTAATATACTTTTAGCATTGGCTACTTTAGTTCCTTTAATAATTTTTATATTACTTTTGAAGCCATTCATTAAAGTAACAAGTTGAGAAGCGGGCCTTGCATGTAATCCTGTTTCATTTAATATAAGCATATTTTTTTCTATCATAATTATACACCTCCCTACCTATTTGAAATTTGCTAATAAGAATTTTTCTGCTTCAGTACACCATAAGCCATTGTTCCCATTAACTATAGTAGCAAGTTTTGCAAATAGTGGGTTAGTTTTTCCCTTTTCCTCAAAATCCTCAATATCTGTTAATTCCATTTCAATATTTGTATAAATCAACTTTTTACCACCAGGTATTTTAGGTAAATTTATAGTGGCCTCTGCAACGCTATCTAGTCCACCTATATGAGTAACCATAACTGCTGGGTTTATTATTCCTTTTGCTGACATTTCTAAGGATTCAAGCATATCATTTGTATTTCCTCCACTTGTTCCTACTATATGAGTAGAGGCATAGTGTACATCGTAGAAATTAAATTCTGCTGAAAATTTATTATCTGTAGGACCTGCGAAAAAGTTCAAGCAGCCATCTCTTCCAAGAATACGATCTCCCTGCTCAACAACAGGTTTTACTGGTGCATAAACAAACACATCATCAAATCCAGTACCGCCTGTTAAATCTCTTAAATATTCAGATACATTTTCTAGATTTTTCGTATTTACAAAAATCAGTTCAACTCCGCATTTTTTAGCCTCTTCTTGTGTAAATATTGCCTGCGCACGCGCTAATTTTTTATCATCAACATCAGTTACAACAAGCATTCCAGGTCTTCTATCACAATGCAGTGCATAGTCAATTGCTCCTAGTCCCATTGGGCCAGCTGCTGCTAATAATGCCATTTTACCGCCTTCAACTATTCCCATCTTATGCTCATATTTGCCTACAATAGTGTGATAAGAAGCATGGTAAGCACCAATTATACAAGACATTGGTTCAGATAGTGAAGCTTCATAGAAGGCTTCCCCTTCATAATTAAGGAGGCATCCAAGTTCCATTACTTCTTGTGGTATTACAGTATAAGTTGCTGCTCCTCCAAAGTATTTGTAAGAATATCCAGGAGATGCCATACTTCCTTTATAATTTAAAGCAGGTTGTATTGCAAATTTTTTACCTTCTTTAAATTCGCTGCTCCACTTAGAGCCTACTTGCACAATTTCACCTGCAAATTCATGTCCAACAATTATTGGATTAACAGCAATATCATCTGGAACTCTCTTATGCTCTGTGCCAAGACTTGCTGCCTTGTAAGTAGACATACAGATACTGTCTGATATGACCTTAACAAGTATTTCCTCTTCTTTTATTTCAGGAAGTTCAAATTCCTCCATTTTTAATAGATTCTTACCATATAGTCTTACAGCTTTTGTTTTCATTTTAATTCCACCTTTCAATTTTTATATTATATTTGTTAGTTCTATAGATATTCAAACACCACTTGTTTTTCAATATTTAATATGTCCTGCAGTTTTCCTGCGGTAGTTCCTTCTGTCATAACCCCAGCTGTTGCAGAGGCCACTGAAAGGGTAACCGCTTTTTCAAAAGAATATCCACTATCTAAAGCGAAAGCTAGTGCTGCCACCATAGAATCTCCTGCACCTACTGTACTCTTTACTTTAACCTTTATACCATGAGCAAGTATTGTTTTATCCCTTTTCATAAATAGTGCACCTTCCGCTCCTAGTGATACCGCTATGATGTTAACTCCATAATCAAATATACTTTGGCAAAGGCGTGTAACCTCAGCTATGTCTTGAATAGTTACATCAAATAATTTTTCTAATTCGTGAATATTAGGTTTAATTAAATACGGTCCTGCTAAAATGCCTTGTTTTAATAATTCTCCATCTGCATCTAGGATGGTTTTCACACCTAGCTCCTTAGCCTCTTTTATCCATAGCTGATAAATATTTTTTTCCACTCCCAGTGGTACGCTTCCTGACAATACTAATATGTCATTTTGCTTAGCCTTACTAAAGATTTTTTCCTTAACTTTTTTAATATCTTCGCCGGAAATAACACTTCCAGGTTCATTGATATCAGTGTTGGTACCTTTAACACTATCAACAATTTTTATATTAGTACGAGTTTCGCCACTTACAAAGTTAAAATCATTTTGGATTTTTTCATCATCTATATAATTCTTTATATACTCACCCGTTCCACCAGCAAGTACTCCTAGTGAAATACTTTCTCCACCTAAGCCTTTTACTACCTTTGAAACGTTAATGCCTTTTCCACCAGCATCTAATTTTATAGAAGATATCCTGTTAACAGTATTTATTGTACAGTTATCTACCTCTACAGTCTTATCTACAGCTGGATTTAATGTAACGGTTATAATCATAGTACACCTCTTCTTTTTTGTTTATTTTGTAAAACTTTTATATAAATATTCTATTTCATCAGTGTTTCTTAGCTTATTCATGGTCTCTTCATCTGCTTCTTCAAGAACATTTGCTAAATTAGACAAGATATTTAAGTGCTCATTTCCTACCCCAGCAATTCCTACTAAAATATAGGCTAATTCTCCATTAAAGGATATTCCATCTGGGTATTGAAGTACCACCATACCAGATTTAATTATATTTTTCTTTGCACCGCCAACTCCATGAGGAATTGCAACCCCTTGTCCAATATATGTTGTAAGTTCATTTTCTCTTTCAATCATAGCTTCTATATATTCTTCATTAACATATCCGCCTTCTACCAAAAGACGTCCTGCAAGTCTTATTGCTTCATATTTATCTGTAGATTTTAAATGAACCTTAATATTTTCTCTCGTAAGCACTCCATTGCTCTCAACCAAAGCACTTTCACTATTACTTTCATTATTAACTACCTCTGCTTGCACCCCTGAAAGTATAACTAGTATTTTTTCAAAAGCATCATTTTTAAGGAAATCCTTTACTGGTATATATTGAGCTTTTGGTGCTGCTGCTTTCGCCCTACCTGCCAAACTCTCATGGGTAACAACCACCTGGCTATCTTTTGGTACATCATCTACGGCGCAATTTGTTACTTCTATATCATACCCTGCCTTTTTAAGCTTATTTCTTAAAGTTGATGCCCCCATTGCACTTGAACCCATACCAGCATCGCATGCAAATATAATTTTATTTATAGATGTTTTATTAACTGCTTTTACTTGTTCTGGTTTTTTATTTCCCTTTAACTCTTTTAATGATGACTTTGCTTTTTCTAAATCTTCCTCTGATGAATCTTTAGAGTTTTTGATAAAGAAGGCTGCTATTACGAAGGATACTGCTGCAGATACAACTACTCCTGCAAAAACAGGTAGAAACTCTCCTTTTGGAGACATAGCCATCAACGCGAAAATGCTTCCTGGTGATGCTGTTGCTATAAGTCCTGCATGGAGTAAATTAAATGTGAATACTCCACTTACTCCTCCACCGATTACAGCTAATAATAATATTGGTTTCATTAAAACATAAGGGAAGTATATTTCATGTATTCCACCTAAAAAGTGAATGATTACTGCTCCTGGTGCAGATTCTTTTGCCATTCCCTTTGCAAATACCCAGTATGCTAAAAGTATTCCAAGACCTGGTCCTGGATTTGCCTCTAACAAGAAGAATATTGATTTTCCAAACTCCTTAGCCTCTTGTATTCCTATAGGACCTAATATCCCATGATTTATAGCATTATTTAAAAACAGTATTTTACCTGGTTCAATTAATATAGATGTTAATGGTAGTAATCCTGCATTTACTAGTCCTTCTACCCCAGCTTTTAGTACACTATTAAGAGCTAGTACTACTGGTCCAATTCCAAGTAACGCTAGTAGAGCTAGCCCCATACCAATTATTCCAGCGGAAAAATTATTTATTAGCATTTCAAATCCTGCTGGTATTTTTCCTTCAATTAATTTATCAAATTTCTTTATAACATACCCAGCAAGCGGTCCCATTATCATAGCACCCATAAACATTGGTATATCAGCTCCTACAATTACACCCATGGTAGCTATTGCTCCTAGGACTCCGCCTCTAGTTCCACCTACGTTTTTCCCTCCAGTATAACCTATTAGAAGTGGTAGTAAGTACGTAATCATCGGTCCTACTAATTTTGCTAGATTTTCATTAGGTCTCCATCCTGTCGGAATGAACAATGCTGTAATTAACCCCCATGCAATAAATGCTCCAATATTAGGCATCACCATACCACTTAGAGCCCTACCAAATACTTGTACTTTTTCCTTGAATTTTGTTTTTGTTTTTGTATTAGACTCCATTATTTTCCGCCTCCTGAAATAATTTACTCATTTTATAATAAAAATCTCCAAATATCCTATTTATTTGTAAACATATTTGCTGCTTAGTACCTTCCTTTAATGACAATACAAATTCAGGCACCTCTACTAGCGCTTTACTGATTTCACTTGTAACCTCTATAAATGTTTGCTTAATTTCAAAAGGTATTAACATTATTAAAGCTATATCTATATCCTTTTCATATTCATCTTCAGGTGATATTTTATTTTTCAGACGAATAACCCCTATTTGAGGTTCTGTTATTACTTCACATCGACAATGCAATAAAATAATACCCTGCTCGTATAAAATAGTGCTGCCAAGTTTCTCTCTGTCTATTAATTTATCTCGTATATTTCTTTGCTGCAATTCACTATCTCCAAAAATCACACTTACCTTTTCTATTAACTCAACTTTGCTATTTATACTATCCTCTTCACTAAAATAAAAATCATTGGTAATTTTCAAAATAGCCTCACCATACTCCGTAAGAATTAAAATATTATTTTGAAAGTTATCGTGTTTATTCACCTTTATATCGTAAGTATTTATATTGCCTATTATTTCACTTAATTTTTTTCGGATTTTCTTCATGTCTTCTTCTAACAACAAGGGATTTACAATCACGGTTTTAACAGGAGCATCAATAGCAACAGTGGATATAATTAATTCTACTGCCTTGTCTTCTAGCCACTGCTTTTTAATATCCATAGTTGAAATCACATCTATAACTTGTATGTTTTTAAACTCCTTTTGAAGTCTTGTAGCTAAAAGTCTTGATGTTCCTATGCCACTTGCACATGCAACAGCAACCCTATAAATTCGTTGCTGCATTGTACCTTCATTTTCCATTGCTGCACCTATATGCATTGCAATATATCCTATCTCAGATTCAGGTATTTCAACCCCCAATAAATCTTGTAACACCTTGCAACTTTTCCCACTAGCTTCATATATTTGGGGGTAAGTCTCTTTGATTTTAGTTAATAGGGGATTTCTAATATCTAAATTCATTTTTAGGCGGCTCATTGCAGGTTCTAAATGGTTAACAAGTCCCATAAGCAAATTTTTATTTTGTAGTAGTGGAGCTCCTGTTTCTTTTTCTGCAATAACAATCATTTTTTTTGCTATTTTGATAAGTTCATATTTTCCTATCATGTGAGTCTCTTCTGATTTGGCATTTGCCTGCATCTTAGAGCCTTTCAAATGCATAGTTATATATCCTATCTCATCTTCTGGAATTTCCACATTAAAATCCTTTGTTATGTCTCTTGCCAAATCTGTGGCTATATTATATTCTTTGCTGTTTTTTAACTCTAATAAAAATAAGGGATCTATAGTTATTCTTTCATTGTTTTTTATACGCTGCAGTGCAATTGCTAAGTGAACTATAAGACCTACATAGGCACTATCAGCCAGCTTCAACTTCATTTTTTCCATTTTATATACTGATTGTTCCAATTTTTCAATTGCGCTTTTGTCTATTAAATTCAATAATCTGTTTCTAGTATTAATTTGAATCCTTCCATTTTGAAATTCATTTCCGCCTACATTATCCTTTATAATCTGCAACAACTGATTTTCATCCAAATTTTCATATAATAAATTTACTAAAGCTTTCCGAAAATCTTTTTCCTTTCCCTCAACATATATTCCAACACCCTGTTTTCTAACTAGCTTTAAAAAATGATTTTTAAACCACTCCTGTACTTTATCCAAGTCATTACTTAGTGTACCTTCAGTAACTCCAAATATTGATGTGAAGTAATATAGTTTTACAGGTTCTTTCATCTGCAACAGTTCACTAATTATTAAATATTGCCTCTCTTCGGGTTTATAATCTTTTTCTACATAATATCCATCTAGTAATTTCTGTAATCTGTTCTTACCTTCTAAATCTTCATCTAGCAAAAGTCCTACTCCAGGCTTTTTTATAAATTTGAATTGGTTGTATTTTAGCCATTTTTCTACCTGAGGCATCTCTCGTAAAATCGTCCTTGAACTTACACTTAGTTTTTCTGCTATATCGTTTACAGTAATGCTATTTGAAAAGTCTGCTCCAATTAATAAACGAATAATTTCTTTTATGCGTGATGTTATTACCATATCCCTCATAGTCCACCTCCTTACATCCTTTATTAATGACATTTCTGAATATTTAAAATTCTATAATCTGATTATATCTTTTGTAAACACTGTATTCAACTTAAAGATAATCGAATTTGTCATTATCTATTAATGACATTATTAGATTTTAGTTAAAAAAATCAGCGAGAGATATTATATTATTGATATCCCCCACTGATTAGAATATTATTATATTAGTTTAATTTTCCACATTATAAGGATCCTATGACGAAGCCTCTATTATTAGCAAAAGTTTTTCAAAAGCATCATTTTTAAGAAAATCTTTTACTGGTATATATTGAGCTTTTGGTGCTGCTGCTTTCGCCCTACCTGCCAAACTCTCATGGGTAACAACCACCTGGCTATCTTTTGGTACATCATCTACGGCGCAATTTGTTACTTCTATATCATACCCTGCCTTTTTAAGCTTATTTCTTAAAGTTGATGCCCCCATTGCACTTGAACCCATACCAGCATCGCATGCAAATATAATTTTATTTATAGATGTTTTATTAACTGCTTTTACTTGTTCTGGTTTTTTATTTCCCTTTAACTCTTTTAATGATGACTTTGCTTTTTCTAAATCTTCCTCTGATGAATCTTTAGAGTTTTTGATAAAGAAGGCTGCTATTACGAAGGATACTGCTGCAGATACAACTACTCCTGCAAAAACAGGTAGAAACTCTCCTTTTGGAGACATAGCCATCAACGCGAAAATGCTTCCTGGTGATGCTGTTGCTATAAGTCCTGCATGGAGTAAATTAAATGTGAATACTCCACTTACTCCTCCACCGATTACAGCTAATAATAATATTGGTTTCATTAAAACATAAGGGAAGTATATTTCATGTATTCCACCTAAAAAGTGAATGATTACTGCTCCTGGTGCAGATTCTTTTGCCATTCCCTTTGCAAATACCCAGTATGCTAAAAGTATTCCAAGACCTGGTCCTGGATTTGCCTCTAACAAGAAGAATATTGATTTTCCAAACTCCTTAGCCTCTTGTATTCCTATAGGACCTAATATCCCATGATTTATAGCATTATTTAAAAACAGTATTTTACCTGGTTCAATTAATATAGATGTTAATGGTAGTAATCCTGCATTTACTAGTCCTTCTACCCCAGCTTTTAGTACACTATTAAGAGCTAGTACTACTGGTCCAATTCCAAGTAACGCTAGTAGAGCTAGCCCCATACCAATTATTCCAGCGGAAAAATTATTTATTAGCATTTCAAATCCTGCTGGTATTTTTCCTTCAATTAATTTATCAAATTTCTTTATAACATACCCAGCAAGCGGTCCCATTATCATAGCACCCATAAACATTGGTATATCAGCTCCTACAATTACACCCATGGTAGCTATTGCTCCTAGGACTCCGCCTCTAGTTCCACCTACATTTTTTCCTCCAGTATAACCTATTAGAAGTGGTAATAAGTAAGTAATCATGGGTCCTACTAATTTAGCAAGATTCTCATTTGGTTTCCATCCTGTTGGAATGAACAATGCTGTAATTAACCCCCATGCAATAAATGCTCCGATATTAGGCATTACCATACCACTTAGTGCTCTACCGAATACTTGGACTTTTTCCTTGAATTTTGTTTTTGTTTTGAATTCTGTTTGTGTTTTAACTTCCATTATTTTTCCCCCTTTAAATTTGTTTAGATAACTTCAAAAACTGAAAACCTCTTTTATTTGCAGGAGCATCCAGTTCTCTAATTCATTTTTTAGTTAATGTTCTTTAATTGAATTATACGTTTACACTTTCTGTGCTACAACACAAAGATACGTGTATTATGTCACTTAGGCTTAGTGACATAACTGAGTATTCTGAATTTTAGCACTTTTGCACATGCTCTTTTATTAGAAATTAAATAATCTTTTTTTATTTTACACATAGATTTAACTGGTAAAATAAAAAAATAACGCAGGAAATTTCAAAATTTGAAATTTCCTGCGTTATTTTTTTATTCAAAATGTTCTTTAAAAAACCTCTTATTTTGCTTTTTCTTCTATTAATTTTGCAAGAGCATGTGCCATTTCATCTAATTCACTTTGCACTTTACCTTCAAGCATTACCCTCACTAGAGGTTCTGTACCTGATGGTCTAATAAGTACTCTTCCAACTCCATTTAATTTTCCTTCTATTCTTTTAATTTCTTCAATTATTTCACTATCAGTTTCATGGATGTCATTTTTATCGTTTGGTACCATTGCATTAACTAGTACTTGTGGAAGTTCTGTCATCATTGCCGCAAGCTGCGATAACGGCTTTCCTGATTCTTTAATTACAGTGGCTAGTTGAATTCCTGATACAAGCCCATCTCCAGTAGTATTAAAATCCAGGAAAATCACATGACCTGATTGTTCTCCCCCTAGGCTATAACCCTCTTCTTGCATTTTCTCAAGCACATATCTGTCTCCTACTTTAGTTTTCACTGTAGCTATATTTTCCTCTTTCATTGCAATATCTAATCCCAAATTACTCATAACCGTTACTACTACCGTATCTTTTGTTAATTTCCCCATTTCCTTGAAATGTTTAGCGCAGATAGCAATTATAAAATCACCATTTATAAGGTTTCCTTTTTCATCTACAGCTAAACATCTATCTGCATCCCCATCAAAGGCAAGTCCTAAATCGCAGTGATTTTCCTTAACAAAAGCCATTAGGTGCTCAGGATGAGTAGATCCACAGTCTTTATTTATATTTACGCCATCTGGATCATTGTTAATAACTAAAACCTCTGCTCCAAGCGACCTTGTAGCTTTTACCGAGGTAATATATGAGGCCCCATTAGCACAATCCAATGCTATTTTAAGTCCTTTTAAATCTCCTGAAATAGTAGATTTAGCGAATTCTATATAATCCTCTACCCCATTTAGCTTAACTGTTTTTTTACCTAAATCTCCTGCTATTGGTGATGGTACATCTTTAAAATCATTTTCTATAACTGCTTGTATTGTATCTTCTAATTCATCGGACAGTTTGAACCCCTTGCTATTAAAAAACTTTATTCCATTATATTCTACTGGGTTATGAGAAGCTGAGATAACTACTCCTGCATCTGCTCCATATTTTCTAGTTAAGTACGCCACTGCTGGTGTAGGCACCACCCCAAGACATATTGCCTCAGCTCCTACAGATAAAATTCCTGCAACTAATGCCGATTCTAACATATCTCCTGAAACTCTTGTATCCATTCCCACTATGATTTTAGGTTTGTGAGCTCCCTGCGTTAGTACAAATGCTCCTGCTCTTCCTAAATTATATGCAAGCTGGCTTGTAAGTTCTGTATTTGCTATACCACGTACTCCGTCTGTTCCAAATATTCTACTCATATTATTCTACCTCTTTCTCAATATATTATAGATTTATTACATATCATACCAACCAAAATAGCTACTTATTATGTGGCTACTTTATTTTTCAACACTCTATTTAATCTTTTTTTATCCACATTAATATAATGAATAATAATCATATGTACATTATATGAAAAATCTCTCATTATTGTTTCACTATTAATTTACACATACACTAAAACTCTTATATATAAATACATGCACCCTAATTATAATCTAGTTTGTATTATACTACAATAATAACTCCTTGTAAAAAAGTCCTAAAATTTTGAATTCTCTTCAATAAAAAAAATAATCCCGCCGGATTATTTTTTTTGATTTAATTATTCATAAAAATAACTATTTAATAAAATTGTAGTCAGTAACATTACAATTATAAAATACTAATTTACATTATATCCTCTAAAGTTTGATTATCGGGATTAAAATTAATGAAATGTTTAAAGTTTTTAATAAATCCCAGTGGTATTATTGCCATTCCTGAAAGTAAAAAGCAAGTTATAATAATATATTTTATTGCTATAAACTCTGCCAGTATACCCCCTATAGCCATAGCTATTGGAACTAATCCTCCACATACTGTATTCATAATAGAGAAGACCTTTCCTCTCATTTCTTGTGGAACTGTTAGCTGAAGTGTTGCGCCTATAAATGTATTTACAATGGCATTAAAGAAACCTGCTATAAATAATAGGACTAACATAAACTTAAAATCCATTATAGGGAATATGGCGAAAGCTATAGAAAATATTACACCTGAAACCATAAAAATACTCAGTCTCTTTTCATAAGGCACTTTTATAATTGAAATTATGGCCATCCCAGTAAACATGCCTCCAGTCAATAGTGCAATAGCCACTCCATATTTTCCTGCTCCAAGTGTCTGAGTCCTTTGAAATAGTGGTAGAATTAAAATAATTGCCATATTAGCAAAGAAATTTAAAAAAGCTGCTGTAATTATAAGATATCTAAGGCCTTTAAAGTTCCAAACAAATTTAAAACCACTTTTCAAATCTTGTTTAAATCTTTCTCTAGTGCTCTGCATAGAATCTTCTGCGGTAACTTTCCTCTCTATTTTAGGAACCTTTATAAATATTTCTGTAAAGGCTGAAACAAGATAGGATATTCCATTTGTTAAAAACATAATTGGTGCTCCCAGTAGCTGATACATAAATCCACCTAGAGGGTTAGCCAGAATACTCGCCCCTGTTCCCACCATATTTAGAGCTGAATTTGCCTGAATAAGTTTATCCTTTGAAACAATATCCGGCACAGTAGAACTTACAGTTGGATTGAAAAAGGCTGCACATATACCTAAAATAACACCTGCTGCAAAAACCATCCAAATTTGAACAAAGCCCAGTATTGCAGCGATTCCTACTGCAGTAATTACAATTCCCCTTATCAAATCCATTAGCACTATCATATTTCTTCTGTTACATCTATCCACTATAACGCCTGCAAAGGGCGCTATTAATATTCTTGGCAACGCAGATGCAGCCATAAGTGTCCCCATAAGACCCGTGGACCCAGTAACCGCAAGTACCCAAAAGCCTAATGCTATCTCGTAAATTACATCTCCTAGACCTGAAACCAGTTGCCCCTGCCATAATAAAAAGAAATTCATGGTCCACAATTTCCCATTGTATTTATTCTTAGGTTCAATTTCAACATTTTCTTCAACTATATTTTTTTCTACGGCTTCCATTTACTTACCCCCAATTTCAGTAAATAATTTTCATATTAACCCTCTAACTTTTTTACCCCAAGGATAACACCCCAGGGGTAAAATTTACTTACATATATCTAAATTTGTATTAACACTTGCGTACCATCACTGGCTCTTACATCTACCAAGTTTAATCCTTTGTAATCACTTAATGAAATAATCAAATTTCTCATTTCATTCCAGTCTATTAGTTCTAAATACTTAGCATCCTTTTCCTTCACGTGTTTTCTTATAATTCTCTCTATTGGAAGTTTTGTAGCTAGTCTTATTAACCACATTGGTACTGGTATTCTTAGTTTTCTGCCTTCCTCTGTTTTAATATAAATCCTCATGTAACACCTCAAAAATTGTAGATTATTCTATAACAACCTCAACTATGTCTCCATCTCCAGTTTGTATGTCAACAATCTTTCCACCTATTCCACCATCTATGGCATCTAATATAGTTTGAGTCATAGCATCCATATCTATATCGCTCATTCCATTTACATTTACATTTGGAATTTTTCCAAATGTTTTTATCATTCCACTTACAAATGCCAGTGGAAGGTTAATATTAACAATGTCATTTTCTTTTGATCTCACCTTTATTCTCAACATTTTAACTTTGAATTTACTATTACTGTGACTATTATTTAATGGTGCTTTGTCTAAGATAACAAATTCTTTACTTTCTCCCTTTAGAACTTCTATAAGTTGCATGGCTTTTTCTGAATCAATTTTACCTTCTTCAACCATTTTTAATATTCTCGCGATTTCTTCATTCATTATATAGCCTCCTTTTCTATAATTGGAAACTCACAATTCCTTTATTTACCATTTAACATAATCAAAGCCTCATCGGCAGTGATCTCACCTTTTTCTAACATATCTACTACATCTTTTTTATCAACAGAAGGTTTTTGTTTTGAAACTGTATACCCAAGTGCAATAATAACCTCGTCTAGTTTTGCTCTAACGGTTGGATATGATATGCCAAGTTCTTTTTCCACGTCCTTGATGTTTCCTCTAGATTTTAAGAATACTTCGATGAAATATAACTGCTCCCTATTCAAATAATCAAATTTCGACAATTCAAATTCATTTTCAACTACAGTTCCACATTCATCACATTTAAGTTTAGTTACTTTTAATTTAGAACTACAGACTGGACATTTACACAATATTTTGTAGGTCACTTTTTCCACCGCCTTCCTTCATATTCATTATATTACCATTAATTAAAATAATCAATATATTAATTGAATATATTGATATTTCTTATTAATATATTTATTATATTAATAAAAATATTAATAATGTTAATCTATATATATGAATTTCTTGAAGTTTTGTGATTGTTTATCGCATTAGGTGATATAATTTAACAACATTTTGGAAGCTTCAAGTCTACCATCTTCTATAAGTAGCCGTTGCTAAGCCCATAAAAGTTACTTTGGTGGCAGTCTAAATCTGCTTCTAAAATGTAGTAAAAAGTGGTTATACCTTCTTTTGCTGCCCAACTATTGAGCCTTCTGCTACAATAATCTCCTCACTATATTCTACAAGGCCTATGTTACAACCTTCACCTATAGTAATATGTTTTCCTCTTACTATTTTAGCATTGGTGTTTTGGAGATATATCTCATCCCCTTCAATTAATGAAGTAGTTAGCTCCCCCTTAGTATTAAACATTTTGTCTATTACTTTTCTAAATATAGAATTGTCTAAATGACTAACCCTTATTTCGATATGCTCTCCACCAATTTCTTGTACATTACAGTTTCCACCAATTCTTATATTTACTTCTCCTGCATTTAATAAACCTAGTATTTTAAAACTACCACTGGCCTTAAAACATTCAGCTTCACAATTTTTTTCTATATGAGCGGACCCCGCTATAGTAACTTCTTCTGCATATAGGTTTCCTCCTATATGAGTTGACCCATTAATTTTTATACTTTGACATTTAATTTGTCCTGTTAAATGTGCTGAACCGCTGACTTTCATTTCCTCTACTTCTACATTACCTTCAATTCTTGCAGATCCACTAATTCTTATAGTGCCCGCTTTTAAATCCCCTATAACTTTTGATGAGCCACTAGTTTTAAAGTCTACGCATTCCAAATTTCCGTTTATTTTTCCTGATCCACTTATACTTACTTCATTATACTTTCCACCACAAGACGTGCCTGACCCTGATATCTTTATGTCTCCAAAATTAGCCTTTTCCATGTTAACCCTCCTCATATTTCTTTAGAATATAAAATACTCATTAAATTTTGATTTTCAAATCTTGAATGCACTGTGAAATATTTAGCCTTAATACTATTTTCGCACCCTTTTCTATATAAAACTCATTAGGTAGAGTAATTAAAAAACATAGCGCCATGCCAAATTTTCTTAAAAAAACTATTTCGCAATTTTTACCCTCTAAGGATTTATAATTTTCTTCTAAAGTCTCTATTATAAGTTTACTTTCATCTATTGATACATTTCCAGACATCAAGCTCTTTTCTAGTAATGAAATATATAAAATTCTCTCAAAAGAAAAGGTTTTTATTTCTCCATATATATTTTTATGCAAGGTTAATGTCTCTACCGTAATAATGTTATTTTTTAACAACTCTTTCTCACTTAAAAATACCTCTCCCAACTGCGGAGAAAACATCTGTGCTAAGTTGTCTAAGGATACATCATCCTTCATATCTTTAATCTTCTTTATTCTATCCAATATTTTTTCTCTTGGAAAATAAGTTTCTTGACCGGTGTAACTGGATTTTTTTATAAACCAATCTTCTGGTATTAGATTCTTTCTTTTCCACCTATACAGCTGACCATAGGAAAGATCAGTTATTTCTAGTAATTCCTTTTTAGATATTAAATCTTCATCCATATTACCCCTCCTTCTATACATTCTCCTAACCCTCTGGAGAAGATACTAATTATTAATTCCTATCTACTTATATATGCAGTGTAACATAACATTGTTACGTTGTAAATAGCAAAAACCTAAATATACCAAATTTTCTTGACAGATATAGCCGTTACGCTTTATGGTGCAATTAGTACATTGCTTGAAAAAGGCTGGATTTTTGCTCTGCCTAGCGACGTAAACAGCAGAAAAAAAGAATATGTAATAAGCGATATGGGAAAAACCACCATTGATAATGAGGTAGTAGATTGAGAGAGCTTTTATCAAACGGAGAACAAATAATGGTAGGTGCCTTGTAATGAGGCATATACAAAAGGGTGGTGTTAATGAAAATTGGATTGAGGTTGAGACTAAAAAAGGTAAAGAACTTATAAATGCTGAATTTATACAAAGTATTAAAATAAAATAATAAAAAAAGTATATATTACGTAACCTTCATTTGAGCAAGCTTTAGAATTACTTAGCGATTCGAATGAAGGTGTAGTAATATATACTCTTTTATTTTAACACTTATTTAACGTAGGTCGCGCCTACTTCTAAGGCTTTTTTGTTTATTTCGAAGAATTTTTCTTTTCCATGAGCCTTTAAAGCACTCACTAATTGTTCCATAGTTACTATTCCTGTTTTCTTTACTAATGCTCCTAGCAGTACCATATTAGCAATTTGTTTGCTTCCAATATTGGCAGCCTCTGTTTGAGCTGGAACTGATATTACTTCGATATCATCTCTTACTGGCATTCTGTTTACTAGGTCAGAATCCATTATTAAAAGCCCACCTTTAGCTAAGCTATTTTCAAACTTATCAAGGGATGGTCTATTCATAACTATCAAAGCGTTTGGCATGTTTATAATTGGTGAACCAACTGGTTCCTCAGAAAGTATAACGGAGCAGTTAGCTGTACCTCCACGCATTTCTGGTCCATAAGATGGAAGCCATGAAACATTCATATCAGCATCCATACCTGCATATGCTAAAAATTTCCCCATTGAAAGCGTACCTTGACCACCAAATCCTGCAAATATAATTTCTTGTGCAGTCATACTACTCAACCTCCCCAGTTATATCTTTTTTAACCCCTAGAGTATAGAACGGCATCATATTGTCTCTAAGCCATCCCATTGACTCACTAGTTGATAATCCCCAGTTAGTTGGACATATTGATAATACTTCTACCATTGAGAATCCTTTTCCATCAATTGCATTTTGGAAAGCTTTCTTTATAGCTTTTTTTGTTTTATTAACATTTGGTACACTATCCACTGATACTCTCTCTACATAACAAGCACCATCTAGTGTTGCTATCATTTCTGATACTCTAATAGGATGTCCTTGTATTTTTACATCTCTTCCATAAGGTGTTGTTTCTGTTACTTGACCTGGAAGTGTAGTTGGTGCCATTTGGCCACCTGTCATACCGTAAATACAGTTATTTACGAATATAGTAACAATGTTCTCGCCTCTAGTTGCTGCATGAACTATTTCAGCAGTTCCTATTGCTGCAAGATCTCCGTCTCCCTGATATGTAAATACTACTGCATCCGGTTTAACTCTTTTTATTCCTGTAGCAACTGCAGGTGCTCTTCCATGTGCTGCCTCAAACATATCACATGCAAAATAGTCATATGCTAAAACAGAACATCCAACTGGTGCTACTCCTATAGTTTTATCTATTATCTCCAACTCTTCAAGTACTTCTCCTACTAATCTGTGAATTAACCCATGAGTACATCCGGGACAATAATGTGTAGGCACGTCTAATAATCCTGTAGTTGGTTTAAATACTATTGCCATTATTTTGCACCCCCTACTATTTCTCTAACTTTATTTAATATATCTTCAGGATGAGGAACCATTCCACCTGTTCTTCCGTAGAAGTGTACTGGTTTTCGTCCTTCAACTGAAAGTCTAACATCTTCAATCATTTGTCCACAGCTCATTTCCACTGATATATATCCATGTTTTGTGGTACTTATTGTCTTCTCAAATGCTTCAACTGGGTAAGGCCATAGAGTTATTGGTCTTATAAGTCCTAGTTTTATGCCTTCTTTTTCTGCCATTTTAACAACATTTTTGCATATTCTTGAAGTAGTTCCGTATGCAACCATTATTAAATCGCTTTCACCCTCACAATTATACATTTCATATCTTGTTTCATTTTTCTTTATCTCTTTATATTTTTCTTGTAATTTTAAATTATGTTTTTCTAAATCCTCTGATTTTAAATAAAGAGAATTTATAACATTATGTTTTTTTCTACCTTTTAATCCATCTGCTGCCCATGTCTTTTCTGGAAGTGACTTTGGCGCTCTTTCTTTAAATTCTACTGGCTCCATCATTTGTCCAAGCATTCCATCTCCCATTACCATTACAG
>CAYXOL010000015.1:0-93022 GCA_964467165.1 uncultured Clostridium sp.
GAAATAAATTTCGCTTTTTTACCTATTTCTCTGTTTAATTTTCAAAGACCAATTTAAATGTCATCATGCGACGACTTATACTATTTTATCAGTTTACTTCCATGTTGTCAACCTATTTTTAAATGTTTTTTTAATTGTCACACAAAAATTGCTAACTTTACTTTTAATTTGTCGTTACTTGTCATCAGCGACATATAGTATCTTATCATATAATCTTTTTAATATAGTTTAATTTAAAGTAATTAAAATAAAACAGGTTGCGTATTCTTGAATTCCTAAACTTTATCTCCTTATAGCTTATATTGATACACCAGGATAGTTATTTTCTCTCTCTTATCCTTGCAATGCTGTATAAATGTTATCCACAATGATTTAAGCAAGCAGTTTCCTATATAATAAAGAAATAAAGACATGAACCTATAGCTGCACTAGTACAGCTATAGGCTCATATCTTACTATATTGTAAATTAGTTACTGATCTGAAACTTCCACATATAGATGAAGTGGGTCTATGGTATATTTTAGTATTAATATCTATTCCACACCTTAGCCACGTGGCTTTTCTCGCAAACATTCTAAACCATCTTTATTATAATTAACACTACATTAATTTATTAAAAATTATTAAAAATATTACCCCCGGCACCCCTAAAAATCCTGCAATAAGTGCAGATGCAGCATTTATAGGAATAATTATATCTATAGATCCTCCAATAAAATTAACAAGTAACAAAAGTAAGACACCCAAAGCTCCGTTCAATATTAACTTACCTAATATTTTTAATGGCCAAGAAAAAAGTTTTACAATAACTACCATAGCAACTATTGCAACTAAAAAATATAATATAACTTCCATATTCAACTCCCCCTATGTTAATCTAAATTTCACCTTTTATTTATTGTGTTCTATTAATAATATATTTCTAAGCTCAGCAATATATTATTAATTTTCTTAAGTTTTTTATAAATTAATATATTTACATATTAATAGCCTCTAGCCCTTCTATCATATAAGTAGCATCAATAGTAACTCCTTTTCTTTTAGCTTCTAATAAAAAATATATGTATTTGGCTTTACATTGATCTTCTCTGTAAATTGCGTAATCTATAAGTTTTGGATCATCTACCATTGAAAAACATTTTTTTGCAATTTCCCATTGGAGTTTAGCTTCTTCTAATTGAATGATAATATCTTTATGCTCCTGGCTATACTTTAGATTTGAAAATAGTATTTCAATTATTTTTTTTCTGTTCATAATAAAAAACCTCCTGTTTTATATCTTTTCTAAATTCTTGACATAAAACAGGAGTATTATTCTATATTTCTTTTCTTCCTTCCATAGCTTTAGAAAGTGTTACTTCATCAGTATATTCTAAATCTCCACCAACTGGGATACCATGTGCAATTCTTGTAACTTTTGTACCTAGCGGTTTTAATATTTTAGATATATACATAGCCGTAGCTTCTCCCTCTATGTTTGGATTAGTTGCTACTATTACTTCGTGAACTTCTCCATTAACCCTTCTTATAAGTTCTCTTAATTTTATATCTTCAGGACCTCTGCCGGACATTGGAGATATCGTCCCGTGAAGAACATGATAAACCCCATTAAATTCTCTTACCCTTTCCATTGTAATAATGTCTTTCGGGTTTTCAACTACGCATATCATACTCTTATCACGATTTGGATTAGAACAAATTGCGCAAGGGTCTGTATCTGTAAAACAACCACATATAGAGCAGAACTTTAATGTTCCACGAGCTTTAACCAGTGCACCTGCAAACTCCTCCACTTCTTCCCTAGGAAGATTTAACACGAATAAGGCAAGTCTCTGCGCTGTTTTTCGCCCTATACCAGGGAGCTTTGCAAATTCTTCTATAAGTTTTTCTATTGCCACTGGATAAAAATCCAATTCATTCACCTCATAACAATGTAGCTTTTACTCTACTGTTTATTAGAACATTCCTGGCATATTCATTCCACCTGTTAATTTACCCATTTCACTACTTGTTTCATCTTCTGCTTTTTTTAGTGCTTCATTACAAGCACTCATAATTAAATCTTCTAACATTTCAACATCATCTGGATCTACAACTTCTGGTTTTATCTTTACCTCAACAAGTTGCCTCTTTCCGTTAGCTATTGCAGTTACTGCTCCGCCACCAACGGATGCTTCAAATTTCTTGTCTTCTAAACCCTTTTGCATTTCTTCCATTTGTTGTTGAAATTTTTGAGCTTGCTTCATAAGACTATTCATATTTCCACCCATACCTGGAAATCCACCTTTTGCCATAATAACTACCTCCTATTTATTGGTTATTCTTCTTAATATTATTATATTTATATCCTCCTGATTCATAACAAAAATTTAAATTTTTAAAATCTAAATTTAAAAAATCTAAAAGGATATATCATGCTACTGAATTATAGCTTTTCTATATTATTATATACTAATACCTATAATAATTTCCATTAAATCAGTAAATTTTTTTTATAATTACTATTGATTTAATATCATAACCCTAAAACTCTAATTTTTAGCTCTCTTAATCTAATATCTTTCTATTCATCTAGTATTTCCACAAGGTCTTCGCCAAATGTTGCTATCAATATATCCTCTGGAGATTTAAACTCTTTTTCATCAGATTCCACAGTATACTTTATTTTTACTGGTTCTTTTAATAATTCAGAAAATATTTCTTCTATTATAATTCTATATTCCTCTTTATCTAATCTAATTTTATTAAATGCATATTGTTTTTCGTAACTTAACTCTATTACGCCTCCATGGCAGGATGCAATTTCTCCAGTCATTAAAGATGCATAGATAACCATATGTCTCCGTGATTTAAACATGTCTAAAATATCCTTAAAAGACTTTTTAACGGTTTCTACTGTTAGTGTAGAATTAGGATTATGAGTTTGAACTGGTCTTATTTGTGTGTTTTTAATTGACTCAACTTCTCTTTTTCCAGGAAGTTTATCAGTGGATGCTGGCGTAACACTTTCGCAAGCTACAGTTATCTTTCCTTGTTTTATTATTTCTTCTAGTTTATTTATTCTAGCTAATAAAACTTCTTTTGAGGTATCATATTCTATTTTACACATCTTGATAACCGCAAGTTCTAAGTAAATTCTATTTTGTTTGCTCCATTTAGCTTGTTCCTGGGCATCTTGCAGTATCTTTATATTCCTCATAATTTCTTCCACTCTTATTTGGGATGCTTGCTTCTTTAAAATGATTATATTTTCACTAGACATATCTAAAATCTCTTCTACATCGTCACTTACTTTAGCCATGAGCAGATTTCTCATATGAGTAGTCATATCTTTTATAAATACAAATATATCCTTTCCACTAAAAACTATTTCGTTTATAGTCTTTATTGCTTTTTTGATATTTCTTTCTATTATACTGTCTGAAAGTACAGTCAGGCTCTCAGAGGTCACAAGACCTAGCATATCTATAACACTGTCATACTCTACTTTTCCCTCATTCATGGATATGGCTTGATCTAATATACTTAGGGCATCTCTCATTGCCCCATCAGATACCCTTGATATTAGTTTCAAACTATTATCTTCCACATAAACCCCTTGATCTGTAGCAATCTTTCTGAGTCTTTCAAATATATCTGAACTTTTTATTCTCTTAAAGTCAAATCTTTGACATCTGGATAATATTGTTATAGGTAGCTTTTGAGGATCCGTTGTGGCTAATATGAATATTATATTACCTGGCGGCTCTTCCAGCGTCTTTAAAAAGGCATTAACTGCCCCTATGGATAACATATGAACCTCATCTATAATATAAACTTTGTACTTAGCTTCCTGTGGTGGATACTGAACATCTTCAATTATATCCCTGATATTATCTACCCCATTATGCGATGCTGCATCTATTTCAGTAACATCTATAGCTGTTCCTGAGTTTATTTTCACACACATATCGCATACATTGCAAGGCTCTCCATGATCAGAATTTGTGCAATTAACTGCTTTTGCAAGTATCTTGGCTGTTGATGTTTTCCCCGTTCCTCTTGTTCCACATAAAAGATAGGCATGAGCTATCCTCTGGTTATTTATTTGATTTTTTAAGGTTATAGTAACATGCTGCTGACCTACTACATCTTGAAAAGTTTTTGGTCTCCACTCTCTATATAAAGCCTTATATGCCACAAATTTCACCTCTTTTAAGTAATTAAATTTCTTCTTTTCAAATCTGTATTCACTTTATAAACAATTATATCATTTAATTCAAATTATAAGTTTATTTTTATAAAAATCAAACTTACGCATTACTATATTCTCTATATATTTAATGGTAAATAAAAAAAGACCCCTTCACAGGCATCTTATAATTTTTATGTAGACCGTACACCTCGCTTCGATGTATAAACTATGCGCGCTACCCTTACAGTTAGCTCAAACCAGGTAGACCCACGGCACATGGAAAGATTCATTTACCGCTGCTTCCTTCCGGACCTGACGGGATTCATGAGTTTCCATTGCGTGGGGCCCAGCTCTCAACACCACTTATATGGGTCAGACCACACATTTTATAACCTAAGCGAGGAATTCACCCCTGCTGTAGCGGGTTGCAGGTGACAGGGCACCGCTAACTCCCCGGCTAGTACGGAAATGGCGGAAAGAGAGGGATTCGAACCCTCGGTAGAGTTGCCCCTACACACGCTTTCCAGGCGTGCTCCTTAAGCCACTCGGACATCTCTCCACAAAGTATTTTGTGATTTGTTAACACTAAAGTAGTGCAACAAAGACAATTATACTATTAATAATTAGTAATTTCAATAGTTTTTCATTTAAATATTCATGAAACTTATACCAATCATTGAATTTACTCTTATGAACTCCTTTTATTGTTAATTACAAGGAATATAATACATAATGCTATTCCCGCTAAACTTATCAATTGCGCCACTCTTATACTTCCAAACATTAAACTATCAGTTCTCAGCCCTTCTATAAAGAATCTTCCTAAGGAATATAATCCTATATAGCTAAAAAACACCGTTCCTATCTTAAATGTCTTTGTTAATAAATATATCAGTAGTAAACATACTATCATATTCCATATTGATTCATAAAGAAATGTTGGATGATAATAAACTCCATCTATTAGCATTCCCTTTTGTATAAAATGCGGAAATTTGCTTATAAAGGTTTGTGTAACTGGTCCACCATGAGCCTCACTATTAAAGAAATTTCCCCATCTACCTAAAGCCTGACCAATAATTATAGACGGTGCTGCCACATCTGCAAATTGTAGTAGATTCTCTTTTCTATACCTTGTGTATATAAATGCTGCCAGCATACCAAATATAATTCCTCCATGTATGGCAAGCCCACCTTGCCTTATATTGAATACTTGTATTAGGTTATCCTTATATTGAGCAAATTCAAATATTACATAATAAGCTCTAGCGCCGATAATAGCTATTGGAAAAGATATTATTGTAATATTTAGAAGTTCATCATAGTTAACATTTTTTAATTTACAAGTAAAGCCAGCTAATAGAATTCCAACCATCATTCCTGTTGCAATAAAAATACCATACCATCTAATGTCGAGTCCAAATATATTAAAAGCTATTGGATCCATAAAAATTCCTCCCTTGCTGTTTTTCATAAAATTACTAATAAAAAGAATCAAATTTATAAAATAAATTTGATTCTTTTTATATAACTTTATAACAATTGTGTCTTAATATGATAAAAAAGTAAAGATAAATATTTAAAATTTATTTCTTTCTTTATACTCAGTATGCAATAACTTATGGCTTAAATGACCATTGGGTTGTTCTAAAAACTCCTCATATATTTTTGTTATCTGTGGGTTCTTATGTGATTTTCTAATAGGTAGAGCTTTATCTTCATCATATATAGCTTTTGCTCTTTGTTCTGGAATATTAATTTCTTCTTTTATTTGTGAATTAACTATTGGCTGACCTCCACCATTTACACATCCACCAGGACATGCCATAGCTTCAATAAAGTCATAATGTTTTTCACCACTTCTAACTAAATCCAACAATTTCCTAGCATTACCAAGTCCATGAACCACAGCTGCATTTATATTTCTTCCATCTGGTAATTCTATAGTTGCTTCTTTAATACCCGTAAGGCCTCGAGCTACTGAAAATTCTATTTGCTCTAGTTCTTTTCCAGCTAAGAGTTCAAATACTGTTCTTAACGCAGCTTCTGTAACTCCCCCAGTTGAGCCAAATATTACTGAAGCCCCAGTAGATTCTCCAAAAGGATCATCAAAGTCTTCATCCTTTAGATCAACGAAATCTATATTTGCCTCTTTTATCATTTGAGCCAGTTCCCTAGTTGTTAAAACATAATCTACATCCTGCATACCATTATTAGATAGTTCTTCCCTTTCGCCTTCAAATTTTTTAGCAACACAAGGCATAATTGAAACCACTACAATATCCTTAGGATCAATACCAATTTTTTCTGCAAAATAACTTTTGATCAAAGCACCTTCCATTTCACTAGGTGATTTGCAAGTTGATAAATTAGGAATTAAATCAGCAAAATTGTGCTCAACGAATTTTACCCATCCAGAACAGCAAGATGTCATTAGTGGAAGATTTTCGCCACTACCTAATCTAGTTAATAGCTCCGTTCCCTCTTCCATAATAGTAAGATCTGCTGCAAAGTCAGTATCAAAGACTTTATCAAAACCCATTCTCTTTAAAGCTGAGGTCATTTTACCTGTAACGCGACTACCAATTGGCATACCAAATTCTTCGCCTAGTGCTACTCTTACTGCTGGTGCTGTTTGAACTACTACATACTTATTCGGATCCTCTATCGCCTTCCAAACAGGATTTATACTTTCTTTTTCATGTAAGGCTCCTACTGGGCATGCTAAAATACATTGACCGCAATTTATGCATAGTGATTCCCCTAAAGGCCTCTCATAACTAGTAGTAATCTTAGTGTCAAATCCTCTATTTGAGAAATTTATTGCATGAACAGTTTGAATGTTTCCGCAGGTTGAAATACATCTCCCACAAAGAATACACTTTTCTGGATCCCTTACTACGGAGCATGATGAATCATCCAAACTTCCACCGCTTTTTTCTCCACTATATCTTATATCTCTTATATTTAATTCCTTTGCTACTGTTTGTAAATCACAATTCTCATTTCTTATACAAGTTGTACATTCTCTTTTATGGTTTGATAATAATAACTCAACTACCATTTTTCTTGCTTCTCTCACCTGAGCGGTATTAGTTTTTATCTCCATTCCATTCTCAGCAGGAAGTGTGCAGGATGCCAATAATTTTTGCCCTACTTGCACCACACACATTCTACAATCAGCTACCTCATTTACTTCTTTTAAAAAACATAATGTAGGTATTTTAGCCCCAGAAAGCTTTGATGCCGCAAGGACTGTGGTCCCTTTTGGAACTTCTACTTTTATTCCATCTATAATCAAGTTTACCATTTCCATTTTTTTCACCTCCTGATATTATATTTTAACAATAGCCTTAAATCTGCATATGCTTACGCACATTCCACACCTAACACATACGTCTTGGTCAATTACATGAAGTTCTTGTAACTTACCACTAATAGCACCCGCATTGCAATTACGAGTACATAATCCACACCCTTTACACTTGTCCTCTAAAATCACATATTGAACCAATGACCTACAAACTTTAGCTGGACATTTTTTATCTTGCACATGAGCGATATACTCATCTCTAAAATGATGTATAGTTGAAAGAACTGGATTAGGCGCAGTTTGCCCAAGCCCACATAATGCAACTTTTTTTATTCCTAGGGCCAAATGTTCAAGTTTATCTATATCCTCAATTTCGCCATTTCCTTTTGTTATCTTTTCAAGCATTTCAAGTAATCTTTTGGTTCCAATTCTGCATGGAGTACATTTACCACAGGACTCATCCTTTGTAAAATCAAGGAAAAATCTAGCTACGTCCACCATACAATTATCTTCATCTAAAACTATCATGCCTCCAGATCCCATCATGGATCCAAGGGCAACTAAGCTATCATATCCAATTGGAGTATCAAGCTCACTCTCTGGAATACATCCACCTGAAGGTCCTCCCGTTTGAACCGCTTTGAACTTCTTTGCATTTGGTATTCCTCCACCTATTTCAAAGATTGTTTCCCGAAGCGTTGTTCCCATAGGAATTTCTATAAGTCCAGTGTTTGTAATTTTTCCTCCTAATGCAAATACCTTTGTACCCTTGCTTTTCTCTGTACCTATGCTGCTAAACCACTCAGATCCCTTTAATATAATAGGAACAATATTCGCAAATGTTTCAACATTATTTATAATTGTAGGCTTGCCCCAAAGTCCACTAACAGCTGGAAATGGCGGTTTAGGCATAGGCATGCCTCGTCTGCCTTCAATTGACTGCATAAGAGCAGTTTCTTCTCCACATACAAAAGCGCCAGCTCCAAGTCTTATTTCTATATCAAAATTAAAGCCTAGCCCTAAAATATTTTCTCCTAGTAGTCCGTATTCTCTAGCCTGATTAATAGCTATCTCTAGTCTTTCAACGGCTAGTGGATATTCTGCTCTAACATATATAAACCCTTTACTTGATCCTATAGCATACCCACCTATAGTCATAGCTTCTAGCACTGAATGAGGATCTCCTTCAAGAACGGATCTATCCATAAAAGCACCTGGGTCTCCTTCATCTGCATTACAAATTATATATTTTTCATCTCTTTCCTGCTGAGCTGCAAATTGCCATTTAAGTCCTGTAGGAAAGCCACCACCACCGCGGCCCCGAAGTCCCGACTTTTTAACATTTTCAATTACTTCTAATGGGGACATAGATGTAAGTACCTTTTCTAAAGCCTTGTACCCATCAAGGGCTATATATTCATCAATATTTTCTGGATCTATAATTCCGCAATTTCGAAGCGCTATTCTTAATTGTTTTTTGAAGAAATCTAATTTACTTAAATTTCTTACATTTCCTTCTCCCTCTTTTACTTTATATTCAAGCCTATCTAGTACTCTATTTTGAATAAAATGTGATTCAACGAGCTCTGCTATATCATCGGTTTTAACTTTGGCATATAAAACTCCTTCTGGATAAACTACTACAACAGGACCCAATTCACAAAGTCCCAAACAACCTGTTTTTAATACTTCAATTTCATGATTTAATTTATGCTTTCTCACTTCTGCCTTTAGACTTCTAAAAAGATCTGCTGCTTCTGGAGAAACACATCCTTTTCCCCCACAAACAAGTACCTGAGAGTGGTAAACCTCCATTAAAATCCCTCCTTCTATTCCTTTGGGGCCGATAATGATTACTAATCGTTATCTAAAGTGTAATCATTAAGAATTTTCCCCTGAATTACATGCATTGTGTATTCATTTCTAACTGTTCCAACTAATACGTGACTAGCTACAACCCTTCTAGCTTTATACGGAGACATCTTAACATAGGTTACTTTTTCTTCTCCCGGTCTTATAATTTCTACAATTGGTTCTAATCTGCACACACCTATGCACCCAGTTTTAGCAACTATTACATTAGATAATCCAAGTTTAGAAACTTCATCTACTATTGCATCGAAAACATCATCTGCACCTGCCGCTATTCCACAAGTAGCCATACCTACAACAATTCTTGTACTTTTTCTGTTTGTTCCTTGGTTAACTCTATTAAAAGTATTTTTTCTTATCTCTTCAAGGTCTTGTACCGTCTTCATTAACATACCTCCATAAATGAATTTACTAACCTTATTTTTTACTTGTATTCTTCAATTATCCTTATTACATCATCAGGTATTAATCTACCATATACTTTATCATCCACCATAAGAACTGGTGCCAAACCGCAGGCACCAAGACATCTAGCAGCTTCTAAAGTAAACTTTCCGTCCTTTGTTGTCTTCCCAACCCCTACTTCTAAAACACTGGAGAGTCTGTCTATAATATCCTGTGCTCCCTTTACATAACAGGCCGTACCAAGACATACCTTAATAATATGTTCCCCTTTAGGCTCAAGCGAAAATTGAGAGTAAAAGGTTGATACTCCATAAATTTCAGACATAGGGATGCTCAGTTCTTCCGACACTATTTGAAGTGCCTCCTCGGGCAAGTATCCAAATAGCTTTTGTACTTCATGAAGTGCCGGAATTAAAGCACCTTTCATTTCTTTGAATTTTTTGGTGACATCCCTTACTTTTTCATATCTAATATCAGTTTGACCACATTCTGAGCAACATTTTTCCTCGGTCATAAATACATCTCCTCACATTAACTTCAAAAAATATTTTTTATTTTATTATATTACTTAAATGTTAATATAATATCAATTTCTAAATTAATACTACAACTTTTCACCCCCTATGTAAATGGAAATTGTTAGAATATTGACAATATTCTATTTTGTTTTAAAAATATTTTTATTTTCTATTATAAAATAAGTATTTATTACAATAAAAAAAAGGCAACTCCAAAATTTTGGAGTTGCCTTTTTTTTAAAATCCTTTATTTAACGTTTTACATTTATATTCTTTTCAATAAACTTTTCAACTTCCTCAGCTGTTGGTAAATTAATAACTTGATCCGCTAAAATTTTCATCTCGCTTTGAGATATATTTCTAATTATCCCTCTCGCTTTTAAGATTGATATAGGGCTCATGCTGAATTCATCAAGCCCCATTCCAATTAAAATAGGAATTATTTTAGGATCACCTGCTACTTCTCCACACATACCTACCCATTTATTTTCCTTATGAGCACTATCTATAACCATTTTTACAAGTCTTAATAAGGCAGGATGAAATGGATTATACAAATGAGATATTTTTTCATTCATTCTATCTACTGCAGTTGTGTATTGAATAAGGTCATTAGTTCCTATGCTAAAAAAGTCTACCTCCCTGGCAAATAAATCAGAAATAATGGCTGCAGCAGGTATTTCTATCATAATTCCCACTTCTAGCTTTTCATTAAATGCTATATGCTCTTTATGTAAATCATTTTTTACTTCTTCTAAAATCACTTTTGCTGCTCTTAATTCTTCAATGCTAGAAATCATTGGAAACATTATTTTTATATTTCCATAGGCACTAGCTCTTAGTATAGCTCTTAATTGAGTTTTAAATATATCAACCTTATCTAAACAAACTCTTATAGCTCTATATCCTAAAAACGGATTCATCTCTTTAGGAAGCTTTAAATAATCTAATTCCTTATCTCCGCCAACATCTAGTGTTCTAATAACTACAGGCTTGTTTCCCATGTTCTGCGCAACTTCCTTGTAGGCTTCGTATTGCTCCTCTTCAGTTGGAGCTGATGACCTATCCATATACAAAAACTCAGACCTATATAAGCCTATACCTTCTCCATCATTACTTAAAACACTTCCCAAATCCTTTGGAGTTCCAATATTTGCAGATAATTCTACCTTTATTCCATCGGTGGTGGTGCTTTCTTTTCCTATTAAAAGCTCTAACTCTTTTTGAGATTTATTATATTCTGATTTTTTCTCTTCATATTGCTTTACTATTTTTTCTTCTGGGTTAAGAAATATTATTCCTTCTTCGCCATCAAAAACTATTAAGTCTCCATTTTTAACATTATGTGTTATATCTTTTACTGCCACTATTGCCGGTATTTCTAAAGTTCTAGCCATAATAGCTGAGTGTGAAGTTCTTCCACCAATTTCTGTTATAAATCCTAAAACCTTTTTCTTATCTATCTGCGATGTGTCCGATGGGGTTAAATCACGGGCTACAATTATAACCTCACTGGCTAAGTTAGCAAAATTAACATCTTCAATGTTTAACAATTTTTTCATAAGTCTACTTGTTACGTCCTTTATGTCCGCTGCTCTTTCTTTCATATATTCATTATCCATAGCATCAAACATAGCTATGAACATTTCTGAAATCTCTTTTAATGCCCACTCAGCATTAACTTTATCATCTTGAATTTTTTTCTCGATTTGTTCAAGCATTTCTGGATCTTCAAGTATCATTAAATGAGCTTCAAATATTGTAGCTTCAGCTTCGCCCATACTTTTTAAAACCTTATTATATATATCCTGAATTTCACTCTTACTATCTTCCATGGCCACCTTGTATCTTTTAATTTCCTCTTCACAGCTTACAATATCTTTTTTCTCTATAATCATTTTCTTTTCTTCTTTTAATAATACTTTTCCTATTACTATTCCAGGTGATACTCCAATACCCTTCATTAATTAGCCTCCTTGATAAGCGAAATTCACCCCTTGCAGTAAATTTAATTATTTTACTAGCCTAGGAGTGAATTTCACCTTATATATGATTGTTTTAAAGTTCTACGATTTCTTTTTCAATTACTATTTTTAATTCTTCTACTGCCTTTGTTTCATCGTCTCCAGACGCTACAATTTTAATTTTATCACCTTTTGATGCGGCCATACTTAATATGTTTATTATACTTTTTGCATTATACTCTTTTCCGTCTTTGATTAAAGTAATATGGGAAGTAAACTTAGATGCTTTTTTCGCTACAATGCTTGCTGGTCTTGCATGCAACCCTTGCTCATTCATCAATACAATCTCTGCTTCGTACATAAAGACATCTCCTTCTTATCATAGATTATACTTTAATATTTTTTTCAAAATTAATCTATAAATATATTTTACCCTATTATAACTGTATAAACAATGATTAAATTCATTAATGTACTCCAGCACTCTTCTTAATTGTGTATTAATATTATTATGCTATTTTAATATTAGTATCCTCTTTAACCACAATATCTTTTTTCAATAATAATATCATAAGTGATGTTACTACTGTACCTGCAACTATTGCCACTACATATAGTCCTACATTAGTAACTGCATTAGGAATAAATAGAACAAATAATCCACCATGAGGAACAGCTATTGCTGCTTTAAATAACATAGATAACAACCCAGTAGTTGCTGAACCAACCATTAATGAAGGTATCATTCTAATTGGATCTGCTGCTGCAAATGGTATTGCACCTTCTGTTATAAATGAAGCCCCAAGTGCCCAAGCAGCTTTTCCTGCTTCTCTTTCTTCTAATGTAAATTTTCTTTTTCCTATTACTGTTGCAAGAGCTATTCCAAGTGGCGGAGTCATTCCTGCCGCCATTACTGCTGCCATTACCATTGAAGTTTGTCCTGCTACTAGAGTTCCCACCCCAAAAGCATAAGCTGCTTTGTTAATTGGACCACCCATATCAGCAGCCATCATTAAACCAATAATAATTCCTAGTATAGCAGAGTTTGCACCACTTAAATTAGTTAAATATTTTGCCATTGCTACATTTATTATAGTCATAGGTTTTCCTATAACAAATACCATTACAAGGCCTACTACTAATGTGGATAATACAGGTAATATAATAACTGGCATTAAACCCGCTAAAGATTTTGGTAATTTTATTGTTTTCTTTAGGAATTCAACTGTATAACCAGCTAAGAAACCTGCTGCAATTCCACCTAAAAATCCTGCATTTAAAGATGATGCAAGCATACCACCAACCATACCGGGTACAAGACCTGGTCTATCTGCTATAGAGAATGCTATAAACCCTGCCAATATAGGAATCATAAGTGCAAATGCTCCACCTGAACCAATATTCATTAAAGCTGCCGCTATGCTACCTTCTTGTTTAAAAGCTAGTATTCCGAAAGCAAAGGAAATTGCAATTAGTATTCCACCTGCTGCTACAAACGGAATCATATATGATACCCCTGTCATAAGGTGCTTATAAGGACCTTTTTTCTCCACCTTTTTCTCTTGAATTTCATTAACTGGTTGCGAACTATTTTTACTTTCTATTTTTATATCTATTGCTCTCTGTATAAGCGATTTTGGATCTTTAATAGCATCTTTTACACCAACTTCAATTATAGTCTTTCCATAAAAACGCTCCTTTGATACATTAGTATCTGCTGCAATTATCACTACTCTTGCCTCTTTTATATCATCCTGGGTCAATTGATTTTCAGCACCTACAGATCCTTGAGTCTCAACTTTAATCTCTACACCCATTTCCTTTGCAGTCATTTCAAGGGCCTCAGCTGCCATATAAGTATGCGCTATTCCTGTTGGACATGAAGTTATTGCCACGAATTTCATAAATATTCCCCCTTATTATTTTTGTATTTTTAATAAATATAGTTAACATATTATGTCTATTGTTCTAATAATGTAATTATTTCCTGTTCACTTTTAGCTTTCATTAAGCTATCTCTTAACTCTTTATGCATTAATTTTCTAGAAATTTGACCTAATATTTTTAAATGTTCATCACTTGATTCCTCCGGTACTGCTATTAAAAAGAATATATGAGCCAGCTCGTCATCCATAGACTCAAAGTCAATTCCTTCCTCACTTCTAGCAAATACTAATGCCGGTTCCTTAACTCCACTGCTTTTACCATGAGGAATGGCTATTCCCATACCTATACCTGTTGAAAATTCTTTTTCTCTGTTTAATACAGCTTGTATATATTTATCCACGTCTAGTAACTTACCATCTTTATCTAATATATTTACCATCTCTTTTATTACGTCCCCTTTTGTCTTGCTGCTAAGCTCTAGTTTAATTAGATTAACATTTAATAATTCAGTTATATTCATACATTATCATCCTTTCTTTTTATAATTTATATTTATTTCGTTATATAATTTATAGTTATTTTTTCTTTCAGCTTCTCAATATCTGCAATTTTTCCAGTTTGTGTTCCCTCAGTCATTACATTAGCTGTACTTGTTGCACATGCCAGTTTCATAGCTTCTTCAAAACTATATTGCTGCTGAACTGCTACAGCCAAAGCTGCAACCATGGAATCACCGGCCCCCACCGTACTCTTAACTTCTACCTTGATTCCATTTACTTTTGCTACCTTATCGTCACTTATAAATAAAGACCCCTCTGAACCCTGCGAAATAATTACATATTTTACTCCATACTCTAATACTTTTTTTGCAGTTTCAATAATCTGCTCCTCACTATTAATACTTATATTAAAGGCTTTTTCAAGTTCGTCGATATTCGGTTTTACCATATATGGCCCAGCCTTAATTCCTTCCATTAACAGCTCGCCTTCAGCATCTAATATAGCCTTCCCGCCTTTAGTTTTTATATCCCTAATTATGTCACCATATATGGAAGTACTAACCCCACTTGGCACACTCCCTGAAAGAACTACTATAGAATCTTCATTGCAATATTTCATGATTTTTTCTTTTATATTAGTTATATTTTCCTGACCTAAACTCGGGCCATTTTCATTTATATCCGTATGGGTATTAAAAACCTTGTCATAGATTTTTAAATTAGTTCTAGTTTCACCTTTTACAGTTAAAAAATCATTATTAATATTTAAATCATCTAAATAATTTTTTATTTGATTTCCACTGCTTCCTCCTAAGAAACCTAAGGCTGTGCTTTTATGCTGTAATTCCTCAATAACCTTAGATACATTTATACCTTTGCCACCAGCATCAACTCTTGTATCAACTATCCTATTTACACTATCAATTTTAAACTCGTCTACTTGAATAGTTTTATCCAAGGCTGGGTTTAGAGTTACTGTTATTATCATTTCTTCACCCCTACTTTATTTTGCTTTGATTATTTTTATATCCTTCTTTTCAAACTCTTCTATTGATTCAGCATCTACTCCATTATCTGTAATAATTAAATCAATACTATCTACGTCAACTATTTTAGCAAAAGAAACTCTATTAAATTTAGTATGGTCACACACCACTATAATTTTCCTAGCTATTTTTATCATTTGTTTTTTAGTAGTCGCTTCTATAATATTAGGGGTGGTAAGTCCATTGATAATGCATATACCATTTACACCTATAAACGCTTTGTCTACCCTAAAATTTTTAAAGGTGTTATCTGCTACGGGTCCTACCAGTGCCCTAGTTTCCCATCGTAATGTACCACCAGTAAGAATAACTTCCACATTCTGTTTTTTAGAAAGCTCAAAGGCTATATCTACAGAATTTGTTAACACCGTTATATCTTTAGCTGTTATATACCTGACCATTTTAAGAGTAGTTGTTCCGGCATCTAGCACTATGGTATCCCCATCTAATATCATAGATGCTGCAAGCTTCCCTACAGATTCTTTCTCCTCATAAAACTTATCTATTTTTTCTGAAAAAGTAGGCTCGAATTTAGTATTATCATTTAACACCGCTCCGCCATGTACTCTTTTTATAAGTTCCGCCTCTTCTAATTCTTGAAGGTCACGTCTAATAGTAACTTCTGACACTTCATAAAACTTAGACAAATCACACACTTTCACTTTTCCATCTTTATTTAAACTATCTAATATTTTTAATTTTCTTTCCTCTGCAAACATATTATTCAATCTTCCTTTTATCATATTTAAAACAATAATGTTCGTTTATATTTGTTTTATCTTCATTTGCTTTCGCTTATGTTCATTTTAATATATTATGATATCGTTGTCAATATGTAAAATATGTTTTTTATGCTATTTTCAACTTTTATTTTATAATTTATTCAATCTTATAATAAAGCTGCAAAAAAAACGAAGCCATAGCGGCTTCGCTTTTATTATATAGACTGCATTTTTAATATATATAGTTCTTTAAACATAACCCTATATTACTAGTTTTCCAACTCATTTTTTAAAAGCTGTTCTATCTTAGGCGTACACCTATAACCTTTGCATCCGCCTGACCCTGCTCCTGTCGCCTTTTGAACTGCTTCTAGCGTTGTTGCGCCATTTCTAATAGCCTGTTTTATTGTAGATCTTGGTATAGCTTTACATAAACATACCTTTGTAAGTTTATCCATTATTTCATTACTTATATTTCCATCCATGATATTTTCCTCCTTATCTTTTATCTTTAAAAAAATCAGTCAATAAATTACCACATTCCTCATTGTATAACCAATTTATTTCTGTCCAATGATTTAATGCATCATTTTGAATAAGATTTATAACGGAACCACAGGCTCCTACGCTAGGATCAAACATACCGATATATAATTTCCTTATCCTAGATTGTAATATCGCCCCTGCACACATAGGACAAGGTTCTAGGGTTACATACATGTCACATTCAGTTAATCTCCAACTTCCTAAGACCTCACAAGCCTTTTTTATAGCCAAAACTTCAGCATGGGCAGTAGAATCTTGAAGCGTTTCTCTCAAGTTATGAGCTCTTGCAATTATTTTATTGTCTTTTACTATAATTGCACCTACAGGTACTTCTTGTAATAGCAGTGACCTTTTAGCTTCTATTAATGCTTCACAAATAAAATTATTCTTCATGGGAACCCCTTTATTTAATAAACAATAATTGTTTATTAATTTTCATTATCTATATTATACTTGTTAGTTATTTTATTTTCAACACATTAAACACTTTTATTTAAATGGTATAACATATATTTTTGAATTTAAATTAAGCATATATAAAAAAGTTAATATTGCATTTAAATAAAAAAAACCAGCAAAGTATTAGTTTGCTAGTTTCCTTGGTGCACACGAGAGGAGTCGAACCTCCGGCCTTCCCCTTAGGAGGGGGACGCTCTATCCTACTGAGCTACGGGTGCAGATTTAATTGTACCCTAATATATTATTACATTTTTGTAAATATGTCAACCTATAGATATTTTAAACTTAAATTTCAATATTAATTTATATAATTATTAACTTGAATAATAAATTGCAAGACAAATACATGTTTTCTGAAAAATAAATGATTTATTGCATGTTTTTTATAAATTTATATGCTAAACTATCAATATAAGATATTAAATTATGAGGTGATTAAATGAAAAAAATCGATATAACAGAGACAGTTCTTAGAGATGCCAACCAATCCTTGATTGCTACAAGACTACACTTTGATGATTTCGCCCCTATACTCCCAGCTTTAGATAATGCAGGTTATCATTCATTAGAATGCTGGGGAGGTGCTACTTTTGATTCTTGTTTAAGATATTTAAATGAAGATCCTTGGGAAAGGCTGCAAAAAATAAAAAGTATAGCTAAAAAAACCCCACTACAAATGCTTCTCCGTGGTCAAAATATACTAGGCTATAAACATTATCCAGATGACGTAGTAAGAGAATTTATCAAAATGTCTGTATATCATGGTATAGATATAATAAGAATATTTGATGCGCTAAATGATTTATCAAATATAAAAGTTGCCCTAGATGAAACTAAAAAACAAGGAGCACATGCTCAAGGTGCTATTGTTTATACTGTAAGCCCAATTCACGATGTTAACAACTATGCAAAACTTGCTAAAAACTTAGAACAAATGGGTGCTGATTCTATATGTATTAAAGATATGGCAGGCCTTATTATGCCCAGCATTGCCTATGATATAGTTAAGGCAATGGTAGAAACAGTAAAAATACCAATATACCTTCATTCTCATTGTACAAATGGACTAGCTGAAATGTCTTATTATAAGGCAATAGAAGCAGGTGCTACTGGTATTGATTGTGCTATTTCAAGTTTTTCTAGTGGAACTTCTCAGCCCCCTACAGAAACTATGCATAGGGCTCTAGTTACCGCAGGCTATGATGCAGGACTAGATTCTGCAATCATTAAAAGCATAAATGATTTTTTTAAGCCTATAAAAAAAGAAGTTATAACCTCTGGATTGTTAGATCCTATAGTCCTAACCCCTCAACCAGAAGGTTTAATTAATCAAGTTCCCGGTGGAATGCTTTCTAATATGATTTCACAACTCAAGGCACAAAACTCCATTGATAAACTAGATGCAGTTTTAGCAGAAGTACCTCGGGTACGAGAAGATTTAGGATTCCCACCACTTGTAACTCCTATGAGCCAAATGGTTGGTACTCAAGCTACAATGAACATTTTAACTGGAGAAAGATATAAAATGATATTAAAAGAAGTTAAGGCATATTGCAGAGGGGAATATGGACTAGCTCCTGGTCCAATTAATGAAGCTCTTTTAAAAAAAGCACTTGGAAGTGAAAAGCCAATAGTTGGAAGATATGCAGATACCTTAGCACCAGCTTTTGAAAGTGCAAGGGACTATCTAAAAGATTTAACTACTAGCCAGGAGGACATATTATCTTACCTAGCTTTTCCTAAAATCGCTGAAGAATTTATTAAAAATAAAAAACAAAACCCCACTGTAGATCAAATAAGAATTGAAACCGAGAGCAATCCTATATAATAATAATAATAATAATAAGCAAGCACCCTTAATATTAAAAATTGAGGGTGCTTGCTTATTATTAGTATTTTAATACTTAAAATAGTATATAATGTAGTTTATAAGTCAAATAAAAATCCTACTACTGACTATAGGTCTATCCACATTAAGTGAGGTATAAAATGCGACGAAAATCTGTTAATCGATTTAGAGAAATTATTAAAGTTCTTGGCTCCTACGGCTTTGGATATCTTGTAGACTCTAAATTTAACAAACAAAATAACCGGCCTGAAAATTTAAGGAAAGCCTTTGAAGAGCTTGGCCCTACTTTTATAAAAATTGGCCAAATACTTAGCACAAGACCAGATTTGTTATCCCCAGACTACATAGCAGCGCTATCAAAACTTCAAGATAATGTTGCTCCAGAAAATTTTGAAGCAATAGAAAAAGTATTTTTTCATGAGTTTTCAATATCCACAAAGGATTGTTTTGAAAGTTTTACTGAAAAACCCTTAGCCTCTGCCTCTATTTCTCAAGTACATAAAGCTATACTAAAAGATGGTAGAGATGTGGTAGTAAAAATACAAAGACCAGATATTGCAGAAAAAATGCAACTGGATATCTCTATACTAGTTCGTATAATAAGGCTTACAAAAGCAAAATTCTCAGATGCACTAATAGATCCTGAGGAAGCCTTACATGAAATTCTTTTAATCACCCAACTTGAACTTGATTTTAATAACGAAGCTAAAAATATAAATAATTTTAAAGCCTTCAACAAGGATGTTACATTTTTGTATGTGCCCTATGTTGTTGAAAATTTATGTAGTTCAAAGGTTCTAACTATGGAGCAGGTTTACGGTTTTAAAGTAGATGATATGAAAAAGCTCCTGGATTTTCATTATGATCTTCATGATTTAGCTAAAAAATTAGCCTTATCATACCTAAAACAGGTTTTAGAAGACGGTTTTTTTCACGGTGACCCACATCCTGGAAATATATTCGTATATGAAGGTAAAATTTGCTTTATAGATTTTGGAATTATGGGAAGCCTATCACCTTCTATAAAATCCACACTAAACGATATGATATCGGCTGTAGTTTTTAACGACATAAATAAAATGATATCAGCCCTTTTATCTATTGGAATAAAAAAAGGATATGTTAATAGAAATAAACTATATGAGGATTTAGACTATCTTCTTATTAATTACCTTTCAGTATCACTGAGCAATATTCAGATTTCTGTTATGCTCTCTGAAATTTTTGATATAGCAAAGCAAAACAATATCCGTTTGCCTCGAGATTTAACGCTTCTAATTAGAGGACTTGTAATTTTAGAAGGAGTAATTGCAAGCATTGCCCCTGATATAAAAATAATAGATATAGCTATTCCTTATGTTAAAGAAAATAATAAATTTTCACTTTTAGATCATTTAGACTTTAATACGCTACTTATTCGTTCCTATGCCTTTATAAAAGACTCCTTTAGACTGCCCTCAAAGATCATAGAATTATCTGATAGTCTAATAAGTGGAAGAGCAAAATTGCAACTTGAACATAAAAATTTAAATACTCCCATAAATGAACTAAATAAAGGTATAAACCGCTTGGTTTTCGCTCTTATTATTTCTTCTATGATTATAGGTTCTTCTACACTTTTAAACTCAAATATAGGACCAAAATTACATAGTATATCAATTATTGGTATAACTGGTTTTATAACTGCAGCATTTATGGGATTTTGGTTATTAATTTCTATAATAAAATCCGGAAAACTATAAAATAAAAATGAGGTATTCTTATGATCAAATATTATAATAGAAAAGAAAAAAAGTATGAAATTGAAAAAGTAGCTGGAGAAAAATATTTGAATTGGTCTTACGGCTCTCCTTCAGGAAAAGGACTAATTGAATTACTATTTAAGAAAAAGCTCTTTTCAAAATTATATGGTAATTACTGTGACACAAAAACAAGTTGTAAAAAAATCCAGGGTTTTATTGAAGATTTCAATATTGATATGTCTATATACCAAAAGACCGCTGACAAATATTCTTCTTTTAATGATTTTTTTATAAGAGAATTAAATTCCAATGCTCGAATAATACCTACTGATAATAACGTTTTAATATCACCTTGTGATGGTAAAATTTCTGCTTACCAAAATATTGACCTAGATAATTTAGTTCAAATAAAAGGCTTTACTTATTCTCTTAAAGAACTGATAAAAGATGACAATGTATGCAATTTGTATCATGGTGGCACTTGCTTAATTTTTAGATTATGCCCCACTGATTATCATAGATTTCATTTTTTTGATAACGGAGTCTGCGACGAAACTACTAAGATTCATGGTTCTTATTATTCTGTAAATCCCATAGCCTTAAAAAATGTAGAAAAGCTTTTTTGTCAGAATAAAAGAGAATGGAGCATATTTCACTCAGATAATTTTTCAGATGTTATTTATATGGAGGTTGGTGCTACTTGCGTAGGCTCAATTATTCAAAGTTATACTCCAAATGCTCCACTTTCAAAGGGAGAAGAAAAGGGATATTTCAAATTTGGTGGTTCCACCGTAATCCTCTTCTTAAAAAAAGATGTTGTAAAAATTAATGAGGAAATACTGGTTCAAACCCAGCTCGGCTTTGAAACCTCTGTATATATGGGAGAAAAAATAGGACTGAAATAACCTTTCAGTCCTATTTTTATTATATTTTAAATTTTGAGGTTATATCTTTTAATTTTTCTGCACTTGTTTTATTGCCACTGGTAGTGTGTTTTATTTGTTCCATTTTATTTACTATATCTATGCTCTTATCCGATATACTAAATACACCTTCTGATCCTTCATTAACAGTACCTGCTACTTGATCTATAGCAATGACAATTCCATTTATTGACGAATTCAAATATTGCGCTGTTTCATCAAATTCTATCATAAATTTATTGAAATTCTCTGCATCATCCATATATTCTTTTCCCGTACCCATAATGATCTCATAATTTAGAGAAACCTCTTCATCCATAAAATTTAACATTTTAGCAGAACTACTAGATAAATTTTTTACAGAAGCATTTACAACTTTAACTACATTTTGAATGTTAGCTGCTGTAGATCCGGATTGTTCTGCCAGCTTTCTAACCTCATCTGCTACTACTGCAAACCCTCTCCCTGCTTCTCCAGCTCTTGCAGCTTCGATAGCAGCATTTAGTGCTAATAAATTAGTTTGGCTAGTTATTTGCAATATTGAAGCTGCAAGTCCATGTATTTCTTCAACTGCCTTCGAGCCCTCAATTGCAGCCTCTAATTGCATTTTAATATCATTATAAATCTTCTCAGTATCTTCCTTAGATCCTGTGGTGGAAGCAGTAATTCCTATTGCTTTTTTAACAATACCTTGGGCGATATTAGCTCCTTGTGAAGCTTTCTCAACTATTGTATTAACCATATTTTTCATTTCTCCAGAAGAAGCAGAAATCTCCTGAGCTGTAGCTGCAGTCTCTTCCATTCCAGCTGATAAACTCTCTGTTTCAACTGAACTTTCTTCCGCTTTCACCTTTAGTATATCCGTAAGATCTTCAACTGTTATTGCATTACTATTTATATTATCCGAAGCCTCTATTAAATCAAGTACAACATCCTTTAATGTCATTCTCATATTAACTATAGCTCTAGAAATAGCTCCAATTTCATCATTAGTCCTAATTAGATCCTGTATACCCTCATCTTCACTTAAATCCAATTTAGAAGTTTTATCCACAAGAAGAGTTACCTTTGTTAATGGATTTACTATTATACTTGATGCAAATATTCCAATTATTATAGAAAATACACCTATAATAGCTGCTATTATTAAAATTCCCTGAGTCATTTGATTCACTGGTTGTCTAATTTCATTCATATCTCCAGTAATAACCAAGGTCCAGTTTGTTATTGGAACAACCCCGTAAGAAGAAAACTTTTTAATTCCATCAAAAGTATACTCCGCAGTTCCAGCTTCAACTTTTTGACCCTTTACAACCTTATCAACTATGGCCTTTATCGCTACATTTTCAACATCTTTCCCTATCTTTTCTTTAGTTTTATGATATAACATTTTGCCTTTTTCATCAATTAAATAAGCATAGCTGGATTTACTATTGGATATACTTACATTTTTCATATACTTTGAAAAACTCTCTGCGTATACAGCTACTGCTACGTAGCCTAAGGTTTGACCATATTTATCTTGTGATAACACAGGACTTGTAAACACCACCACTGCATTTCCTGTTATTTCAGATTTGATAGTTTCACTTATAGCTAGTCCACCACTGGAGCTAACAGAATGGTAATTTTGTTCTGCTACACTTTTTCCTATAGTATCACTATTACTATCTGATAATATATTTCCATTTACATCAACTAAAAAAACTCTCTCAACATCCTTATTATTAGAAGTATATGCAGTAAACTTATCATTATTTTCATTTACTACAGCTTTATATTGTGAAAGTGAAAGTGCATCAGTTTTATCCTTTAAACCTATAATAGCCATTATTTGCTTAGTGTTACTTATGGCTTGTACTTGAGCTTGCTGTTTTTCTATCATTACAGAAATGGTTTCTATTGCGCCTTTATTTACAGACAACATTTCAGCTTTACTTTGATCAAATATTATAGTTGATGACTTTATATAAGTAAATATAGAAGTTGCCACCATGGCTATAATTATTAAGGTTCCAATAAGAATTGGTATTTTCTTTCTAATAGAAATGCCCTTTTTATTACTACTTCTTTTAGATGGTTTAAGTTTTTTAGACGTTTCACTTTTAAGTGATTTTACTGTTTTATTTTCATCTTTAGGATTACTAAATAATTTAGAAGCTTCCTTCTTCATAAATTTACCCTTAATTGTTTCTATTAGTCTAGAAATTTTCTTTTCCGTTTGTTTAATTTCTATGCTTTCATGCTTCTTTTTAAAATTCAAATATTTAAAACGCATAAAGTCCCCCCCTAGTTTATCTTTAACTGAAAATTTAGTAATATTAATATATTTTTTGAATAATCAAAAAAATATTTCCCTATATATATTAACATATAACCACTAATTTGTAATTATATAATATTAAATATTTCGCTGTTGTGAGTAGCATACATTTCAAACAAAATTAAAAATCTAAGAAAGCTTTACATAAAATTGGTTTACAACTATAATAAAGACGAAATACTAATTAAATAAATTAAACAAGGGGAGCTCATATTATGAGCTGAGAAAGAGACTTTATCTCTGACCCTCATTACCTGATTTGGATAATTCCAACGTAGGGAGTTTTTTTACAACGTTTTTTTGTTGCAAGCTCTTTATGAGCTTGCTTTTTTTATTTAAAATAATATAACTAAAAAGGAGATTATAAAATTATGTATACAACTCAAATGGATGCTGCAAAAAAAGGTATTATAACAAAAGAGATGGAAATAGTAGCAAAAAAAGAAAATATGTCTGAGGAAATTTTAAGAGAAAAAGTAGCAAGAGGTGTAGTCACAATACCCGCTAATAGAAATCATAAAATGCTTAGTCCAGAAGGCGTTGGAGAAGGTTTAAAAACAAAAATCAATGTTAATCTTGGCATTTCAAAGGATTGCTACAATATTGATGAGGAAATGAAAAAAGTGACGTTAGCCGTAGATATGAAAGCTGAAGCTATAATGGATTTAAGCTCCTTTGGCAAAACAGAAGAGTTTAGACAAAGACTTGTTGCAGATTCTTCTGCTATGATAGGTACTGTACCAATATACGATGCCTTAGGCTTTTACGATAAAGAATTACAAGATATTACGGCTAAGGAATTTATAGATGTAGTAGAGAAACATGCAAAAGATGGAGTTGACTTTGTAACAATCCATGCTGGTTTAAACATTGAAACTGCAAATGTATTTAAGCGAAATAAACGAATAACTAATATAGTATCAAGAGGAGGATCCCTTCTATATGCATGGATGGAATTAAACCAAAAGGAAAATCCATTTTACGAATATTTCGATGACATTTTAGATATATGTGAAAAATACGACTTAACTATAAGCCTTGGTGATGCCTGTAGACCTGGCTGTATTAACGATGCCACAGATGCTTGTCAAATTCATGAACTAATGGTGCTTGGTGAATTAACTTCAAGGGCTTGGGAACGAAATGTACAAATAATTATAGAAGGACCAGGTCACATGGCAATAAATGAAATTCAGGCTAATGTAATACTTGCAAAAAAATTATGTCATGGTGCACCTTTTTATATTCTAGGACCTATAGTTACAGATATTGCTCCAGGCTATGACCATATTACAAGTGCCATAGGTGGCGCTTTGGCTGCAAGCTATGGAGCAGATTTCCTTTGCTATGTAACCCCAGCAGAACATATCAGGCTTCCAAATCTTGATGATGTTCGCGAAGGCATTGTTGCTGCAAAGATTGCAGCTCATTCTGGAGACATAGCTAAAAATGTGAAGGGTAGTCGTGAGTGGGACAATGAAATGAGCACCGCAAGGCAAAATCTTAATTGGGATAAAATGTTTGACCTTTCTATTGATCCTGAAAAAGCTAGACGCTATAGAAAAGAATCCATGCCGGAGCATGAACATAGCTGCACCATGTGTGGTAAAATGTGCTCCATGAGAACTATGAATAAAATCATGCAAGGTAAAGATCTGAATATATTAAGAGAAGATTCATAATAATTTTATATTAACTTCCAACTATACTTTCTAACAAAATGGATAAACTATATAATGCACTTAATATCTGTGGTGTAATTTTGTATAAGGGAGAAGATTAATGAATAAACATAAGTTAGGAAAGGCAAAAAATTCAATTAATAACTTAGATGCAAACAAAAGCAATAGCGGCGTTTTAAACACCGAAATGTCTGTCATGTATAACTTATCCAATATGACTACTCCCGCTTCTGATGTTTCCTCAAATGGAAATGAAATTAAAAAATAAAAAAATGGCTGTCTCAAAATCATCAAAAAATCATTTTGAGACAGCCATTTTTTTCTGTAACGAAGTAGCTTTTTTTTGTATAATAAATTTACCTTTTAATAAATTTCTTATACCACATGCCACTATCTTTCATAATTCTTTCTTGAGTATCATAATTTACATACACCATGCCAAAACGTTTTGAATAACCAAAGGCCCATTCAAAATTATCCATGAAGGACCATAAATAATACCCTTTAAGATTTCCACCTTCAGCTATAAATTTTTGCATAACCTGAAGATGAGCCTTCATAAAGTCTATTCTATCTAAGTCATGAATTTTATTATCTTCTGTGACCTTATCATGAAAAGCTGCCCCATTTTCAGTAATGTATAGTGGGATATCTGTATATTCATCCTTGATTCTTATAAGCAATTCATACAATGCATTAGGATCAATTTCCCATCCCATTTGGGTTTTCTTCTTTCCACCATCAATGCCCTTAAACTTAAGTTCGGACTCCTCTGAATATTCAAACTTACCACTACTGTAATAGTTGATACCTAAAAAATCAATATCAGTGGCTATAATATCTAAATCACCCTTCCAAATAAAATCTAGTTTTCCAACCATTCCTTCATATAATTCAAGCATATCTTTTGGATAGCTACCCTTAAGTACTGGGTCCAAAAACCATCTATTTACGAATCCATCACTTGTTTTTGTGGCTATTATATCCTGCTGCTTTTCCGAAGCCTCACAAGCTGGTGTTAAATTTAAAGCAATTCCTATAGTACTGTTTTCAAATTGAAACTTTCTAAAAGCTCTTACTACTTGGCCATGAGATAACAATAAATGGTGCGAAACCATTAATGCTTTTTTCAGATCTGTATTTCCTGGTGCATGTACTCCTATGTAATTTCCAAGCAAAGCTGCGCAAAATGGTTCATTATGGGTTATCCACAAAGATACATCATGTCCCAATTCTTGAAAGACCTTTATGCAATAATCCTTAAACCAAGACACACAATCTCTATTTTCCCATCCACCTAAATCCTGAGCCCATTGTGGCAAATCCCAATGATATAAGGTTATAGCTGGAATGATTTTTTTCTCTTTTAATTCCCTTATTATATCTTTATAAAATTCTATTCCCTCTTTGTTATATCCATCCTTTGACGGGAATATTCTTGGCCAAGAAATAGAAAGTCTATAGGAGTCTACACCTATTTCTTTTAAAATATTTATATCTTCTTTAAACCTATGGTAATGATCACAGGCTATGTCTCCTGTATCTCCATTATAGGTTCTCCCTTGAGTTTTTGAAAAAGTATCCCAAATAGAGGGCGTTCTTCCACCTTCATTAAATCCACCCTCTATTTGATAGGCAGCTGTAGCTGTTCCAAATATAAAATCATTTTTAAATTTATCCATCTTTATGCCTCCTGTTTAAACGATGATGAGGTAAACTAAGTACTTATAAAAATTATCCCTTTACTCCACCTATTGTAAGACCCCCAACTATTTTCTTTGATAAGAAAATAAATGCTACCATTATAGGCACAATAGAAATAGCTACACCGGCAAAAACAGCACCATACTCTGTTTGATAGGTCCCTCTAGCTAGCATTACCATTATTGGAAGTGTAAATTTCTTAGGATCAAATAGTAATATAAGTGGTATCAAAAAGTTGTTCCAAGTGCTAATAAAAGTAAATATAGACATTGTAGCAACAGATGGAAAAATTAAAGGTAAAACTATTCTATTAAATATTTTAAATTCATTACATCCATCTATTCTAGCAGCTTCTATAAGGGATTCACTAATTGCTCCATCTGTATATCCTTTAATAAAAAACACAGCTGCTGGGCTTGCAATAGCTGGTACTATTAGTGGTAAATAAGAATCTAACAATTTTAGATTTTTCACTAATTGAAATAACCCTATCATACCTAATTGTGAAGGTATCATCATTGTTCCCAGTAGTATCCAGAAAAGAATCTTATTACCTTTAAATTTAAATTTAGAAAACCCATAGGCAGTTAATGCACTAAAATAGCCACTTACAACGGTAACTGAGCTTGCTATAATCAAACTGTTAAAGAGACCATTCCAAATCGGTTGACTCTCTAGTAGCCTTTTATAATTTGCAATAAAAGCAGTACCAGGTTTTAGAGACAAGGTTGTAGCTATTTCACCATTAGTATGGGTTGCATTAATTATCATAATAAAAAATGGCAAAAAACACATAATAGCAAGTGCTAGCAAAGCTATATATAAAACTGATTTCTTTATAATCCTACTTATTGATTTTGTATTTGCTTTTAATACATTATTATTTTCCATCTATACCACCTCTATTCGTAATCTGCATTTCTGTTTATAAATTTAAAAGATATTAGGGCAAATACAAGTATAATTATAAATAATGCATATCCCACAGCAGCACCATAACCATAGTTATTGTTTACAAATGCAGTTCTATAAAGATACATAACCATTGTCATAGTTGCATTATTAGGATCTCCTGCCCCTCTTGATAGTGCGTAAGGTATATCAAAGGATTGCATTCCTCCTATTAATGAGGTTATAAAAGAAAATAAAATTGTGGGCCGAAGTAGTGGGATCGTAATCGACCAAAAGGATTGTATTTTAGAGGCTCCATCAACAGTTGCAGCTTCATAAAGCTCTTCTGGTATATTTTTCATTCCAGCCATAAATATTAACATGCTATATCCAAACCACATCCAAAATGAAGTAAGTGACACTATTCCTCTAGAGTACCCTTCGCTCATGAGAAAGTTTATTGGTTCCTTTATTAGATGCATACTCATTAATATTTTATTTACAGATCCAGCTTGCCAATCAAACAAGAATGCAAATAAAATACCAATTGAAGTTGCAGTAACCAAATTTGGGAAGAAATATACAGCTCTAAAAATATCTTTCCCTTTTAATCTTGCTTCATTTAATAGTACAGCTAAGGTTAATGCTAAAATCATTTGAGGAATAACTCCTCCTAGCCACATTATCCAGGTATTAGCTATGGTCTTTATAAAAATTTTATCCGAAAACAATCTTGCGTAATTTGCAAGACCTACAAATTTAACATTTTTCGACATACCGTCCCACTTAATAAAACTAACATAAAAAGAATATATCATTGGATATAATTGAAAAATTAAAAATGTTATAAAAAATGGAGCGATAAAAAACAGTCCGAATTTTTCTTTGTTTATTTTACCTTTAGCCAAAGTAACACCCCCTAATTCAAAAGCCTTATTAAATACATACAGTTAATAAGGCTTTTTTTATTTACTTTTAAAATGTTTTATTAATTAATCTACTTGCATATCAGGGTATGCACTTTTTACAGCAGCTTTAAAAGCTTTAAGCATTGCATCTTTTGATGCTGTTTTACCTAAAATTAATAAGTCTACTTCTTTGTTCCAAGCATTATTAATAGTATCATCATATTCCGTGAATAATTTACCATTAACTCCCTTAACAAGTTCTGTATATGCTTTGTATACATTTTGTCCCTTTAGATATTTATTATTTCCATCAGCAGAGTTTGATAATGCCGCTTGAACATCTGTATTATTCATGAAATCACCCTTATCTTTAGCCTGTGCTGCCATGAAGTCTGCATCTGAAGTTATATACTTAACAAACTGCCAAGCATTTTCTTTTTCTTTACTCTTACTTGATACTCCAAGCCAAGTTCCGCCCCAGTAGTAAGGTGTTGGCGCTTGTACGAATGCATAGTCTCCTTCATTCTTTGGAGCATTTATTCCTAAAACAAAAGGAAGTCCCCATGTTGGAAGCATGTATCCAAATGTAGTTTTATCTGACATAGATCCAGTCCAAGCTGGTGTCCATTGATTAAATTTAGCATCTAAACCTTCTTTTCTAATTTTAGTTGCTTGATCAATATAATCTATCATCTTTTGATCTATAACTAATTTATTATCTTTTACCCAGCCCTCAGTACGACTACCAATAGCAACGTTTACTAATTCATTATATCCAGCTAATAGTTTGACAGCTCCTGAACTTTTCTCTTTAAGCGTTTGGCCGAGTTTGATAAAGTCTTCTGTAGTTGTCATCATTTTTTGGATATCTTCTGGATTATCTGTGCCAAGGTATTGCTTTGCAATGCTTCTCTTATAGAAGAATCCACCTGGAGTTGCCTGCCAAGTTAAAGCTCTAATTGACTTATCTTCATCATTTCTTCCCAAATCTATAGTATATGGTACCATTTTGCCTATAAGTGTTTCTGCATTATACGGTGCTTTTGACAGATCCTCATAAAAATCTAAATTTGTAAATTTCTTTACATAAGCAGCCTCCGATAAGAATACATCAGGTACACCCACGCCAGCACTCATTGTAGATGAAATCTTAGTTGTATACGCACTATTGTCATTAGGTATTGATACAAGTTCTACTTTAATATTAGGATAAACTTTATTAAATTTATCTATGATACCTAAATCTTTAAGTTCAGTATTCCAGGACCAAATTTTTATAGTACCTTTATAATCTGCCGGTGCCTTATTAACCACGGCAGCTGTTTCTGTTGTTGCCTTAGGTTCCTCTGTTGTTGCTTTACCACAACCAGTGAACATTGAAGTAACCATTAGTGTTGATAGTGCTAATAATGCGATTTTCTTCAAATAATTTTTTTTCATTATTGTCCCCCCTTAAATATTTGGTTTATCTATTAATAAATAACACCCTTAAAAAGATATTATAATACTAATTATTTAAAATAAACTCGTGTTTATTGTCGATTAAAAGAAAATGTAAAACAGTTTACTTTAAAGTTCTACATGAATTTCTATGGATCAAATCAATAGGTAAGGTATAATTTGCTGAAAAATTTGAATTATTCTCTATGGATGTAATTAGCGTATTTGTTGCTATTGACGCCATTTCCAGTAAATCCATTTTTACGGTTGTTAGTGATGGACTTACATACCTGGAAACCTCTATATCATCAAATCCAACTATAGATATATCTTCTGGTACTTTTAGATTAGCTTCATCAATAGCTTGCAATGCTCCTATAGCCATATTGTCATTCCCACAAAATATTGCAGTAGGGATTTCCTTTTGAAGCAATTTTTTTGCAGCGTTATAACCTCCAATGATGGTAAAATCACCTTTAACAATTAAGTTGTTCTTTACAGTTATCCCCGCATCTGTTAGTGCTTTTTTATAAGCGTCCAATCTTTCTATAGCAGATAAGTGCTCTGATACTCCTACAATATGCGCAATTTTAGAATGTCCAAGTCCTATTAAATAACTAGTAGCCTTGTATGCTCCGGAATAATTATCAGCATTCACAATTATACATTTTGAATAGATTTCTTCGTCTAGTTTTACAGATTGATCCAAAAGGGCCACCCTATAACCAGAATTTATAATTTCTTTTATTTCCGGCTCTCCATTTTTCTCTCCAATAAAGATGCCACCTGATATAGTTTTATTATAAAAAGTTTCTTTTACCTTTTTATAATCCTTTTGTTTACTTACTATTGAAACAAGTACGTTATAACCCATTTTGCTTGCGTTATCTATAACCGATGCCAAAAATGGTGAAAAGTAAGAACTACCAGTAACCTGTTTACCGTTAGAATCTACCTTCATATCAATTATAAAAAGACCAATCACTCTATTTTTAGCTCCTGCAAGCATTCTAGCTGATGCGTGTGGCACATAATTGTTTTCCTTTATTATTCCTTGAATTCTTTTTCTAGTTTCTTCTGGAACGTTATCATAATTATTAATTACCCTGGAAACAGTGCTTCTTGAAACTCCTGCAATTTTTGCTATGTCTATACTGTTCATATCCACACCCCTTCTCAACGTTTTTAAACGCGTGTTTATAATATAACAATACCTTATTTTGTAATACTTTTCAAGTACCTATAAGTTCATTTTTCTTTGAATAGTCTAGTTTAAATTCTGTTTACTTCATTTATATCCATATTACTCTGTTTTTCAAGAAAATCGTTTACATATTTATATTCCCATTTCTATTTCTACTTTATGTTCGGCTCCATCACCAAACAGTGGTAGTATTTCCTGCTTTATAACTTTTCCATCTACTTTTATTATTTTAACACCTTTTGAAACATGCTGCGGATTTTTCACTTCAATATTGTAGGTATCACCCCTATACACACGTGCAACATTAAATCCATCCATTGAACTAGGAACACAAGGATTTACACTCAGTCCATCATATTCTGGTTTAACCCCTAATATCCACTGTGTAATTGCAAAATAATTCCATGCAGCTGTGCCTGTAAGCCAAGAATTTTTGGCCTCTCCATATCTTATTGCATCTTTCCCAGCTATCATTTGTGAATAAACATATGGTTCAGTTCTATGGATTTCACTTATTTCTTCAACATAGGCTGGAGCTATTTTTTTATATAAATCAAAGGCTCTATCTCCTCTACCTAAAACAGTTTCTGCAATCATTATCCATGGATTGTTGTGACAAAAAATACCTCCATTTTCTTTATAGCCTGGTGGATAAGATGAAATTTCACCAATGTTTACATCATACTTACTATAAGAAGGGGCTTGAAGCATTATCCCATACTTAGTATCCAATCTTTCCTTAACAGAATTTAAAGCTTTCAGTGCTAGTCCTTCCTCTACACCAATACCTGCCATTACGCAAAAACCTTGTGATTCTATATATATCTGCCCTTCTTCACATTCTTTACTCCCGACTTTATTACCAAAAGCATCGTATGCTCGTAAAAACCACTGTCCATCAAATCCCTTTTCTAGAACAGTTTTTCTCATTTGATCAATATGATTTTGTGCAGTTGTTGCTTCTTTATTTAGACCTCGCCTCTTGCATAACTCTACATATTCAGCACCAATAAACACAAACATTCCAGCTATTAGAACTGACTCCGCAACTCTCCCATCTGGATCTCCAAAGGTTTGAAAGGACTCATCCGGTTCACTGGAAAAACAATTTAAATTTAAACAATCATTCCAGTCAGCTCTTCCGATTAAGGGAAGTCCATTAGGTCCAAGATTATTGATAACGTGATAAAAAGATCGTTTTAGATGTTCCATTAAGGTGTCTTTTATACTATCATCACAATTAAAAGCCACGTGTTCATCAAGTATATTAAAATCTCCAGTTTCTTTTATATATGCAGCTGTACCTAAGATTAACCATAAGGGATCATCGTTAAATCCACCTCCAACCTCAAAGTTACCTTTTTTAGTTAGTGGTTGATATTGATGATACGCTCCACCATCTTCAAATTGAGTTGCAGCTATATCTAATATTCGCTCCCTTGCTCTTTCAGGAATTTGATGTACAAATCCAAGTAAATCCTGATTAGAATCCCTGAAACCCATTCCTCTCCCAATTCCAGACTCAAAATATGATGCACTTCTAGACATATTAAAAGTTACCATGCACTGATAAGGATTCCATATATTAACCATACGGTTTAACTTTTCATCCTCACTGTTTATACTGTATTTTGATAATAAATTTAACCAATATTTGCTTAGCGCCTCAAGTCCAGCTTCTACCTGAAGGTCCGTGCTAAATTTAGATATCATAGATTTCGCCACAGTTTTATTAATAACACCAGGACTTTCCCACTTTTCTTCTTCCTGATTTTCTACATAACCAATTATAAAGATCAAACTCGTTTCCTCACCCGGCTTAAGTGTTAATACCTTACTGTGAGAGCCTATAGGTGACCATCCACTAGCTACAGAATTACTGGATTTACATTGAGTAACTACTTGTGGTGAATCAAAACCATTGTAGAGGCCAAGAAACGATTCTCTATCACTATCAAATCCATCTATATCTGCATTCACGCTGTAAAAGGCATAATGATTCCGTCTTTCTCTATATTCGGTTTTATGGTAAATTACAGAATTATCTATTTCCACTTCCCCAGTACTAAAGTTTCTTTGGAAATTAGTCATATCATCATAAGCATTCCATAAACAGAACTCAATAAACGAAAAAATTGTAATTTCTTTTGTGTCACTTGAGGTATTCTTTATTTTAAGTCTATTTACTTCTCCATGATACTCTAAAGGCACAAACATCAACTGTTCAGCTTCAATACCATTTCTTTGACTTTTAATTTTAGTGTAGCCAAGTCCGTGTCTGCATTCATAGGACTCTAATTCAGTTTTTACTGGCATGTATCCCGGTGTCCAAACATCTCCTCCATCATTTATATAATAATACCTTCCCCCATTATCCACAGGTGCACTATTATACCTATACCTAGTCAGACGCCTTAGCCGCGCATCCTTATAAAAGCAATACCCACCGCTAGTATTTGAAACCAGTGAAAAAAAGTCCTCAGTTCCAAGATAATTAATCCATGGATAAGGAGTCTTAGGCGTTGTTATAACATATTCTTTTTTTATATCGTCAAAATAACCATATTTCATTATTCATCCCCCTTATATTAGTACAATTCTATTTTATATAGAATATACAAATATATCAATTATCATAGGAGCTAGAATTACCTCTATTGCATAGATTACATTTAATTAACGCGCGTTTTTGAGTTGTTTTATAGCTTTCTAAATTTAAAGGACAATGATACCTAAAGTACCATTGTCCTCTAATTATCCAGGTAACAAATCCTATTCTCCATTTACCTTATTAATCTACTTATAAGTTTAAGAACTCTCTCATAGTGTTACTTATTTCATTGGCCCTAGCTTCATTTTCCATTTCAGAAAATATTCTTAGTAGTGGCTCTGTGCCAGAGAATCTTGCTATGATCCAGCCACCATTTCTAAAATACACCTTTACGCCATCCTCGTAGCTTGTTTTTTCCACTTGATAATCAAAATTTGGAATTAACTTATTCACAAAAAGTTTTGTTCTAATCTGCTCTTTCACTTCTAAGCTGAATTTATAATCGGATTCTGTCATGTAGAAATATCCATATTGTTGATGAATTTCTTCAAGTAATTCTGATAAACTTTTTCCTGTTACACTAAGCAATTCAATTAAAAGGCTTGCAGCAAATATTCCATCTTTCCCCTTAATATGACCACGAATAGTTAGTCCACCACTGCTTTCTCCTCCAATTAATGCATTCTTTTCTTCCATTTTTGAGCTTATATTTTTGAAACCAACTGGAACCTCATAGCACTGCTCACCAAAGCCCGCTGCTATTTTATCTAGGAGGTGAGTGGTTGCAAGATTTCTTACAACTCCACCCTTCCACCCCTTGTACTTTAATAAATAGTAATATAATATAGAAAGAATATCGTTTGGATGAATGAAGTTTCCTTTTTCATCTATGATTCCAAGTCTATCCGCATCTCCATCTGTTCCTATACCAATATCATATCCTTTTTCAATAACTAAATCCTTTAGCCTATGTAGTGTGTGGGTGCTTGGGGAAGGTAATCTTCCACCAAATAAGGTATCGTGTCTATTATTTATTATTTCAAGCTCACATCTTGCAGTTAAAAGTATAGTTTGAAGGCACGTCTTTGAAACTCCAAACATGGGGTCAAGAACTACCTTTAGTTTGCTATTTTTTATAGATTCCATATCTATCATGCTGATAATTGAATCTATAAATTGGTTAAAGGGATCTATAATTTCAATTAAACCATCTGCTACTCCACTATCAAAGATAACAAGCTTAACATCAGCTATATTAATATTGCTTATAATTTCTTCAAGACTTCTTGTAACGTCTTCACTGGCATCTCTTCCACCCCTGGTGAATATTTTGAGTCCATTGTAATCCGCTGGGTTATGGCTAGCTGTTACAGCTGCCCCATAGTATGCGTCTAAACAATTCACAGTAAACATTATTAGGGGTGTAGGTGCAGCTTTTTCTACTAAAAAAACCTTTATTCCATTTCCAGCCATTACTTCTGAAACCCATCTTGCCGCTTTATCAGATAAAAATCTGTTATCATAACCTACCACGAAACCGCTGTCATCACGTTTTTCATTTTTCATGTGGTTTGCAAGAGCTTGAGAAAGAAGTTGTACATTTTCTTTTGTAAAATCTTCACCTATAAAAGCTCTCCATCCCCCAGTACCAAATTTAATCATATTTTTCACTCCTTCGCTAATTTAAATATAATTACTTTTACTGCCCATTATAGCAACTATGGTATTGTGTGACCCTGCCTTTTGCGGCTTAATAGCACCTTCTACCGCTGCTCCATTTAACATTATTTCTTTAATGCCCTTCTGTACTCCATCTGGATTTTTTATGCTTATATTATAAGTTGCTCCACGCCATACCCGGGTAATTTCGAACTCCTTCCACTCTTCTGGTATGCATGGATCTATAATCATTCCCTCAAAGCCCAGACGAACTCCTAGCATGTAGTGAGTTGCTGCATAATATGCCCAACCAGCACTTCCTGTAAGCCATGGGTGCCTTGCTCTACCGTGATTTGTATGATCTTCTCCCATGACAAATTGACAGTAGGAGTATGGTTCAGCTTCGCGAGTCTCTATCATATCATTTTGATTATAAGGTAATAGGGCGTTGTAGAACTTCATAGCCCTATCACCACGTCCAAGCATGCATTCAGCAATCCAAGCCCAGGGATTTGGATGACTAAAGATAGCTCCATTTTCCTTAACTCCCTTGTATACACGAGTTACGAAACCTATTCCATCATTCGGTTTTGTATAGGCTGGTGAGACTAAGTGTAGACCAAAGTCTGAATATAAATATTTATCCACTGAATCCATACAGGCCTTAGCCCTTTCGGGTGCTGCAACACCAGAAACCACTGCCCAAGTGTTTGACTCAAGGTGAACCTTTCCTTCTTCATCTTTTTCAGTGCCTATTTTTTCTCCATCTGCTGTAATTCCACGAATATACCATTCCCCATCCCAAAGCTCATTTTCACATACTTTTTTAACCTTACTTGCTACTTTCCCATATATCCTTGCATCTTCTAATCTACCTAAAAAGTTAGCACATTCAACAAAATTGTTTAGTGCCCAAAAATGCAGGAAAGATACTAGAGCACTTTCCCCGCCTCCAAGATTTAAGCAGTCATTCCAGTCAGCTCTAAGACCTTTACAAATCCCTGTAGCACCAACCTGCTTGGTTGAGAAATCAAGTATTCTCTTCATGTGGTCATATACCGTAGCTTCTCCTCTATCGGCAAAAGTGACCATCATATCAAAAAACTGGGATTCACCGGTTTCTTTTACATATTCACATATTGCTGCAATTAACCATAATGTATCATCTGAGCATGCATCCTTTAAGCCATGTACCACATCCGACATGCTTGGAGTTGGTACAACTGTTGGTGATTTTGAAGGTAAAACCTTAGAGGTCTCTGGATCAAACCATTCTGACTGAAATAAATGTAGACCGTAACCTATGCTAGACTGTGCACGAAGAAGTTCAATTATACGCTCCTTACACTTTTTAGGATTTGTATGAGGAATGCACATAACATCTTGAGCGGTGTCTCTATATCCAAGTCCTGTTCTTCCACCTACTTCTATAAATGAAGCAAACCTAGAGAACACAACGTTTGTTTCTGCTTGATAAAGATTCCATGTATTTATCATGGTGTTCATGCCTTCATTTGGGGTTTTAATCTGAAATGCCTTTAATTTTACTTCCCAATATTTACGAAGTTCAACAAATGCACTATCTACAGTAGCCAAATCCGAATATTTCTCTTTCATTTTCTTGCCTACACTTCTTGCACCAACCCCAACCATAAATATAAGTCTAGTTTCTTCTCCTGGAGATAAGGTTATCTTTTTATGTAGCGCACCGCAGTGATTTCCACCAAGTTCGAAGCTCCCACTACAAATTCCCTTTTCTACAGCTATTGGATTATCTTCAGTGTGGTAGTTTCCGAGGAACTTATCTCTTAAGCAATCATAGCTATCTGGCTTGAAACTTGATGCAATATATTGATAGCCTGTGTCCTGGGTATCATAAAAAAGATCATTTTCAATAACTCCATCTTTATAACTAGAACCTGACGCATAAAGACTCATTTGAAAGTTTTCATTATCCATATCAATATTTTGAAATGAGAACTCTACATAAGAAAATACACTTAATTTACGTGAAACTTTCCCATTATTCTTTATGGTTACATCCCATAATTCTACATCCTCATTTACTGGAATAAACAAAACCTGCTCCGCACTTATATCTCTATATTCGCAGGAAAATTTTGAATAAGATAACCCATGACGACATTTATAATTGGCCTTTTTAAGGTCCTTGCCAACTGGCTGCCAAGAAATTGTCCAGTAGTCTCCGGATTCATCATCACGGAGGTAAACATAGTGTCCGGGTCTGTCCAGTGGAACGCCATTTGGTCTAAACCTAGTTATTCTATTGTACTGTGGCTTTTTATAAAATAGGTACCCACCTGCATTCTGAGAAATTACCCCGCACATATCTTTAACCCCAAGATAGTTCGTCCAAGATACCGGAACATCGGGACGCTCAATAACATATTCCCTGCATGCATTATCAAAATATCCATATCTCATTTTATCTTCTCCCTTTATCTATATTAAAATTAAAATAATTTCCATTACCCCTTAACTGCACCAGCTGTCATACCCTTAATTACATATTTTTGAGAAAATATGTATAGTACTATTACCGGAACTATTGTTATTGTCAGCGCTGCCATCATAGCGCCATAATCCGTAGTAAACTGACTTGAAATTTGTGATAAAAGAACACTTATAGGTCGTAATTCCCCTGTAAGATATACCAGTGGAAGAAGTAAATCATTATAAGACCATAAAAAAACCATTATGCCTGTGGTGGCCAGCATTGGAGCAGATAATGGCAGTGTTATTTTCATAAATATTTTTGGTATACTACACCCATCTATTATGGCAGCTTCTTCAAGCTCAACAGGAAGAGACTTCATGAATCCCGCCATCATGATTATAGCAAAATTTAAAAATCCAGCAGTATGTGGTACTATTACAGCTAAAAAAGTGTTATTGAAATGAAAAAACTGCAATATTTTAATATTAGGAATAATAACTGCAAACTGTGGAACAAGCATACTAGCAACTAAAAGTACCATTATTGGGCCATTCAAAAAAAACTTAAATCTTCCTAACACAAATGCGGCCATTGCTCCGAAAAACAACACTAATACAACAACACTGCCGGAAATAACAAGACTATTAAAAAAACCCCTAGGAATATCTATTTGAGAATATTTTGCAAGTGCAGCGAAGTTATCAAAATTAATTTTAGTAGGAAAACTAAGAGCACTAGAAATTATTTCAGATGAACTCTTAAAGCTATTCATAATAACCCATGCTATTGGTGCAACAGTGGTTATTCCCCATGCTATTAAAATAAAGTGTGTAATAATCTTGGACATCTTAAATTTTGATTTATTATGCTTTTTTTCTATATAGATATCTTTTGAAACTTTTGAATTTAACATACTCTAACATCCCTCCATAAACAACTAATAACTTATCGGCTCTTTCCTTGCTAGCAATGTAGTAATAATAGTCAAGCCAATTCCAATAACAACCATAAGAATAGATAGTGCAGACCCGTAGCCTTGATTCATAGATTGGAATGTAGTTTGATATATATAAGTGCTTAGTACCTGACTTGAATTCATAGGACCACCCTGGGTTATTACAAATATAATATCAAAAACCTTTATAGCTGATGTAATTACCAGGGCTATAGTTGTAATTATTACATCCCGTATAAGTGGAAGTGTTATATATATTGATTTAGTAAGCCCCGTTGCACCATCCAAAGATGCTGATTCATATATATCACTTGGTATTTTTGTAAGTGCGGTCATAAAAATTACAAAATAAAAACCAGTCATTTGCCAAATATATGGCATCATAGAAAGTAATGCTGAAGATTTTTCAGTTAGCCATATTGTCTTTGACATTCCAAATACACCTAAAATATTATTCAAAAGACCTGCATCATACTGATATGTAAGTGAAAATAAAAGTCCTATTGCGGAACCCGATACTACAACTGGAAAAAAGAAAATTGTTCTATAAATCTTAAAACCCCTCTTAACTCCGTCCATTAGCATAGCAAGGAGTAAGGCGATTCCAATTTCAAATATAATACATAAAATTATTAATAATAATGTGTTTTTAATTGCTATCCCAACTACTGGGTCCTGTAGAAGCCTCCTGTAATTTTCCAATCCAATAAAGGTCTTTTTCATTGAAAAATAATGCCAATCAGTTAAACTAAAATATAAAGTTTGGATTAGCGGATTAAATAGAAAAATCGTAATTAAAGCAAGAGCTGGTGCTAAAAATAAAAAAGCATATTTCTTATTCTTTAAAATCATATTCATTACTCCCTGAAGTATTATTTTAAAATACACAATGCACAATAAAATTTATTAGATATTGAGCATTGTGTATTATTAATTTGAGATATTACTACCGAGGCTTTATTATTTTGCTAATTTTTGTGCCTCATCAAGCACTTGTTGTGAAGTCTTCTTTCCCGCAACTATATATTGCATACCTTTCCATATAGTTGTAAAGGCTTCCTGATTCATGTTATCTCCAGCAGGACTAGTCATGCTAGTAGCATTAGTCATAAATTCACCGATATTTTTTGATAGTTCACCACCTGTAGTTGAAGCTGGTACATTCTCAAGTGGAACCCCTCCCTTTTCAGCGAACTTAGCAAGTTGCTTTGGCTGAGTCATAAACTTAACAAATTTCATACCAGCTCCATTTTTCTCGTCATTAAGAGCCTTAGATACATACCATCCTGTGCCTGTACCACCAATGATGTCATTAGCACCCGCTTTTGCACCAGGTACTAATGGGAAAGGAATTACGCTAACGTTTTCCATTTTCTGAAATGCTCCACCTGACCAAGAACCTGAAATAAACATTGCAGCTTTCTTATCAGCAAAAGCCTGAGCACAAGCAGCTTGTTTAATTGTTAAAGCATCTGCTGTAAATGCTTTTTTATCATAGAGGTCTTTAGCCAGTGCAAGTGCCGGAGACCAACTGGCATCAAAGGCTTTATTATGACCTTCTACTCCTCCTTGTGAAAGTAATAATGTTTCAATTAAATAATGTGGTTCTTCAGCAAAGGAACAGGCGATTGGAGTTATGTTCTTTGCATTAAGTACTGGAATAGCCTTTATAATATCTTCATAAGTCTTAGGAATTTCAAGTCCATTATTCTTAAATAAATCGGTATTTATCCATACTCCTTCAAAAAAACCAATGTAAGGAAGTGCATAAAGTTTACCCTCATATTGACCAGCCTCCAGGCCAGCTTTCTTAAAGTTTGCAGCCCAAGTAGGATCTTTAGCTAATTCATCTTCCCAAGAAATTACCTTACCGGAATCAACAAGCGGTTTTCCAGCTGCGCCATTAAATCCATATGTTACATCCGGTTCATTACCTGAAGCAAAATCAGTATTTATTTTTGTTTTAAAAGCCTCACTTGCAGCAGAAGTAGCTTCATCTATGACTTTGATTTTAGGATTTTCAGTTTGGAAATCTTTTATAGCCTGTTGCCATACTTCTGTGTATGGATCTGCACCAGTAAAAGTTGTTTCTACTCTAATTGTTACTTCTTTGTCCTCTACAGATGTTGTACTTGTAGTTGTACCTGCATCCTTGTTACCACATCCAACTAAAGTTGAAGCCAGCATTGCAGTTGTCATGAGCAAACAAATTAATTTTTTGGATTTTTTCATTTTCATATCCCCCCATTTTTTATTTCTACAATATTGTTAAGTAAATGTTTACATAATCCTTATCCCTTACAAGCAAATTATATCATCCATACCAGAAACATTAAATCAGTTCATATTGGTATTTATTTGTTTATTTTGGCTTGTGAACAAAAGCATAGAATTATAGGTAGATTTTCAGTATAATTATAGCAAATACACTAATATTAAATTTAGCTTATGAAAGGACTTTTATTATGAGAAGCCATTCTATGAAAACCAAACTTATTATTATTGCAATTGTATTTATTCTTTATCCTACAATAATTATCGGATATTTAGGATATGTAAATTATTCAAAAATGATCAAAGAAAAAGCTATTGTAGACTATCAAAGTGCAGCTGCGCAACTGACCCAATCACTTTCAGACAGAATGAATAAGCTTAATCTTTTCTCAATACAACTTTTTTATGACCGCAAAATAATTGATACAAACACACTAATTAATTCTAATAATTTAGATTTTATATATGAAAATAATTTCCAACAGTATTTACAATCCTTACTTTTCTCTAAATATGAGCTAAACGAAATTCTCATTAAATATTCTGACAGTGGAAAAATTTTTCAAGCAAATAGAACTTTTGTAGCTACTACAGATTGCTACACCAATATAGATAAGTTAAATGAGGTAGCCATAAAAGGGAAAGGAGCACCAGTATGGTATGTAGTAAGTAAAAACGGAAAAATAGATGGTATATACCTGACAAAATCCATATATGATTTATTAGATGTAAATAAAGAAGTGGGTCTTTTAGCCTTTAAAATAGATAATCAATACTTTATGGAAGTATTTAATAATATAATAATCAACTCAAAGCAAACTTTGGGCCTCTATGGCAGCAATGGCCAATTAATGTTTATAAATAATAGTTTTGACGTTAATTCTAATAAATCCATACAATCTTTTCTTAATTCTAATTTAGACAAAGGTGAAGGAGAAATAAAAACTAAAAATGATTCTATATATATGATATATGACACAATTAAACCAGCCAATTGGAAACTCGTTGTTGGAATTTCAGGAAATGTATTATTTAAAGAGCTACGAAATGTAGCTAAATTTAGTATAATGCTTTGTATTGCTACTCTTCCTATTTGCTTATTACTTATAAATTATTTATATAGCACAATGATACGTCCACTGAATATATTGATAAAAAAAATGAAGGACCTAGAAAATGGTAACATAGGTGTAATAATAGAAAGTAATCGCCGGGATGAATTTGGTTTCGTATTTCGTACCTTTAACAAAATGTCGGAAAATATAAAAAACTTGATTGATACAGTGTATAAAGAGCAAATTGTAATGAAGCAATCTGAAATTAACGCATTGCAAGCTCAAATTAATCCTCACTTTTTATATAATACACTTGAGTCCATTAACTGGAAGGCAAAAATGCACGGAGATGATGAGGTCAGTGAAATGATTTCTTCTTTTTCCTACATTATAGAAGCAAACCTAAATAGGAGCAATGAGAAATTTATTCCCGTTTATAAAGAAATCGAATACATCAAAAGCTATAAATTCTTAATACAGAAACGATTCGGTAAAAAAATAGCATTTAATTTATCTATTGATGAAGACACTCTTAATAATAGGCTTCCCAAGCTCTTAATCCAACCTATAATTGAAAACACAATACATCATGGGCTTGAAATGAAAAAAGGTGGAGGTACTGTAGATATTACGATAAAGAAGGAAGGCAATCAACTAATTATTACTGTAGCCGATGACGGGTTAGGCATTGAGAAAAGTAAATTACTTATGCTACTAGACGACATGAGCGATGATAAATTTTCAGATATAGATAATATCTTAGATAATTCTAAGATAGGTGTACTTAATGTACATCGTAGAATTAGACTGCTTTATGGTAGTGAATATGGTCTAAAAATAGAGAGTCAAGAGGGTATGTGGACTATTGTTACAATTAAGGTGCCTACCAACATATAAAAGGGGGTGTATATTAAATGTATAGAGTACTTATAATTGATGACGAAGAAATCATAAGAGAAGGTCTAAAAACTGTTATTAATTGGGATTCAATGGGGTGTAGCGTTGTAGGTGAGGCCGTAGACGGGGATGAAGGACTAGAAATGCTCTCCTCACTTCAACCTGATATTGTATTCACCGACATCCGAATGCCTGGTTTAAATGGTTTAGAGATGATTTCTAAGCTAAAGGAACATAAGCACGGATGTAAAATAATAATATTATCTGGCTTTAGAGATTTCGAGTATGCTCAACAAGCTGTTAGACTTGGAGCCTTTAGATTCCTACTTAAGCCCACAGATACTAAGGAAATAATCCTTTCCATCGAAGAAGCTATTATTGAACTTAAAAAAGTAAAATCTAATGAAGAAATTTTAAAAAATTTAAAAAGAAAAGTTAAAGAAGATTATAATTTAAGCGATAAAGTTACAATTACGGAAGATAAATCACTTAATACTAATGAAAAAAACTCTAAATTTCTTGTAGTTAAAGCCCTTTCTTTTATGAAGGAAAACGTATCTCTTGGCTTAACCTTAAAAGATGTATCCGCCTATTTATATATCAGTACTTGGTACCTTAGTAAACTGATAAAAAAGGAGACTGGTAGTACATTTATTGATATACTAAGTGAAATACGTATTGAAGAGGCTAAAAAATTATTAATTCAGCCCCAATATAAAATTTATGAGGTTGCTGCAATGATAGGCATTACAGACGTAACTTACTTCAATAAACTCTTTAAAAGTACCACTGGTTTAAAACCTATGGAGTATCGAAATAAGATTTCTAATAATGCACAAGATGGGGTTTACTTATGATAAAAAAAGAATTATTTGATATAAAATTTTTAAAATTCGTATTAGTAGGAATAATAAATACTATATTCGGTACCGGAATAATGTTTTTGCTGTATAACTTAACATACTTGGGCTATTGGGGCTCTTCTGCCCTATCCTATATATTAGCAAGTATCTTAAGCTTTTTTCTTAATAAAAATTTTACTTTTAGAAATAATGAATCTACTGTAAAAACAGCACTAAGATTTTCTGCGAATATTGCTGTTTGTTATTTGGTTGCATACAGCATTTCAAAGCCAATTGTAACCATGATACTTTCCAATACTAATTTATCAAAGAGTATAGTTGAGCAATTCTCTATGATTTTTGGTATGGTTTTGTTTACTGCACTGAACTATGTAGGCCAGAGGTATTTTGCTTTCAAGGAAAAATAAGTTTCACTTGATAAGTATATCTTTACTACTCTTAATTTCATCTGCAACAATATATCTTGGCCTGCATTTGACTTCTTCATAGATTCTAGCAATATAGATTCCTATGACTCCAAGACTTATCATTAAGCAGCTTCCAATAATGAGTAGCAACAGTATAACTGTTGTGAAGCCACTCAGTGCAATACCCATAAGCTTCATGTATAAAGTCTGGATTCCAAGCACTAGTGCTCCAGCAAGAAAAAACACTCCCATAAAAGTAACTAAATGAAGTGGAAATGATGAAAAGGAAGTAATTGCTTTTACTGCAAGGGTGAACAGATTAAAAAGAGACCATTTCGATACCCCTTTTGTCCTGGTTCCTACATTAAAGGGTATACTTATACGATTGTAACCAACCCAGGCCGACATTCCTCTGAAGAACGTACCCCGTTCATTCATGCTACGCCATGCTAGTATAACTTTTTTATCCAACAACTTAAAATCTGAAGTCTGCTTCATATTAAATCCGGAAAGCTTGCTTAGTATTTTATAAAATAAATTAGCACCAAATTTGTTAACCATGCTCTCATTTCCACGTAAAGCCTTAACCCCCTCAACAACCTCATATCCCCCGTCCTTCCATAACCTTATCATCTCAGGTATTAATGTTGGTGGGTGCTGGAGATCAGCGTCCATGATTATACAGGCATCGCCCTCTACAGCTTCTAGTCCAGCACAAAGCGCTGCCTCCTTGCCAAAATTCCGGCTAAGTCTCAATGCTTTAATACATGAAATTTCTTCTGAAAGCCTTTTAATCCTGGACCATGTGCTATCAGTTGAGCCATCATCAACAAGTAAAATCATGAAGTCCATATCGGTTTCTAGCAAACAATCCCTGATAACAGTGATATTTTCACAAATCTGGCTTTCTTCATTGTACACCGGAATAACAACTGTAATAAGTGCCCTATCCATTGTTATTTAACCCCCTTCTTGAAATGATTAATAGTAGAAACAATGATGCTTGACTTTTTTAAGAAAAGTAAGATTAGTATTAAAGCTGATACCAGACTAATCATAAGTCCCATAAAAAGCTTTTCTGGAAAAAACCACATTTCAATCTTATGCGTGCCTTTTAACAAGTCAAAGCTCAATAAGCACTTATCAACAGCCTGGGGCTTAACCTCCTGATTATCAACTTTCACGTGCCATCCCTTATCAAAAGGTATGGACATTACCATCACTCCATCACTTGCTGCTTTCACCCTACCCTGGATGCTAGTATCCGTAAATTTTTCAACGATCATTGATTTTTTGTGGATAAGAGACATTGCCTCTTTAAATGCTGGTATATTCAAACTGTAGGCATATACTTTAAAGCTTCCCGATTCAGCTACGGACTTATCAAAATTAATTTTCATCTCTGCAGAGGATCCAGCCTTACAAAACCCAAGATTAATGATAGTAGAATGCTTTGGATTAAATTCAACTTTTTTTCCATTTACTGTAACAACTCCACTACCTTTCATATTATAGGGCGCATTATAATAAAGGTAGACTTGCTCTGCACTATCAATTTCAAAATTAATACGTGCTATAGAGTCGTTATCCTTATTAACACGATTAAAGCTGTAGTGGTATGTACTCTCGCTAAGATCAATATTACTCTGAGTTGCTAACTTCTGCTCAATAGGAATTAGAACATCTGGTGTACCACAGATAGCCTCTATAAGATGATTCTGATTAACAAACGGATTGTCCCCAGCACCGCTATCGAAGTTCTTCATCTGGCTGGTGGATTGGAATCCCAGCGGCAAAACATAGGGGTTTGTAAAAACTTTTATGTTTTCAGTGGTAGTAGTTTGATTGTACAATTTTTCCACAGTAGCTATGTCATCCCTATAAATTAGATATTTGATGCCCAGAAGAGAATCTAATATTGCTGTAGAACCCTCGTAGCTGTAACTATTAATACCGTTGCTAGCGTATCCCAAATTCTCAAGCATTTTTACAGGTCCTGCGGAAATGGTAGAAGAAAAAATCGACAGGCCCCGGTAATTATACAGAGCAGGATCATTAACAGTTTTTGAGGGCAGAATTTCTAAACGATAAAAGCCCTTATCACTATGGGAAATACTAGAAATTTCATTACGAATTTGGGAAACTTCACTGCCACTTTCATAACCCTTTCGACTGGAATAGCCTTCAGTAGCATCAATCTTAACAACTGTTATAATAGTATTGGTAATTATCTCCGCAGTAAGTATAAGAAATATAATTAGAGTTTTGCGAGATGGCCTAATAGCACAGGACCTTTCAATGGTAAGGGCCAATGCATATAAAATAATAAAAGCTGCGCTTATATATATGGTATGAAATCCAATTGATAAATCATCAAATTTCTGTGAAATCAAAATAATACCCAAAATAGATAAGCAAATATTGCCTATCTGTTTGCCACTAAATTCGTGAAGATTTTTAAAAGCTTCATAACTCATGGATAATACGAGAAAAATGTAAACAAAGGAAAATCTATAAGGAAGCTGGTTAGGGTAATGAAATCCATGCCAAATAAAATTCAATATGTTTATATTAAAGCTTAGGATTAAAATCAAAAGAAGAGAAACATTCCATAACTTTTCCTTCAAGGGAATGTTTTTACACAAAAAATATATGGGAAGCAATACTAACACAACAATTCCACAATACATATTAGGTGCACCTTCCCGGATAGACGGTGATACAGCTGTAAACTGTCTGGCTATATAATCAAATAAATCCAAATAGTTTGTAAGTGTCTTTGGAAATATATCCGCCGCTGCGGAGGTGGATTTTAATTGAAAAAAAGTTGGTATCAGAAGCATTGCTGATAAACCAGCGGATAACAGTGAAAATCCTACAAATTGACCCGTCCTTTTTATTAGCAAGGAGTTATTTTTTAAATTATGGTATTTAAACAGACATACTGGGTAGTAAAGCAAGGTGAAAAAACAAATAAAAAAACCCATGTAAAAATTGGACAGGAGTGCAAGGGTAAGTGTAATGCAGAAAAAGAAGCCTTTGCCCTGGCGTGTTAGGTTTACAAGGCCAAGCATAATCAAAGGTAGAAGATAAATAGAATCCATCCACATAATATTCCAGGAAAAAGCAAGCACAAAACCAGACAGTGCATAAAGCAAGGAAAAACCAACAGTAACTAGATTCTTTTCGCCATGGACGCCCTTAAGGTAAAAGGCAAAACAGTACCCTGAAAGTCCAACCTTTATAAGCGTAAGTACAAGTACGGCTTCAGTCAAATAGTCTGCTGGAAACAAAAGCGTTATAAGGTTTATTGGGCTGGCCAGATAGTAAGAAAATAAGGGCAAGAAATTTACCCCAAGGCCACCTGACCAGGAGTACAGAAGGCTTGAAGCTGTTGTGAACTTGTGTTGCAATTCCGAGATAAAGGGAGCATATTGATGATATAAGTCCGCTATTAATAAACTCCTATTACCAAAAGGAAAAATCCCAACAGCTATATAGGCGATTTCCAGTATAAAGACTGGCAGAAAAAACGCTAACAAAGTTACATGATGCCTTTTAATATATTTACCAAATTTTCTTATAATGTGAATGCTGTCTTTCAAGAGTGACCCCACCTTTATTAAGCTATATAGATTCCAAATAATATATGTGAATATTTAATTCTTATGCGATTTTACATAGAATCAAAATAAATTTAACATTGGCAATGAAGAGCACTAATTTATACCTATACTCATTTCAACAAAAATCACCTTTTTTCCTGCAACATTTATAAATTTAGAATTATGATTTTTCTTTTAGACAAATATATCCGTCGTATAAAATAATACTGTTTATTTAATTATAATCCAATAATCCCATTTACTCCATAAAATAAATCCTCCTTTTCTATATTAGATAATGTTGTTGAAAAAACATATGATTAATGTAACTTGTTTCCTAAACAATTACTTATAATAGGAAAAAAACACCATGTAATAGTTGTAGTAACTATACATAGTGTTTTCATTCTTTCATAATTGTCAATACAAATACTGTAAATTCAAATTCATAACTCTTGCTCATTTAAATAATATTTATATATATTATAAAACAATTAGATAAGTTAAAGTCATATGTAAAATAATAATTATTCCGACCTAAGTCACCATATTGACTCTAATATAAATCCCACTAGATTAGCTTCTACTGGGCTTCTCGTATTTTACCTTTACATTCATATCAATCACATGTTAACAATTCTCGGAACGACAAAACCCAGTAACTATTGCAGTTACTGGGTTTTTAATGGTGCGTCGGACAGGAGTCGAACCTGCGACCAACTGGTTCGTAGTGTGGTAGCGCGCCTATTCCAAACTAGATTTATGTTTAGTAACCCCTTGCATATCAGCGTTTACACTTTATTACCTTGTAGTACGTTATAGTAAATTTATATACTCTTTAGCAAAATAAACACCAAGTAAACACCAAATAAACACCAATAATAATATTAACACAACACAAATAACTTTAGCTTCACATAAAAACGCCTTAAATTTAATAGCCATAATCCAAGTATCATCTGCAAACTTGCCTTTACTATATACATACACTTCAGTTTTACCAGTTTCATTTAATCCTATAATTCCATCATCACATAGAAACATTCGTAATTGTTGCCACTTAACATTTCTGAACTCCACACTTTTATGAGGTCTGTGATTTAAATATTCTGATGCTTGTTCTGTGGTATACATAATTGCCCCCCACCTTATTTAGAAGTCTATGTACTTCCAATTATATACAAAACCTGTCCATTTTATCTAATGGTTAGTGATTTTTACAGTTGCTTATGACGAAGTAATATACACTCAATTTAAAATTATAAATAAAATTTAAACTAGTATTACAGCTTTACCATTTGAACCAATTGTTGCCTGCTACTATATAAATGTGTGAACTTTTAATGAATTATTCATAATTTTCTCCCTTAATGTTAAATTTTATTTCAACTTAAAAATTCTTTAATACTAGAGTTTTCAGCACCTCTATTATTCCATTCAACACAACGTTAAGTTGACTCAATTAGAAAGTCAACAGAGCGTTGACTTAGTCGTGTCAACGTTTATAGACATTTGTGCCCCTTAAATGTATACTGTTACAAAGGCCTATAAGAACATGCAGAAACATTATTTACTAAGCTTATCTGCTTGTATAGGACTATTAAAAAAGGGGTGAATTTAAAAATGGAAAAAACTTTACAATTTAATTCAAAAATAGTTTTAGAACTTGATGATGACGCTTATGACGAGTTTAGAGAAATCGCTTTTACAGGTACAAGGTTGTTAATTAACATGGCACACGATGATAGAGGTAACGAATACTCTATAGGAGAAACTTCTAAGAAACATCTTATTGTTTTTTTTGAAAATTTTGGTGCAAAAGAATTTCATAAATTTCAGTTTATGATTCATTTAAAAACATGGTAGACAGTGGTGTAATTTCGCCAGGTATATTATGCACAGTGGCTTGTGAGCTAGGCTTAACTTATGAAGTACCTCTTGATGTTTAATTAAATAGAAGTAGCCGCAACAGATTGATCAAGTTTCCGTTGTGGCTTTCTATGTTATTAATGTATCCACAGTTAAGGAATTTACTATTTGCATATATGCGCATAGCCTGTGTTTAAATTCATAAAAAAAGAGCATCTCTACTCCTTTTACTAGTTCCACAAATCCTTAGTAAGTTCCTCAATCTCTTTTTTTCTTTTTTCAGTTTCTTCAACATCTATTGTTATCCTATCATTAATTATATTAAGAACATCCCCCTCTTTAGCTTTAATAGGGATTTTAGATTTTTCAATATCTAACATTTGCCTATCTTCCTTTTCGCAAACCGCAAAATCTCCTTCAAATCTATCAATAATCACTTTCATAAATTCCTCCTATTATTGTGGCGGATGGCATTTACTACATGGTCCTAATCCTGATGATTTTGCATCACTTAAGCTTATTGGAATTTTACTTTTGCTTAAATATGAACAACCATCTACATGATATTTACTCCCAGTCTTAGTAGTATATACAGTTACACTTTGATTTTTATTTGGTGTAATTGCCTTAGGGACAGGTACTAGTACAGGCTTACTGGTAGAATTATTGCTTGAAGATGAACTACTACTTGTGGAACTAGAAGTAATGCCTTTGTAACTACCAGGATTCACGTTAAAGCTTACATTGGTTCCATTAGAGGTAGCAACAACTGTTCCATTTTCATCTGTTCTATAAACGGGTATACTCTTAGCCTTTAGTCTGTTCATAACTTCTTGTGTAGGATGTCCATAGCTATTACCTTTACCAACACTTATTACAGCATATTTAGGATTTACCTTATCTAAGAAACTTTGTCCTGTAGAAGATTTACTTCCATGATGCCCAACCTTAAGTACTGTTGCCGATAAATCTAACCCTTTTGATAACATTTGACTTTCAGACTCAGCCTCTGCATCTCCTGTTAATAGAAATGATGTATTTCCAAAAACAACTTTTACAACTATAGAGTAATCATTTGGATCTTCATACCCTGTTCCATTAGGTGCTAATATTGTTACAGTTGCATCACCTATATTAAATGTACTACCTACTGTTGGAGCTGTTAATTTTAATCCTTTATTTTTGACTGCACTTACAAAGTCTTTAAAAGTATTAGTAGTTGAAGTCTGCTTCGGGAAAAATATCTTTCCTACTTTAAATGAATTAATAATATAGTCCATACTTCCGATGTGGTCCTCATGAACATGGGTTCCAACTACACCATCTAGAGATTTAACTCCTTGGCTATCTAAATAACTTTTAATAACTTGAGCATCACCGTTATTCCCTGCATAAGCATATATGAATTGCCTTGCTGTACTAAAATACTATCGGCCTGACCTACATCTATAAAATGTACTTTTATATTTACACTTACAACCTTTTTATCATTACTAACTGATGTTGTATTTTCCTCATGTTTCGGCACTTTTTTAGTTATAGTCTCATTAACATCTGTTCTCTGAAGCGCAACTGTTGGGGTGGTATTTTCAGAAGTACTTGAGCAGCCAGTTAAAATGAACATACGCATTAATCCCAACAGAAAACTTAGATACCTTTTCGTATTTCTCATTCTAACCTCCAGTTACCAATCACTCTTCCTAATTTTACATGTATCTACAACAAAACATCTAGAGATATCATTGCATTTTTTTATGTCTTCAAAATTTAACTCTTTAAGCCTATCCAATTTGTTGAAAAACAGCACCGCTCTTTTATCTCCATGTAAATTTGCAATTTTGAGTTTAGAGTAATTAAAATGTGGTTCATTTATGATTAAATAAGCAATCTTATGATTAAAATAGGCAAATAAAAACCATAAAATATAATTATCAAACCAAATCTTATTACTACTCTTTGAATTAAAATTAAAACATATATCCTTTGAAACGATTAGTAAATTAATAATTTTTTTAATCTCTCTTGGGGTAGATTCAATAATACTGTTAATTATTTCTATAGAATCCTTTATTAAGTCCTCTTCGTCGCTACTAAATGTAATTATTTTAGGTTTTACAATTCCCTCCTCCGTAGTATCACTTTCTGCCTCCGCCTCATTACTATTACTATTACTATTATTATTATTATTATTACTATTATCATCTTTTCCTAATAGATTATTAAGATAACTTTTATAACTTAAATTATTGGGTAAATAGAACGGTATGTTTATATATTTATCCAAATAGCTAATTCCAAATGCTATTTTTTGTTCATTTGTAATTGTACTATCAAAATAATGTTTGTTGTTATTAGCTAGCGCATAACACACAGTTTGATAATTTATAGATAAAACAACAACAATTCCCTTCATTGTAAGAATTAATTGTAACGCATTAAAAAATTCTGTGATATTTTTCTCTGAACAACGGTCCAACTCATCTACGAGAATTATTATTCTATCTTTATACACAGTTTTATTATTAATAATTTCCTTTTTTAGCCAAACATCCACAATATCTTCAAAATCCTCTTTAATTGTTTCTCTTGTGCCTAAATAATTATTATAATCGCCTAATTTAAAAATTTTATTAACTTTTTCTGATAATGGCTTAATAAATTCCAACTGTTTATTTATAAATGGTATTAATACATTTGTTGTAAACAAAACTATAGAAAAAACACCAATAGATTGAACAAAGATATTACTTTTTATTATTGTAAGAAATCCTCTTTGATAAATCAGAATAAAAATTGCAAAAATTATAATGTTTATAAAATATTTAATAATGTTCACCTTTAGAGATTTTACGAATTTTTTTAAAGCAAAATCAAACTTACCCTTAATAGGTTTTTCCTTTTCAAATGCTTTGAATAAATCTTTTAAAACAGAATACCAAATTTTTTCTTCTTCATTATATTCGGAAGCATCAAATCTAATAATATGTGGTTTACAATATTCAAATCCTTTAGTCTTACTGTCATTTGACAATATTAATAATTTATCTTCTAATAAATCTAAAAAAGATGATTTACCTTGCCCCCATTCTCCAAATATGCCAACTGTAAGAGGTGTTCCTATATCATTTTTGGAAATTAATTTGCTAATCGAATTTGCATACATATCCCTATTCAAAATATCATTCCCAGTTTGTTTATCAGATATAATATTCCCACTTGTGTATACTTTTTTAAACTTTTCAAAATCACCATTTACTCTCTTTTGCTGATTTCCATGTTCTATTTGAGTAATGATATTATTAATTCCATCTATTTCTTCTTGAGCTTCTATCTCCACAGGTTTATTATCATCATAATCTCCATTATAACCATCATTTTCTTGATTATAACTTTCACCATCCATGTACTCATCTAGTTTTTTCTGCTTATCATCACGTTTCTCTATTAGCTGTTCTAAAGTTTCGACATTACTCATACTATCCTCCATAAATTATTATATAATTCTTTAAGGAATTATATTAAAGATCTTAATCTGTTTACGTAGTTTTACTAATTTTAAATTTATATATTTCCTTACCTTTAATATGTTTATGAGTTTGTACACTATCAACTGTTACTTTTATAATGGTTAATAAACTCATATTGAATTTCACAATACTTTATAAAAGATACAAATATCATAAGAACTTCTATTCTATCCATTTTTAAATCAGATGGATGAGACAGTTCATTTCGAGTAATACGAAGAAAATTTGAATAAACTTGACTGGCCAGTGAATCCATTTTCGAAAATAATGTTAAGAACCCTGAATCATTGTATTGTCTTTTGCATTTTTTTAAATATGTATCGTATATACTATATTTTTTGGATACTTGCCACACATTACATAATTCAGTATCAATACTTGCTTTTACGCTTGGTAAGTGCTTATCTAAAAATTTCAAAAACGAGACAATCATGCTATTAATTATTACTTCACCAGCGAGCCCCAACATGATAATTGAGGCTTGGAGACAATTTGCATTAAAGCACTGTAACGATTCTTGAATGTAAAAGGTAACCCATTCATCTATTCCTGTAATTGTATTTATTTTTTTTAAGTATCCATCTGCATCATGCGGAAGAATATCTCTTTTTTCTAAACATTCCCTACCATAATCTGTTACATGAAAATATGGAAGATTAGCTCCGTATCCACCATAAGCACCGGGTGATAATATTTCTTGATTTAATAAAAAAGAAAATTCCTCAAAAAGCTTAAGAATATCCCGTTTTGAGAAGTTTGTAGAATGAAATTCATATAAACTATACATAGAACATCCCCATGCAGAACTTGTTAATGGTATGACCATAGAGATTAATCCTCTCTTTATTGCTAAGCCTTCTGCTAATCTATATAAATCCCCCTGACCCCCTTGATATCCATACCTTTTGAATGTTTTCCCCTCTGTATCAATATCACCCTCTTCATAAATAAGCGTTTCTAACAACAAATTTCTAATTTCTAAAGAAGTTATCTCTTTATTGGCTGTGCTCATTATAATCCCTCTCTCTCAATTTTATTTATGAACTGACAATCTAATATCAATAGGTGAGCCATGATTGTTACCCCTCACACAGATTCAGATAGATATTTACCCTACCATTCAAATGACTTGTTCCTTTTGCTCTTCTCTTTCACCAGTAGTCCGATTTTATTATATGTTTTTATATAGATTATCAGGAAACTATGAGTACACTTACATTTATATACACTTTCTCCTATATTTAATTCCCTTACTTACATATTACAACCTACTTCCTTCTATATCATAATAATTCAACACAAAACTATTATTTCCTTCAATTTTTGTAAAAACAAGTAAAAATAAGCTCTGAGATAAACCCAAAGCTTATTTAGCTATTTTTTAATTTTATAAATACTACTTAAGTACAGTTCTTACAGACTAAAGTTACTCTTATTACATCCTTCTTAAACTTTCATCACATTATATAATATACTCCAAACAACGTGGGATACATTTATAAGCCCATAAAATATTAAGCACCCATTAATGATAATGTTTGACTGGTACAGTTGTTTTTCTGTGGCCTCTTTTATTCTTTGATAAACCGAAAAAATTAGTACAAATGGGATTACTACCTTAATTATTATGCTTAATAATTGCCTATTGTTTACAATGAGTGCCATGATGGCATTTACTTCTAAGAACATGCCCGTATTGACTAGGAATACTGTAAATATAATATCAGTTACATTAAATATGTAAATTGTTATTAATTTTCTCCTTATTGAACCTAAATCTCTTGTTTCTATTAAAGCAACAATAAAAGACATTTCCATCACCTCTATTAGAAGTGTTGAACATGTCTCTACGCTTTAAACCTAATTCACCTAAAATTATCTTTCAAATATATCTTGTCAACCTGAAATATAAAAGTATTCCCCTTTATAAAATAGAACTCATCATAGGATAGTCATCAGCCCCAATACCACCACACATTGCATTTAACCCAGAATGAAGAAAGCATGATTTAACAATGGATCCCGATCCGTATTTTAATCTAATTGCATCTACTGTCTTATTTATTTTTCTATCCTTTTCATAATTAAAATTATCAAGTAAAGAACACTGATAAAAATCATTATTACAAAAATCAGTGATATGGATACCTAAATGTCTTATTGGATTACCTTTCCAAACGTTATTAAATAAATAGCAGACTACCTCATATAATCTACGAGTAGAGTCAGTTGATACTTCTAATTTTTTTTGGCGAGAATAAGAAATTAAATCACTTCCTCTGATGCTTACGCTTACTACGTTACAGCAGTTCTGAGAATCCCTTAACCTCATAGCTACCGTTTCACACAAGGATAACAATATCTTATGAGCTGTATTTGCATCTTCCACGTCAAAAGCTATAGTTGTAGAGTTTCCTATACCCTTCATTTCAATATAATTACTTTTTCTGACTGCAGAATATTCTATTCCATTAGCGTAGTTCCATATCAATTGCCCATGACTCTTTAATTTATACTTTATAATTTTCAAATCATAATTTGCTAAATCGCCAATTGTATTTATATTTAAACTATGAAGCTTTGGAGCTGTAGCTCCGCCCACCATGAATAAATCTTCTACAGGAAGTGACCACATCTTTTTTTCTATTTCATCTGGAAATAATGTGTGGATCATATCCGGCTTCTTAAAATCTGATGCTACTTTTGCCAGGAGTTTATTATTTGATATTCCTATATTTACAGTAAACCCAAGTTCATTTTTTATTCTTGCCCCTATAGTTTCAGCAAGTACCATATAGTCTGGATATAAATGCTCCATGTTAGAAAAGTCTAGAAAACTTTCATCTACCGAGAACCGTTGAATTTGAGGAGTATATTCCTGAAATATTTGATTCATAGCCGAGCTACATTTCATATATAATGAATATCTAGGCGGCTCAATTATTAAACCAGGACACTTTGCCCTAGCATTATATAAAGTCTCCCCTGTTTTAATATTAAATTTTTTAGCAGGTATTGATTTAGTTAGAACAATACCATGTCTACTTTCTTCGTCTCCACCTATTACTGATGGTATCGTTCTAAGGTCTAGTTTCTCTCCTTGTTGAAGTCTGTAAGCTGCTTCCCAAGAAAGGTAAGCACTATTTGCATCTATATGAAATATTAGTCTACTCATAAATTCCTTCCTTTCTGCTAAGATTCATATTTAAGTACTAGAACACCAGTTCGTAATTATTATATCCTATCTCTTTATTTTTTAGAAGTAATTTCATTTACCAAATTAGGACATTATTTTAGTGCTTGCATATAATTAACAAAATCTAATGATTCATAGTAAATAAATATCGTTATGGTTATACTAATAAAAAAATACAGAGAGGTGTTAATAATGGCTGTAGCTCATAAAACAGTAATATCATTTGGTCTTGTTGCTATTCCAATTTCTATGTACACTGCTACACAAGACAACGATATACATTTTAACCAATTACACAAAGAAGATAACTCGAGGATAAAATATAAAAAGACTTGTAGTCACTGTGGTAAAGAGGTTATAACTAAAGATCTTATCAAAGGTTATGAGTACGATAAGGAACATTATGTAGTAGTAACGGATGATGATCTGGAAAAAATCAAAACTGAAAAAGAAAAATCGATACAAATACTGCACTTTGCTCAATTGAATCAAATATCGCCGATTTATTATGATAAAACATATCAAGCTACTCCTGAAACTGGTGGAAATAAAGCTTTTGAGCTTTTGCGTGTAGCCCTTATGTCCGAGCAAAAGATTGCAATAGGTAAAACTGTAATGGGAACAAAAGAGACTTTGCTTGCTATAATTCCACGCGAAGATGGAATATTAATATCTACTATGTTCTATGAAGACGAAATTAAGGACCTTGCTAAATCCTACAATAAGCCAGAACTAAAAGATGCAGAAATTACTTTGGCAAAGGCATTAATTAATTCTATGGTTACTCCTTTTGAGCCAGTAACATATAAGGATGAATACCAGGCAAAGCTACGTGAGTTACTTGAAATGAAAATATCCGGTAAAGAAATAGTTGCCTCTAAGTCTGAGGCTCCAACTAATATTATTAATCTTATGGATGCATTAAAGGCAAGCATTGAACAAAATAAAGTTAAAGAAACACCAAAGCCTACAGCAAAACATAAAACGCCAAAAGGTGCATAATGGATTTGTTCGATATTAAAGGCATTAAGCCTATGTTAATCGGTGAAATGCAAGACGCATTTGATAGCCCTAGCTATATCTATGAGCTAAAATTAGACGGTCACAGGTGCATTGCTTATCTTGATATTGATTCAACGGATATACGCAACAAACGTGATGTTAAGTTGCTTTCTAAAGTTCCAGAACTGTCCAATATACATAAACAAGTTAAAAAAAGGTGTATTTTAGATGGTGAATTAATTGTCATTAAAGATGGAAAGCCAGATTTTTTCGAGATTCAGCGACGGTCTGTGTTGGCAAATACTTTTAAAATACAACTTACTGCAGCTAAACTTCCAGCCACTTTCACCGCCTTTGATATTCTCTACTATGATGATCATCAAGTTATGGATTTGCCATTAATGCAACGTAAAAAGCTACTTCAAAAGGTTATTAAAGAAAATGAACGCATTGCTATTTCTAGATATATAGAAAATCAAGGAATACAATTTTATCAACTCGCTAAACAAAATGCTCTAGAAGGTATAGTTGCTAAACGTAAAGATAGTAAATATTATCAGGACAAGAAAACTAAAGACTGGATAAAAATTAAGTATCTATTGGATGATGATTTTGTGGTATGTGGATATATCCTTAAAGGAAAAGGTGTAATTAGCATCGTCCTTGGACAATATTCGGGTAAACAACTAGTGCATAAAGGCCATGTTACTATGGAATTATCAACAGAAGATTTTCGAGTAATTGAGTCAACCCCTAAATTAAATTCCCAACCTTTTAATGATATACCTTTAGGAAATGATAATGCTGTGTGGATAGAGCTTAGACTTGTGTGTGTAGTAAAATTTATGATGAAAACAGGTAGTGGTGGGTTGCGACAACCAGTATTCAAAGGTTTGAGGAATGATAAATCCCCTAAGGAATGTATTATAAATTTATAAGGAGAGGTTTTATGAATAAGAAAGAAGCTAAAGAGTTTTCAACTGATGCTATATATGGACTTTCACAAATGGTAACTCTTATAGATAGTCAAACAGAAGAAATTGATTATTTAAAAGATAAGCTTGCTGATAATATCAACATGAACGTAAATATGGCAGATAAGATTACGAATTTGGAAGGTCAAATAGAAGACTTAAATGAGTACCCTGAATGTCATACTGAAGAAATTGAATTTGATGGTGAATATGATTTTTATGGTAAATAAGCCTTTCCATATTACTGTCACTTTTTTAAGTCAATATAAAAGAGCCTAATTGGCTCTTTTACAGCTTCCCAACATATTCACGATGAACACTATTGAAGTTATTATACAGGAATAGATTTCTAAGCTTCGGCCCTCTTATGCTTATCTAGGTTTAAATGAGGTTTTAGTATTATATGCCTTACCTTTGTAAGTTACCGCTACATCAATAAATACATTATATCCTTTAGTAGCCCAGCTAGGCATATAAAAGTTCCGTAATTGAACTCGTTCCTAAATATGATTTAAATGTCGAGTAACAGAACTATAAGATTTATTAAAATAATATATAATATACTAAAAAAGATGCTTGCCACTGAATAATCCTAAATTTGGACCACTAAGGTCTATTTTATGGCCTTCCTTTTCTTTTCTTAAATGATAGCAATTTGATTTAAATGCATAATTAACACCACTCTTAATATAGTAAAAATACGGTTGTTCCATAAATGTTGATATAGCTTCAAATTTAGCATCAGCTTTATTTCTGCAATCATCATGAGATCCTAATCTTCCAAATTCATAGTGATCCTTAGCAATAAATGTTAAATTGCATGCGCACAATATATCTAATATGTAATTACATCCAGCTATATCATTAGGATATTTGACAATTATGGATTCTAAAATTGATAGTGATTCTTCGAAATCTGTGAGCATCATAAATAATATAGACAACCAAATATTTAAATATATCTTTTCCAAGTTTGAATTTGTTAGTCTAAGCACAGTTATAAATTCTGTGATAAGTTCATTTTTGGTTTGTGCCCCAATAGATTTAACAGTTTCATCTTTTAATCTATTGAAAAAGTCGATAAATGGAACTATATAATTCCCTGGATATAAAAGAGAGGCTTGTTTTAAACACTCGTCTATCTTGCTTTTATCATATCTATTTATATTTTCTGCTAAGTCCAAAGTTATATTATAAGAGACTATTTCATTTTCACTATCAACTTCATGTAAACCAAAGTTATGTAAATACAAGTAATCAATAGGTCTATTCATTAAAGAAAATTCAGCAGACCTTTTATGAAATTGACCTAATACTGTCTTGGGTATTCTATTTTCCTCTATTAAGTAAGATTTTAAGAAAGGATTAATATAATGAATTTTATTTCCATTATTATAGGAAGTTGAAATAAGTGATACTTCCGATAGCTTTTGTAAAACAGAACCTGTGGTCGCTATGACTTCATTTGTCACAAATGAAATTTCATATTTAGTTAAATTCATACGTTCACATATAGCTAAAGCATACATTACATTTAATTCACTATCATCAAAAGTTTTAAGTGTGGAGTCAAAACAGTATTCTTTTAAGTCTTTTTCACAATCTACACCTTTTCTATTTAGTATTTCATTAATAGTTCGTCCTTTCTTGATTTGCGCAATAAAAAACTTTGAGTATAATGCATTTCCCTTTGTTAACTTATAAAACTGATTAAAATTCTCAAATAATTCCATTGATACAATATCAACTATCTCATAATTACTGATGATATCTTTAAGATACAATTTGCAGTTTTCTTCATCAAAACCTTCAATTGGTATGAAATCTTGAACACGAATATCATGCCTTGAAGTTAAAAGGAACTTATGACCTACTGGTGTATTTTTTATGAAATCATGAATTTCTTTTATTTCTGAATCCGAGAAGAGTTCTAAGTTATCTAATATAAATAGGAATTTTGAACCGTTCATAGCCTGATCGACAAGGTGTAGTTTATCCTCGATCGATAAATTTAATATGTATTTAGGTTCATAGAAGATTGCCAAAATTTTATTATATAAATCCTCCAATGAATTAAACTCTCTCTCTATATTGGTTCTTGAATCTAGATAAATTCTTTGATCCTTAGCACTAATCCAAATGACATCATCAACTATGTGATCGCCATTTTCTATAAGGTCCTTAATATCACATGCCAATTTATATGCAATAGATGTTTTACCAACTCCCCCCTCACCAAGCAAAGAACAAATATAATTTTTATGGTGATATATTAGGTCTTTTTTTATTTTCTCCAACTCCTTTTGTCTCCCTATAAATTTATAATATGGAGCAGTTGGAAATTTACTAAAATTGTTATATGTAGGATCAACAATGTTATTTTGGTGAGCATTTAGGTTCTTTTGTATAATATGTTCTATTGTTACTAAATCCTTGGCAATATCATTACATGATCCATTTCTGAAGTAAATAGTACCTTGCACAAGTTTATTTCTTTCGTTCTTTGAACAAAATATTGGTCTGACTTGTTCTTTATGTATCTTAATTATCACAAATAGTTTATCTTCAAACAAATATCTAACAATATCAAAATTTATGGGATGGCTAGAGTATCTGTTAACTATCTGCCTCCATTGTGAATCATCAATATATTGATCTTTATTTATTCCAATTAGGGTTTTGGTTTTATCCAGTTCTTCGCTCACACCACATAAAATATAGCTATTATTTGTTACAGATGAATTTGCCATTGATAAAACATCTTTTATAAAGCTAACTCTGGCATCTTTATTTTTAATATCATAAAATATTGATTTAAAGTCTAAATTAGTACCTTCCTGATTTGCTAATAACTTTTTTAATAATTTGTCATCCAAAACAGTCCCCCCTTGTTTTAAAATTGAACATTTTGTTAATAATACACCTACTAGTAAAATTTGTAACACATATCTAAGCAATATAATAATATAAATTAAACTGAAATAAAGGAGAAATAATATTGAATCATCTATGTGACATTAACTTAATTATGAATAATATAAAGGTTGATCTTATCTTTGCATATAAATATGAAAAAGAAAAAGGATTCAATAATTTTACGCGAGTTTATAAAATAGATAATGATAATAATATTAATGATCATACAATTAAAAATGCCATAAAATACTTTTTGACTGAATGTACAGATGTAAAAAAAGTAACTATTGATATAATTGAAAAAAATATTATACTTGGCGTGTTTTGGTAGCGTTGTATTGTAATAGTATTAAACAATTTATTAATACACGGAAATAAAATTGAAAATAATAACTAAAGTGAAATTTAATATAATATATTGATAATATATCATAATATTCTAAATTTTACTATATTAACTTATATAAGCATGAGGGTTCTCTTATTCTTCACTATATTAAAACTGATTCTATTATTATTTCCATTAAATTTGCTACCTTTAAACAGTCAATTTAATAAACATAATGAGTATATCAATAGTCTATGTTCTATATCTATTGTCCAAAATCATCACATAAAAAAAGAAGGTACTATTTACCTTCTCATTTCTTAGTTCAATTTCAATTAATTTTAATTAAGACAATTTATCTCACCATTGTTGTAGAACCTGATACCCAAGTGGTGCATTATCTTATATTCCATTCAAAATTCTACCTAATTGGTTTTCAGTCATTTTGTCACCTTCATCACATTAAATAATTCTATAATTATCTTTATATTCCCGAACTCATAAGTTCTGCCTGCTTAATGACTATGTTTACAGCCCCATCGGCTTTTTCAGGTGGATATTTATATTTCCTTAATAATCTCTTAACCATTCTTCTCATAGCAGCTCTTGCTGATTCCTTCTTGTCCCAATCTATAGTCTTATTCTTTCTTATCATTTCAGTTAATTCATGAGCCATTGCTACCAATATAGAATCTTGCATCTCTTCTAACACTTTAGGATCTGCTACTAAAGCTTCATAAAATGCATATTCCTCTACTGATAAGCCCTTCTCTTCCCCTTCTTTAACCGCTGTCACAATCTCTTTAGAAAGGTTAAGTAATTCTTGAATTACTTCTGCACTTGTAATCATTCTATTGTTATATTTTTTCATCAGGTCTGTTAATTTTTTAGAGAACAGCTCTGATTTAACTATATTACTTCTTTGAAATACTTTTATGTTATCAGCAAGTAGCTTTCTTAACATCTCAGCAGCTATGTTTTTATGCTTCATGTTCTTGATACTATTCATGTACTCCTCAGATAGTATTGATATTTCTGGATTAGCTTGATTAGTAGCTTCAAATATATTGAACACGCCTTCTTGTTGTATAGCTTGTTCAATAATTACTCCTATCCTTGCATTTACTTCGTTAGCAGTAAGCTTGCCTTTACTAGCTATCTTGCATAAACCAGCCTTTATGCCTTTAAAATATTCTATCTCTTTCTTTTGTTCTTCATCTAGTAATGATTTACATAGTGTTTCGGCTTGACTTAATGCTGTTGCCTCTCTAATAAACAATTTAGAATCTTCTTCATCAAAACCTAGTGCATAATTGATTCCTTTTAACAATGCATCCAATCTTTCTTTCAATGATTCTCCGAAGAAAGCGCTGCAATCAAAACCATAGAAGAAGTCCTTCATTATTTCTAATTTTTCTAATGCTATGCTTAATGCCACACTTAAGTCTGGTACTTTGTCTTTATCTCTATTAGTGTATTGATTTAATGCACTCTTTAGTTCTGCTGCCATACCTATATAGTCAACTACAAGCCCTGCTTCTTTATCCTTATAAACTCTGTTTACTCTAGCAATTGCCTGCATTAAGTTATGACCCTTCATTGGCTTATCTATATACATAGTAGCCATAGAAGGAACATCAAATCCCGTTAACCACATATCAACTACTATAGCTATCTTCATCTCATTTTTTTCATCCTTAAATTCAATAGCCAAGTTCTTTCTATATTCCTTGTTACCTATGATATCATGCCAATTCTCATTGTCTTGATTACTTTCTGTAATGACTACCTTTATCTTATTAGTCCAGCTTGGTCTTTGAGCTAATATTTCATTATATAGGTTTATTGCTATCTTTCTAGTCATACATACTATCATAGCTTTTCCTGCAAGTACATATTGGCGGTCTTCATAGTGTTTTATTATATCACTAGCCAACATTTCAATTCTTTGCTTAGACCCTATTATAGTTTCTAGTTTAGATAGGTCCTGCATGGATTTATCTATAATGTACTGAGTTGTTTCCTCTGCTATTTTAGAGTACTCAGTATCTATTTGTTTTAGCACTACTTCATCAAGTTTTAGTTTAGCTGTTCTATTTTCATAGTAAATAGGAACTGTTGCACCATCTTTTACCGCCTGAGTCATATCATAAACGTCAATGTATTCCCCAAATATATCAATCGTAGACTTATCATTAAAATCAATAGGTGTACCTGTAAATCCAATAAACGTAGCATTAGGAAGAGCATCCCTCATATTTTTAGCATATCCATACTTCCATTCACCTGTAGTCCTATCAAACTTAGCCTCTAGTCCATATTGAGAACGATGAGCCTCATCTGCTATAAATATTATGTTACTTCTTTCAGATAACACATCAGGATTCTCCTCAAACTTCTGAATGGTAGTAAATATAATTCCACCTGCTTTTACCCTAAGCAGCTCTTTAAGATGTTCTCTATCCTTGGCTTGTTTAGGTTCTTGCCTAAGTATTAACTTTGAACAGGCTGCAAATGTAGAAAATAATTGGTTGTCTAAATCATTTCGATCTGTTAGCAATACTACCGTAGGATTGTTTAGCTTTGGGTCTGTTACAATTATCCCTGTATAAAATACCATAGAAAAGCTTTTTCCACTGCCTTGTGTATGCCAAACCACGCCTACTTTTTTATCATTATTAGCTAAAGCTTCCTTTGTTCTTTTAACCGCCTTAGTAACAGCAAAGTACTGATGATATCCTGCCACAATCTTTACAGTACTCCCTTTTATATCTTGGTATAAAACATAGTTTCTAATTATATCTAGTAGCCTATCTTTTCTAAACACACCGTCAAGTAAAACATCAATAGGATTAAAATCACCTTTAGGGGCCTCTCCATCTCTAGACTTCCATACCATATATCTAGTAAAATCAGATGTAATAGTTCCCATGCTTGCAGTTACTCCATCTGATAGTACATTAAAAGCATTATAGTAAAACAGTGAAGGTATATCTAACTGATAATTCTTTATTTGATTGTATGCATTTTCTATAGTAGTATCATCATTTATTGCATTCTTAAGCTCAAAAACAACCAGAGGTATACCATTAACATATAAAATTATGTCTGGTCTTTTGGTCTTATATTCTATGATTGTATATTGATTAACTACTCTAAAATCATTCACATAAACATTTTCAAAGTCTATAAGCTTAACTTGGAAGGTCTTTTGTTCATCACCATTTTTATAAGGTACTAAAACACCCTCAACTAGTAACTTATGAAATGCTTGATTTACTTCTGCCAACTTAATAAACCCTAAGTTTTTTATCTGCTTATATGCTTGTTCTAATATATCTTGTGTTATTCCCTTATTAATACCTGCAATACAATCAAAAAAATGCTCTTTAAGAATAACTTCACTATAATCACGGTCAATATTCGGTCCATATGAATACTCATATTCTAATGATTGAAAATGCTCTATAATTGCTTTTTCTAAGATATCTTCATTAAATGGCATGAATTTCGCCTCTCTTTTAAATATTTATTTCTAGGTTATCCAGGTCTATTTCCCCATTTATTAGTTTTGGAAGGAGGGTGTCTCTGAGATTTGTTAATGAAAGATTTTCTATTTCAACTTCATCTATCTTTTCATAATTTTTTTCACACAAATCATTAAACATACACATCAAATCAACGTGAGGAACTACTATTGGAAAATCTCTTATCCTTCCTAAAGGTAACTTGGGCTGCGTAGAACCTGCATTCCTTGATTTCAAATTGTGTTGTGCATCTTTTGTTGATAGAAACGCTAATAAATAGTATTTTTTAATTACACTTTCATTGTCAAGAGTGATTTTCGCCATATTTTCAGTTAAATTAGCATAATCTAGCATTGAGTTTATGGTACCCACTAATCCAATGGTGCCTACAATAGAAACAAAAATGTTGTCTTTTCTAATTATGTAATTTCTAATGCTATCAAAGGTTTCATCGTCTAAAAACATAAGTTTGTCTAGTTTAATTCTTGCATTGTCAACGTCTGTTATCCTTATGTATGGGTGATTTGTTTTATACGTAATCAGATTCTTTTCTTTAGGTAATCTTTTACCACCATTAATCTTAGCAAAACTCTCTATTTTTTTAACTTCCCATCCATTAGGTATCAATCCTAACTCGCTATCAACCATCTGTCCACCAGAAGACTTATAAGGTAAGCCTTCTTCATTTTCAAATTCAAAATCTACAAACCAATGTTTAAATAATAGTTGAGATATAGATTGTAAGTTTTCATTAATGATATTATTCATTTCTATTTTTTTATCAATAATCGAGAGAATATGTGCTATTTTTATTTGATCTTTAATGTTGGTTGTAAAAATTACGTCTACAGGATGTATATGATTTCTATTTAATGTTGGAACGGCACTTCCACCTCCATAGTGAGCTAAATCAAGTGTTTTTAATAAATAATATACATATTCTGGATAGCTACCCTTGAAATCATCAACATATAGCGTAGTATTATGAGCCCAACATTTCTGTTTTAAAAAGTGTGGTGTACCTATATTTCCACTTCTACCAATAGTCAAACAAGGTATATCTGTAGTGAATTTATTATGAAACCCTATTACACCATTTGAACCTACAACAGGGTAAATGCCATATATCATATCTTTTTTACATAAGTCATGTCCCCTTCTAAAATTTAGTATTTCTCCTAGTTTACGCTTTTGAAATTGACTATACTTCATACCCAATTCCTCCTAGAGCCTTCCTAATTTTATCCTCTAGTTCCTTGGATTCTTTAAACTGCTTAGTTAACTCACCTGTTAAACCTTCCATCTTCTCTTCAAATGATATTCCGTCATCCTCTACCTCTTCTATCCCAACGTATCTTCCTGGAGTTAATACATATTCATTTTCAGCTATTTCTTCTACGCTTGTAGACTTGCAGAATCCTTGTATATCTTCATATTCAGTATTGTTTTTCCAATTATGATAAGTATCCGATATCTTCTTAATATCATCAATGGATAACTCTTTTAATCTCCTATCTATCATATAACCTAAATTTCTCGCATCTATAAATAAGACTTTACCTGTAGTGTTTTCATTTTCTTCCTTACCTTTGCGCAATATCCATAAAGATACTGGTATACCTGTAGAATAAAATAATTGTCCAGGCATTGCTACAATACAATCTACTATATCATCCTTCACCATTTCTGCTCTTATTACACCTTCATTAGATGTATTGGAGCTTAATGACCCATTTGCAAGAACTGAACCCATTACTCCGTTAGGTGCTAGATGATGTACCATATGTTGTAACCAAGCATAGTTTGCATTACCTGTTGGTGGAACACCGTACTTCCATCTAATATCCTCTTGTATTCTTTCTCCACCCCAGTCAGACACATTGAATGGAGGATTAGCTATTATATAATTTGCCTTTAATGTTTTATGCAAGTCTTCATGAAAGGAATCAGCATTATGAGTTCCCATATCTGCTTCTATTTGTCTAAGTGCTAAGTTCATCCTAGCTAGCTTCCATGTTGTAGGATTACTTTCTTGCCCATAAACAGATATATTGTTAATATTTCCTTGATGTTCTTTTACAAACTTTGCAGATTGACAGAACATACCACCAGAACCACAGCAAGGGTCGTATACTCTTCCTGAGTATGGTTCTAGTATTTCTACTAAAGTACGTACAATACATGATGGCGTATAAAACTCACCACCTAATTTTCCTTCAGCACTAGCAAATTTACTTAAGAAGTATTCATATACTCGTCCTAACATATCTCTTTCTTTAGCCTTATCACTACCAATTTCAAGGTTTGTAAATAATGTCACAAGTTCACCAAGTCTAGTTTTATCTAATTCAGGTCTTGAATAGTTCTTGTTTAATACACCTTTAAGAGATGGATTTTCTTTTTCTATTAACTCCATGGCTATATCTATCTTCTTACCTATATCTACAGAAGTAGCATAAGCTATTATTTCACTCCAACGGGCTTCTAATGGCACCCAAAATATATTGTCAGCAGTATATTCATCTTTATCTTCTTCAAAGCCTTCATTTTCTTCTATTAACTGGTCATATTTTTCTGAAAAAGAATCTGATACATACTTTAAAAATATTAAGCCTAGTACCACATGCTTATATTCAGATGCATCCATACTCCCTCTTAGCTTGTCTGCTGCAAGCCATAGTTTATTTTCAAATCCTACCGTTGTTGTATTTTCTGCCATAATGTTACACCCTCCATTTGTTTCTTCTAATGTTCACTCAATTATATCATTCATTTGGAAAATACTATGATGTTATTTTAACTTTTTATAAAACCTTACTTTTGGGACATAAAGGTCCCCTATTCTGCTGCCTTTCTTAGTCTGTGATAGTGTAAGTTAAGTATCATGTAACTCTTATTCTGTCTTTTTCATAAATATTTTTTTGGGGGGTATTATTTCTTAGATATTTTTATATATTTTTTTTTGTTAGATATATTTTTGAAATTATTTTTTGTAAATGTTTTTTACTGTCCTTTCCTCTCTACATTAATCTATATATACGCCACTTTACCCGTTCTAAGTGTAGTGTTTTTTTCTTTTAGAGCTTTCATTTTTAAAATTAACTCTAGAAAATATAGTGAAACCATATATTAAACAATTTACACCAAAAACAGAAAACACCACCAACTGCTACTATATATTGTCCAGGATCACCGCATAAAAAAGAGAAGGCCTATTTGGTCCTCTCATTGCTTAGTTAAATTTCAGTTAAATTTAACACCATTCTAAATCTCCATTTTTTGTGTAGTAGGCCCTTAAACAGTTACTATCTATAAAGTTACCCTTCCTTATTATATCGTGGCCAGTTTCTATAAAATTGTTATACCTATTATGGCTGATTTGTATTCATTTCTCTGTAGCTCCATATACTTATTAGATAACAGTTAGTGTCTATTCATTACTTAACACTTTCTTCTATAAGCTTAATGTATTTATACAAACATGACCTAGATATGTCGCACATTCTAGCACATTCACTCTTATTTATCTTGCCATTCTTTAATAGGCCATAAGCTTTGACTACTGCAACTGGAACATCTTCTATAGTAGTTGTAGGCCTACCTATTAATTTCCCTTTAGCTTTAGCATTAGCCATACCACTTTTCACTCTTTGGCTTATCATATTTCGCTCCAGCTCTGCAAATACACCCATCATCTTTAACATTCCTTCTGTCATTGGATCTAATTCTTTTATGCAATCTACAATGAAATTTCCTAACACTAATTTAATTCTTCTAATTTTTGCTAATTCTATAACTTCACATAATTGTTTGGTGCTCCTGGTAATTCTGCTAACTTCTGTTGCTATTATAGTATCTCCCTTCTCTACTTTATCTAATAGCTTATTAAACTCTATTCTGTCTGTCTTAGTGCCACTAGCATATTCCAGGTATATATTATTAGTAGTAACTCCTAATGCCTTTAATTCTCTCGTCTGCCTTGTAATATCCTGCTTTATATTGTCTGTAGAACATCTTGCATATCCATATAACATATATTCGCCACCCTTTCAAATACACTCTAAATATATAATATACTATTTATTCCAATTTGTACATAAAAAGGTATAAATATTTTCAACTACAGTTTTTAGCACAAAAGTGCCTTGAAACCCACTTAAAAGTAATGCAAGGATTCCAACGTTGACACATTTAAAGTGTAGTGTAAAACAAATGTTATTGTATACGCTTATGTGTTCTCATTTATGTTACTTGGACAAAACTAACTCATGCAATTATAATTAATCTTTATTACACACTATGATAATTACGCTACATAACTATTAAAATTATAATTGTGAACAATGTTCTTTGAATTTGAATAATACAATATATATAATATAAAATATGCAATTATTGCCATTAAACATAAAATGTAGTATGATTTATACAATTAAGTGTAAATCGTATAAGAATAAAACTAATTAGCAAGCAATGGTAAGGAGATTACTGAATTATGACAAGTTTATTCAAAACTCATGTTATTACTAATATGAATGATTATTTAAAAGTATTAAAAGAGATAAAAAGTGAAAACTCATCAGTTTGGTTTAGGGGGCAAGAAAATGCTAATTTTGAATTGATACCTAAAGTGATGAGAAATATGAAGGTGGTTGGAGATCAATTTGGCCGAGATATAAGGCCTAAAAATGTTGAATTTAGTAATAGAGGTGAGACTGTTATTTTCCCTGATTTTATGGAAATGTTAGAAGTATTTAAGAAAGAAGCAGTAAACCACTTATCCATAGAGCCTAAGAATAATTTTGAGTGGCTTTTTATCGCTCAACACTATGGTTTACCGACTCCACTATTAGATTGGACAACTGATCCCTTAGTGGCGCTTTTTTTTGCATTACCTAAGAATTTGAAGGATGATATATATGAAATGGATGAAGCAATCGAAGAGTTTAGATTATATGGTTATAGTAATAAAGGAGCTGCAATATTTACAATGAATCCATGTGAATATAATAAACAGTATTCAGATTTTGTAATGGACAAGCCACAAGTATTTAATGTAGTCGAAATGTATGATACTTTTAAGGGCTTTCTTAATGAAGGTAAAAAAAGGTACCTACTCCCTGCATGTATAGAAGGAACAACACTAGATAGGAGAATTTGTAGACAATCTGGTAACTTTACAATACATGGTAATATGGTGTGGGCACTCGATTATCCGGATGTTGTAAAAAAATTTATTCATAAAATATTTATTCCATATAATTGTATAAATGATATTAGGAATGTTTTGGTTATTTTAGATATTACAGAATCTACAATATATGGGGGCGAAAGTCCTAAAGATAAAATTTCACATAAAATTGAAGGATCAGAAAACAAAAGATTTTCTGAAAAAATTGAGGAATTAATAAGAATGTATGACATGAAAAATGATTAGACATAGTTTAGGTTTTATATCTAAAGATCAATTGGAGGAAGTTATGGAATATATCAAAAACACTTTTGGAAAATTAAGTAAAGGAACTAGAAGAAACATTATCTACATAACAATAATCTCTTGTAATGTTATAATCCCTTATCTAATATGGCTAAATAAGAATATACAATTTTTACCTTATAACATTGATAATTATAGATACATTATTAGTGCAGCTTTACAATCAATAGCTGCAATTTTTGCGTTCATAGCTAGTAGTACTATATTAATAATTCAATTTTCGAGTGATAATTCGCCTACAAGTATAAGTTTTTTTCCGAAAAAAAGTTTCTTTTTAGTAATGATAGAATTTTTAACAATAATTGCTGTAGATGGTTTTATATTAATTACCTTATCAACAGAATTAAATGAATTACATTTATTTATAGTAAATCTTATACTTTTCCTTAATGTCGAGTCTATAGCTTTAATTATTATTTATGTTATGGCAGTTTTAAGGTGGTTAAAACCAGAAACTATGTTTGAGATATTGTTAAATAATGCAAAACAAGCTGGTTCAAATGAAGAGAGATTAGAGATTGTACTATCAATAGAGGAGTTAACTTTAAAAGCCATACAAAAGGGTTATAGTAGTAGTACTAAAAAAGCCATTGATTTGTTTGATGATATAGTAGAGATTTATTCAACTCAAAAAACCAATCTTAACTTAGATGTCCGTAATAACACAGACCATCCTTTAAGAGTGATTCCAAGTTCAATCTCAAGAATTGTACAATGTCTTTGTAAGAATGACATGGATGACTTAGTTCATTTAACTGCATGGCCCTTATCAAGACTAAGTATAATTTCTGCTTCAAACGATGATTTAAGTGTATGTTCAATATTCGTTTCAAGTGCTACTCAAAACATTATTAAAGAATGTTTACAGAAAAATTTGGATTCTGCAGCCTATAACTTCACAGCAAATCTTTCATATTCAGTAGACTCTAATGATAATGCAGACTCTATAGCAAAGTGTATAACCTCAATTATAGATGAAGCACTAAAACATGAAAGTTCTGAATATGTTATATCTCAAGCAATATTAGGGTATAGTCGTTTAGCAGAAGATCATATTAATGAGATAGAAGTGCATTGCAAAAAAGCTGTATCTGAAATAAAAAAATATCCAATCATGCTAAGTAAAAAAGGTTGGTTTACAAATGTCACTATCTCTAATCAAATACTATCGTTAGAAGATCTATTAAAGAAAAGCCATAAAATAAATAAACAAATAAAAAAGAGAGCCTAGTGTGGCATTTAAATTGTGCATTTGTATCGTATCTTTTAGTACAGCTAATCTAATTGCTCGTGGAAGTAAGGTAGCCACTCCATCAATACCCAGTTAAAAATGTTGGCATTATTAAGAGCTGCTCATCATATGTTAGCACCACCAAGTCTAGTAACAGTTACTATTGAGCGGCCTTTAATCTTAGATATAACAACAGTATATTAGCAATGTACACTTTACTGCTGTAAACTTCGACGATTGTTGCAACAAAGTCTTTTGCAATTAGCTATTACTACTGTCGCACTTTTAGCAACTATAAGAGGTACCACTCTAAGATAATCTACTTTACTAGCATCTAAAACTGCTGATTCAGCACCCATCTACCATCCAGCTTTAACTATTGCATCGGAAATTAAAGATCTGCCGGGTCCACTTAATCTTCTATTTCTAAATGTGCAACTGTTTGAGTTCCTACACTAAGAGCTAATACAAATACTATACTTATAATACACCTTTCTTATAAAAACTTATGTCCTTTCCAATAGCTACGTCAGAAATAGTTCCTGCATTATCGGTTATTGGCGATGGTATTTTTAAAATTCTAACAAGTCATTAATTAGTGTGGGTCTTGTTAGCAATTTTATTTACCACTAGCAATTACTACTAAGATCGTTTGGAACATTTGTTGATCAGTTTTACGTAAGCTCCAATTGTTGGTGCAATAGTTTTTATTGGAACTTCTTTTCAGGAATGATTGCAGACTAATCAGTGGAATATATCGTTAATTTACAAAAAAATAAAAGTCACATCATGACTAATGGCTCATAATGTAGCTGTTTTTGCATGAATGTACACTATATACAAAGCAGAGATACTTTGTGTAATAAGGTCCAATCTTAAGGTAACACGTCAACTTTTTAAGTATTCGCGAAGGTAATAATATAAGGTGTTGTATATCCAGTCACCACTAGAAGTCCTGGCTAGAAAAGCTGTCGTAAAGTTGTATCTGGCTTCAAAAGTTTTTAAACTAGCTAATAGTGCCTTAGGGTTGTATTCCGATCTATAGTTATGGTTCAAAATATCCTCATATCCATTCGCCTGTTCCACCAGTAAACATATCTTAGTATTATCTTTAGTTGCTCGTAAAAATTCTGCAGAAAAGCGGGTCCTATCTTTAATGCTACCAACGAGTTCATCTACACTATTTTTTTTCTCAATCATGACTGGAAAGTAGCAATCTTTCATAATTCCCAGCTCTGGTCTTGCTAAGAGCTTCACGCTATAATCTCCTGCATCAATTGTTTCAATTTGATATTTTATTTTATTTTCATCAAAATAATCTAATATATGTTGGATTTTCTTCTCTCTTGTGTCTACTACTATTACTAAACTTTCTTTTAGAATCTTTATAATTTCTGTATCTGAGAATCTATATTTTAATTGCATATGTATCAACTCCTCCTAATTTTCTGTCAATGGCTTTTGTAATGATGCAACTCTGGCACTAATCTTTGCCTTTTAAACTATATATACACTTATTACTTCAGCGACTCTAATAGCATTAATTTTTACATTATGAAAATCTCATATTATGTATTGCTAAAACAACCGTTACAATAGAATATTTTACTTAGGAGCTAAAACCTCCCCCAGGGGGACACTTGGGGGATACCATAATCCCCGCTACACCTATTGATATGACTAGTTTTGAGGCACCCGGGGGATAGTGGGGATAGTAAACGCAAATCCTTTATATATAAGTACTCTTTTATATTCTTTCTTACGTAAGAGTTAAGAAAAGTATCCCCTACCTCCCCCAACCTCTCTAAAGCGTTGATTTCACTAGAATACAGGATTTCCAAAAGCTCCCCCAAGTGTCCCCCATCTCTCCCCCACTTGTATTTTTGCTCCCCCGATTGTATTTTTTTGTAATTGATGTAGTTTCACCATGAAACATGTAATTCTTCCAATTCTTCAGTTTTATTTGTAACGAGCTTTATATAATTTTTGCTAAGTCCAATATAGTACATTAGGCCATGTGATTTCCTTTTAATAATTCCCAGGTTAGTTCCAATTCTTTCTGTAAATTTTTTACTACTGCAAGGCCTGTCTTCATTATCTCTACAGTAATTTTCATAATCTATATATAAATTTGCAGACTTAACCTTGTCTGTAGCTAATCCTGTAACTGTATAATTTTCATGTATGAAAGCTCTAGTACTATCGCACTGAAGCATATACTTCTCCTTCTGCTCTTCTAGCTCTGGTGCATTAGTAAAAATATAGTTTTGGCTTATTAGCCTTTCTAGTCCTTCCAATGCCCATTTTAATATATGGTCTTTATCTTCCATAAGCTTGTCCATTAGTAATGGGTCTCTATGCTCTACTGGAATAACATTGTTACATGGAACTATTAGAAATCTGTCGAACAAATGTTGGCCTGTATCTCCTTTTACATATGGAAGGTTATTACAAGCAAATATTAGAACTCCTTTATAAGTGAACATAAACTTGTCTTTGCCCTTAAATTCTGCACTTAATGCATCTCCACCGGTTATTTCTTTAAGTGTAGATGGATCTTCTAGTGTAGAATTAGGTAAATCTCCATTAAATACAATTCTCTTCCCATAAATTGCAGATAAACTAAATCTATCCGAAAGTTGCTGCATTTTCAGGTTTATACTATTTTCTTCCCCTACTATTCTACATAGAGCTTCTATATATTTTGACTTCCCGGTGTCACCCTTACCATTAAGCAATAACACTTTCTTAACTCTATTGCCTGAAATATTAGATATTGTTAACCCAGCATACTCCTGCAACACTCTTTGGATGTTTTTGCTTCCACCACTTAAAGTATCAATAAAACTGTCCCAATGACCTAAATTGTCAGCCTTAACCTTATACTCACAATTCAATTGATAACAAGAAATATACTCTTTAGAATGTGGCTTTAGTTCTTTACTTCTAATATTATATAAGCCGTTTTTTAAATTTATAATACTCTCATTACCATTAATATCCTCAAAAGCAATTGGATCTATATTGGTAAGCATTTCAGCAATATCATTTATACTTGAAGAATTTTGAAACCTTGGTTTTATATATTTTGAAATTTCACTGCATATCCAATTTTGTGAAGCTAATTTATAAACGCCATTTTTATATATGTGCATTAATCCTCTTGAACTACTAGAACCTGCAATAATATAATCCATATTCATCTTTAAGTTATGCGCTAATAAACCTTTCACCAAATTTACATGCTTCCTCTCATTTTTTTCATAGCATTTGGGAAATTCTTCTTTTTGCTCAATAATAGCCTTAATTAGCTTTTCTCTATTATTGCCCTCTATTTTGTTCCAGTCTGATATGTCTCCTTTTTCTATATCAGATACTATTAGAACCCTGATGCTATAAGCATACTTTTTTATACTTTTTCTAATTTCCTCTGCATATTTTTTACCCGGATCATCATTATCTGGTAATATAACAACCGTAGCACCTTTAAAATATTGGCTATATCTATCTACCCATTTGCCCTTACCTGCGCCACTGCTTCCCGTGGTAGCTACAAATCCCATAGCGTTTAATGTATCGCAATCCTTTTCACCTTCTGCAATAAATACCCAAGCATCATTTGCTACAGCTTCAATAACTTTTGGCAAATTATATAATATTGGTATTTGTAGCGGAAAATGCTGTTTCTTCGTGAGCCTATCTCTTTTGCTATATTGATTAGATCCATTAAAAGTTTCAGAATAATTCCCTTCTTCAAGTCCCCATACTATAGCACCATCTATAACTCGCCTTTGAGAAAAATGCTTATCTTTAGTCCTAACTTTTTCAAATAAGACTTTCCCATCAAAATCTGTGTATTTATATATTTTTTCAATATTTGCATCTTCTTTTTTTATAGGTGTTTTTTCTAATTGTTCATCAAATAAATCACCTAGTGTTAACCCAACTTGCTCTAATACATCCCTGGTATCACATCCTGCTTGGCAGTATATTAATGTCTTCCCCTCACTTGAAATATAGCTAACTGACAAACTGGCCTGGTTATCCGTATGATTTGGACAAATACATTGAGCTGTATTTTCTGAGTTACTATGAATTTTAAATTTATTTAATATTTCCTTGTATTGCATTTTGTGACCCTCCAAATCTTACATTTTGACCTTAGTAACTATTACTATAGTTGCAATAATAGCTACCTTAACATTTCCTTTAACTGCTCCACAGAGAACATACTTAAATCAATTTTACTTGTTGCAATGGTTTCACCAACAATTTCAGTTTCTTGTCTGTCAACAAATAATTTGAGGTGCTTACCTAGTAGTTCATAGGCCCTTAGCTTGTCTCCTTCTTTAGTTCCATTCTCAGCAATATCTTTTATACCATTCAAAACCAACTGCGCGGTTATACCATTATCTAAAGCACGCTCTTGTAACCTTTTATCTATATTATTACGAATACTAGGTTTTAATAGATTTCCTGGGCCTATATTATTCGCGGACCTCTTACTATATCCACTACGAATAGCAGCAGCAGTGGCATTACTATCTATACAATATTCGCTTATAAACAATTGTTGCTTCGATGTTAATTTCATGTATAATCACCCCTTAGTTCGGTATTTTTTGTTCTAATTCAGCTTTGTATTTTAATATATTTTCTAAAACCTCGATATAAAATGCCGATTCATTTTCTGTCGCTTCCGTAGAAGAAATAATATGTAATACCTCTTCTGCATTAGCATTTGCCTGATCTACCAACAAACTTAGCTTTATATCCATCGTTCCTGTTCCTCCTTTTATTTTTTTTCAATCTTATTTAAGCTTTTTAAAAGTTGCATATTTTCGCATAAATATTTACTCTATATTGAATGGTTACGCCTCAACTTTCCTTAATTTCCCTATAGAAATATCATTATTTGATGGAGATATATTTTCTAATGCTAACCGACCTAGATCCGCCTCCAACCAATCAAGTCTCAAGATATATTTCGTGGTTCCAGCCAAATTAAATCGAATCTTTCTTTGTTTGCACAATTGTCTCAGTGAATACTCAGATATCCCACTCTCACTGGCTGCTTTTTTTAACGACATGTATTTTGTCATTTTCTTTTCCTCCTTTTAATTAAAAAATGCCATACTACCGCTAAAGTAGTACAACATCTTGTTATTCTTGCATATATTTTGTTTTAATATTTCTCAAAGCCTCATGCCCTGTAGGGTCTTCTTTGTAATTTTTATCTCCTGCCCTACGTTTCTTATCAATAATTAACTCTTTTCTCTCTCTTTTCTCTCTTTTATTCAAAAGATACCTCCCCCTATATTTTTTTAGCCAGCTAAGACCCCTTGACCTTTTGATGTTGTCTAACATTAAACATTATTTGATTGTTTTTAGTGATTTCTTTTTTATACTTACTACTTTGTTTTAATTACGCCAGACCCCCTCTTTACACTAATAGTGCTTTAGTAATTATTAATTTACACTATTGGTTACTAATTGATCTCAGTATACTTTACTGTTAGAATAATAGCAACTTTTATTATTCCACTAATAGTATTGTATTTGTTTTTCATTTGTGTTATTTTAAATATAACAATATAACACTATTAGACTGTCGTAAAATAATTTTCAATAAAATAATTTTTAAAAGGTGTTGATTTTATATGAATAATATAAGCAAAAAGAAACCTGAATTAGTTGAAATGGGAATCAGGTTAAAAAAACTTAGAGAAGATAAGAATAAAAGTCAAAAGGAAACTGCTATAAATTTAGAACTTAAGCAATCTGTTTTGTCTAGTTATGAGTTAGGTAATAGAGAACCTCCAATTACTGCATTAAATAAACTTGCTAGATATTATGGTGTAACAGTTGATTATTTAACTGGTAATAATAATTATAAGAGTTCAGATACCCAAGCATTGTCTAGTGCTTTGCCATTTAGTTTCAAATCAATAGATAAAATAATATTTATTAATTCTCAACTTGGTGGTTTCTTAGAGGAAATTTTAACTAATGGTGAGTTCTTCGATTTATTAAGTTCTTTAAAAGGATATAAAGATTCTTACAAGTTTGATGCTATGAGTAAAGACCTACTTATGAAAGATAAATATTTTAACAAATTCGAAAAAATTGTTTCTGAAACAGGACTAAACTTTCCACAATTTGTACATAAAACTTTAATTGATAGTGCTATAGAAACAATGTTGAAAAATTATAAAAATAGTGGTAAAAAGGAGATATAAACAATGGCTGCTATAGAAAAGAGAGGCGAAAACTCCTACCGATTAACAGTATCATGCGGATATGATAAATTAGGTAAACAGGTAAGGAAAGCAAGAACTATTGATTTATCACATATCTCACCAAAGAAACAACAGGCAGAAGCAGAAAAGCAATTTATACTATTTCAAGATGAAATAAAAAAAGGACAATATGTTGATAATGAAAAAATAACCTTAGAAGAATTTATTCAAAAATGGCTTGCAGACTACGCTAATGTTAATTTACAACCTAAAACTTTATTAGAGTATAAACGGCTATTAGGAAGAATTATACCTACCCTAGGTCATTTGCGGCTTATTCAGGTACAACCAACACACTTAACAGCTTTTTATAATAACTTACGTGAAGATGGTATTAGACAAGATGGAAAACCAGGAGGATTAAGTGAAAAAACAATACTCCATCATCATAGATTAATTTCAAGCATTTTAACATCAGCGCTGCAATGGGGATTTGTACTAAATAATCCTGCTTTACGTGTTAAAGCCCCTAAAATTATTAAAAAGGAAGCTAGACATTATAATATTGAGGAAGTTGAATATATCCTTAAATTAATTGAAGATGAACCTATAAAATATAGAACTATGGTAATATTGGCCCTGTATGGTGGTATGAGAGAAGGGGAACTAACTGCTCTAACATGGAATGATATTGATTTTGATAAATGCCTTATAAAAATAGACAAATCATTACAGCATCTTCCCGGAAGAGATACTTTTATAAAATCCACTAAAACTGAAAATGTTAGGGTTATTTCTACTCCACAATCAGCTATGGAACTACTTAAAGAATATAAGAAATGGCAAAATGAAGAAAAATTGAGTATAGGTGATCTATGGAATAAAACGGATTGCTTGTTTACAGGTGTTAATGGAGGACATATCTTCCCCAGCACCATATCAAAGTGGTTCCTAAAATTTATAAGAAGACATAATGAAGCGATTATGAATGATGATACTATTACAAAGGAAGATAAAGTATTGTATTTGGTAAGAGAGGTTAATTTCCATGGATTAAGACATACATCTGCTACCATATTAATTAGCCAAAATGTAGATGTAAGTACAGTATCTAAAAGACTAGGTCATGCTAGAACTTCAACGACTATGGATATATATAGCCACAGCTTACAGAGATCAGACTCAGCAGCCGCGGATAAACTTGAAAATCTGTTTAATAAAAAAGAACAAAATAAAAAGCAGGGAAAATAAAAATCTCTGCTTTCTTGTCGTATTCTATAGTTATCTTAATAATTTATTGTAACAATAAACACCAAATAAACACCAAATTGATATTCATTCTATTTAATCAAAAAAGTAATAGGTACCTCAAACCTTTGAGGTACCTACATTCGTCATGGTGCGTCGGACAGGAGTCGAACCTGCGACCAACTGGTTCGTAGCCAGCTACTCTATCCAACTGAGCTACCAACGCATAAACATCATTATTATATTAACATATTATATGTTAGTAGTAAAGATTTATTTACAAACAATTATTTATAAATTCATCTCTAAGAATTCCCATAATGATCGTGTCCCTATAACTCCCATAGGAAAAACAAGTCTGTCTCTTTTTTCCTTCTTGTATAAATCCACATTTTTTATAGCATTGAATTGCTCTTGCATTAAAATCCAACACTTCCAGTTCTATTCTATGTGCAGCCATATCCATGAACAAATGTTTAATCAATGCCTTTATAGAGTCTTGTCCATATCCTCTATTCCAGAAGTTTTGAGCTATAGTTATACCTAATACATATACATTCTTACATCCACTAGCTTCTTTATAAGTTATATAGCCTACAACTACACCTTTTTCATTTACGATGCTAATATATTTTTTATCAATATTAACAAATTTATTAAAATTATTTAATATGTCTTCTTTAGATGGAGGTAATACAAAATTACCGTCAAGTCTTCTAACATCTTCATCACACCAAATATCATAAAATATATTTAAATCCCGTCTCTCAACACTTCTCAGTAATACCTTATTACCTTTTAGCATAGTTTCTCCTTATTTTCACCTTCAATATTATTTTACTAATATAATTATACATTTATTTTAACTTTTATTCAATAATTGTAAAATTATTTTGTATAATTTTTCTTTAAAGTAAAAATAAAAAAACATCTAACAAATGTTAGATGTTTCTGGCGGAGAAGGAGGGATTTGAACCCTCGCACCGGTTACCCAATCTACACCCTTAGCAGGGGCGCCTCTTCAGCCACTTGAGTACTTCTCCATAGCTTAATTTTATGTGCTTATAAAAAAAAATGGAGGAGGAAGTGGGGTTCGAACCCACGGTACGCTCACACGTACGCCAGTTTTCAAGACTGGTGCCTTAAACCAACTCGACCATTCCTCCATGTCCTAACGACAAGTTTTATTATATCAGCATAAATATAGCCTGTCAATATATTTATTGAATTTTATTTTTTTAGTTATAAAAAATCTATAAAAAAATAAAAACACCTAACAAATGTTAGATGTTTCTGGCGGAGAAGGAGGGATTTGAACCCTCGCACCGGTTACCCAATCTACACCCTTAGCAGGGGCGCCTCTTCAGCCACTTGAGTACTTCTCCATAGCTTAATTTTATGTGCTTATAAAAAAAAATGGAGGAGGAAGTGGGGTTCGAACCCACGGTACGCTCACACGTACGCCAGTTTTCAAGACTGGTGCCTTAAACCAACTCGACCATTCCTCCATGTCATAGCGACAAGTTTTATTATATCAGCATAAATATTTTATGTCAACATGTTTGTGTTTTATTTTTATAATATCCTTCATTTTCCTGATCTTATTTTAATATTTCAAATAAATAAACAACTTTAGTATCTCCAAAACGAACCATCCGTTTTTATAAAGATACCCAAGTTGTATATATTTAAGTTATTTATAATTATTATAATATATTAACTTAATCATTTATTTTGAAATTATAGTTTTTCCACCCATATATTTCACTAATGCTTCTGGAATAGTTACTGATCCATCTGCGTTTTGATAATTTTCAAGAACTGAAGCTAAGGCTCTTCCTACTGCTACTCCTGATCCATTTAGTGTATGAATATACTTAGGCTTATCTTTTTTATCCTCTTTGTATCTTATATTTGCACGTCTTGCTTGGTAATCCTCAAAATTACTACAACTAGATATTTCTACATACTTGTTATAACTTGGCATCCAAACTTCAATATCATATTTAAATGATGCAGTAAATCCTAAATCCCCCTTACATATCTTAACTATTCTATAAGGCAGACCAAGTCCTTGTAATACTGATTCTGCATCTACAAGTAATTTTTCAAGCTCTGCATAAGAATCCTCAGGCTTCGTAAATTTAAGTAGTTCTACCTTATTAAATTGATGTTGCCTTATAAGGCCTCTAGTATCTCTTCCAGCAGATCCCGCTTCTGATCTAAAGCATGCACTATAGGCAACATGCTTTATAGGTAAATCTTGCCCATTTAATATTTCATCTCTATAGATGTTTGTAACAGGTACCTCTGCAGTAGGTATTAAAAAATAGTCCGTATTAGCCACTTTAAAGGCATCTTCTTCGAATTTAGGTAATTGACCCGTTCCTATCATACTTTGTCTATTAACCATGTATGGCGGCAATATTTCTGTATATCCATTTATGTCCACATGACAATCTAAAAAGTAAGTTATTATTGCTCTTTCTAGTCTTGCTCCCTGGCCTTTGTATACTGTAAATCTTGAACCTGTAATCTTTCCACCTCTTTCGAAATCTAAAATATCATTGTTTATTCCTAAATCCCAATGAGCTTTAGTTTCAAAATTGAACTCTTTTGGCTGTCCCCATCTTCTTACTTCAACATTATCTTCCTCTGTATCACCTTGTGGTACATTTTTACTTGGTATATTGGGAATTCTCAGCATAATGTTTTTGATTTTATCATCCACTATGGATAGTTCAACATCAAAATTTTTGATTTCATCTGAAAGTTTTTTCATTTCAATCATAATTTCATCTACATTTTGGCCATCTTTTTTAAGTTTAGGAATTAATGCAGATTGAGTATTTCTTCTGTTTTTTAATTCTTCAACCTCCATTAGTATATCTCTTCTTCTTTTATCAAGAGCTACAACGTCATCAATTATTGATATATCAAAATTTTCCCCTCTATCTGCCATTAAAGCTTTTATCTCTTCCGGATTATTTCTTATTCTTTTTAAATCCAACATAACTATTCCTCCTTATTATTCATTATTTATAATTTATAATTTGATATTCACAATTCTTAATTGTATACTCTAATTAATTTTGAGTATACAAAAGGAGTCTTCGTCCCCATGAAAAAGGAACTACCGACTCCCACTTCATTGTGAAATTATTTATTTTAGATATCCGCCTCAATACTATTTACCTCAATATTTTTTGTGCAGATAATATCAACTCCCGTATTAAGTATATTCTTACATACTACATCCCCTATTTTTAAAGGTGGTCCTACGTGTATTCTACTTAATGCTTTTGAACAATCGATCCATAACTTCTTATTAATAGGCTTACTACTTTTCACTGAAACAACATTTGATAAATTAGAGCCTTTTATTCTAACCAAGGTTGTTAGTATTTCATCATTTTCAAATGACTCGCAAGCATTTTCTTGTATCAAATAAACTCATCTCCTACATACTATCAAATTCTTTTATTCTACATAGTACAATATTAGAATTTTTTGAGTCCTTTACTATTTCCGTCATTTTTTTATTGGTTTCTCTTGCCAAAATAGAAACAATTTTATTTAAACAATGTGACCCTTGACAATTTCCAAAGGCAGCACCCGTTCTTCTTTTAACCCCTTCTACTGTTCTTGCACCTAAAGGTCTACGTATAGCATCTACTATTTCCCCTTCTGTTACTTTTTCACAGGCACATATTATTTTACCATACTTATTATCTACTTTAATAATACTTTTTCTTTCTTCATCGGACATTTCTCTAAATTTATAAGTTTCTCTTCTCTTGTCATTAAAATCTTTTTTTAGCTTACATTGCATTTTACTAACTACGCTCTCACATACAATATTGGCTATAGAAGGAGTCATAGTCACTTGGCCATAATGTTTTCCCTTAATTTGAATAAGTCCATCATCAATACCACTATCATCTATTACCATTGGTTCATCAAAAAAAGGCCAATCCAAAAACATTTTAACATCCATATTGTCTACACCATTTGTTATCTTAGATACTCTATCTACTACTTCACTATAGCTAACATTATCTTTTGTGCTAATAGCAGCTACAGTATCTCCCTCAATGGTTGGCAATGTGTAAATACGCTCTCCTTTAGCATTAAACATAAATAATGCATGAGAAAATCTTTGTTTTTCATTATTATCTAAAAGTATGTATTTTAATATTCCTTCATTAGTATTTACATCAAGTTTCTTTTCATTTACTATGCTGTAATTTTCAGAAGGAGTTGTATTTATTACCATTTTACAAGTAAATTTATTTTTATTAGTAACTACTCTAAACCCTTTTGATATGCCTTGAATGTCTATTACTTCTTCTTCTAATCTAAATTTAACCCCATTATCAAAAGCTACTTCGCCATAAGCCAGCGCTAAGTCAAATGGACAAATCACACCGGTATTTTTGGAATATAATCCTTTTTTTATGTGAACATTTAAATTTGGTTCCATTTCATATATGTATTTAGATTCTAAAATCAATACATCTTTTGTGCCTCTATCTATTGCTCTTTTATATGTTTTTTCAATCATGGCAGACTCTTCATCTGTTTGAGCAATTATTAGGGATCCACACCTTTTAAAAGGGACATTAAATTTAGCAGTTATAGTATCCATCATTTTATTTCCCATACGTTCAAGCTTTGAAGTTAAAGTATCATCGCTTTCAACTCCATCATATATCATAGAAGTGTTTATTAATGCTACGTCATCAGCTATATCGTAGTCTTTTTCAATTACCGCGATGTTAAGATTGTATTTTGAGATTTCATAAGCCACTGCGCAACCTATTATACCTCCGCCCAAAATAAGTACATCATAATCCATAGTAATCCTCCAACCTAAAACCAAACTTTATTACTTTACATTATTATTATATCCCTTTTTTAAAAAAGAGACACTATTTATATATATAAACCTAGCAATTGGTATTATAGTCAAAAAACATTTGCTTTAAACTGTCTTTATTTATAGGTTTATTTAAAACAAAATCAACATTATTCATTTCTTGACCATCAAAAGAACCAACCCAACCTGTCATCAGGCAAAAATATGTGTTCTTATTTATTTCCTTAATTTTTTGTGCCACTTGTAGTCCATTAATAGTGGGCATAGTAAAGTCACAAACAATTATATCATATTTTCTCCTTTTTAATTCTAAATCTATATTTTCACAGCCGCAGGTTTTTATCTTACATTTTGCAATTGACTTTATCATACTAGAAACAACACTTCTTATTTGCTCTTGATCATCAATAATCAGAACATTTCCCTTAAAGTCAATTATATTCCCTGAAACTTCATCATAGTTATTAATTATATTTTCACATATAGGTAATTTAACAATAAAAGAGGTACCTACATTTTCTTCGCTTTCAATTTTCATGCTCCCTTTATGTGATAGTATTATATTATAAGAAATGCTAAGTCCAAGCCCTGAACCATTATTCCCTTTAGTTGTAAAGAATGGTTCGAATATTCTTTTTTGAACCTCTTTTTTCATTCCACTTCCATTATCTCTTATCTCTACAATAACCTTACCGGCTTTATTTTTTGTAATAACTTCTATTTTACCACCTTTGGGCATAGCATCTATTGCATTTGCTATTATGTTTATAAAAACCTCTCTAATTTCAGTTATATTTCCTTGTACTGTTTCATTAGATTTTAAGGATTTAATTATGTCTATTTTTATCCCTTTAAACACACTTTCTGTCAACCACTTGCTTTTAGTTAAATCTATGGCATCTGTTATTGCACCGTCTATACTAAATGCATGAATATCATCATCATTATATTTCTTTGTTAATCTTTTAACCTTGTTAGTTATATTCATCCCATCATAAGCACAAATTTCTATTACACTAAGTAACTTGAAATTTTCTTTATCCTGAACTGTATCTTTTAAAAGTTGAACAGAACCTAAAATTGGGGTAAGTATATTGTTTATGTCATGAGTTATTCCTGCAGCCATTTCTCCCATAGTTTTCAATTTTTCGTTTTGTATTAGTCTACTTTGCATATCAGAAAATCTTTTTTGCTCTTGAATCAAATAAAACGCTGTTTTACATATTGATTTTAAGTTATCTATACTATTTTTAGATAATTCTCTATTATTTTCATATCTACCTATCCATATTACCCCTTTAGCTATATCATAGTACTCTACTGCAATAGCCATATAACTGACTATACCTATTAATTTGAATTTATCTACTAATTTGGGGTCAACAATTTCACTTGCATTCAATAATATATCTACATTGCCATTTAATACAATTTCATTGAATTTATTAAGGTACTGAATTATTTCTGAATCGTTAATTAAGTAGTATTTATGCTTTTTCGTGATGCCATAATAACTATCTATAGCTATTACGTTTTCTTGTTCTTTAAGTGAACTGTGTAATATGCAAAAATCCACATCACATACATCCTTAATTTTACTCATTATAATCTTTTTAAATTCATTCTCATCCGTACTTTTAGGAATGTTAGAAAAAATATCATTAAATAATACTAAATTATTATTCTGGTATTTTAATTGTGAATTAGACTGTATCATCCATATTGCTTTTTCTATTTCATCTTTATTTTTAAATTCCATTTCTCTACTTCTATCTATAATAATTAGTTTTTCAAATAAATTACTAAATCTATATAATTTATTATAGCTATAAGCACTATTTTCAATATAAACCATATTAGAAATATTATCATTTGAAATTTCTATTATTTTTTCAACGCACTTAATTACAGTTTCTAATGTATATGCCCTTTTAATTACATTTTTAAAATCCCATATAATTCTCAATTTTTGTTTGACAACAGAAATAATATCAATAATATCTAAAAACTCTTTATAGTCATAATCAAAAGCCGCAATATTATAGGTTTTTATTTTAAATTTACCTGTATTTATATTTTGCCTGATGAATTGTTCCTCACTATTAAAATTTTTTTCAATATTTTTATAAAAAATGTCATCTGTAAAAAATATTATTTTTTCTCCGTTTATAAGAGCATCAGAAATATACTTTTTTATTATCTTAGGTAAATTATTAATATTTAAAAGATCTGTACCTATACATAATGAATTTTTACCATCCTTATAAAAATTTTTATTTACATATTTCATAATATACCCCTCACATCCCTTATACTCTTATACTCTCTTATATATACTGTTATTCGACATTTTATTTCAATTTCCTTTGTTTTATACAATATTATATTCATTTTTTCATAAACCACATAAAATTATAGCATAGAAACAAGGGCATATAAGAATATATGCCCTAAGTTAACATTTTATGCTGGTATAGTGTAATATAAAACATATAAAAAACTCATAATTTATTTAATATAACTCCATTATGTCAAATAAATTTAGATATATTTTACTTACCTATCTTCTCTAACACATCACCTAATTGTTTTATAAATGTTCCATATTCAACCCAATTACCATTTTTTTGCGCATCTAGTGCCTTGTTATATAAATCTTTAGCAATCTTTATATTTTCATATGCTTTTGCATCTATGGTTAAGCTATCTTCATGTTTTGGCGTATTGTTTTTATCAGTATAATTAAATATTTCCTTAAGTGCTGACTCTATATTGTCAGCTAAAATTATTCTTTCACCATAAGATACCACAATCTTTTTCATCTCTGGTATGCTTTTTTCTCCCTTAGCTCTCAAATACATAGTTTTTACATAAAGCAATGAATTCTTTATTGGTATAATTGTAGTTTCACCAAATTGAACTTCCGACCCTTGTGTATTCCAAAGGGATAATTCTTTGGATATTAATGTGTCCTGATTCATTTTTTGTTTAAATTGTATCGGACTATATACCGGTGCACTTGATGGGAATTTATATAAAAACATTGCTCCATAATTATCTCCATCCATCCTTGCCCCTAGTATCGATACCATATTATCTCGTCCTTTGGTATTAAAATATTCCTGTAAAACCATTTCTTCCTTTCTTTCCTTGGGCAATTTCATTATTAGGTAAGATGCTTCATTTACCGTTTCTTTACCCTCTACCTTCTCTTGGTTGGTTGCTATTGACCATACATCATCTCCATTGTAAAATGTTCCTGGATCTGTTACATGATATCTATTAAGTGTATTGCATTGTAAATTAAATATCTCTTCTGGATACCTAAAGTGATCCTTTATGCCTCTAGGGATTGATTCAGGCATCTTAAATAATTTTGGAAATATCCTGGAGTAGCTATTTGCAATAGGATCATTTTTATCAACTAAATAAAATTCTGGTATCCCTTCTACTGCGTCTATGACAACTTTAATGGAGTTTCTAATATAATTTAAACCATTTTGTGTTTGTGAGAAGGGATATTTATTTGAAGTTGTATATGCATCTATAATCCAATATAATTTTCCTTGGTTTATTACAATATACGGGTTACTATCATATGTTAAAAATGGAGCAATTTTATTTACTCTTTCAACTATATTTCTATTTATTAATATCTTACTATTAGGAGTTATATCCCTGGATATTAAAAACTTAGTGCTTTTTTTATTTATTGCAAATAAAATTCTATTTGCTAGGTTCATTTTTATACCAGCATTTCCTTCATAGTTATTCATCTGATTTTCTCCGACCTTAGGATAGTCTAATTCTCCAATTTTAGTGTTAACAATACTATAGTCATTGGTTTTTTCACCAAAATATATCCTAGGATTATCTAATTTTATATCTGTGTTATTCTCCAGTGGAATATTTTTAATTATAAAATCTGGTTGACCCTCGCTAGTTACAGAATTTACTTTACTCACAACTATTCCATATCCATGTGTATAAACTAAATGTCTATTTTGCCAAGTATTGGAATTATCTTTTAATGAATCTAAATCAATTTCCCTCGGTGCAATAAACACTTGTCTATATTTACCATTAACATTGTATCTATCAATATCTATATCATTAAACCCATAATAAAACCTCATATACTGGAATTGATTATAAAATTCTAAGGCTTGCTTAGAAGAGTTTATTTTTATATTGTCTATTGTATCTTTATTTGAAACAATATCCTCTTTAGTTAAATTATTTTTTATTTCAAAAGGGATTTCTTGTATATTGTCGATATTAAAAGCTTTTCTTGTATTATCTATATTGTATTGAATATATGGTTTTTCCAAGCTTTTTTCATTTGATTGTACTTGAAATTTCTGAACTGCAGTTGATGTTATATTTTCTCCGAAAATTAGTACGATAATTACAATAATAGATATAATCATTAGTTTTGATTTATAAGTAATAATGCTTATAAAAGTAATTATAGATGCAATAAATGCTGCTACTGCTATTATCTGATAGAACTTCAGTGTTATGTGCACATCTGTGTAACTTGCCCCAAAAACCATTCCCTTTTGTGAGTATACTAAATTCCAAGATTTTATTAAGTATCCCAAAGATACTAGAAATAGTATTAGCGTGGATACAACAGCAAGTTGTCTTCCTGCAAATTCAGTTATTCTACTTTTAAAACTTTTAAATCTAGATAAATTATTCCCTTTATTAGAATTTAATAAATGATCCTTTGTAGTTAGGATAAAATATATTATTACTGTAATAACTACTATAAATATTAATGCTGTTGTTAATGTTTTATACAATGATTCAATTAACGGAAGTTTAAATATATAAAAAGAAATGTCTTTTTTAAACAGTGGGTCTACAGTGTTAAAGCTTGTAGAATTTAAAAATTGGAGTATTTTATACCAATAATTTGATGCAAAGGTACCAGATATTATAAAAGAAATTATAATATTTATTACAGTACTTATTTTCTGTTCCAAATTTTCTGTTTTTTCATTGACCTCAACCGACTTTTTCCATCTTACAATACTCCTTTTAAATGATTTATAATATGTCCATATCCCAATATAGCACACTATAAATGTAGGCACCATGAGTCTTAAAACCCAGGTTACTCCTGCAGCGTATACTGATAAATACTTCACTTCCTCAAACCATTGTATGTTTATTAGTAAGTTAACAATGTTACCTAAAAACACTAACATTACTAGTATTATTCCCAATATAACAACCATGGCCTTGCTCTTTTTAATACTTATCACCTCTTATCTAATTTTAGTAGTTTACCTAAATTCGAATATTTGGTTTCAATTGCACCCACTGGGCATAATTCCTGACAACAAAAACACCTTATACATTGATTCATATTCCATTTAGGCTTTAATATGGAGCCTTGTTTTACCATTTCAATTGCTGCTGGATTTTCTGGACATACCTCTTGGCATCTACCACAACCTATACATTTATCTTTAATAAGGGACGGACTCGGTGCTATCATTCCTCTTAAAAAATTAGATACTCTGGGATTTATAAAATGAAAATTACCACCCTTTCTACAAAGTACAAAATTTTTAGCCTTCATAGATTCTAGTTCTTCCCCAAGTATATTTATATCAGCTGGAAGCACTGCTCCCCAATTACTATCATATGCCTCTTTGAGCACTGGTGTATCCAAGGGGTCATCATACCCTATAAGTCTAACTGCCACAGAATCCACTGCTGTTAAACATTCCCCCATAATTAGTGTATCCATCTTATGTGGATCTCCACTTTTAGGTCCATTCCCTTCCATGGCAATTATACCGTCTAATATAGCAAAATTAGTTCCAACAGCAGTATTTAAATCTAGTAGCATTTTGCAAAAATTATTTGCATCCGGCATTCTAGTGTGCCAAGTGGCCTTTTGCGTCCCAGGTATACAACCAAACTGATTTTTTACCGCCCCTGTATAATATGCCATAGCATGAGTTTTTAGTTTAGGTAGTGATATTACTACATCTGCCTCGTAGGCGGCTTTAGCTATGTCCCATGACTTACATAAAATAGAATCATCTAATTTCACATGTACTGACTCTTTAAAGTCTTCAAATTTAACTCCATATTTATCAGCAACTTGCATAAGGCCACATCGTTCTGCAGCTTTCCTAGAATCCCCAAAACCAGGTGAATCACCAAAGCTTATATCACTTGTGTATTCCCTTATAATTCTAATAACCGCTTCAAAAACAGTATAGTGAGTTACTACCGTTGATTCTTTATTCTCAACACTTAACATATTAGGCTTAAGAAGTACCTTACTCTCTTTTGGAATTAATTTTATTAAAAAATCATGTCCACCAAGGAGTTCAAAGCCCTCTCTTATCTTTTCTTCTATTAAATCAACATCGTATTCCATACATTTTAAAAGTGCAACGTTCTCCATGATTTTTACTCCTTAATATTTTAATTTAATTATATTACTTATAGGTCCTTAATCAGAAATTAAATAATTTTTATATTTTAGTTCTTTAATAATAAATTCCATAATTTCTTCATTATCTGCTTTTATAGTATGCAAATGTACTCCTTTAGTTAATGACGATAAGGGCTCTGCATTAAACTCTTTAAACTTCTTTGTAAATTTTTCAATATCCACTATGGTTTTTATCATAAGCATAGCTCTTATTTCGCCGTATAAAGAGTGTTCTACAGTTACATCCTCTACTACACCACCAAACTTAACAATGCATTCCAGTTCACTATATATATCCTCCCTACTATGGGAAACTGCTATTACTCTTCTTACATAATTGATTTCTTCATTAGGTATTAAATATCCTTCCGGCGTTGCAATTATATTCACGCCCTCTGCTCTTGTAATTGCAATGTCTTTTACTATAACTTGTCTTGTAACTCCTAATTCTTCTGCTAGAAACTGACCTTTATATGCGCAGTTATTATTAATTAGTAGATTTTTAATATAGTCTCTTCTTTGTTTTGAATTCATTTTTTCCTCCTAGTATATATATTAAGTATATTCTATCACTTTTTATATATTAGTAGGAATATTTTTTTATATGTGAAAAAGTCAGGTAATAAAAAAAGAAACTATTTACTAGCTTCTTAGTTTCTATTATCGCATTCTTTTAATAAGTCTAATTCTATATCTTGTGTTATGTTACTATTATGATGATTTTTTACTAAAAACAAAAACCTATCATCATAACCATATTTTCTTAATAAATTATATCCTATATCTCCATGATTATAATACATATTGACATTTTTATTCTTCTTATGGGATTCAATTTTTCCATTGGTTATACTATTCATTATAACCATTATAGATTTATCTATAGGGTTCATATTACTATATATTTTACCTATATCATGTAACAACGCGACTTTTATCAAGCCTTTTGATTGTAATACCCTTTGATTACAAGTATCTTTTACATCTCTTGCTACATTTATACAGTGTTTTTGCTCATAAGTAGGCAATTGATGGAATAATTGCAATTCGTAAGTTTCTAAATGCATTTTAAGAAAATCTATATCTTCATCATTAATTTTAGATACCATTGATCTATAAAACTGTTTTACTCTATAGAGTGACATCATCAAACCCCTTTCATATTTATATTATTGTAAATTATTACTTTTATATTGTAATACTTTTTTTATAATAAATCTATAAAAATTTTAGTCTCAAATTAATTTTAAGCAAATAAAAAACAGTCCGTATTGGACTGTTTTTTTGGTGGAGATAAAGGGAATCGAACCCTTGACCCCCTGCGTGCAA
>CAYXOL010000016.1:0-91069 GCA_964467165.1 uncultured Clostridium sp.
TAATTTCTTTTAAGTAAATAATTAGTTTTCAAAGTCATTCAGCGGAATATAAGTTATAACCATAAGTCCTTGACCAAGTGATGCAGTCAACACATCAATAATATGTATTATAGCATTAGGAAACTCTTCTAATATGGCAGTCTTTCCAATATTAGCGCTATTATAAGTTCCACTAAGGCCTGAAGAGACTCCAACATAAATTATATCTTGTCCGCATTTAACAGCAGGTTTAAACATATTATAGAAGCTCTCTGAATTGGGTTGGGAAGTATTAGGAAGTGCTCCATTCCTCAGATCATCAAAGAACTGCTTTTGACTTATACTTTGCCCTAAATCGTCTAAGTAATCTCTATTATTATAACTAAATGGTAACATAGCATAGGGTATGTTATTTCCATAAATATATTCCTTTGGCAAATCGCAGCAAGAATCTGTCATAATAACAAAATCTCTCATTCGTAATCCTCCTAATTTTATAATTATATGTTTTTTTATCAAGCAATCATGTAAAAACTATAGCATAAAAAGGATTCACTGTAAAAGGAAATTGCATATACAGGGTAATTTATTATTGCTTTATAAATATGCCTATATTATAATATTAATTGATAACTATTATTTTTGAATAGTAATTAAAGGAGTGTTCACAATGAAGGCATTAGAAGTAAAAAAAGATATTTACTGGGTAGGTGCACTAGACCCTAATCTTAGAATTTTTGATATAATTATGTATACCCCCTTTGGTTCTACCTATAACTCTTTTGTAGTTAAAGGCAGCGAAAAAACTGCTGTATTCGAGACAGTAAAAGTAAAGTTTTTTGATGAATATATTGAAAGGCTAAAATCTTTAGACATTAATATAGAAACCCTTGATTATATTGTGGTTAACCATACAGAGCCAGACCATGCGGGTTCAGTTGCTAAACTTTTAGAAATTTCAAAAAATGCAAAAATAGTAGGTTCAGCAGCAGCAATTAAATTCCTTAAAGGCATTGCTAATAGAGATTTTGAATACATAACTGTAAAAGATGGGGATACCATAAGTCTTGGAAATAAAACCCTATCCTTTATTTCAGCACCTTTTCTTCACTGGCCAGATTCAATGTTTACCTATGTTCTGGAGGACAAAGTTCTTATCACTTGTGATTCCTTTGGCAGCCATTACTGTAATCCTGAAATGTATAATGATTTAAACCAAAGCCAAGAAAATTATAGTGAGGCCTTAAAATACTACTTTGACTGTATTATGTCACCTTTTAAACCCTATGTGTTAAAAGCTATAGATAAAATCAAAGACCTTCCAATAGATATTATTTGTCCCGGGCACGGACCTATTTTAAGAGAGGACCCTTGGAATATAGTAAATCAATACAAAGAGTGGAGCCTTCCAGAAGAAATTAATGAGAATCCACAAATTACCTTATGCTACGTATCAGCTTATGGCTATACTCAGGCTGTGGCTGAAAAAATACAGCAAGGTATAAACAGCAACTGTAATTTCAAAGTTAATATGTATGATGTTATCTATAGTGATATGAATGAAATTTTAAAAAGCATAGATAAATCCCAGGGAATAATTTTTGGTTCTCCTACTATGAATGGAGACGCACTAAAACCAATATGGGATATCTTAATAAATCTAAACCCTATAGTTCATGGTGGTAAAGTAGCTTCTGCTTTTGGCTCCTATGGATGGAGTGGAGAAGCCGTTCCAAACATAGATGGCAGATTAAAGCAACTTAAGCTAGATTTATATCCTTCCATGAAATTTAATTTTAAGCCCACAGAAGATGATTTAAACTTTGCCTACAAATTTGGGGAGTCTTTTGCAGAAAAAATAGCCGAAAAAATTAAAATAAAAACTTGTCCCACCAAACCTACTACAGAAAAAAGATGGAAATGTGTAGTTTGTGGAGAGGAATTTGACGGGGCAAAACCACCTGAAATATGCCCAGCTTGCGGAGCCAGTGCCGACCAATTTATTCAAGTATCGCAAAACGTAGTAACCTTTAGTACTGATAAAAAAGAAAAATTCTTAATCATCGGTAACGGTGCTGCTGGATATTATGCTGCAGATGCCATAAGAAAAAGAAATAAACAATGCGATATAGAAATAATTTCAGATGAACCATATTTAACCTATTATAGACCTTCCATCTCTGATGGAATAAGCGAAGACCTTAAAGATGATACTTTTTATCTCTCTCCAAAACAGTGGTATGTGGATAATAATATTACCCTTACCTTGGGAATGAAAGTTGAAAGCCTAAGACCAGAAGAAAATAGAGTATCACTAAATGATGGTAGCTTTGTGCGCTATGATAAGTTAATTTTGGCAAACGGAAGTCAAAACTTCATGATTCCCGTACCAGGTGTAGAGAAATCAGGCGTGTTCACCCTAAGGAATCTAAAGGATTTACAAGCTATTAAACTCAGCATGAAAAACGCAAAAAATGTAGTAATAGTAGGCGGTGGTCTCCTAGGGCTAGAAGCAGCCTACGAGATAAGTAAGACTGGCGTATCTGTTAGTGTTGTAGAAGTCAATGGTTCCCTACTTACAAGACAGCTAGATAGCGAAAGTAGCCTTCTACTTAAAACTGCAGTTGAAAACCAAAAAATTGGAGTTATACTTTCCGATTGTGTACTCTCTATAGAAGGTGAAAAATCAGTTTCCTCTGTTAAACTGAAAAGTGGAAAAACACTACAAGCAGACCTGGTACTATTTTCAACAGGCATTGCGCCAAATAAAAGTATAGCCAATAAAACTAATATAATAACCAACAGAGGCATACTAGTAAATGACAAGATGGAAACCAACATCAAAGATATATACGCCTGTGGAGACGTTGCAGAATTCAAAGGCAGAGTATACGGCAATTGGCCAGCTTCTGTAGAAATGGGTAAAGCTGCAGGTATGAACGCAGTAGGCGAAACTAAATCCTTATCCATCTCCCTATGTGCTATTTCCTTTAACGCAATGGGCCTTGAGCTACTATCCGTAGGTGAAATATTAAGCCAAGGCTCCAAATCCATTAGCATAAAAGATGAGAAAAACAATATATACAAGAAATTATTCTTCACCGAAAACATCCTAACTGGAGGAATCCTAATAGGCGACAACAAATCCTCCGCCAAACTAATAAGTGCCATCGAAGAATCAAAATCACTAAAAGAAGTCTTCGACATCTAGTGCCACCCACGTGGCAAGTGGCAAGTTGCAACTTTTAGTTTTAAAAATCCACAAATCAAAGAGCACATAAGACTTAAATGGTCTTATGTGCTCTTTTTCAAGTTTTCAAGGCTAGTACGACTTGCATGTCCTAAACAATAACACATATAAAACATTAAAATCCAAGTATTTCCTAGTATTATAGTAGACTAAAAACCATAAACTAAAATAGATAATTTTTTTAAAGGGGGTATTATCATGCCACGAAATAAATCTAGGTACATAGTCGAAGACCGTGATAAAATCGAAAAAGCTAATAGAATAGAGGAGCTTGAAAACCTTGTAGAAAGTCATAATAGAACCCAGCGACATCTCCAAGAGCACTCTGAAATCGTTTCTCCAGAAAAAATCAATCAATCAAGAGAAAAACAAGCTGATAGAGAATTCAACATTGAAATATTAAAAGATAAAATTATAAGTGGGCAACAAACGCACTCTATTGAGTCAGAAGACCTAGAAAGAAACTACAGCTTTGCTAAGGGATACATGGAACATAATAAGGAACATATGAATAGACAAGCCTTAGAAAATATGAAAGAAAAGCAACAAAACAGAAGAGATAAGATGAGTGGCTTAACCTAATGGTTGAAAATATTATAATCTAAAATTAATAAAATCCCATTATTTTTTATAATTTAAAAACAGACAAAATCCTAAAATTTTTGCCTGTTTTTTCTTTTTAATATTTTGTTTTGCTTCCCTTGTTGCTTAACCTCAATAGTTGCTGCAACCTCTACTTCTGATTTAAAGGGATGTTTAGAAATAATTTCCGTTTTAATAATCTTCAGATACTCTTGATTAAAAATAAATCTATCACTATTTTCTCTTTCAACCATAAAGCTTCGAGGATAGTACATTTCCCGATTCTCATCCTTCTCAATACCTAAATGTATCCTACGCTCATATTTAGTATCATATAAAATAAATTCACAAGAAATTTTGGAGTTCGCTGTAACTTTATTAAACCTTATAATTTCGCAATGCCTCAATAATTGATAAAGATATGAAAAACAAAGAATTTTGTCCTTATCTCTAGAAAATTTCCACGCATCAATACTTCTTAATTTACTAATGGTTATATCACCATTAATAATACCCATATAACCATTTTCACCACTATAGAATTTTTGAGACCTATAGGGTACTATATGTTGGAGCCCCATCAAATGGCATAAATTAACATCTAAAAATTCCAACTGAATTACACTTTTGTTCTCTAGCTGAAAAACATATATGTTAGGACAAATATATATATCATAAAACTCCTGTAAAAGTTTTAAAGAAATTTCAGAAATCTTAGGTAATCTAGTTAAATTTAATAGCTCGTCTGTAGTTAGCTTATTCGTTAGCATATTGCCTCCATAAGGAATGTCATTAACAACTATCCTAAATATAAAAATTTTATAATACTCCATGATACTAATAAAGTCTTAACTAATAAAAGTTAAGACTCCTAAAAAACATATATTCTAATAAAATGAACAGCATATTAGTATTTTATGCCCTAATCGGCTAAGCTCCTAGTATATTTATTGTCCCCTAGGCGAGAGTGCGGGGCTGTTCGCTTATTCCCTCACAAGACTAAAATATTATTAAAGTCTATGGTTTTATTATACTCCCCCTATCCATACAATACAACAATATTCTTGCATAAATTCAGTTTTTTTCACCTTTTTTCACTCCTAATCTACAACTCCACAAATTCCCCCGTTAGCCTGCCAGCACACATAACGTTTAATAATCCCTACGTCCACAGACATCCATCTCCATCGAAATCAAGTAAACCCGTTACGATGAGTACGAACGCTCGCCGGAGCGACTTGCAATAAGAAGCGCAGAAACATTGAAATTTGATTTTTCATTCGCAAAGCATTAGAATTTCTTAATCAAATTTCCCGTTTCAAGCTCTTATTGCAAGTCACGCAGCGCGATTTTCTACCCTATTTTCATCAACGCCTCATCTATAAGTCCCAGCACATACTCTTTATCTTTTTCATTATTTTCAAAATCCAATCCCTCCACATTTATCTTTAAAATAGGAGATATACTATATTGCTCAAAGTAAGCTCTATAATTAGAATTTAACTTTTCCCAATACTCCCGTTCCACAATTTTCTCATAATCTCTGCCCCTCTTATTTATCTTATCCATAGCTGCATCCACAGAAGTTTCAAGATATACCAGTAATTTCGGAGCCATGCAGTGTTCAATCATATTTTCAAATAGTTCAGCATATAAATCAAACTCTTCTATGCACATCTCCCCTGCATCCTTTAACATCCTAGCAAAAATTACATCTCCATAAATACTTCTATCCATAACCGCATCTTTTACTTTTGAAGCCTCTTTAATATGTCTAAACCTTTTATTAAGGAAAAATATTTGAAGTGAAAAACTATATCTCTCTCTATCGTAATAAAACTTCTCCAATATAGGATTATCAACCACCGGCTCCTCAAAGCGCACATACCCTTTCTCAGCCATTATGTTCATAAGCGTGGTCTTACCCACCCCCACTACACCATCAATAACTATCATGTCCCAGTACCCTCCTCTATTAATCTTACTCAATGCCCTCTCATAAAACCCCATAATTTTATACCCCTCTTATATCCCTTTAAAGTATAAAAACACCCCAACAATAAATCTCCCCCGCTGCTATCCATATTCCTTTACAAATTTTCCTCTTCACAACTGTAAAATCCTCGTACACCTTCCAATAAGTCACAACATTTAATATTCTCTATGTCCCCCCTAGTCCTCCCCAAAGAAGACCATCAAAATCAAGTAATCCCATTACGCCGCGTATGATATTTCTCCGGAGTGACTTGCAATAAGAAGCGCAGAAATGTTGAAATTCCATTTAGAATTTCTTAATGTAATTTCCCGTTTCAAGCTCTTATTGCAAGTCACGCAGGCAAAATTTCATACCCCTCCGTTACTCCTACACAACTTTAAGATTTTTTCTTTTTGTAGAAGCTAAAATTATTCCCAAAGCCAAAGATAAAAATGCAGCCATAAGCACTCTATACTCGCCTGGCAATAAGAAAGTTATCGTATGCGCCGGTATCCAGAAAAAAGGAATAGTCTTAAAAATAACAAAACTCATAAATCCATACCAATCTATTTTATTAGTTACGGCCTTAAGCTTAACTTTTTTTATTTCACTAAATTTCCCATGGCCTAATTCTATATAAGTATCAGTAAGTCTATGCAAAGTCATGAAAGTAGGTCCAAAAATCAAATTCATAAAAGCACTTGTGAAAAATGCGAACAATAACTTAGCCGAAAAAGTATTAGCTGCACCACTTGGCAATAGTCCCTTGCTCATTGAGCCTGTTACACCATTTGCAAATAAATCAAAGGCTATAACAAACCCCATACCTAAAAATCCCCAAACTATAGATTTATATATCATTCCTACCGGTTTCTTATAATGTCCTGTGGCTATTCTAAGTGCTAGCAGCTCTCCCATTGTAGCTAAAATGGAAACCTTTATAAATCCCATTATATAAGGATGCACTTTGTTACCTATTGTATATATTTCATTAGTTGCAGGATACGCTAATAAAAAAGCAATTACTAGCAATGCTCCAATCCATATTAAATCATTCTTCTTCACAATAATTCCCCCTTTGTATTCCTTTGTATTATATCAGAATCGCCAATCAGTATAAACATTTTTTTAGAAAAATTGATATATTTACGTACAAAAAAAAGCCAGTAATTGGTCTTTTACTAGCTTTTTCTATTTATTTTAGGGGGGGTAATTTTTAAGCACTAATCATTCTTTAAACTGGGGGGTATAAAGTTTATTAACACTTAATGTATGAACAGTTTCTATGTTTTTATTGTATACTAATTGAAATGCATTGTCAACAACTATTATTAATTAATATTTGTTATACTGCAAAAGGTTCCAAAGTTTCTTCACAATTTAAAATAAACTTATTGATTATGTACGCTACTCCATCTTCCTCATTACTTTTAGTTATAAAGTTTGCAGCCCTTTTTACTTCGGGGAAGGCATTTCCCATTGCAACTCCTAGACCAGCATATTTAATCATATGAATATCATTACCTGCATCACCTATGCATATAACCTCTTCTTGCTTAATATCAAGTTTTTTTGCAAGAGCTGCTACTCCCACTCCTTTGTTAACTGATTTATGTAGAAATTCTAAGAAAAAAGGTGCACTTCTAACTATTGTATACTTACTACTTACCTCATCTGGAATATTATTCATAACCTCTTCTATTAACTCAGGCTTATCTATAAACATTACCTTTACTATGGTTGTATCTGGATCTACATCCTCCACAGGAATTATTTTTAGTGGAATACCGTTCATTTCAGATTCTCTCCTGCTGTATTCATTGTCTTTAGGAGAAATCACACTTGTCTCTGTTAATGCATGTATATTAATCTTTAACTCCTTGCTTAAAATGTACAAACTTTTATAGTCTTCTATATTTAATGTTGTTTTAGATATTATTTCTCCACCTTCACAGCTTTGAACAAGCGATCCATTAAAAGCCACTGCATAATCCTGCTCTGAAACTAAGTTAAGTTGCTCCAAATATTTTTTAAATCCAACTAAAGGTCTTCCTGAGGCTAGTACAACTTTCACTCCACTTTCTCTAGCTTGTTGTATCGCTTCATAATTTGCTAACGAAATTTCTTTTTCATCACTTAATAATGTTCCATCCATATCTATTGCTATTAATTTATACATTGACAACCTCCATGTAACACTTTTCTTAAAAATCACTTAAGGTGATTAAATCCATATAATTATACCATTATTTTTTTCAAGTAATGGATTTCATGACTTGTAAACTTTACGTGAATTTTATAAATGTAACATTTAAAATGTTTTCATAATATATCTCTATTATGAATTTCAATCTATAATAATGTTACATTAACAAAAAACTACTGTAATTTCCCTTGTATTGTTGTAAAATAATAACTACAATAATTTAAAATACTATTTTAACGGGGGGGGGACCAAAATTATGTTGCTAAAAAAAGAAAAGCCAATATTTATTTCTTTGTCTATTATAATATTAGCAGCATTATTATTTGTCATTTTAACTTTAACGAAATTATCATCTTCCAACACTTCCACAGACATTAGCAGTCAAAAGGGTGTTTTGAATCTTTCAAATTGGGATTTTCATAAAGAGGGTTATACATCACTTTCTGGTCAATGGGGATTTTATTGGAATCAATTATTGACACCTGAAGATTTTGAAACCAACTTAACATCTACAGATTATATGGAAATGCCAATGGCATGGAATAAATACAATAAAAGTTACAACTCTGAGGGCTATGCCACTTATAGTTTAACTATAAAATTAAATCATAAATATAAAAATTTCCTTTTAGGCATAAGTGTTCCCTCCATGTTATCTTCATATAAATTATGGGTTAACGGAAATCTATTTTCCTCTAACGGAACTGTTGGTACAAGCTCTTCTTCTGAACTCCCTTACACACTGCCCATAACTAATTATTTTATGAATAATACGGACAAAGTTCATTTAGTACTTCAAGTATCAAATTATAATTATAGATATGGTGGTACCTGGGACAAAATGTATCTGGGCACACAATCTCAAATTGCCGAAAAAAAACAGGCTTCCATTGCACTTGAAATCTTTTATTTCAGTGTTTTACTTATAATGGGCCTATACCACTTATTGTTATATGGCTTTAGAACAGAAAATCTATCCAAACTATATTTCGGTGCTCTTTGTACAATTTCATCATTAAGAACATTAATTACTGGTAATAGGTACCTTATTACCATGTGTAATAGCATAAATTATATCACTGCACTTAAACTTGAATACATATCATTTTACGCTGCAACTTACTTTATGGTGGGTTATATGTATATAGTTTTTAAAGATAATTATTCAAAACGTATTAGTAATGCCTTCAAGCTTTTTTGTTTTTTAATTATAATTACTACTTTATTTGTATCTCCATTAATGTGCTCAAAGCTCCTTATGGTATTTCAAATATTTATTTTAGTAATCATTGTTTATTCTGTTTTTATTATATTAAAATCTTATTACATAAAAAGACAATCAAGCTTAATTGTTGTAATCATTTGCTTGATTGCAATTTTACTAATTGCCATGGCTGTACTTGGATATCTGGGCTTAAATAGTCCCCGTGACTTTTTACTACCTGGTTTCTTACTGCTTATACTTTTAAATGCCTTTATACTGGCAATGAATGAATCTAAATCCTACATAAAAGCAATAAATTTCTCTAAAGAAAAAGAAAAATATCTATTAGCAGAAAAACTTACACAGGTTACCTTGCTCCTAAATTCAACTTTAAATTTACAAAAAGTTTTAGATAAATTATTAGAAAGCTTGAAAGAATTAGTACCATATGACAGTGCCTCATTTTTCATGGAAGAAAATAACCTTTTTAAAGTTAAGGCCGCAAATGGCTTTGAAAATATGGAACTAATTAATAAAATTTCAATTAATAAAGAAGATGACCAACTATTTAAAGATATATATCAAACTAATGCACCATTATTAATTGCAAATGTTAAATCAGATGCTCGTTTTAAATATAATATGGGGAAAAGCACTCTTGAAAGTTGGCTTGGAATACCTATATTGTATAAAACCAAAATTGTTGGTATCTTAACCTTAGATTCATCCCAGAAGAATATTTATACAAAGTACCACTGTGACATAGCCTCATACTTTGCTTATCATGCAGGAATGGCCATAGAAAATGCTAAGCACCATGGGGAAACCGAGAAACTAGCTCGTATAGACCCCCTAACTAATATATATAATAGACGAAGTTTTTTTGAACTTGCAAATATAAGCTTTGATAAATCGAAATTATTATCACAGACTATTTCAGGCATTATGATGGACATTGACGATTTCAAAAAGATTAATGACAACTTAGGCCATAGTACCGGCGACTTGGTATTAGAACGTCTTTCTAAAATTTGCTCTGAAACCTTAAGTGAAAAACATATCTTAGGTCGTTTTGGTGGTGAAGAATTTATTGCTTTATTACCGGAAACCTCCTTCGAAGAGGCATCAATAATCGGTGAAAGCCTAAGAAGTACTATAGAAAATAACCCTATAATCATTAGGAAAACAGATTCAATACCCATAACCTTAAGCATTGGAGTTGCATCTATTACCCCAACAATACAAGATTTGGACTATTTGTTTGTAGAGGCGGATAAATCCATGTACCAGGCGAAATCTCTAGGCAAAAATCAAGTTGTAGCAGTAAATTTAGACACATTAACAGTGAATTAGCTTAAATCTGGGAAGAAGATCCTAAAAACGCTTGGGTCTCAGGAAGGGACTTGTATGACAAATATACCAAAAACTAGATTTGAATCAAAAAAAAGCATGAAATTTCACCCAGTGATTTGCCATAAAAGCGAAGAAACTGCCGGTGAAATTTCATACTTTCTATGTTACCCTTCCTATAGCCTCCAACGTAGCCTCTATTACCTCATCCATACTAATATGTGAAGTATCAATAACTAAATCGTAGTTACTGAACATATCTATATCAACATTATAAATGTCCTTAAATCTACTAACCTCGAGTCGCCTTCTTTCAGTTATACTATCCTTTGCTTCTTCTATAGAGGCATACTTCTCCGAATTACCTCTCTCATCCTTCATAGCTCTCACTACTGCAACATCAAGGTCTACCATTAAATAAATTTTAAAGGAATCCGGTATAAAATGCCATGCAAGTCTAGCATCAAAAATAAAATTCTCCATTATTCCTCCAATTCTCGTAGTCTCATTGTCAACCTCATGATCTAAGTTATTTAGGAGCATGTACTTATTGTACTCTGTTATGGACATCCCTTTCGCCACTGCTAACTTTCTCTGTAATTCGCCTACGCTAAAATAAGTATAATCTAAGGCCTTACTTAAAGCCTTTGCAACAGTACTTTTACCGGAGTATAACGATCCCGTTATAGTTATTTTCACTTTAAAATCATCCCCCATCCTATAATACCTATTATACTCTATTTCATGGTGACAGGCACTTGAAAATAATTTCTAAGTGCCCATTAACTTGAAATGGCTATTGACAAAATTAGTCACAAAGCATACAATCAAATTAGATATTACTTGATAATGATTATCGTTTTATAAGGATAAGCTATATATATGCTCCTTATATCAAAATTTGAAAGAGAAGGTGAATATGTATGATATTCAATAGTAAAAATATAAAATCCCAAAATAGTGAAGCTGAAACAAAATTTATTACATATTTTGAGGATTCTAAATTAGAAGATTTAAATTTGTCATTAGAGGATGAATTATTGTCCAAGGTTAAATTTACATTAGATAGTGAAGACTTTAAATGTAAAAATGGTGAAGTTCAAACCATCAATTTATTTAGAAATGAAAGTCCTAAAAACATAATCCTAGTTGGTGTTGGTAAAAAAGAAGATTTTAATTTAGATAAATTGAGAAAAAGTATAGCAAAAGCAGTAAAAGAGGCAGCAACTTTTAAATCTAAATCCATTGACATAAACATAGAAAATTTAATTAGCTTAATGAACTTAGATGAAATTGTTAGAACTATCTCTGAAGCTACTGTCATGTCAGATTATAAGTTTGATAAATATAAATCAGATAAAAAAGCTTCCACCTTAAAACAATTTACAGTGCTATATCAACAAGAAGATTTGTTAGAAGCTATTGCTAAGGGCCTTAATGAGGGAGAAATACTTGGACAGGCTAACCTGCTTGCTAGAACATTAGTAAATGAACCTGCTAATATATTAAGCCCAATAGAGCTTGCAAAGCAGGCAAAACAGGCTGGTGATGAAAGTGGCTTTGAAACAGAAATCTTTGATGAATCTTCTATAAAAGAACTGAATATGCAGGCATTCCTTGAAGTAGCTAGGGGTTCTGAAAACCCACCAAGATTAATTGTAATGAGATACAATGGTAACCCAGACAATAAAGAGGAAATTGTAGGCCTTGTTGGAAAAGGACTTACTTATGATAGCGGCGGTTTATCCATAAAGTCTACTGCTGGAATGGTTACAATGAAATCTGATATGGGTGGAGCGGCCGCTGTAATTGGTGCCATGACTGCTATATCAAAACTAAAAACAAAATTAAATGTAGTTGCAGTAGTAGCTTCTTGTGAAAATATGATTAGTGGTAAATGTTATAGACCTGGAGACATAATTGGCTCCATGGGCGGAAAAACTATAGAAGTACTTAACACTGATGCCGAAGGAAGATTAACTCTTGTAGATGCAGTAAATTATATAATAGAAAAAGAACATGCTACTAAGGTAGTAGATGTTGCCACATTAACTGGAGCAGTTATTTCAGCTCTGGGTACTACAACTACAGGTGTAGTTTCAAACAATGATTTCTTCTATAATAGATTAGAGCAGGCTTCAAAAATTTGTGATGAAAAGGTTTGGAGATTACCTGCCTTTGATGAATATAAAGAATTGATAAAATCTGACGTAGCAGACCTTAAAAACCTAGGAGGTCCAAAAGCTGGAACTATAACCGCTGGCTTATTTATTGGTGAATTTGTAGGAGAAAAACCTTGGCTACACCTAGATATTGCTGGCACTTCTTGGTCAGAAACAGATAAGAATTATGATTCAAAGGGTGGAACTGGTGCAGGCGCTAGATTATTATATCACCTAATTAAGCAGCTTGAAAAATAAACAAAAAAATAAAACTATCAAGATAGATTTTTTGTATTTTGATAGTTTTTTTATTTCTAGCCATAATCTCTCCTTCTATTCTCGCTCTATATATATTATCAAATATAATATTACATAAAATTCCAAATCAGATCGTTCATAAAGAATTTATCCTTATTTTCAATATTTTTTGTTATATTATCCCAAAATTGAAAATTGCGGACCAAGCCTTTAATATGATATTATATATCTAACAAAACAACCTTAGGAGGATATCATGGAAACAGAAAAGACGCTCTACACTAATCGAAAAAAACATTACCAGAATCTATTAAAGAAGCAAAATGAAACTATAAGTTTTATAAGCATGTTAAGATTCATAGTCTTTGCCAGTGGCCTCACCGTTTCAATTTTCTTATATTTGCGGACCAGTTATTATTTATGTGTTTCTGCAGCAATTGCCACTTGTCTTATATTTATATTTTTAGCAGTTAAACATAATAAACTAAAAGGTCGCAAACTTCGTTGTTCTATTTTATGTGAAATCAATGAAAATGGTATAAACCGTCTTAATAATAATTGGAATGACTTCCCCGATAATGGTGAGGACTTTTCAGATGAAAATCACAATTATTCAAAGGACTTAGATATATTTGGTGAAAATTCACTTTTTCAATGGATTAATTCCTGCATAACTTATCTTGGCAGAAAAAAATTAAAGGATACCCTATCTTCACCTATTTATAGTATTGAGCAAATACATAAAAGGCAAGATGCCATTAAAGAACTTTCACACAATATTGCTTGGACACAAAGATTTCAAGCTGAAGGAATACTTAGTGAAAATAAAAATTCTGATCCTAAAGAATTATTTCAATGGGTAGAAGATAAAAATGATTTTTTCCTAAAACCTTGGGTTGTAGCTATAGTAACAATATTACCTATAATGACCCTATGCATTTTTGTGCTATCTCTTATTTTTTCTCAGGTATCCTATAAAATAGGGCTTTTAGGACTTGTACTGCAAATAATATTGCTCTTACTTGGTTATAAAGAAATAACTAGAAACTTGGATACTATATATAAATATAAAAATAATATTTATATTTACAATAACCTTCTCAAACATATAGAAAAGAAAAAATTTAAATCAGAGTATTTAATAAATCTAAAAGAAAAACTTATAAATACACAGGGACTTACTGCCTCCTTTCAAATAAAAAAATTAGTGAAGCTAGTGAATCTTATATCTGACAGAAAAAATATTTACTATATGCCAATAGATATCCTCACTCTATGGGATTATCAATGTTTAACTACTCTACAGCGTTTTAAAAAAACTAGTGGTGCTTCTCTAAAATCCTGGCTAGAGGTTATAGGTGAAATGGAAGCATTAAATAGTTTAGCAGTTATAGCTTATGAGAATAGTACTTGGACAATGCCAAAGTTTCAGGAGGGCTCTCCAATTTTCAAAGCTAAAAACTTGGGACACCCACTACTTGCAGCGGGCAGAGTATATAATGATGTTCTAATAGAACCCTCCCAAAATGTATTATTGATAACCGGGTCCAATATGTCTGGAAAAAGCACCCTACTTCGTACCACAGGAATTAACTTGGTTTTAGCCTATGCTGGTGCTCCAGTTTGTGCAGATGATTTTTACTGCTCTATAATGGATATTTATACCTGCATGAGGACAAGTGATAATTTGGAGAAAAATATTTCTTCTTTCTATGCTGAGCTACTCAGAATAAAAAAACTTGTAAGTGCCACAGAAAATAAAGCTCCTCTATTTTTCTTATTAGATGAGATCTTTAAAGGAACTAATTCTATAGATAGACATACCGGAGCTACGGTTTTGGTAAGCAAACTAAGTAATGAGAATGCACTGGGCTTCGTATCTACCCATGATTTAGAGCTAGGCGAAATGGAAACTACAAATTCTAAAGTTAAAAATTATCACCTTAGAGAATATTATAAAGATGATAAATTATTTTTTGATTATAAACTAAGGCCTGGTGTTTCTACTACTAGAAATGCCTTATACTTAATGAAAATGGCAGGACTTGAAATTCCCCCTGACCTTAAAATTCCTAAATAAAATTATATTATGTGTTTTTACTAAAAAATAAAACTATGAACATACCTGCAAGGTATCTTCATAGTTTTATTTTTTAAGTACATTTCCCAAGAAAATTCTATCACTTATACAAGTGAAGTCGTTAATATGCTACCTTTTCTAATTAACGTGTGCCTACCTTATAACTACCGGGTTTTGTGTTAAAAGTTATGGTTTTGCCATTAGATGTGGCGATAATGCTACCTAATTCATCTGTTCTATACACCCATATATTTTTATTCTTTAACTTATCCATGGTTTCCTTATGTGGGTGACCGTAATCATTCCCTGTTTCAGTAGATATAACTGCATATTTGGGATTTACCTTGTTCAAAAATTCCTGCGTGGTAGAGGAACGACTTCCATGATGTCCTATTTTAAGCAAATCTGCCTTAATATCAAAACCTTTTTCAAGAATTTCATTTTCTGATACATCCTCTGCATCTCCAGTCAAGAGGAAAGAATTGCTTCCAAATTGTAATTTTACCACTATCGAAAAATTATTTACATCCTTGTAACTAGTGCTGTTTGGTGCTAAAATAGTAATTTTCGCGCTGCCTAAATTAAAGCTTTCGCCTGGTTTTGGAATGGATATTTTCATTTTCTTATTTTTTATTGCTGTTATTACATCCCCATAAGTTTTTGTAGTAGAGGTAACTTTAGGTAAATATATTTTTCCTATTTTAAAATCATTAATTATATAATCTAGTCCTCCAATATGGTCCTCATGTGGATGTGTTCCAATAACATAGTCTAAAGTTTTTACGTCTTGCTTTATCAAGTAGTTTTTAACTAGCTTACCATCTGCATTATTACCTGCATCAATAAGCATAAACTTTGAGCCTTGCTGTATTAAAATGCTATCAGCTTGTCCAACATTAATAAAATGAACTTTTAAATTCCCACTTACAGCTAAATTAGTATTTTCATCTATCTTTTGGTTTACTATAGTATTACTTTTCTGTATTCTAGCAGTATTCTCAGCTATTTTATTGTCTTGCTGAATAATGGTACTTGTTTTTTCAATGGAATTAGTTGTAATATTATCTCCTCTAGTAGTGGAACATCCAGATAAAATAAAAACAAATAAAACCAAAAGATTTATATATTTAATTTTAAATCTTTTCATAGCAAAATTCCCCCTTTAAATAATCTTATAAATTTTTACAATTAATGACTTCAAAAGAAGATTCCCTTATGAAATGTCGTTAAATGTATTTATACAGTATCACATTTATAACACTTATATAATACCATACAACATTTTTGTGTTTTTGTGAATTTTTTTGACTTTTTATGTAATTTTATTTTTGTCTTTATTGGCAAATAACTATAAACCCACGTAGATATTTTAGATAATTCCCTATGATTCAATAGTGTTTTAATTTTTTTTTTGAGCAAAATACTATTATAGTAATATAGTATTGTCAGAAAGGAGAGATGTTATGAATTTTAATTTAAAATTTAAAAATTTTATTATATTAATATCTTTAACTACTTTTTTAAGAGGCTCCTTTTTTGTAAATTATTGCAATAAAGATCAAGATTTTATACACAGATATGGTGTTCAGTTAGTTTTAGCTAAATAATACTTACAAAATTAAAAAAAGTCGTACATGCATCCACTGAGATTGCTTGTACAACTTTTTTTAATTTTTTTTGCCGCTAAATCCTTGTTTCTTAAAATTGACTTAAAATTCCCCATGCCATATAATTAATGAGATAATATTTATATAGGCTTTTTATAGGAGGTGCTACGTATGGCACATGGATTAAATGGAAAAGAATTAACAGAATTTTTAATAAACGGAAATGTGGATGAAATAAATAAACTTATTCAATTTATACACCCTACAGATATTTTATTGGCCCTTAGGGAATATGAGGGAGATACTATAGATTTATTCAAAAATTTATCACCTAATATTATTGCAGATATTATTGACGAAGCAGAGGATGAAGATAAATATAACCTTTTATCCATCCATTCCAAAATATTTCAAAAGAAAGTCATACATGAAATGTCTTCTGATGAATTGGTAGATTTATTAGAAGCAGTTTCAGAGGATGAAGCTAAAAGCATTATGATAAATATGGATCAAGAAGATGTTGATGGAGTAAAAGAGTTATTAACCTACCCTGCTGAAAGCGCAGGAGGAATTATGGCCACTGAATTTATCAGTGTAACAGAGGATATGACTATAGGTGATACCTTAGTTTACCTGCAAAAAGAAGCTCCTGAAGCTGAAACTTCTTATTATATATACGTTGAAGATGAAAATCATCTTTTAAAAGGAGTTATATCCCTTAGAGACATAGTTGTAAGCAGTTTTGATGTTAAAATCGCGGATATTATGAACAGCAATGCCATGAGCATCCCCGTCGATATGGATCAAGAAGAAGTTGGACACATCTTTGAAAAATACGGTTTTTTAACTATGCCCGTAGTAAACGCGGCAATGAAGATTTTAGGAATAATAACTGCAGATGATATAATGGAAATTCTTAGCGATGAGCATACCGAGGATCTATATCGTCTTGCAGGTTTACAAGAGGATGAAAAAGTTACCGGCTCCCTTAAAGCTTCCGTAAGTAGCAGATTGCCTTGGTTATTTGTAAATCTAATAACTGCTATAATGGCGGCTGCTACCGTTAGTCTTTTTGAAGGCACCATTCAAAAGGTGGTAGCTCTAGCCACCTTTATGCCAATAGTTGCAGGTATGGGTGGTAATGCAGGTACTCAAACCCTAACTATTATTATTCGTAGCATTGCCCTAGGAGAAATAGACGCTAAAAATTCAAAAAAAATATTACTAAAAGAATTTGGTGTAGGACTATTTACAGGTATTTCAGTGGGTATTTCAGTAGCTCTTTTAGCTTGGTTTTGGGAAAATAATGCAATTTTCGGTTTAGTTATCGGTTTGTCTATGGTTCTAAACATGGTTGCCGCAACCATTTCAGGTTTTGCAGTGCCAGTTGTACTTAAAAAACTAAATATCGATCCAGCCCTTGCTTCTGCTGTATTTGTTACTACAGTAACTGACGTTCTAGGTTTCTTCTTTTTCCTAGGTCTTGCCACCTTATTCTTACCTTATCTAGTATAAAAGTTGTATAAAAAAAACTACCAAAGTGCACTTAAGACACTTTGGTAGTTTTCTTTTAATCTTCTTTTAGGCCGCGGTATCCGTGCTTGTGCTTGTGATATTGAGGCAATACTTTTTGTATTTCTTTTTCTTGCTCTTTGGTTATAATTTTATTATCAAGAAGAACTTTCATTGGGTCAACCTGATTTTTCTTGATTTTTTTCATATACTCTTTTCTTTGACTTTCCTTCATATCCTTCATTTTTGTATAATTATCTCTTCTTTCAACCTCCCGTGCCATAATAGCCTCTTTAACTTTAGCACATTGCGCCTCTGTTAACACTTTACTAGTCACAAGAGTATTTAAACCCTTTTGTATGTTTTCATTTCTAAGCTCTGTGGTTTTAAGGTGCATTTTTTCTCTAAGTGCTTGTGATTTTTCTTTAGTTAGTATACCTTCAGTTACCAAATCAGTAAATAATCCACCTTTAGCTCCGTCACATTTTCCATTTTTACATTTTTTACGGTATTTAGTGTTTATGTATTCTAAAACCTTACCTTCCTCACTTTTTGTGATAATACCATCAACTACACTCTGCTTTATTACATTCTCGAGTACAGCATTCATGGCTACCTGCCTGTCTTGATTACCCTTTTCCATATCCATAGGAACCTTAATATCCACATTTGAGGCAAGGTTTATTTTTGCATTGCCATTATCATTTTCTGCCGCAAAAGTAAGGCTTCCTTGGGTAAATACCAGACCCATGCATAACATTCCACTTATTATTTTAATTTTTAAAGATGTTTTTTTCATTTGCAAATCTCCCTTATATCGAATTTTAATACACACTTATTATGAGTATATTAACCCAATAATATTCATTAGTATGCTTTCGATACCACTTTATTTTTACGGAATTTATACCCAATATTATATATTACCATGGCTAAAACTCCACCACTAAAATCAATTATTATATCAAAAATCAATGAAGTTCGACCCGGTATAAATTTTTGAATAAATTCATCTAGTACCGGAAAAAGCAAAAGAATAAATAACAATAAAAATATTTCCGTTGCCTTATATAATTTAAGTTCTTTTACTGCATCACATAAAAATAAACTGAAAATAAAATACTGAAAAAAATGGGCATTTTTTCTTACATAATAATTTACCTTACTAAATTTAATACTAGGTGTATTCAGGGTAGCTTTAGGAATCTTCATAACTGCACTTGCTACCTTTATAACCTCTTTACTAGTTTTTTGTGAGATTTCTCCTGGTCTTGTGCCATTATAAAAAATCACGCCTAGCCAAATGACGCATAATAAAACCTTGGCTACTGTTTTTCTTTTAAATAAAATCTTCATATATTTCTCCTATACTTTTCTCTATTATTTCCAACTAAATTACGGTATATTAAATACAATATTTCTTAATAATACCACAATGTACATATTAAATCATCTACTGATGATACTTTAATCTTCAACTTACCACTTGCAGCATTTTAGTGCTCTAGACCCAATAACAAAAGCTCAGCTCCAAGATGAAATCTTCAATATACAACAAAACTTCAAAAAAACTATAATATTCGTAACTCATGATATGGATGAGGACTTAAAACTTGGAGATAAAATTTGTATAATGGACGCTGGAAATATAGTTCAATTTGATACCCCTGAGGAAATACTTAAAAATCCTATTAATGACTTTGTACGAGACTTTGTAGGTAAAAACAAAATATGGAATCAGCCGGAGCTTATTAAAGCAAAGAATATTATGATAGAACTGCCTATTAAATCAGTAGGTGAGCGTACAATATTCCAAGCAATTGAGATAATGAAATCTAGTCATGTAGATAGTTTACTCGTAGTAGATAAAAGTAATCTTTTATGTGGACTTGTTACCTTAAAACATATTAGGAAAAATCCTGATAAAAGTAAAATGATTAAGGATATAATGAAAAAGGATCTTTTAACAGTAAATAATGAAGATTCTATAATAAATGTATTAGAATTAATAAAGAGTGAAGATATAAGTTTTGTACCCGTAATAGATGAAAACCTAAAACTGTCAGGCTTAATTACCAAAAGTAGCCTTTTGTCTATCTTAAGTAACCAGTTTATAAATGAGGAGGTAGATGATAATGAATAGTATAAATTCTTTTTTTGATTTCGTAATAGGTAGCAAAGATCAGATCCTTGATTTATTAGTACAACATATTCAACTAACTGTATTTTCAATTGTCATTGCAGTGGCAATTGCCATACCCCTTGGGATACTTAGTATTCTCTGGTGTTTCAACAGTCAACAATAATATGATACTGGCTGGAGCTATTCCCGCTTGTTTCCTTGCTATTTTTCTAGATCTTATTATAGGTAAGGTAGAAAATATAGTGGTTCCAATAGGAATAAGAAGCACCCCCGTTAAAGCAAACAAAAATAGTACAATTTTAGGCAATAAAAAATTCAAACTTGCCGCTTTAGTATTAGTTCTTGTACTTATTTTATCCTCGGTAGCTATGAGCTTTGGTAAATCAAAAAACACAATAGTTGTAGCTTCTAAAAATTTTAATGAGCAATTAATACTTGGGGATATGGTTTCCTCTCTATTAGAAGAGAAAACGGACATTAAAGTCGAAAGAAAATTAAACCTAGAATGTAAAAGGTATAGATGGTGGACTTAAATATACCGCGCTTGAAAATGGCGAAACACAGGTTCTAAATGCATTTACTACAGATGGGTTACTGAAAAAATTCGATCTTCAGCTTTTAGAAGATGATAAGAATTTTTTCCCACCTTACTATGCAGTTCCTGTAATAAGAGCAGAAATCCTGCATAAATATCCAGAACTTAAGGAGGTCTTATCACTGCTTGATGATAAGATTAGCGATGAAACTATGCGTGATCTAAACCTTAGAGTAGATAACGGAGCGCAATCAAGGACCGTTGCAGAAGATTTCTTAAAATCCATAAACTTAATGAAATAAATTGGTGCCATCCACGTGGCAAGTGGCATGAAGACCTAGGTGTTCATGCCACTTGCCACGTGGATGGCACTATTCGTATATGAATTTAGGAAGCTGGCAAGTGGTAGCGTCCATATCCGCAACCAAATACCACACTCCACCCATGGTTTTGCTTGACAGTAATTGTCTTGTGGAAATTCTGTTGTACCTAAGGATTCAATCTTTGCAAACATTGCCAATAATACAACCCTTTGTCATTCAGTTCTCACAAAATCGCCGCCGCAAGTATCACGTATTCGTGAATAAGCAACTGCCTGCAGTACATTTAACGTCTGGGATTCTGCTTTTCTAATTGAGGTGTCTCCTTGTTTTAAGTGCACCTCGTACTTAATACCTAAATTTTCATTGGTTTTTAATATCTTTGTAGTTTTCATTTTGCTAAGGTTATAGAAAGTGTAACTAACTGTTATTCCAGCTACAAGTACGCCAATAATAAATATGTCTAAAACCAGTTTGATCCATAACTTCATTTTCTCACCCTCTTTAATCTTTTAAGCAAATTTGAAAAGAGCAATTTAATATTCTATCTAACATAATCTCTTTATTATTTTATTCATTATTTTATCAGCTTATGCACTATTTACTTTTGCGTTACAATTAACACTTTATTTTTGAGGTATTTTAAAGGCGAAATAACTACTAGAATATAATTAATTAAAATATATTCTAGTAGTTATTTTGTGATTTTTATAAATATAGTGTATATAGACATTAATGATTGCTCCATATTCTTCATATATAGAGAATGTTATCTATAGAGTTACATTTAAATTCTATTAAAATAGTGGTGCTTTAGGAGTGGGCTTCACATCTTCATAAATATATTTATGAACTTGCTCTTTAGTAGCCCCCATATCCCCAACCAAATACCACACACCATCCATCATTTTGCCTATGCAATAGCCATCTAATGGGAATCTTTCCTGTTCTAAGGTCGTTATATTAGATGTAAGTACTTTTGTACCAATTTTTATTATATCCATACTCTTCATGCTCGTCTCAGTATAAGGTAACAGCTTAGACACAACAGATGCAAATTCTGTTATTCCCAAAGATTGAATTTTTGTAAGTATTGCCATTAATACAGTTCTTTGCCTCTCAGTTCTAACAAAGTCCCCGCCGGCAGTATAACGTATTCGTGAATATGCCACAGCCTGAAGTCCATTTAAATTTTGCAGTCCAGTTTTTGTAACTTGAGGTACTAATTTTTTTTCAATTGAAGCTACAGCTATCATATAAATGTTTATCAAACTAATTTCATCAGGATTAACATCTATATTTACCCCACCCATGGCATCTATTATCTTTTCTAAACTAAAAAAATCAACAGTGACATAATCTCTAATGTTCAAATTAAAGCTCTCATTTATAGTCCTTATAGCAAGTTGTGGCCCCCCGTATGCATAGGCATGGTTAATCTTTGTGTAACCATGATTCTTAATTGCTACATAAGTATCTCTCATAATAGACGACATTTTTATTTTCTTGTGCACTGTATCTATAGAAACTATCATTATAGCATCTGATCGACTTGGTTCATCCACAGCTCTTCTATCTACACCGAAGAAGGCAATATTTATTACTTCAGTACCCATTTCTTCTTTTACAGGAACTTCTTGTTTTAAAAGTCCCTCTTGTATAAGAGGGATTTCATCATTTAGAGGTGTTTTAGGTTTAATGCCTAACTCCTCATCGGTTTGTATTAGTTTTGTATTGTTTATTTTGCTAAGTTTATAAACGGTATAACTAAATGTTCCACCGAGGACTAATAGAATAGCAATAAATACACCAAAAATTAACTTTATCCATGGTTTTATTTTCTTCATGTTTTCACCCGCTTTAATCTTAATATAAACTAAAAAAGAAGAGTATCGTACCAAAATGTGATCTATGTGAGCTTTATTTCCTTAATAGTCGTCTTTTTAGACCACTTATAAAATTTTTTATAGATAATATATAAAGTGCAATTTTACCAATAATAGAACAAGAAACTAATATATTGTTTGAATATTCAAGTTCTCCGCCAAAAGCTTTCTTGTATTGGGCTATATTTTTAGTTTCTTCTGAGGTTGAATATCCACCCCAGTCATATTTTTTCAATCCACGTTCTTTAAAATATAGCATGCTTCTCCACTCTAAATAACGACTAGCTCTCCCAAAAATATTTCTGTTCAAAGTACTACTTTCAAGTCTATAATTATTTGCTAATGTTAATCCCCTTACACAATTTCCATCATCAATGTAAGAACAATAAATCAAAGGTTTATTATCAAGAGATACCTTTGTAACAGTCAATCGATTTTGTTCATTATAAGCTTTCATTAAAGGTGTATTATAAGTATTAAGACCTTTTGATTTAGCAAATACATTGTATTGTGCAACAAATTCTCCCAAGTTATCACTATTCAATATTTCAAAATCCATATGCCCACTAGCACGCCTAATAGCTTCTCTTGGATACTTGTGCAATTTTGCAAATAATTCTTCCTCATCTAGTTGTAGATTAGAAACCAAAGTACAGTATTCTGTACAATATTTCTCTTCAGGAAAGCTTGCTTGATGATAAAATAGAATATCACATTCCTTCTCTAATTCAATTTCACGTTTGGTTGCAAACCATATTGCACGGATTTTAATGGCTTTTTTTTCGTAATTAACATAAAACATCTTTTCACCTAATTTCTTTAATTTTTTAACCTAAATATAATTATGCTACCACTTTATAAGTTTTTTAATATCTAATAAATAGAGTATAATTTTACCAACCATTGAACAAGGCATTAATATGTTGTTTGAATATTCAAGTTGTCCACCAAAAGCTTCCTTAAATTGGGCAATATTTTTAGTCTCTTGTGAAGTTGAATATCCGCCCCAATCAAATTTCTTAAATCCACGTTGTTTAAAATATAACATGCTACTCCAATGTAAATAACGACTAGCCATTCCAAAATTTTTTTTATCAATAGGATTATTTTGAAGTCTATAGTTATTTGCAGATATTAAACCTCTTACACAATTCCCGTCATCAATATAAGTCATATAAATTAAAGGTTCCTTATTAATAGATACCTTTGTAACAGTCAATCTATTTTGTTTATTATAAGCATTCATTAAAGGTGTATTATAAGTATTAAGGCCTTTCGATTTAGCAAATAAATTGTATTGTATAATAAATTCTTTTAATTCATTACTATTTATTATTTCATAGGACATTTGTATACGTTGAGCATTCCTAACTTGCCTTCTTTCATTACTGTGTAATTTTGCAAATAGTTCTTCTTCATTTAGTTGTAGATTGGAAACCAAAGTACAATGTTGTGTGCACCGTTTCTGTTCATAAAAACTTGCTTGATGATAAAATGCAATATCACACTCTTTCTCTAATTTAATTTCACGTTTGGTTGCAAACCATATCGCACGAATTTTAATGCCTTTTTTTGTATAACTAACATGAAACATACAATCACCTACTTTCTCGTTTTAAATATATCTTAAATATATTTTTATATAATTGTTTTTGCTAACCTAGATTTACCGTCTTTACTCGGTTTAATGCTACTCTCGCCTTCAATAATTCCCAACAAGACCCATATCCATGGATAATAGAAATTTGTAATTATTTGATAATGAGCCATCACCATAAAAAAAGAAAAGAACATACAATATTGAAAATTATCTTTTGTATTAATTATTTTAATAAAAAAGATTAATATATAAATACAAAAAAATATTGCTCCAAAAAAACCACTATATAGTATTAAATCCATAGGCATATTTAAAGTAGTATCAAATCCAGTATAATTTGATAACATCATTGGTCCTATACCCCAAATGATATTATTTTTTATTACACTGTAACCATCAATTACCCTCATTTTCCTGTCTGTAGCACTTTGTGATTCATTTGTTAGAAGCATTTTATTCGTTATTTCACCAATGCTCAACTTTAAATCTCCTGATGCATTATTTAAATATGAACCGCATGCAACTAACAATACGATTAATCCCAATATAATTAAATAACTCTTAATATTTTTTTTTCGTTTCATAATATAAATAAATAAAGCTAACATTAGCGCAGTACCCATTATAGCTAAGGCCATAGAAGAATATATAAATATTAAACTAACTAATACAATAACTAAAAATATTGCCTTCCTTATATTTGACTTTTTAAAAAAAATATAATAAATATTAAATGGAAGAACAAACTCATAAAATAGAGCAGTATGTCCAGATTCGGAACAAAATCCTCTCGCCCTATAATATTTTCCTATAAACGTAGCATTGTACTCCTTATTTAAAACCCTTGGCAAATCAAAAAACAATCCTGGGTAGAAGTTTCTACAAATAAATTCGTAGATAATATATAAACTTACTATTATCGTTGAAAAATACGTTACTCTTAAAATTAACTGTTTGTACTTTATATAATTGCAAGAAACTACTTTTAAATATACTAAATATGATGATAAAAAACCCACGACATAAAAAATTGATCGTTCGTTTGCCGCATTATTAATCATAATATTTAACATCATACTAATTATAAATAGTAAAAAAAATGTATCATGAATATAAAACTTAACTTTTTTTATATATAACATTAAACATATAACACCTATAAATAAAGGTAATGAGGTTTTGTCAGTTATTTCAAAAACACTAGTCATTGGCAACGTAAATATTAGTAATGCAAACATCTTTTTTTTGATCTTCATATTATTTACCTAACCTCTTATTGATTTTTTAAATATTAATATTTCAACTACTATATTCGCTGATTAAATTACACTTTCTGTATTTTACTTTTTAATACGTTTATAATTACTTCTGCTTCTTCTATTTTCATAAAATAAATCATAATAAAATATAAACATACCCCTATTGCAATTGAACTAATTAAAGCCAAATTATCACTTATATTATATAATAATAATTTATAGGTAAGTTTAGATGCAATCCCCATAATTAATGAAGCCCCTAATACCTTAATTAGAGAAATCATTATTTTTTTTATATCAAATTCTCCAATTTTTTTTATCAAACTAATATATAATAATATCGTACAGCTTATTGCTGAAATGCTTGTAGCAAGTGCAAGGCCCCCTATCCCCAAGAACTTAGATAACACAATATTTAGCACAATATTTAATCCCATAGCAATAGATGCATTAATCATAGGTGTTTTACTGTCTTTCAAAGAATAAAATGCTCTAGACAATATCTCTCTAAGCCCAAAACCAACTATACCTATTGAATAAAAAAACATGACATAAGACGTCATATCTACATCTTGAGCATTGAATGCACCTCTAGCGAATAATAGACTAATTATTGCTTTTGAAAATATCATAAACACTACTGATATTGGAATAACTAGCAAATTAATAATACTTATAGCTTCTGATATAGATTTTTTTAATCCATTTATATTACCATCAACTACCATTTTAGATAATGTAGGATAAATTACCGTAGCTAATGAGATAATAATAACATCATTTACAAATTGAATTAACCTATTACCATAAGAAAGAGCTGAGATCCCCCCTAAGGTAATCATAGACGCTAATGTTCTATCCACTAGCACATTAATTTGATTAACTGAAACGCCTATAATTACTGGTATCGAAGTATATAACATTTTTTTTAAATATTCATCTTTTAAATCCAAAACAAATGAATATTTATATTCATATTTTCTTATAAATGGTATTAGTAGCAATATTTGAAAAATAGCTGCTATTAAGATCCCAATCGGTAAAATTAGTATGCTTACTCTCTTACTCATCACTATTGATATAATTACAACAAAATTAAACGGTATCCCTAAAAGAGCTGGAGCTATAAAGTTATTTTTCATATTTAAATAGCTATTATACACATATGTAACACCTGAAAAATATATTCCAATACAACTAATTCGTGTAAATGATATAGCTAATTTCAAAGTATTACCTTCAAAACCAGCTGCAAATAATCTAACAAGTGGCTCTGTAAATAACAATATAATAATAATTAGTATTGTGCACATAATGACAATAAAGTTAATTAAGTTATTTGTATATTTATCTGCAACTTCAATTGATTTTTCTTTTACAATGCTACTGTATATTGGTATATAGCTTGTAGCAATACCCATACCTATAAATGAAAGTATAGTAATTGGTATTGTTTGAGATATTAAATATGCATCACTAATATTTGATACGCCGTAAAAATATGCTAATATTATTTCCCTTAAAAAACCAAGCATTTTAGAAAGTGTGGTAAATAGCATTAAAATAAACATCATCTTTTTCACTACTTACTTCCTCTTCTTCTCTTTAATTTTCTAAAAAACAAAATGCTGTTTTTTAATAGTAATTTTTGAAATTTCTTGCTTTTATGCCCTATTACATACTTCCTACTTTCATTAAAGGAAATAATATTTGTATTATTGTTTTTAATAAATTTTTCTAAATCTTCGATATTTTTATCTGACATAGAATTCAAATGCAAACACCATGTATATAACCCAAAAGGCATCTTGCGTGGTTCTGAAAATAATTGAGGAACAAAAAGAATATCGTCTTCATAATAAGGAAATAAGGCATGTCCATCTGTAATTATATTAATTTCATTTTTCTTCAAACACTCCATTGTAATCCTATCAAATGAATGTGCTGGAGCCATAAATGCATCAACTTTTAATCCGTTTCTGTTAAAAATCTCCCTTCCTTTTGAAATCTTTTCATTTTGTTTCTCTTTGGGTAGACCTGCAAACTCACTTCTAAAATTGATTTTTAATATTCCAGAATTTTTTGTCTCAAAAACATGATTATACCCATGTAATGCTATACTCCAACCTTTTTTTTCTTTTAAATTTTTAATTTCACTCCAAAAATCCAAATCATATTTTGGATATTTTAATAATTCTACATCACTATTAGATGGAATTACCCCTAATAGTGGCTTAATATCATAATTCAAAAAAATGCTTTTTAATTTGAAAAAATTATCCCAATTCATATTCTCGCATATATCATCTAATCTAATTATATACTTAGCCATGTTATACACTCCAATTCATAATTAATTCTTTTTCTATTTTATCAACTAGGAATTCCATACATCCAACTATATTTATTGTTATACCTTTCTTTAGTTTATAATAAGTCTATCCTGATTTTATTTACTCAAATAAAACTCTTCTTGCCTTTTGGCTGTCCGTTTAATGTCATATCCAGCTCGTTTGATTTCTTCGTATGTATCTCTCCTGTTACTTTTTAAAGTACTGCTTAATATTATATTTGCCCACTCCTGAGGAGAAGCTTTCAAAGAAACAGCTTGTATTAAATCTGTTATAAACACTTCTTGTGGAATCGTGTCCGCAACTATACATTGTAACCCGGCTGCCTGTGCTTCAATTGTAACAATACCTAGACCTTCAAATAATGAAGGAAATAGAAATACGTCCATTGCCTGCAAAAGTTGTGGAATATCTATCCGTACTCCAGTTATAATTACATTTTCCTGCAAGTCCATATCAATTATTTTCTTTTCTATCTGTGTCCTTAATTCCCCGTCACCAACCAATACAAGTACAGCATCTTTATTTCTATCGTGCACTACTTTAAATATTTCAATCAGAAACATATGATTTTTGGGATAATCAAATCTTCCAACATTACCAACTATAAATTTCCCCTCTAATCCCAACTCTGCACGTTTATTATTTCTATCTTCTAAATTAGGGAGAAATCTTTCTATATCAATCCCATTATTTAATATAATAAAATTTTGTTTTTGTAATACATTTTTCCCATATAACCATTCTCCTGCTGAAGATGAGCAGGCAAATAGATAATCTGCGATATATCTAATAGGGTATTGCAATACATTCTTGATAATTCCTGTTATACCTTTTCCAGAAGACGTACTGTGACTATGAGCAATTGTTAACAAACCGTGTTTTTGCGCTATTTTAAGATAAATAGCCGCAGTACTTCTGACATGTCCATGAATAATTTTATATTCCAAATGTTCATTTAAAAATAGGTTCCACTGCTTTGTATATTCAAATGTATTACAATAATTAATAGATTTTAACAGAAAAATTTTTCCACCCATTTTTTTAATTTCCTCAGCGAAGAATAGCTCCTCTGGTCTATCAATTATAAAATCAAATTGTATTTTCGTACGGTCTATATTCCGATAAATGTTCATTATCATCGCCTGCGAGCCACCATTATTTAGACTACCTATAACTTGAAGTATACGTATAATCGCCATAATACCTCACTTTCATTTAATTAATTTGTTCATAATGAATAATATCTGTATGTTTCTTTTGTACGATAATTGAATTATTCGGATATTCTTCTGTTAAAATTGATCCAGCACCAACCACACAGTTATCGCCAATCTTTGATCCCCGTAAAATAACAACATTAGCCCCAATCCAGACATTATTGCCGATTTTTACAGGTGTTGTTTTATATTCTAAGGATTTTAATCCACCCTTTGCTCGAAAATCATGATCATGATCATAAATTATAACATTGGGCCCAAATTGGACGTCCTCACCAATTGAAATTTCCTCATAACAAGTTATAATGCATCCATGATTAAGGGATGTATTATTACCAATACTCATTATTCCATTTTTCCTTACTCTTAATTTTGAACCACTTCTCATCCTCACTATTTTTCCGATAAGCAGACTTCCTTTCGTTGATATTTCTATTTGTGTTAACGGAGAAAAAAGCTCTATCACAGAAAATCGAAAATTTTTCCAATGGAAAATCTTTATAATACAAAACTTAATAAAAGTAAATGCAACATAAATTCCAGCTCTAATATACTTTTTCAACATTTATAATTCCCCTTGTACCAATCAACAAATTTAGCCAATCCATCATTAATTTGTGTTCTCGGTTTAAAATCAAAATCATTAAATAAATCTGTTACATCTGCATATGTCTTATAAACATCTCCTGGTTGCATTGGTAAATATTCTTTCTTTGCTTTTTTACCTAAACACCTCTCTAGTATTTCAATAAAGTACATTAATTTTTCTGGTTTGTTATTTCCAATGTTATAAATCTTATACCGTACACCATTTTCATTCACTTTGGGAGGATTACAAAGAATATTTTCAATACCCCTTACAATATCATCCACATATGTAAAGTCCCGAAACATATCCCCATTATTGTAGATAATAATAGGCTCACCTTCTATAATTTTTTTAGTGAAAGAAAAATATGCCATATCAGGACGACCATATGGGCCATAAACAGTAAAAAAACGTAACCCTGTAGTCGGTATTTTATATAAGTAACTATAAGTGTGCGCCATAAGTTCATTAGATTTCTTTGTAGCTGCATAAAAGCTCACTGGGTTATCAACCTTATCTTCTGTAGAAAAAGGAACCTTTTTATTATTTCCATAAATAGAGCTGGAAGAGGCATAAATAAGGTGGTCAACTTTATTATGTCTACATTCCTCCAATATGTTAAGGAACCCTAGCATATTTGAGCTCATATAGGCATAGGGATTTTCAATACTATAACGTACACCAGCTTGCGCTCCTAGATTTACAATAATATCAAAATGATATTGTTTGAATAAATTATCCAAGTCTTCTTTTGATGCTAGGTCACCTTTAATAAATGTATAAGTCGAATACTTCTTTAAAATATCTAATCTACTATATTTCAGATTTACATCATAATAGTCATTTAAATTATCATAACCTATTATAGTCATACCTTTTTCTAATAAAGCTTTGGACAAATGAAATCCAATAAAACCAGCTCCTCCTGTTACTAAAATAATCTTAGTGGTATCTAACTCTTTATACCCATCAATCATTTTCATTGCCCCCCAGCCGTACAAATTTTATTCATTAGTCGCTACTACCTCCTGTATTTCATCATTAATTTCAAGACTTCCAAATATATTTTGTGAATTTTCTCTTCCTATGGAACAATATTTAAACCCTGCTTTTATTACTTGATCTGGATTATAAATATTCCTAAAATCAAAGAAATGTCTACCACACATGCTTTCTTTTAGCTTAATTAAATTTAAATTTCTAAATTGATTCCATTCTGTAATTATTACTACCGCATCAGCATTTTCTACAGCCTCATACTCATCATTGCAATACTCAATTTTATTTTTAATATTCACAAATCTCCATTTAGCTTCTTCAACTGCTTCTGGGTCATAAACCTTTAATTTCACATTGAATTTAGCTAGTTCATTTAAAATAATCAATGCAGGTGCATCCCTCATGTCATCGGTATTAGGCTTAAAAGCTAGTCCAAGTATAGCAATTGTTTTTCCATCAATTTGTACCAATGTTGAAAGTATTTTCTCAACCATTCTTATTATTTGCTTATTATTTGCATCTATAGTTGACTTTACTATAGAAAGATTACACGAATTTTCATCTGCCATTCTTACTAATGCTTTTGTATCCTTAGGAAAACAACTCCCCCCATAACCAGGACCAGCATGTAAGAACTTAGAACCTATTCTCTTATCCATTCCCATACCTTTAGACACCTGATTAATATCTGCACCAACTTTTTCACAAAGCTCCGTTAATTCATTTATAAATGATATTTTAGTAGCTAGAAACGCATTGGATGCATATTTCACAAGTTCTGCTGTTTCAATATTTGTTATTAAAAATGGTGTTTCATTTAAATATAATACTCTATATACTTCCTTCATAATCTCAATTGATATTTTGCTTTCAGCACCTATAACAACTCTATCAGGGTGAGTAAAATCTTGAATAGCTGAGCCTTCTCTTAAAAACTCTGGATTTGATACTACATCAAAACCAAAATCTACACCCCTGTCATTTAAAATATCCCGGACAATTTCTTTAACTTTTTGGCCAGTTCCTATAGGAACTGTAGCTTTGTCTACAATAACTTTATAGCCATTCATATATTTTGCAATGGCTTTTGCAACTTCAATAACATATTTAAGATCCGCGCTGCCGTCATCTGCTGGAGGTGTCCCTACAGCTATAAAAATCACTTCATTTTCTTCTACTGCCTTTTTTATATCAGTAGTAAATCTTAGTCTTTTGTAATACATATTTCTAGATACCAAGTCTTCTAATCCTGGCTCATATATAGGGATTTTCCCATTCAATAATTTGCATATTTTTTCTTCGTTATTATCAACACAAGTAACCTCCATACCAAAATCAGCAATACATGTACCACTAACTAATCCTACGTATCCAGTACCTATAACAGCTATTTTATTCATGATTATCCCTCTCAATGCAACTAACATTTTTTAATAATGATAAATAGACTTCTTTTATGATTTGTATAACAGTATCTTCATTGAACTCCTTATATGCCCCTGCTGTAGCATTGTTCGAAAACTTATTATAAATCTCTTCTACTGTTAATAATTTATATATACTCTTAGCAAATATTAGTTCATCCCCGAGTTCTACCAAGTATCCATTTTCACCATTTACTATAACCTCATTTGTACCAACTACATTTGTTCCAACACATGGTTTCCCAAGTATTAACGATTCAATTAAGGCCCTTGGTCTGCCCTCCTTAATTGAAGTTAAAACTGATACATCACTTGTACTAATATGTCCAATGACATCTTCCCTATCTAGTTGACCAGTAAATTTAATATTTTCTTCTAAATTATTCATACTAATATAATCCACTAAATTACTATTGTCACCTTCGCCTATTATGACGGCTTCAAAATTATTAAAATCAAACTTGTTTTTTAAAATACCTAAGCTTTTTATCAACATTTTGTGGTTTTTAATTGGTTCTATACGTGCGACACAAACAATTTTTTTCTTTTTATTTTGTTGGAACTTTGTATTATGAGTGTATTTGCAAAATTCTTCAAAATTAATTCCATTCCCTATATATTTTAAAACACACTCCTTTTCTATACCAATTGCTTTAGATAATTCTAATTCATAATTATTTTGAAATAATAAAACGTGTGTGTTTTTCGCTAAGTACTTTTCGATTTTTAAAAATAATGTTTTCTTAACCCCTTTATACTTAGTAAAATGGTATCCATGTACTTGATGAATCATCTTTATATTTTTATAATACTTTTTATTTATATTTTTAACAGCCAAACGTGCAATAGCACCTGATTTGGAGTTGTGTGAATGAACTATATCTGGTTTAAGTTCTAATAATAATGCCTCTAATCTACCTATTTCACTAAAAATATTTTTGAAATTTATTTTTCTGTCAATTTCATATGGAATATGCTTTAACCCACATTCTATTATTTTCTCTGCCCAATATCCATTAGGGCAAGCTATATAATTTATAAATCTATCATCTTCATTAATCTTTTTTACTCTAGTTCTTAGCAATCTATATGCCCCTATATCAGTAGATGCTATATCTAGTATTTTTATTTTATCCACTATTTTATTTCCCCCCTTATTATGAAGCCTTCACATTGCCCCATATCCTACTACTTCTACTACGCATCACACTAAGTTTATAATCGCTCTTTTGTAATCTAACTTTTTTAGGCATAAAAATACCCAATCTTATATACAATATTGGGTCGGTTGCACCATAAACTCCATACATCCCAGGTGCGCAAATAAAGGATGCATTTCAAAGTTTCCCATTTTTAAAATCAGTGTTTAGCCATTTTAAGATATTATTAATTTTTTATATAATTCAAACATTATTCCACGCAGTATATCCTTTTGTATTCTTAATCATTTATAGGCAATCTTTCTACATCAGGCTTTTCACTATTCTTTTTCTTTTTCCTTTTGCGCCTTTTGTTACTTTCCTTTTCTTTATCATAGGAATCGTAATTATATCCATATCCTACAAAGGACCTCTTGTTTACTTTATTTAATACTGTTCCAATTATTGTTGCATTGATATTTATTAATAGTTGTTTTGATTTTTTACAAATATCTATTTTGGATTCCTCAGAACTTATTACTAATATTACTCCAATCTTCTCAGTAGCCAAAGTGAGAGCATCCGTAAATGCAATTATTGGTGGTGTGTCAAGTATTACGTAATCATACTCTGTTTCCATGTGCCTGATTAAGGCCTTCATTTTCTCAGATGATAATAACTCTGATGGACTATAATTAGCTTTTCCAGCTGTTAGCACATCAAATTTATCCTGAATTTTTATCGAAGCCTCCTCCACTTTTTTTCCCTGTAAAACTACATCCACTAAACCCATTTCGTCATTAGTAATATTAAAGTGTCTATGCACACAAGGTTTTCTAAGATCACAATCAATAAGTAAAATACTTTTCCCCGTCTGTGCTATAGCAGATGCAATATTTGAGGAAACCGAGGTTTTTCCTTCTTTAGGAACTGAGCTACAAACCATCAGTGTCTTAATTCCTCTATTTTCCATAGAAAACAACAAATTTGTTCGCATGGTTTTAAAGGCTTCGGTGACTAGAGATCTCGGCTCTTTTTCTACAATAAGATTCACCATTTTACGTTGTTTCGGAATTAATCCTACTAAAGGTAATTGTAAATACCGTTCTACTTCATCCTCGTTATTAATTGTGTTATTTAAACACACAATCAATACAACTAGTACAAATGACACCAGTAATCCTAACATAAACCCAATAAAAACATTTAACATTATATTAGGTGATATAGGAGTTTCAGGAATAAGCGCCATATCCATTATTTTTACACTTCCTGAAGGTAAAAGCCTCTGAGATTCTTCAACAAAAGCCTGTGATAGAGCATTAGCTCCTTGTGAAGCTATTTCTGGGGTTTTCCCTTTATAAGCTATATCTATTATTTGAGTACCTGATTCAGACGTAATATTTACATTCAACATAAATTCTTTAATATATGTACCTAAATTTAATCTTTCCATAGCATTTTCAGCAACTACCCTTGATTTCCCAATTCTGATATAAGTTTTTATTAAATCCTGATACATCATTACTTCACTTTGTGTAATTCTTTCAGTACTATCCTTTCCAACAATAATATTACATTTACCCTCATATACAGGCTTAATCACATAAAAACTTAAAATACCAGTAACAAGTGTTGAAGAAATGCTTATTAATAATATAAGAATAATTTTTTTTCTGATTATATTAAAAATATCCCTAAGTTCTATGTAATTTTCTTCTTTCATAACACTCCTCCATATGTTGTTTTATTACATATATGTATTGTATGCTAGGTCTAGTTTTAATATGAGTTTTATAAATATATTTAAACCTAGCTATATTTCATTAAAATACCCAATCTTATATATACGATTGGTTCAATTATCTAAATTATCTCGCTCCATATCCTGTAATTACTACTGCTACAGTTTTCAAAATTATCCTTATGTCCGTTCTAAAATTTTTCTCTTCAATATATTTCAAATCCCAATATAGCTTCTCACTTGGACTTATTTCATACCCTCCGTTAATCTGAGCAAGGCCCGTAAGACCAGGTTTAACGCTCAATCTATTTGTGAATCCTGGAATGCTTTTTTCAAATTCATAAGTAAATACAGCTCTTTCTGGCCTAGGACCTACTATAGTCATGTCCCCTTTTAAAATATTGTAAAGTTGAGGTAATTCATCAATCCTTGTCTTTCTTATAAACTTTCCTATATAAGTTACTCTACCATCGTTTTTGTCTGCCCATCGGGGACCATTTTTTTCAGCATCACAACTCATAGATCTTATCTTATATATACTGAATAACTTTTCCTCTTTGCCTAATCTTTCTTGTGAATATATAGGATTTCCCTTTGATTCTAAAAGAACAAAAACACAAGTAATACCTATTACAGGAATGGCAACTACAGCCGCAATAATGCATAAAATAATATCTGTTAATCTTTTAAAAAATTCGTATATCTGTTTGCTATTCTTAAATCCACTAACAATTTCATTTTGTGTGATTATTAAATTTTTTTCTAATTCTTGCATCTACATCCCCCAGCAATATTTTTGTATAAAATCCTTTTCTCTATTTTATTCCCTACCCATACCATTTATAACTAACTTTCTAGATTACATTTACAAAATATAAAACTTAAGGATACTATACATAATAAAACCTATTTTGTCTTTTAATATATAATTTTGCATAGAACAAGAATAACAACATACCACTTGCCACGTGGACAGCACCTTTCACAAATAGCAAAATATATCATACTGTATGTAAAGGGATGAATTTATGATACAATTTAATTAGCTATAAAAAAAAGTTCAACCTATTTATGGTTGAACTTTTTCTTATTTATAATGTACCGCATTGGCAGCTATGAACGTTTACTATTTATCCAATCCTTTGCTGCCTTAATTATTTTTATAATACAAACTCTATTTACAAATATAATAATTAACACCACTGCTAAATTCATAAATACATTATTAATTGTAATGCTTAACAATGAAAGCACTACCATTAAAATTGTGTTGTACAAGTATATTTTCATATCAAATTTAAACCATAATCTTCGAGATATTAGTGTTCTCATCCAGAAAAATATTATGTAAGACGCTCCTGTTGCTATAGATGCTCCCACTGCTCCATAAATAGGCACTAGTAAATAATTACCTAGATAGTTGGTTACCGCAGCCACCAAGGATATTACTATATTATAATAAGTTTTTCTTGAAAAAGAAATTCCAAGTGTAGTGGTTTCAGATACTGTATACATAATTGGGAAAAACAATAAAAAGGGAACACTGTTTGCCGCAGTAATATAGTCTGAAGAAAGTAACCTTATTATTATATCTTTAAACAGTACAATAAAGGAAAAAACCATAACCATTACTGCTAAAATAGTTTCACTTACTTGCACATATTTATGGTTTGAGACTTTCTCCTTATGCCACCTTAATGCAGTAGGAACCCAAAATGTACAAAAGGCTTGCTGTATAATTCCTAGTACCGCCACTATTTTAAATGCCGCTGAATATATTCCAATTTCATTAAATGTAGACCATTGCCTTAGTGCAATCCTATCCATAGAACTTAAAAACCAACCAATCAATGTTGCAGGCACTAGTGGTATGCCATATCTAAAAAGTTTTAAAAGCAACTCTTTATCAAACTTAAACTTAAATTTCCAAATATGTTTCACAAAATAACTTTCTATTATACAAATTAAAACTAAATTTATAAAAGTTGCATTTATGATGCCCTTGAAACTTCTATCCACAAATATTAAATATGGAATTAGAATTATTAAAGTTAAAAACTTATTTAATATATTGAAAAAAGAATAGGTTTTAGCTTTTTCTTCCATTCTTAGCACCAGCAAATTAAATCTGTCTAATATTGCAAAGGGTAATGATAAAGCTAATATAATTACTACATACCGCTCGATGCTGTCAAACATAAGCAATGATACAGGTTTATAAAAAACTATATAAATAAAAGCAAGTATAAAGGAGAATATCAATGGAAAAATCAGTGAATTCCAAAATAGATTATTCTTATCTTTATGCTCATTATACTCCCTTACAAAAGCTTGATCGAGGCCTAGAAAAATAAACATTGAACTTATAGTGTAACCCATAGTATACATAGCCGCTTTTCCAAAATCATCCGGTGAAACAAAATAAGTTGTAACAGGTACTGTAATAAATGACAAAACAGCCGCAACTATTGGTCCAACCGAAAATCCAAATAAGTTTTTCATAAAGTTTTTTGATTCTTTCTCCATTTAATCCACTACTTTCTTCTTGATTTTTTCATTCAAATTCACTTTATTATATACTTTTTTCTTACCTTGTGCACTATTTAATTTTACAAGTGACAGTCACCCACCGTCGCAATTTCGACAGGAATTTCGACAGGTGACTGTCACCTGCCAAAGGAAAAACCACCGAAACATCTTCCGGTGGTTTTTCCTTTGGTAAATTTCAACAATTGACTGTCACCTAAAGTCTCCAGTAAACAAATTTCTCTTTATCAATACTATCTTTACTCACTATTCCCTTAACATCTATAAATACATTTTTATCATTCACTTCTTTGTCTGCCGCCACTTCTTGTAATTCTCCATTTACACAATAGAACTTACTAAAATCATTAATTTTCATTTTTCTATACTCACTATGAGATACCGCTAATATAACTGCATCCATACTATTTATATCTTGGATGTCTACAAGCTCTATTCCATATTCTTTCATTAACCCATTTTTATCAGCAACTGGATCTGTAACTACTACTTCTACCTCATACTCTTTTAACTCTTTAATTATATCTACAACTTTAGTATTTCTAGTATCTCCACAATCTTCTTTAAATGTAATTCCAAGAACCGCTACCTTTGCACCTTTTACTCTTTTATTTGCTCTTATTAAACTCTTAATAGTATTTTCAGCAACGTATTTCGCCATACCATCATTTATTTTTCTACCTGCTGCTATAACTTGTGATTCTAGTCCTACTTCTTTTGCTCTGTGTATTAGGTAGTATGGATCTACCCCTATACAATGTCCTCCAACTAAGCCTGGATTCATTTTAATAAAGTTCCACTTACTACCAGCTGCATCTATTACAGCCTTAGTATCTATGTTCATTCTATCAAATATCATAGCCAATTCATTTACAAAAGCTATGTTAACATCTCTTTGACAATTTTCTATAAGTTTTGCTGCCTCTGCAACTTTTATACTTTCTGCTCTATACACCCCAGCTTCTATTACTAGTTCATAGACTTTTGCTACCGTATCTAAAGTTTCTGCGTCCATTCCCGAAACTATTTTAACTATATTTTCTAACCTATTAACCTTATCCCCTGGATTAATTCTCTCTGGTGAATAGGCTACTTTGAAATCTATTCCACATTTTAGTCCAGACTCTCTTTCTAATATAGGTACGCATATTTCCTCTGTTACACCTGGATAAACTGTAGATTCATATACTACTATAGAACCTTTAGTTAAGTTTCTTCCTATTATCTCACTTGAACCTATAACTGGTCTTAAGTCTGGAGATTTATCATCATTAGTAGGGGTTGGCACTGCAACTACATGAAATTTACATTCTCTTAATTTGCTTTCATCGCTGGTAAAATGCACTGATGAATTTTTAACGCCTTCATCCCCTATTTCATTTGTTGGGTCATTTCCCGCCTTATAGGTTTCTAGCTTTTCCCTGTTTATATCAAACCCTATAACTTGAACTTTTTTATCAAAAGCAATGGCTAAAGGTAATCCTACGTAACCAAGCCCCACTAATGATAATTTTGTTTTTTTATCTAATAACTCTTTATATAAATTCATAATTAATCCTCCTAATATTATATACTTATATCAATTATTTTCATGATTTTTGTCTTTACAATGTTTTACAAGTGAATATCATATCTATTATATCAGAAATTATATTTAACTACAATCGAGCTTCTCTGTCTTTCTTTCTACCCTGGAATTTTGTGACCTATTCCTTGTACAAAGGTGAGTAAACTCTATAAAATATATTATCCACTAAATAATATGGTTAAATCTATTTTAACCACAAAAGAACCACTAGTTTATATTTAGCAGTTCTCATCGATGGCTACCGCCAAGTTTTTTCATTTCTAGTCTTTTCTATGAATATTTTGTTTACTCCGCCACAGTATGCACTGCGCTTTCTTCCATATATTTAGTATAAGTTGGAACTATCTGCCCTATCTTCACAATCAACTCTTCCACATCATCCCTATCAATAATTTTCCTAAGCTCTTCCATTCTCTCACGAAGTTCTACTAAATCACTAAAAGTAGGTCTACCCACAAATATCTTCTCATGTTTAGTATTCTCAAGCCCTTCTTCACTCATCATCAGTTCTTCATACAACTTTTCCCCCGGGCGTAGCCCTGTGACTTCAATCTTTATGTCTTTCCCTGGCTCAAACCCTGAAAGTCTTATTAGATCCCAAGCCAAATCATATATCTTAACTGGTTTTCCCATATCCAAAACGAAGATTTCTCCTCCCTGTGCATAGGCTCCAGACTGCAGTACCAATTGCGCCGCTTCTGGTATGGTCATAAAAAACCTAGTTATATATTTATTAGTAAGTGTTACTGGCCCACCATGTTCTATTTGTTTCTTAAACAATGGTATAACTGACCCATTACTTCCTAGTACATTACCAAATCTCACTGCTACAAAATGTGTTTCACTTATTTTATCCATGGATTGTATAATCATTTCACACATTCTTTTAGTAGCCCCCATTACGTTAGTTGGGTTTACCGCTTTATCCGTGGATATCATAACAAACTTGTCCACCTTAAACTTATGTGCACATTCTGCCATATTAAAGGTTCCAAAAACATTGTTTTTTATAGCTTCCATAGGACTCTCTTCCATCAATGGCACATGTTTATGTGCTGCTGCATGGAAAACTATATTAGGTGAATACTTTTTAAATACTGACTCCAGCCTCTTAACGTCCCTAACAGATCCTATCAATACTTTTAAATCAAGTTTAGGATACTTATATTGAAGCTCTATTTGCAAATCATAAGCATTGTTTTCATATATATCAAAAATAATTAATTGTTCGGGATGGAATTTTGTAATTTGGCGGCATAGTTCTGATCCAATAGATCCTCCACCCCCAGTTACAAGTACGGTTTTACCTCGAATATAGCTTGCAATGCCTTCCATATCTAGCTGAACTGCTTTGCGCCCCAGCAGATCTTCAATATTTACTTTTCTTATTTGATTTAAGGAAACTTTCCCATTTATTATTTCATACATGCCAGGAATTATTTCTATTTTGCAATTTGTTTTTTTACATATTTCAAGTATTTGTTTTTTATCTTCGTCCTCTATGGTAGGTATAGCTATAAGTATAGTGTTTATGGCATTTTCACTTGCTATCCTTGGAATATCCCGTCTATTCCCAAGAACTTTTACCCCCATAATATTTTTTCCTTTTTTATAAACTTCATCATCAATTACAGCTACAGGCATATAGGTACTTAAGTTACTGCTTTTCATTTCTTTTATAACCATAGCCGCGGCTGCCCCAGCACCAATTATCAGAACTCTTTTCCGATCACTTTTACCAGTATTGCAACTCACAATACTTTCAAATCTATCGTAGACTCTAAATGACATTCTAAGACCCAATATAAAAATAATTGAAAAGGCACAAGCAATTATACTTACTCCATAAGCAAATCCATGTCCAAAAATTCTAACAAAGGCAATGGTTGCAAGATTTCCCGTAAGACACGCACCAATAGCTAGCATAAATTCATCTATACTTGCATAACTCCAAAGACTTTCATAAAGCTTAAATAGATAAAAACAAGCTATATAAATAACTGTTACAATTAACGCTATCTCTATGTAGTTATTTGAAAAAACCCTGAAGTCTCTATAATTATATCTAAAATAGAAGGCTAATATATATGCTAAGTTTATTAAAACTGCATCACTTAGTATTAATATCGGTTTTTTCCATTTTCCTAGCACTTTCATAATATCCACCCCTTCTCTCGCTTTTTTAATTAATTATACCATAATACCTACAATAATATTTAATGAATTTCATTAGTGTTTAATGATGATTTTTTCATAATAAATAATAATTATAATCAACACCTTTATATAAATTTCTTTCATCGCAAATACTATTACTCCTCAAAAATAAAGCCATAGAATATTAGTCCTAAGAGTAAATTCTATGGCTATATTATCTTTTTATTAATATACCTATTGGTTTAGCACCACCAAAGCATTACTCCCCTCTGCTTGCTTCTACACTTTTATATAGCTCACTAAACTTATCATTATCTTTTAAAGTCTGCAGATACTCCATAAATGGAACTTTAAGTTCTTCTCTCTTTAATGCAAACTCCACTGTAGCCTCAAGAAACCCTAATTTATCCCCTACATCATATCTTCTTCCTTCAAATACATAGGCATACATATCCTGCTGCCCTATCAGTGCCTTCAGAGCATCCGTTAGCTGGATCTCTCCACCTTTGCCAGGCTTTGTATTATCTAATATATCAAATATCTCCGGAGTTATTATGTACCTGCCAAGTATAGCAACATTTGAAGGAGCTACTTCAACTAATGGTTTTTCCACCAAGTTATTTACCTTGTATACTCTATCACTAACTTTAATTCCATCAACTATGCCATATTTATCTACATTTTCAGTTTTCACCTCTTGAACTCCTAAAATAGAAACTTGCTTCTCCTCAAAACAATCCATAAGCTGCTTTAAACATGGAACCTCTGCATCTACAATATCATCCCCCAGCATTACTGCAAAAGGTTCATTACCCACAAAAGTTCTAGCGCAATTTATAGCATGCCCAAGTCCCTTTGGCTCCTTTTGCCTTATAAAATGAATATTTACCATATTTGAGATATCGCGAACCTGCTCAAGTAGTCCATCCTTATGTTTACTTTCTAGTTCCAGCTCTAGTTCCACAGATTTATCAAAGTGATCTTCTATAGATTTTTTATTTCTTCCCGTAATAATCAGTATTTCCTCTATTCCCGAAGCTATAGCCTCCTCTATAATATATTGCATAGTAGGTTTATCAACTATAGGTAACATTTCTTTAGGCAACGCCTTAGTAGCCGGTAAAAACCTAGTTCCAAGCCCAGCTGCTGGTATAATAGCCTTTCTAACTCTCAACATTTCCAACTCCTTTCATTTATCTCTATAAGTAGCTTATCTACATAAATTATCCACAATGTTTATGGAACCCTGAAATTTATATACTTATACTATCTATCAGTCTCAGTTCTTCCTGCGTAAAATCCACCTTTTGAATGATTTTTATATTCTCTGATATCTGACTGGCTTTCGATGCCCCAATAAGTACACTCGTCACATCCCCATCCTTCAATATCCATGACAGTGCCATCTGAGCAAGAGTCTGTCCTCTCTGCCCTGCAAGTGTATTCAATTCACGTATCTGCTCCATACGCTGCCTAGTAAGTTGACTAGCATTTAAAAATCGCCCATCAGTTTTCATCCTACTATCCTTTGCAATCCCTTTTAGATATCTATCTGTTAACATCCCCTGCGCTAGTGGACTAAAAGCGATAATACCCTTTCCCTCCACAACAGCCGCATCCTTTAAACCATTCATTTCAATGGTTCTATCAAAAATTGAATATCGGTTCTGATTAATAACAAAAGGACATTTCAGTTCTTTCAAAATATTTGTAGCCTGTTTCATATATATTCCATCGTAATTAGAAATCCCTGCGTACAACGCCTTACCACTCCTTACAGCCTGATCTAATGCCATCATTGTTTCCTCTAAAGGTGTATTGAGATCCATACGATGATGATAATAAATATCCACGTAATCAAGTCCCATACGTTGCAAACTCTGATCCAAACTTGCCAGCATATACTTACGACTTCCCCAGTCTCCATAAGGTCCCTCCCACATAGTGTACCCAGCCTTTGTGCTTATAATTAACTCGTCCCTATAAGCATACATCTCTTCTCTCAAAATTCGCCCCAAACTTACCTCCGCAGAACCAGCCTCCGGACCATAATTATTAGCCATATCAAAATGTGTAATACCACTATCAAAAGCAGTAAAACACATATCTTTCATATTATTATAATCCCCATTAGTCCCAAAATTGTGCCAAAACCCCAAACTAACCATGGGAAGCTTAAGTCCACTCCTACCACAAGAGTTATATTTCATCTCATTATATCTACTGGTCAATGCTTCATAATTCATACCTATCCCTCTCCTCGCCCTTATTCTATCTAATAATTTAATTGTATCACTGAAAAAAAATCATGCAAGTATCAAAAGAATTAAAGGCTCAACCTATCAAATAAAAACTAACCCTCACTTAAAACTTTTTACGTTTGGGTTTTTCTTTACCTAATCTTTGGAATGCCAACAACGCATTAAGCTCTCCCCCTAGCAGTATGATAATAGAAGTAATATAAAGCCACAACATAAGCACTATAACTCCTCCTATCCCGCCATACACACTAGAATAGTTATTGAAGTTATTCACATAATACGCAAACCCCAAAGAAGATATCAACCATCCCAAAGTACTAAAAGTAGCCCCAGGCATGACTTCTCTCCAAGTCATTCTTCTACAAGGAGTAAAATGATACAAGGCAGCAAATGTAAATACCATCCCAGCTAAAGTTACTACATATCTTATAATATCCCAATTTAACATAAACTTACTAGACAAATCGAATCTCGTTACAATCATTCCGCCTATCATCTGTCCAAATACCACTAAGGCCACCGCAGCAATAATAACAATAGCGAGTCCCATCATAAATAAAATAGATATAATTAAAGTTTTCCAGTAAGGCCTTGTTTCTTTCTCATCGTAGGCTTTATTTAGTCCCTTTATTATAGCTCTAAATCCACTAGAACCAGTCCAAATTACACCTACTAAACTTAATGAAACTAAATTCCCACTTGTTTTCTCAAAAACATCTATAACCGTAGTATAAATTAAATCAAAAGTACTCTTTGGCATTATTTGGTTTAGGTACATTAACACATCGGTACTTTTCAAATCACTGTAGCCCACCATGCTAAGTAGCAGCAATAGAAAAGGAAAAAAAGATAACAATAAATAATAAGTAACCTGAGCCGCAAGCGCTGTAATATCATCATCAATAACTCGTGATACAATATTTTTTACATCCTTAAACATTTAGTCCCCACCTTTCCTAGTCCGCAATCCACAATGAAAATTTAAGATTTAATAATAATCTCTATATTCTTAATATTATAACTTATAGCATATTTTTATTCCAATAAGTTTTTCAGCGCGCAGACTGCAATTGTTTCCCCCACACTCTATATTCTTTACCAGTTTCACAACTTCTATCATTAATGTTTGCTATAATATAAGTATTCAAGACAAAGCAACCAATACCCTTTTCACAAATTTTAGCTTGCATATAGCAGAAGAAAACATAATTCGAAATATTAAAAATTTAACAAGGAGCTGATACTATGAGACTAGCACTTGCACAATTAGACATTGCCTGGGAAGACAAAACTTCAAACAAAGAAACTGCCCTACAATTTATAAAACAAGCAGCCTCCGAAAAGGTAGATATGATACTTTTCCCTGAAATGACTTTAACAGGCTTTTCCATGAACACCTCACTAATAGGCGAGATCAATAGCGAAACCACAGAATTCTTTAAACAAATGAGTTTAAAATTTAATATTTACATAGGCTTTGGATATGTAGAAGGTGTTTCTAACAGTAAAAATAAATACTCTGTAGTAGATCCCTCTGGAGCTCTCCTTGTAAACTACACTAAAATTCATCCCTTTTCCTTTGCATCCGAAACCAAATTTTACCAAAGTGGAACCCAAGTAGAATATTTTAACGCATTGGGCTTTACTATATCCCCTTTCATATGCTACGACCTCCGCTTTCCAGAGATATTTCAGGTAGCTTCCAAATCTGCCACCTTAATTACCATCGCCGCCAACTGGCCAGAAGGTCGCCGTGCTCATTGGATTACCCTACTAAAAGCAAGAGCCATAGAAAACCAATGTTATATAGCAGGCATAAATCGAATAGGACAAGGAAATAGTATATCCTACAGTGGCGACTCAATGATTATAGACCCGCTTGGAAATGTAGTAAGTAGCTTATATATGGAAGACGGCCTAATCATAGCTGATATCTATGCAAAAGAAGTAGCTAACACTCGAGATACCTTTAAATTTAAAGCAGATAGAAATGATGATCTTTATTGTAGCATGTATTCAGACAACTAAAATTTTATCCACAATGCAAGCAAAGTTATCCACATAAAGAGGATAACTTTGCTCACATGTATATGAAATAAGCCATAACATGCTAATAACTCCAATTTTTCATATAATTTATTCTCTTTTACAGAATAGTTATACACAGGCTCGAAATAAGTCTAAAACCTAATTCTATAGGTATTACTTCTTTATACCTTCCTAGGAAGTTCCCTTTATATAACTTTATAAATATACATAAAGAATATAAACAATTCAACTATGAGTATTAAAGGTATTCCTATAACAAACTTTTTATGCTTAGTTTTGTGCCTAAATAAACGCATGCCTATAAATACACCCAGAGCGCCAAAAGCCAAAGCTATAGTAAAAATAGTACTTTCTGGTGTTCTCCATTTTTTCTTTTTCGATTTTTTCTTATCTGAATACATCACAAAAATACCGTATAAGTTAATAGCTAATATATAATACAACAAAAATTTCATGTTTTTTCCTCCAATTTAACTCAAGCTTTATTTTATTTCTATAGCTTCATCTATACTAAACAAATATAGATAGCTTTCTTTAACTGTTTTTCCAAGGGTAGCCTTAAGCGCTCTGGCATAATAATCCAATTGAGACTTATATCTCTGGGCTAGTACACTGGTATCTCCATTTTTAACTGCATCTGTTTTATAATCCACTAAGATTATCTCACCATCTTCCTCAAAATAACAATCTATTATCCCTTGAAGCATTATTTTTTCTTCCCCATAGGTGCCTGGGTCCAGATTTTTGTAAACATCTGTAGAGTTAATATCCATATGGAAAGGCACTTCTCTATTTAATAGATTTAGCCCATAGGCTTTTACCATTCTAGTCCCTAGCTCTGTTTTAAATAACTTTACTATCTTTTCTACCCGTACAGCCTTAGCCTCCTCTTTTGACATTAAGAGTTTTTCCACATAAACTTTAATTTGTTCATTTATTTCACCTATTGTGGATACTCTATTCAAATCTAATCTTTGCACCACTGCATGCATTGCCGTACCTTTTTCTGCTGGTGTTAATCCTTTTACCTCTTCTAAAAATTTTGGCTTACTTATAAGTTTTGCCTGGTACATGTTTTCTGAGGTCTCCTGGGTAAGCTCTACATTGGATTTTCTTTTAAGTTCCGTTACCGTAAGTACTGTGGGCATTTTTGTGGACATTTCATATTTATACTTAAAGCCTAGCCTCTTTTCTATTTCCCCTAGATTCTTCTTATCTGTGATTTCCTCCTGGAGCCTTTCTAATTTTTTCTGGGTAGAAAGCATTTCCTCTTCCTCTTGCTCCTGGGTTTTAACTATATCATCTCTATTCCAAAGTCTAACCTGAAAGCTTGCGGGGTGATCTAATAGCTCTACAGTATCATCTTCTATTCCAATTAAGCCTCTTAAAATCTTACCATCCCCATGCCTTATTACTGAAGGTACTATCCAATCTAAATAGCTTTTAGCTTTTAGGATTTCATACTCTCCAAGTTTTGAGCTGCTCTCTTCTAAACTAGAACTCATTCTAGTAATATTTCTCTCTATATTTTTTATTGACCCAGTTATAATTAACTTTTCCTTTGCCCTTGTAAATGCTACGTATAGCACCCTCATTTCCTCTGAAAGGCTTTCTATCTTTATTTTCTTTCGCAGTGCTTGTTTTAAAACTGTAGGGTAAGAAATTCTTCTTATGGGGTCCACAAAATCTGGTCCGTAACCTAGGTCATGATGAAATAATATACTCTTATTTATATCCATTAGGTTAAAGTTTTTTCCTGTACCACTTAAAAATACCACTGGAAATTCTAGCCCTTTACTCTTATGAATGCTCATTATTCTAACTACGTTTTCATTTTCCCCAAGGGTCTTGGCACTTCCCATATCTCCACTGCTTACCTTCAGCTTGTTTATGAAATTTATAAAATTAAACAGTCCCTTATAACTAGTTTCATCGTATTGCCTAGCCCTTTGAAACAGCACCCTTAAATTTGCCTGTCTCTGGACTCCTCCAGGCATGGCACCTATATAACCATAGTAGCCAGTATCTGTGTACAGATACCAGATAAATTCATCAATAGGCATATACTTGCAGCTATCTCTAAAGTGCTCTAGTCTTTCTAGGAACTTAGTAAGTTTTTGGCTTATGGCTTCATTTTCTTTTAAGTCATCATTTTCTTTAGTTTTTTCCACCTTGAGAAAATTTAGCATGGCCTCATAAAAAGTGATTTCCCTTTCACCTATTCTTATATCTACTAACTCCTCTGAGGTAAATCCACCTATTGGAGACCGTAGCACTGAAAGCATAGGGATATCTTGCCTTGGATTATCTATAATTTGAAGCAGACTCATAATTATTTGAATCTCTAAGGTGTTAAAATATCCTGTGCCTGTATCTGCATAAACTGGTATTCCCTCAAGCCTTAACTCTTCTAAAAAGGAAGGTGCCCAATTTGAGGTGGCCCGAAGCAATATTACAATATCCTTATAATCCACTTTTCTATATGCCATAATATTCTTATCGTAAATTTTAAAAGCCTCATCACCATCACACAGCATTAATTCTTTTATTCTCTTTGCCACAATCCTAGCTTCTAGCTGAATATTTGTAGGAGTCTCTTCCTGCTCACCCTTGTATTCCTCCTGTGCATCGCCATCACCATCACTCTGCTGATTTTCCTCTGATTCTTCTTCATTCTCCTGGCTTATATCTACGGCTTCTTTTTCAATAAGATGCAGCTCCACAGGGCCACCAATTATACCAGGCTCTTTAAGTTCCTGGAAAAAAGCTCCTAAATTTAGCGCTTCTTCATCTGTATAGTCCAGATCTCCAATATTTTTACACATTACTCCCTGGAATATATAGTTTACAGCATTTATAATTGAGGCTCTGCTTCTAAAATTTTTGTACAGAGTTATTTTCCTAGTTTTCGCACCTTCTTCTGTGGAGTAGGAACTGTACTTACCTAAAAACAGCTCTGGTCTTGCCTGCCTAAACTTATAGATACTCTGTTTCACGTCCCCTACCATAAATACATTTGGGGCACCTATTTTTTCTCTTGAAATTATATTCAGCAAGGTTTCCTGCACCATATTGCTGTCTTGATACTCATCTATTAGAATCTCCTGGTATTTATTCCTAAGCTCTGCAGCTACAGAGGAAGGCTCCGGTTTTCCCTGATCATCTAGCACTACTACTCCCTTTTCATCTTTTTCCATTAATATATGAAGGCAATAATGCTCAAAGTCATTAAAATCTATAATTGACCTTTCTTTTTTCTTTTGCCCATATTTCTCTCTCAGATCAATAACTAGCTGTGATAATGCCATCATTTGAGGGTATAATTTTCTTATATCTTCAAGAGCTGTTTCAGAATTTGCCCCCAATACTTGCTGATTTAGCTCTTGTAATTGTTTCTTCACCTTGTTTCTTATATCCTGAACTGCCTTTTGTTTTTCCTTATCCTTGCAGCCCCTTATGCTAGGTAGCTTTTGGAAATCTAAAACCTCTATAGCCTCTGACAAGTTTTCCAATGAATTATTAGCCGAAGAAACTAGGTCTGAAATCAGTGCTAAATCAGACCTAAAAACATCCTCATACAATTCTATAGAGTCATTTGTCTCTACGATTTTAAGTGCCTTTATCATTACTTTCTCAATGCCTTGTAGTTCAATTTTTATATCTTCTATTAAGACTTCTGCCCAAGGTGTATCGCTAAGTTTGTACCCTGCTTTAATATTAAAATCCTCCGCTGCATTAAGTAACCATTTTGTTGGGTCTGTGGAGCTCATAGCAAAATTATAAAGGCTAAGCACTATGGTCTGAAGTCCTAGGTCTTCTTTATTATTGCTGTAGGCCTCTACTAGTTGAAGGAAGCTAGCGGTATCATTATCTTCCTCTTCAATAGTTACATATCTTTCTTCAAAAAGTTCTTCTAGGGCTTCTTGTTTTAAAAGTACAGCCTCTGTTGCATCTGCTATTCGAAAATTAGGATCCAAATCCACTATATGAAAATTACTTCTAATAACTTCAAGGCAAAAGGAGTGAATAGTGGTAATGCTGGATTTATTTAATAGTGTAAGTTGTCTTTGCAGTAGCTTGCTTTGTGGACTCTTATGAAGCTCCTTTGAGATCGCATGCGCTATTCTCTCCCGCATCTCTGAGGCAGCAGCATTTGTAAAGGTAACTACTAGGAGCTTGTCTATATCCGTTGGCCGCTCCTCATCCGTTACTATTTTGATTATTCTCTCTACAAGCACTGCAGTTTTTCCTGAACCTGCAGCTGCGGCTACTAGAATATTGCAATCCCTAGTTAATATCGCCTTTTCTTGTTCCTGTGTCCATGAAACCTTTTTCTCCATTACTCTTCCACTCCCATCTCTTGGGTATTTTCAATAATTGTCTCCACTTCACCCTCTAAAAGTTCCCAGATTTCCTGGTCCTTTCTATCTTTTATGATTTTATAGTTATTTTCTTTTAATGTAGGGTCAAATTGACAAATAGCCGAGTATTCACAATAACTACAAGGGGTAAATTCCTTTTTCTTATAGGGCCTTATATCAATTTGTCCGCTTAACATTTCCTCACAGGTGCATATTAAATTTTCCTTTACATGGTTTAGCAGCAAGTCAAATTGCTCTTTAGTTGCAACAGAAGACCTTGAGCCCAATTGTCCATCTTTTTTAATAGAGGCTGGAATCACCAGTGAGGCCCCTTGAATATTTCTATCCATTTCTTTAATTATTTTAGTATCCGCTAGCAGTAGGCCCTTCATTTTCAAGGCCTTCATTATGGCTTTTTCCAGTTCCTCTTCATCTAAATTGCCTTTAGCCTTTATTACTGGGTCATCTATCTTAAAATACAGTATGCCTGCTGGGAAAATGGGCTCCTCTGAAGTCAATATTCCTTTTTCATTAGTAAGCATGGCATCTAAATAGGTCAACAATTGTATTTGAAGTCCATAATATACATCAGATAGTTTAAAATCCTTATTACCAGATTTATAATCTATTATTCTGTAAAATTCTTCTCCCTCACATATTAATTTATCTACCCTATCTATTCTTCCCACTAAATTCACAATTTCTCCTGTGGATAGTTCCACCTCTATTGGTGGATAATCGCCCGGGTTTAAGCCAAAGGATACTTCATAGCCAAAAGGTTCAAACCCACTATTTTTCATTTGCTCAACTATTACAAAGATAGTTCTCTTTAAAACTCTCTTTAATCTCTCAGTAAAGTACTTATACCTTGGGGTACTGTTTAATATATATCCACTAGAGCCTTGGTCTGCTTCCCGCTCTACAATGTCCCCAATATTTTTCTCGCACCAATTTTTATCAAGCTCTGCCCACTTTATTTGATTTTTATCCACAAGCTTTGAAAAATCATCAAGCACACTGTGCATAAAACTACCAAGGTCAGGGGAAGAAAAGGTGAAAGTTTTTCTTTCTTTTGCTTTTAAGCCATATTGAACAAAATATGCAAAGGGACACTCTTCATATTTTTCTATTCTAGATACGCTAAAATAATTTTTATCTCCGTAAAGTAGCTTTACCTTTTCTTTTTCCAGCATCTTCACTTCATTCTTATAATCAAAGCCTTGGAACATACTATTACTCTTTTCTTTCCATGGTAGTTCCTTTTGGTACCACTTATAAACCTTAACCCAAAGTGGAGATATATACCCAGTCTCTAAATATTTTCTAAGGGCAAAAATGAGGCCATTAAAAGTAGGAATTTTAGCAGATACTTCCGTGAGTTCATGATCCTCTTGCATCTCATGCATATGGTCAATGTACTGCGTTATACTACTTCGCTGTACTAGCTCCTTAAATAAGGCCATAACTCTAGATATTATAATAGAAGGTCTTAGAGTTTTGCCTTCATAATCTCCTATGGGATAACTTATATTTAAATATTTACTTGGGATAGTTATAGTAGAATAAATTAAATATTGTTCATTAAAAACCTCTGTCTTAGTATCATTTGCCATCTCTATACCCTTTTCTTTTAAAACCAATCTATCACTATCTGTAAAAATTCCCTCTTCCTTGTTTGCCTTTGGGAACACTCCATCATTTACACCTATAATGTATAAGGCGCTTATATCGTGACTTTTAACTCTATCTAGGCTAGTGATAGAAACCCCATCCAGCGCCGGCGGAATAAGTCCCATTTGATGTTTGCTAAAGCCCATGGATAGTATCTTTACAAAGCCTTCTAAGGTTTGAGTTTCTGTGCCTAGCACCTCCACCATCTGGTCCAGCAGTTCCATAACTAGATTCCATATCTTGCCGTACTCCGTCACCTGCTCCTGGGCCCCCACACTTTTGAAATTCTCTATCCAGGCCTCTATAGTTTTATATACCTTTATACTCTCTAGAAATTCAAATAGGGCAGTACAAATTTTTGTGGTAGTATTTTTACCTTTTAATTTCTCATTTAAAGCTAGTAGTGGCTCTATAAAAGCAGCCCTTGTATCATTAAGAATCTTAATGGTAGCTTCTGCCTTTTCAGCTTTCTCCTCATAATAATCTCTAAAATAATATTCTATTTTCTCCTGCCATAGTGCATTTTCTGTCCATTTCTTCTTGCCCTTTATGCCCGTTTCTATTACAAAATTTTCTAATATATCAATATTTTCTACTTGAATATCCAGTAGCCCGGTTTTAAGATACCTAAACACAGATTCATAACTAAAATTCTTAGTAAAAATCTCAACGGTTGCGGTTATTAGCACAATTAAGGGATTACTTGTTATGTCTTTTTTCTTATCTATAAATAAAGGGATATTGTATTCAGTAAAAATTGCTTTAATCAACTTTTCATAGGCTGGCAAGTCTCTGGTTACCACGGCCATTTTATTAAATCTCATATCTTCATCTCGGCATAATCTTAGGATATCCTTTGCCACATGCTCTATTTCCGCATAAGCATTTAATCCTTTAAATACCTTTATATTTTCACATTTTTCAGTATATGGTGTATAGGGAAAGGCAAAATAATTCTTCTCTAGAAAAGAAAGCTCTGCATTTTCTTTAAATTTATGCTCTTTATTAGTTATTAGTTCTACAGGTTTATCTATGCTAGTTCCAGTTTCCTTTGCTATTTCTAAAAGCTTATTCTCTGTAGCTTTTATGGAGTAAAAAGCATCGGACTCCTCCATACCCTTTGAATGCTCAGCACTTCTTAGGGGCAGGGTTATATTCACCCTTTTCGCTTTTTTATATAGCTTCTCAATTATTGCAAATTGTTGAGGGGTAAAGCCGGTAAACTCATCAAGCCAAAACTCACAGCCATCAAAAATATTACATTCATCAAGGGCACTGTATAACCGTGTCAAATCGTCATCAGGGTCCACATAGTTTTGATTTAAAATATTATTAAATTCCCCATATATAAGGGATAAATCAGTTATTTTATCTATTAGCAGTGGATGCTCCCCTTGCATATAAGTTGAATTTTCTTTTGCTAAATCTTTGTGGCCTTTTATATCAGATGCATTACCTAAATTTTCTTTTGCCACATTTAAAGTTTCTACAGATATGCCATACTTTTTAAATTCTGTAATTGCCCTAGCTACATTATCAACAAAGCCCTTTTGCCTAGTGGCTGCGCCAAATACCTTGAATTCCCCTTGCCTCTTTTGCATTATGCTATGAATCAGCATTGCCTTCCCCGAAGTGTCTATGGGTCTTCGGGTTATGCCTCCAACTTCACTAAAGACCTTGTAGGCCAATCTATTAAAACTAAGCACTTGGACGTTTTTTATTCCTGTGGATCCAACTACTTTTATAAGATTTTTTTCTGCCTGAAAAGAGAATTGTTCTGGCACTAAAAGCACTAAGGGTTTTTCGCTCTCTTCCACTTGCCTTTGTTTTATATCTTCTAAGCAAAATGTACTCTTCCCTTTGCCAGCTCCTCCATAAATAAATCTTAAACTCACAAAAACACATCCTCTCTATTTAAAAATTATTGTATTTATATAAATAAGCCTTACGGCTCTAACCTTTTTATGTATAATTTTACCATGTCGTTGATTTTTCTCTAGGTTTATCCTTATATTATACCATGCTATACATGGAAAATGTCCGAGAAGAATATCCTTCTTCATTAATGTATAAATTTTTCATAAACTGGCTTAAAATAGTTTTCAGGTATATAATAAGATCATTAGTTATATTATAAATTCACATTATAGGTTAGATTTTCTAATTATTTTTTATTAATATTTTGAAAAACTATTAATATTTTATAACACCTATTAATATTATTTATTATAGTGCTACAAATATTAAATCATCCTCTGCCATACTACAATATTAACAACTTGTGCAACCTCTCTAGGCTGAGAAATACTTTCTTATATAAAATGGCCGACCAGACGTTTTCAAAATATTTTCAAAGATTACTAACTATCTCCATTACTTTCGAGTGCTAACATATTATTTGAAATTTATACTAATCTATGTGACTTTATAACATTTCTAAAAACTAAATATATTAAAGGGGGAACTAAAATGTTTAAAAAGTTTACAAAAGCTTGTGTTAATCTTGTCCAAAAATATTTGCCAGATCCATTCATATTTGCCGTTCTTCTAACCTTTTTCGTACTAATTTTAGGTGTAATTGTTACTGGTCAAACTCCTTTAGCAATGACTGTCCATTGGAGTAAGGGTTTATGGACATTACTGGCATTCTCAATGCAAATGGCCTTAGTATTAGTTACAGGTCATGCACTTGCCAATGCACCATCTTTTAAAAAGGGTCTTAAAACCCTTGCAAAAATACCTAAATCACCAACTCAAGCAATTATGCTTGTTACACTTATTTCTACTATAGCTTGTTGGATTAACTGGGGTTTCGGTCTAGTTATTGGAGCTATTTTTGCCAAAGAACTGGCTAAAGAGGTTAAAGGTGTAGATTATAGACTTTTAATTGCTTCTGCTTATTCAGGGTTTTTAGTATGGCATGCTGGTCTCTCTGGTTCTATACCACTAGTAATTGCTGGAGGCGGCGAAGGTGTAGTAAAAGCTACTGCAGGCGCTGTTACTACTGCTATACCAACTAGTACTACATTATTTTCAACTTTTAATTTAGTTATATTAGGTATACTTTTAGTAACATTACCTCTTATAAACAAAGCTATGCATCCTGATAAAGAAAATACTGTTACTATTAATCCAAAGCTTTTGGGTGAGGAGCCAGTGGTTGTAATAGCCAAAGAAAAAATGACTCCTGCTGATAAGCTTGAGAATAGTACTATTATCTCAATTCTACTTGCACTTATGGGCTTTACTTATATTGTTTATTATTTTGTTAATGGTGGAGCCCTTGACCTAAATATCGTTAATACTATCTTTTTATTCCTTGGAGTTGCTCTTCATAGAACTCCTAGAAGATTTGTTAATGCGATTGCAGATGCTGCTAAAGGAGCTTCCGGAATTATACTTCAATTTCCGTTCTATGCAGGTATTATGGGTATGATGGTAGGTGCAAGTGTTTCTGGTGTTTCTCTTGCAGGAGCTATGTCTACTTTCTTCGTTAGTATATCTAATCAACATACCTTCCCACTATTTACTTTTTTAAGTGCAGGACTTGTTAACTTTTTCGTACCATCTGGTGGCGGACAATGGGCCGTACAAGCTCCTATAATGATGCCAGCTGGTGCAGCTCTTGGTGTGCCTGCTGCGAAGACTGCTATGGCTATTGCTTGGGGAGATGCATGGACTAACATGATTCAACCTTTCTGGGCATTGCCTGCTCTTGGAATTGCCGGACTTAGTGCTAAGGACGTAATGGGCTTTTGTATAATTGATTTATTATACTCTGGTGTTATTATTGGACTAGGGTTGATGTTCCTATCATAAGTACTAAGTGCTTATAACTATAAAACGATAAAAGCGGATTCCAAGGAATCCGCTTTTATCGTTTATTTTTTTATACATCCATTATTTTTAGATTTTCTGATATGATAAGTTCAGCTCCTGTAAGAGATTTAACTTCTTCAACTGTAGTATCTTTATTAATTTCAATAAGTACAAGCCCCTTATCTGTAACTTCCATTACTCCAAGCTCAGTAACTATTAGGTTAACTTGTGCCTTTGCTGTTAGTGGCAAGGTACATTTCTTTAATATTTTAGGAGTCCCTTTAGCTGTATGTTGCATTGCAATAATAACCTTTTTAGCTCCTACCACTAAATCCATTGCCCCACCCATACCTGGAACCATTTTGCCTGGTACAATCCAATTAGCCAAGTTGCCCTCTTGGTCTACCTCTAGTGCTCCAAGAACAGTCATGTCAACATGTCCACCTCTTATTAGCATGAAAGACGTTGCACTGTCAAAATATGCTCCACCAGGAAGTATTGTAGTAAATTGCCCACCTGCGTTAGTTACATCCTTATTTTCCTCGCCTTTCTCGGGAGATGCTCCCATACCAACCATACCATTTTCTGATTGAAAAGTAACATGGACACCTTCTGGAATATAATTTGTAACTAATGTTGGAAGGCCTATGCCTAAATTAACAAGTTGGCCATCTTTTAATTCATTACCAATTCTTTTTGCAATGATTTGTTTTGCAAGCTTACTATCCGTAATCATCTTAGCTCTCCTCCCCTATTATATAATCAACCAATACACCTGGAGTAACCACATTATTTGGATTGATTTCTCCCACTCTAACAATACTTTCAGATTCTACTATTACAATTTTTGCAGCAGTAGCTATAGTTGGATTAAAGTTTCTTGTTGTTCCAAAATAAACTGCATTTCCAATTTCATCTACCACGCTTGCATAAACAAGCGCTAAATCTGCTTTAATTGGAAGTTCTAATAAGTATTCTTGTCCCTCAATAGTGAGTTTTTGTTTTCCATCTTCCACCATAGTAGCAACTCCTGTAGGCGTAAGCACTCCACCAAGGCCAGCTCCCGCTGATCTTATCCTCTCAATTAGCGTTCCTTGTGGTACAAGCTCCACTTCCATTTTCCCTTCTGTCATAAGTCTTCCGGTCTCAGCATTTGTTCCTATATGAGAAGCTATAACCTTTTTAACTTGTCCATTAACTATAAGTTTCCCTATACCCCTATCTACATAGCTTGTATCATTTGCTATTATAGTTAAATCTTTGACATTTGTTTCTATCAATAAGTCTATCATCTTTTCCGGTGTTCCACAGGCTAAAAATCCACCTATCATTATTGACATTCCGTCCTTAAGTAATGGTCTAACGATATCTAAAGATACAACCTTATTCATTTACTTTCCCTCCTTGTATTTTATTACATTTTAAAGTTTACAATAGCTATTTATATTTTATTGTAAAACAAAAAAAGACCCCGAATTCTCAGTGCCTTAACTAACTAAATACTAAAACTGTTAATGCAATGAAAAAACTTTTTTATCCGCAAATATATTTATGTATTTATGTGGAAATATTAAATTTTATGTTTTACTTCTTCTTTAATTATAATCCTTTAAAAATTTATATACAATGTTTTTAGATTTAGATTATAATTTTTTATATTTAAAGATTTTTTTCAAAAATGCTATTATTTGCTTGATAAAAACTTTAACTGCAGTGATTAAGTCGCTCATCCTTTGAAATCAATTTACAGGTAAATTTAAACCTAACTCATGGCTGGAACCAAGAGAATGTGGTGAATGTCTTCAATAAATACTAAATGAAAATACATTATGAAAATACGCTACATTGTCTATATAAAATAGTAAATATTTATGATATACTTTTTATATTATATAATGAGACAATCATTAAACTAGGAGGATTGCAATGTATAATTTGAAGAATTTTTCGGAAACTGAGGTAAATATACTGTTAGAAGAGATACTATTAAGATATGATACTATTTGCAAATGTGAAAAATGCAAATTGGATATTAAGGCTTTAGCATTGAACGCCTTGTCCACAAAATATATTGTTTCTGAGCAAGGTGAAATGTATACAACAGCATTAAATGAAGTTAACAAGCAGGAACAAATTAATGTTGTTATGGCTATTACAAAAGCTATAACCATCGTATCCGCTAATCCAAAGCATTAGCTTAAAAAACACCCTATAGAGTAGCCAGTTATAGCCTGTTCTATAGGGTATTATTTTGTCTATTTTGTGCTTTGAAGTTTTTCTATAATTATCTCTTTCATTTCTGCTAATTTCTTTTCTGATATTTCTAAAGTTTCGCCCTTAGAATACATATATATCTTAATTTTTGGTTCTGTACCAGAAGGTCTTACAGCATACCAACTCTCATCATCGAAATAGAATTTAAGTACGTTAGATACTGGAATTTCAGTGGCTTCTTCTGTGCCGTGTTCAATGTCATAAGATTTTTGTATGTCATAGTCAATATATTTAATAAGCTTTGCATGGCCTAAAGTCTTTGGATTGTCTTTTCTGTAATCTATCATCATTCTAGAAATTCTCTTTTGTCCTTCTATGCCCTCTAAAACTATAGATATTAAGTTTTCTCTATAATATCCAAATTCTGCGTAGATTTCATTTAATATATCTATTAGAGTTTTTCCTTGTGATTTATAGTAAGCTGCTGCTTCACATAAAAGCATGGATGAAATTACTCCATCTTTGTCACGAACGAAAGTACCAGCAACATATCCTATGCTCTCTTCATATCCAAAGATAAATTCGTTGCTATTGTCTTTCTTAAAATCAGGAATTTTACCGCAAATGTTCTTAAATCCAGTTAGTACTTCAAAGGTTTCTACCCCATATTTCTTCGCTATAGCCTTTCCTAAATCCCCTGTTACTATGGATTTTACTATGGCTGCATTCTTTGGAAGTGTGCCCTTTTCCTTCATTCCCTCTACCACATATTTTATGAGTATTGCTCCTGTTTGATTACCATTAAAGGCAACATATTCGCCATTTTTATCTCTAACCATTATGGCAAGTCTATCACAATCTGGGTCTGTAGCTATAAGAAGTTCTGCCTCTTCTTTTCTCCCAAGTGCCTGAGCATATTTAAAGGCTTTTACGTCCTCTGGATTTGGGTACCCAACTGTAGTAAAGTCAGGATCTGGATTTTCTTGCTCTGGAACTACTATTATATTTGTAAAACCTCTTTCTTTAAGAACACGTCTTACAGGTACATTTCCTGTTCCATTTAGAGGAGTATATACAATTTTTATATCTTTGTCTATGTCTTCTCTTATAGCTAACCCTTTTACTTTTTCAAAGTATTCATCATCCATGGCTTTTCCAAGCATTACTATTAAGCCTTTTTTCTTAGCTTCATCCATGTCCATAAGTTTTATAGCACTAAAGTCTGAAATACTCTGAATTTTTTCTGTTATATCTTCTGCTATTGATGATAAAATTTGCGCGCCATCTTCCCAGTATACCTTGTATCCGTTGTATTCGCGAGGATTATGACTGGCAGTTACTACTATTCCTGAAGCAGTATGTAATGTTCTTACTGCATAAGATAATTCTGGAGTAGGTCGTAGCTCTTCAAATAAATAAGCCTTTATTCCATTCGCCGCTAAAACTTGAGCTGCCGTTGCTGCAAATTTTTCCGAAAAATGTCTACAGTCGTAAGCTATAGCTACACCTCTATCCATATATTCTTTACCATAACCTTTAATATACTCTGCCAGTCCCTGTGTTGCTCTTGAAATAATGTATATGTTCATTCTGTTAAGCCCCGCACCTAATTTACCTCTAAGCCCTGCAGTACCAAACTCTAAATCCATATAAAACCTATCTTGGATTTCCTTATCGTCTGCTGCTATGGATTTTAATTCTTCTCGTGTTTTTTCATCAAAGTATTCGTTATTTAACCATTCTTCATATTTTTTCATATAAGTCATTTTATCTCACGCCTTTCCAATTAATATATAATATCATTATACATTAATTTCTATATTTTTTAAACTCTTCTCTATATTATTAACTTCAATTATTGGATAATCTCTTTATCGGTATAAAATTCTATATTTTCAAGATATTCAGACATAAAAAAATCATATACAACAGAAATATATTATGTCATATATGCTTTAAATACTATAAATTTTCTAAAGTGATTGTACCTTATTATTTTAAAATATCATTCCTGGGCATCATATACTATCTTAGATATTTGTGCAATAGCTTCATTTGCCTCTGTGAGATTTTTTGTAAAAACTATAAGAATATATGGATTATCCTTGCTTACAATGGCAATATCATTTACACACTCTCCATAATCTCCTATTTTATGAGCTACTATTTTCCTAGGAATATACTTATCTATCCTATCATGGCAGTCTGTATTTTTCATAGTTTCAATCATTGTACTGTAATATTTATTTTTATCTAAATTTAAATATAGTTTTTCTAAAATTTCAAAAGAATCCTTTGCTGTGGTATTGTTATCACTATGCACTGTAGGATGACCAACAACCTTTTCAATAAAATTATATTTATTTTCATTACCTACTTTTCTTAAAATCATATTTATAGCTATATTATCCGAATACTTAATAGAATAGTCACTTAAGGTCTTTATTGGAATAGACTTACTTAAATCCTGTCCTTGAAGTACTCCTGCACCCTCTTCATAATCACATTCTGCAAATGTTAATTTTTCATTTATATCAATTTTACCTTCATCAATCATATCATACATCAGCATATTTATAGGTACTTTTATTGTACTAGCCGCTACAAACTGTTTGTCCTGGTTTATTTCAATGGATTTTTCTGAGTTTATATCATAATAAACCAAACCAACTTTACTTATATTTTCGCCTAAATATATCCTAATTTCTTTTTCTAATTTCTCTATTCGAGCTTCCTTTACAGAATTTTCTTCTGCTTTATCATGCTTGTACTCTAACATCTGTTTGTACACTAAATCCTCATAATGCGTTTTAGATATATCATAGGATATTCCATAATTATTACTTTTATTATTAGCGGAAACATAATTAACTGTTTCAATGCTTCTGCTGGTTCCCGATGGTTGCCTATTTAAGTAATCAGCTCCAAAAAATGCCATTATTATTGCTACTGAAATGACAATACCCTTAGTTTGCATCTAACCCTTCCCCCTTGTCCTTAGTATATATATATATATTATTATTTTTCGCTATCTAATATTGTTTGTTGTTCTAAAAATCATCTACATATAAAATTATAACAATAATGTGTCATTTTGATGACAATTATATTAATATTCTATTAATTTTTAACCTTTAATTGCATTATAGCTTAACTTTTTACAAAACACTCCTAGTCAACAAGGTTTAGTATTTCATCCTAACAATTATCCATAAAATAAATAACAAGTCAATATTCTAAAAAATATTGACTTGTTATTTATTTTCTTTGCTTATCTTTGCTTTACCTTATCCGCCTAGCCGTTATATAATCTCCTCTTGTCATAGGTGAAATTTTAATTACCTCTCCAGTGTGAGGAGAATGAATGTAAGTATTATTACCAGCGTATATACCTGTATGTTGGGGGCTATTACCCTTTCCAAAAAACACCAAATCTCCAGGTAGAAGATCGTTTTTAGATACTCTTGTACCATCATTTATCTGGTCATATGTGGCTCTCCCCACAGATATTCCAAAATGGCTGCATACGTATTGGGTAAATCCTGAGCAATCAAATCCCGTAGAAGGTGATGTGCCTCCCCATGAATATGGCGTTCCTAAAAATTTAGATGCGTAGCCTATTATAGAATCTTGCGCCCAATCACTTGAACCTCTTGAAGGTGTGTATTTAGTCATTAGTTTTCTACCTTCATTTGTATTTGTTATGATTTCATTTGCTGATATTTCTGGATTGCTTGTCCCATATACACCATAATTTTCTTTGATATTTAACTGACTTATCAATTTTTTTTGTTCTTCCTTAGACACAAGTATCTTCTCTAATTTAAGCTTATTGTCTAATTGTAATTCTAGTAGTTCAGTTTTGGTATTATTTAAACAAATCTCTTTTTCATTTAATTTGTTTTGAATGGCTTCAAATTCATCCATTATTTTTTTATCGAATTTTATTATTATTCTAATATTTTCTATTCTTGATATAAAATCACCAAAACTTTCTGAACTTAACAAAATGTTTGTATACCCCTCAAAGCCATTTATGTAAATGGTTCGCATTCTAGCATCAAACAATTCTTGCTCTTTTTGAGCTTGATTTTCAACCTTCCTTATTTCCTCTGCGGCACTTTTAATTTCTTTTTCAGTTTGTAATATTTTGATTTCATTTTCCTGGGTCTTAGTCATATTTTTTTCAATTTCAGTATCAAATTGTTCTATTTTTCTTTCAATGTCTTGGCTTTCCATTTGAATTGTATTTAATGTATCTTTTTGAGGTTGCGACCTCCCATTTCTTGCAACCGCTAATGCAGTTACATTTAAGCTAAAAATCAAGGTTATCCCTACTGCCGTATTTCTCAGAACATTCTTCATTTTTCATCCCCCCCATTGTTTTGAAATTTACAAATAATCATAGTAATTATAGATTAGTTTGTTTAAATATTTATTTACTTAATTATACATTTATGTATTATTGTAGCATAAATGTTTCGTATTGAACATACTTTATTAATATTAATATTTATTATTTTAAAAAAACAAAGAGCTGCGATTTTTAAAATCGCAGCTCTTTGTCTTAACTTTGTGAAAATCTGATGCTTTAATTATAAGGTTCAATACAATTAGTTTTTAAAAATTTCTCTTCTATTTCATCCGCCGGTAGAGGTTTACTGAAATAATAGCCTTGGATTTGATTACATCCTATACTTTGCAGTAGTTTAATTTGGTCCTTTGTTTCTACTCCTTCTGCAATAACGTCTAAGTCTATTTTTTGTGCAAGTTGTATTATCCCATCTACTATGGCTTTTTCTCTTTCATTTGATACAATATTGTCAATAAAAGACTTGTCTATTTTTAATGTGTTTATAGGTAGCTGTTTTAAATAACTAAGAGATGAGTACCCCGTTCCAAAGTCATCTAAGGCAATATTTATCCCTAAGTCTCTAATTTCCATAAGTAATTTAATGCTCTTTTCTAAATCCTTCATGAGAATGCTTTCTGTAATTTCCAGCTCTACAAATCTAGTATTTACACCTGTTTCTATTATAATCCTTTTTAGATTTTCTTCAAATTTATCATTTTGAAGTTGAACTGCAGACAAGTTTACTGCAATAGTATCATATATATATCCTTTACTTTTCCACAAATTGTTTTGCAGAAAAGCATTTCTAATAACCCAATCACCCATAGGAATTATTAGTCCACTTTTCTCTGCCACAGGTATGAACTCTGCCGGAGATATTCTGCCAAGCTCACCATTATTCCATCTTAAAAGTGCCTCAAATCCTTTTATTTTATTGTTTATAATGTCAACCTGTGGTTGGTAATAGATTTCAAACTCATTATTTTCAAGTGCTCGCCTTAAGCCTTTTTCTATTTCAACCCGTCTTACAACTATATCGCTCATATTTTTATTAAAGAAAGAATATTTAGCTTTACCATTGTATTTAGCAGTATACATTGCAGTATCTGCATTTTTCAATAGCATATTGTAATCATTGCCATCATCAGGAAACACAGTTATGCCAATACTTGCCGAAGTATATACTTGTTTACCAGCTATAATAATTTCACTGTTTAGTCTGTGTAATATTTTCTCACATAATATGCTTATTACCTCATAATTTTCAATGTTCTTCATTAATATAAAAAATTCATCTCCACCCACTCTTGCAACAAGATCCCCTTGTTTAATCAAATCTTTAAGAGCTATGGCAACGTTTTTCAATAATTCATCCCCATAATCATGACCTAAGGTGTCATTAATTTCTTTAAAATTATCAAGGTCAATAAACAATACCGCATGTTTAACTACCCTGTCCATTCCTTGCATAACCTCATTCTCCAAGGTATTAATAAATAGTTTCCTGTTAGGTATATCAGTCAATATATCATAATACTGCAATTTACTAATTTTATTTTCGAAATCCTTTTGTCCAGAAATATCTGTAACGGAACCAGAAATTTTAGTTGCAATACCCATTTTATTTCTCAGACACTTTCCTCTAATTAAAATCCACTTATCTCCTCCGCCATTAAAGATAATTTTCAGACTACTTTTATAATGCAATGTTCTACCACTAATATGATCATTAAAATCATTTACTGCAATTTTTCTATCTTCCTTAGAAACCAGGTTAATTAATTCTTCTAATGTGTTTATAGAGTCTTTATCGTATCCTGTTATTTCACTGATTTTATCTGATGAAAAAAATTCTTTGGTTATAAGGTCAATTTCAAATATAGCGTCATTAGAACCTTCTAACGCCAATTTATACCTTTCTTCACTTTTTTCAATTAATGCTTGTTTTTCATTTAATTCATCAAATTGCGCCCTTAGCTCCTCTTCCGCAGCTATTAACTGCTCGTAGGTAGCTTGAATTTCTTGATAATTTTCTTTTAATGCATGCGACCATTCATTATTTTTCTTATTAAATTCATTAATTAGAACATATATTATAAAAGATGTTATTAGAACATAAGCCCAGCCTTTAAGGGTTTGTACCCTTACCATTAAAGATTTACTTTCAATTAAAACGTCTAAAATTCTATCTGAAAATAATATCCAAAGCCCACCAATTGAAGCATACACAGCAGTTACTTTTAATGGCATTTTTTTAAGACCTGCACTCTCTTGAAATAACCAATCTATATTATGTACCTCATTACTCTTTTCTAATTTTTCTTTTGCACTATTATTTAAGTCAATTTTCTTACCACTCACCAAGATTCCTCCTATTAACATTTACAAAACAATTTAATCGTTTTATATTGTAATTTCAATTTTACATTATCCTTTACAATTATCGTATATCCATGGCTTTTATTAATAGTTTTTTAATATTTATTTATATATCTAAAATTTCTATAATTAATTAGGCCCAGTGTTTACTTTCAATATAATTCATATAAATATACATATTTATATATTAGCCTATTTTAAGTTAAAATACACCATATATTCCAAACAATATTGTTAATATTTATCTTTGTAACTTTATCGTAATATATTATAATATATTATATCGTATTATATTATATATAGCATATTATATTATATATAGCTAATTTTTTTAGTAAGGGAGCTTATCAAATGAAAAAAAACAATCTATTTGTCACACTGCTTTTTAGCATCTTATTTTTAGGTTCAATATTTTTTTACTTTGTAAATAATAATAAAGTAAAACATACTACAATGGAAAATAATTCTTTAAAGACTGAATTCAAGTCACTAAAAGCTGAAAATATGGCTTTAACAGAAATTAATTACCAACTCCTCCAAACAAATACCAAGGTTTCAGAGAAAATTAATAAATTAAAAACTACTTTAAATTAATATAGATGATTCAATGTCATCTCAGAAGGGATTCCTTAATTTCAAGATTCTAGGAAATTAAGGAATCCCAAGAAAATAATAAGAAAAAGGATGGGGGTACTATGAGACATTCAAGAAAAAGAAAAAGAAAAACAAGTTCAATAGCAAGTATCTTAGTAAAAGTTTTCATTCTTACTCTATTTATTTCTTCAATTGTGAGTGCCGCCGTTGGCGAAGCAACCGTTGTACGCAGTGAAAATGAAAGTGTTTTACTTGCAAAGGAAATAAGCCAAATGAACTATCATAATGAAAAATTAAGATCTGAAAACAAAAATCTTGAAATCGAAATTAAAAATAATGAGACTTCCTACAAACAGACCGAAAGCAAAGCAAAAATAGCTCATATTAAAATAGCTTATTTAACCTTTGATGATGGTCCATCAGCCAATACACAAGAGATCTTGAAGATTCTAAAAGAATATGACATTAAGGCTACTTTTTTTGTAAATGGTCATCCTGATTTAAGTCAACTATACAAAGAAATTTCTGATGATGGACATACTTTGGCAAATCACACTTACAGTCATATTTATAAAAATATTTACGCTTCTGCCAGTGACTTCAAAACAGATGTAAAGAAATTAGATGACTTCATTACTGATATAACAGGCAAGCAGCCATCTCACATACTAAGATACCCAGGTGGCTCCAATAATACTATTGCAGCTAAGTATGGAGGCAATTCAGTAATGAATGATATACTTAAAGAAATGAATGCATCTGGCTACAAATATTTTGATTGGAACGTTGATTCTAGTGATGCTTCCGCTTATCGACAAAGCAAAGATATTATTGTACAAGCAGTTTTAGATCAAAGTAGTCATCTTACGCATCCCATAATATTAATGCATGATTTACAACCAAAAACTACAACTGTACAAGCCTTACCAGAAATCATTGTGGGTCTTAAAAAACAAGGATTTATTTTTGATGTACTATCAAAAGATATTTATGCCCCACAATTTACCGTAGCAAAATAATTTCATTAGTGGCTTGACATTTTTATTCTAGGTGCTATAATTACTGTTAATCAAATAATTTAACACTAGGATGAGGAAAGTAAGCCATGCACCATTTACAGAGAGAGAATACATTAGCTGAAAGTATTTTTAAATGGAATTAGTTGAAGACTACCTCGGAGTGACTCCAATAAAGTCCGTTAATTACGTTATAATTATTAAGTGGTTTATTTTTATAAACAATTTGGGTGGAACCGCGGGAATTATAATCTCGTCCCTTTTCTATAGTTAGAATTGGGATGGGGTTTTTTTTGTTTTATAAAAACCCTATTTCATAAAAAACTTGTTTTAAAAACTAGTATATAACATTATGTGCTAGTTATTATTTGATATACCTTAAACAAATAAAAAAAGAAGGGAGTAATATATATGATAAATATTAAATTAAAAGATGGTTCATCAAAATCCTATGAATCCGGTATGACAGTATTTGAAATTGCCACAGACATTAGTGAGGGCCTGGCAAGAGTTGCTTGTGCTGGAACAGTAAATGGCAAAACTGTAGATTTACGTTTCAAAGTTGTGGAAGATTGTGAACTTAGCATATTAACTTTTGATGATGAAGAAGGTCAAAAGGCTTTTAGACACACTGCTACTCATATTTTAGCTCAAGCAGTGAAAAGATTATTCCCTAGTGCAAAACTTGCTATAGGACCTGCTATAGATGGAGGTTTTTATTATGATTTTGACAAAGAGGGTTCTTTCTCTGCTGAGGAAATCAAACAAATCGAAGAAGAAATGAAAAAAATTGTTAAAGAAAATTTACCAATAGAAAGATTTGAACTTAACCGTGCTGAGGCTATAGCCTTAATGCAAGAAAAAGATGAAAATTTTAAAGTTCAATTAATTGAAGATCTACCTGAGGATGCAGTTTTATCCTTCTACAAACATGGTGAATTTACAGATCTTTGTGCAGGTCCACATTTAATGTCCACAAAGTATGTAAAGGCATTTAAACTTACTCAAGTTGCAGGAGCATACTGGAGAGGTAGCGAAAAAAATAAAATGCTTAGTCGTATATACGGAACTGCCTTCACAAAGAAATCTGATTTAGATGCTCATATAGAAAGAGTAGAAGAAGCTAAAAAGAGAGACCACAACAAGCTTGGACGTGAACTAAAAATGTTTACAACTTCCGATGTTATTGGTCAAGGTTTACCTCTACTTATGCCTAATGGTGCCAGGGTAATCCAAACATTACAACGTTTTGTTGAAGATGAGGAAGAAAGAAGAGGCTATGTTATAACTAAAACTCCAATGATGGCTAAGAGCGATTTATATAAAATGTCTGGTCACTGGGATCATTATAAAGATGGAATGTTTGTCCTTGGTGATGAATCAAAAGATGAGGAAGTTATGGCACTTCGCCCAATGACATGCCCATTCCAATTTACAATTTACAATAATGATCAAAAGAGCTATCGTGATCTTCCAATTAGATATGCTGAAACTTCAACACTATTTAGAAATGAATCTTCTGGTGAAATGCATGGTCTTATCCGCGTAAGACAATTTACTATTTCTGAAGGTCATTTAGTTGTTAGACCTGATCAATTAGAAGATGAGTTTAAGGGTGTTGTATCTTTAATAAACTATTTCATGGAAACATTAGGCCTCCAAGATGATATCACTTATAGATTTTCTAAAGGGGATCCTAATGATAAAGAAAAATATATCGACAATCCAGCAGCTTGGTTAGATACTGAGTCTAAGATGAAGGATATATTAGACCACTTAGGAATAAACTATAAAACAGCTGTTGGTGAAGCTGCTTTCTACGGTCCTAAGCTTGATCTTCAAATAAAAAATGTTCATGGTAAAGAGGACACTATTATCACTGTACAAATTGACTTCGCATTACCAGAAAGATTTGACATGACTTATGTTGATAAAGATGGATCTAAAAAGCGCCCTTATGTTATCCATAGAACTTCAATTGGTTGCTACGAGAGAACACTTGCAATTTTAATTGAAAAATATGCTGGTGCTTTCCCAACTTGGCTTGCACCACTACAAGTTAAAGTATTACCTATTTCTGAAAAGTATCATGATTATGCAGATAGTGTAGTAGCAAAACTGAAAGCTGCCAATATCAGAGTAGAGGGAGACTTTAGAGCAGAAAAAATCGGATACAAAATCCGTGAAGCTCGTAATGAAAGAGCACCTTTCCTACTAATAGTTGGTGAAAAAGAAGCACAACTCAATGAAGTTTCTGTTAGAAGCAGAAAAAATGATGATGAAGGTGCCATTGCACTAGATTCCTTTATTGCACGAATTAAAAATGAAATAGAAACTAGATTATTATAATATATTAGCAAAAGCCAGCGCAGGAATTCCTGTACTGGCTTTTATTATGTTTTAAATTCTACATTTTGATTAAATTTTAAAAGAACTTTTTAAAGAAACTATTCTATTAAACACCAATTTTCCCTCTGTAGTGTATCTAGAATCCACATTAAAATATCCATGTCTAAAAAATTGGAATTTATCTTGTGGTTTACAGCCTTGCATATTTGGCTCTACAAAACCTTGTAGAATCTCAATAGAATTTGGGTTTATTTGATTTAAGAAGGTCTTTCCTTCTTCTTGCTCTTCATCTAAAATTAAAGGCTCATATAATCTAAATTCTGCAGGCACTGCATTTGTTGCATCTACCCAGTGAATTGTTCCTTTAACTTTTCTTCCTTCAAATCCACTGCCGCTCTTGGTTTTAATATCATAAGTACAATGTATTTCAGATATATTACCCTCAGCATCTTTAACAAAATCATTACATTTTAGGAAATATGCTCCCTTAAGTCTTACTTCATTTCCAGGGAACAATCTAAAATATTTCTTTGGTGGATTTTCCATGAAATCCTCTTGCTCTATATATATTTCTTTGGAGAATGACACTTGTCGAGTTCCCATAGATGCGTCATCTTGATTGTTCTCAATTTCCAGCATTTCCACTTGAGATTCTGGGTAGTTTGTAATAACTACTTTCAATGGTTTCAGAATGGCCATTGTTCTAAGTGTTTTTGGACTTAAATCTTCTCTTATAAAATGTTCAAGCATTTGTCCATCTACTGTACTGTTACCTTTTGCAACTCCGATTTCTCTGCAAAAATTACGTATAGCATTGGCAGTGTAACCACGACGACGAAGTCCTGCTATAGTTGGCATACGTGGGTCATCCCAAGCATCTACTACACCCTCGTCTACTAATTGCTTAAGATTTCTTTTACTCATCACAGTATTTGTAATATTTAATCTTGCGAACTCAATTTGTCTTGGTTTATGTTCCATTTCGCAATTGTTTATAACCCAGTCATATAGTGGGCGATGATCTTCAAACTCTAAAGTACAAATTGAATGAGTGATTCCTTCAATTGCATCTTCAATTGGATGAGCATAATCGTACATAGGATATATACACCATTTATCTCCAGTATTATGATGTACTGCATGAGACATACGATAAATTATTGGATCTCTCATGTTTATATTAGGAGAACTCATATCAATTTTAGCTCTTAGAACTTTTTCTCCATCACCGAACTCACCTTTTCTCATACGGTCAAAAAGGTCTAAATTTTCTTCCACGGATCTGTTTTTGTATGGGCTTTCTTTCCCTGGCTCCCTTAACGTTCCTCTATACTCTTTCATTTCCTCAGCTGTTAAATCGCACACATAAGCTTTATTATTTTTTATTAATAATACGGCACGATCATACATTTCGTCAAAATAGTTTGATGCAAAAAATAAGTCATCCCACTCATATCCAAGCCATTTTATATCCTCTTCTATGGAATTAACATACTCTTTGTCTTCCTTTGCTGGGTTAGTATCATCAAAACGTAAGTTTGTCTTACCTTTAAATTCATCTGCCAGTTCAAAGTTTAATATAATTGATTTTGCATGACCAATGTGCAAATATCCGTTTGGTTCTGGTGGAAAACGGGTTATTATCTCACTATGCTTTCCGCTTTCTAAATCTTCCATAACAATATTTCTTATAAAATTCGATGAAGTAATTTTGTTTTCCATATTTGTCACCTTCCTTAAGTTTGCGCTTACTAACGTAAGGCATCTTACTTATAAATTTTCTCTATATTCTAATAAATATATCACAAAAATAGATTTTTTCCTAGAATTTTTTAACACAACCTATGATTTACCCCCAACTGTGATAATCTAACAACATATAAGAACTTTTTCATCTTCTTAATATAAGCTATATTAATTACTACAATAAAAATAATACTATTTTTTTAGTTCTATAGATAGATTTACCATATCCTTAGAGTTATTATACCTCAGCTAATATTCATACCCTCAAGGTCTGCTCCTGCAGCACAAAAGAAAGAAGAACTCTTCCCACAGTTACCAAAACCCTAACTTGCCACGTGGGCGGCACTAACTTTGCTACCTCTTTTGACCATATATTCTTGCGGAATCCATAAGTGCTATTATTTTATCTGGATGCGTTCCTATAGGTATATCACAACCTGAACTTAAAACAAATCCTTTTGGACTGTCATATGCCTTGCTTATACATAATTTACCTTCATTATGTATTTCTTCTATAGTTCCTCTGAGTATAGTTTCAACTGGAGCTACATTGCCTATTAAACAAACTTTATCCCCAAATTGCTCTTTAAGCTCACCAATATCATCTATATTGTCCAAGCTTAAATTTCCAATACCTACCTCCACCATATCTGCCCATATTTTTTTAGTTGTTCCACATATGTGCAATGTAGTGCCACTTCCTCGTCTTTCAATAATTCTATCCATACATTTTTTCAAATATGGCTTTGCAAACTCTCTAAATGTCTTAGCACTAATCATAGTACCTGACGCAACAGGTTCCGCAATACTTGGACTTAATCCTAAATCGCATACTGCATCAATATAGTTTATAACACTTTGGGTAGATATCTCTAGTAGTTTATGTAACATCTCAGGATTTCTAGCTATATCCTTTAGGAAATCCTCTGTTCCTCTTAGAAAAGCGGCAGTAGTAAAAGGGCCTCCCATGGAACTGCCTACAAACACCTCATGACCAATTCTTTCATTCGCTACTTTAAGTGCTTCAAGAAAATATGATATTCTCCCATCTTTATAAGGATCTATAGGTGATAGTTTTCCTATATCCTTATAGTCCTTTAGGATAGGTTTACTAAAGTAAGGTGTTCCATTTTCCGGAAATTTAAACTCACTTCCCATAGCCTCAGGTATTCCCTGAAGACCTGGACCAACACCTATACTATCTGGTCTGAATGTTTCAAAACTTTTCACCGCTACATCTATAATTACTTCTGTTGAAAAATTATGTTCTTTAATTGTATGTCCAAAAAGCGGTGCACAAGCCTCCCCTAAAAATGGGCTACATGGGATTCTATCAATTTGTTTTCCAGCTGAAAATGCTTCCATTCTTTCCCTTGGTGTCATTTGATCTGGCTTTATAATTTGGTTCATCTTAATTCCTCCTTGGAAAATTGTATAACAAAATATTTTTAGGCCTCCGATAAAAATATAATAACATACTCACTTACTATTTTTTCCAGAGGCCTTGTAGGATTACACATCTACTATAGTATTTTATAATTATAAAGGTTAATCGCAACCTTTTTCTTGTACTAGATTTAATACACATAAAGCTTACACTCTAATTTAATCATATGCAAATTAGTTTTTTAAATAGATTTGGCCTTAACTATAGCAATTTTTTATATGGTTTGATATGTTTGATTTTACTGTTGACTTAACAATATCTACATGTTACTTTATTAACGGCATGAAAACATATGAATGTTATGTAAACTAAGGGTTTATTTAGCATTATAATTTCTGTGGCAACATAGACATCTTTTTGCCTCATAGAGAAAAGATAAGTCTATTTTTTTATGCTACTTGGAAGTACTCTAAGCTTAGCAACAAGCTATGTTATAAGTTAATTAAATATAAAGAGGAGTGATTTTTAATGTCGGAGAAAAAAAAGAGAGAGACCTTTTCATCAGGATTTGCAGTTTTTTTTGCAACCTTAGGTTCAGCAGTAGGTTTAGGAAATATATGGAAAGTTCCTTATTTAACAGGATCTAATGGTGGCGGAGCTTTTCTCTTAATATATGTTCTATGTGTTGCATTAGTTGGTATTCCAATTATGGTTTGTGAATTTTACATTGGTAGAAAATCAAGAAAAAATGCAGTGGGAGCTTTTGAAGAGTTAAAGGCTGCTAAAGGTTGGAAAAGCATTGGATTTATAGGGGTAGTTTCAGCATTTCTAATTATGTTTTTTTATAGCTGTGTTGCCGGTTGGGTTTATTCCTATGTTTTCAAAGCAATAAAGGGTGATTTCGCAGGGGTTACCTCAGCTACATCTTCAGCAAAGTTCATGTCAACACTAGTTGGACCAATGCCTCCACTTATATGGCAATTTATAGTTCTTGCCGTAGTTTCAGTAATTTTACTTGCAGGAGTTAAAAATGGAATTGAAAGAATAACAAAAACACTCATGCCTGTATTATTCATACTAATTCTTATATGTGATGTAACGGCATTAACACTTCCAGGGGCCTCACAAGGGTTAAGATTTTTGTTCCATGTGGACTTTTCACAGATAAGTGGAGCTGTTATCTTAACTGCTCTTGGTTTGGCATTTTTCAAATTATCATTGGGAATGGGAATAATGATTACCTATGGAAGTTATTTTACACAAAATAATAATATGATAGCAACCTCAGTAAGGGTTGCACTATCTGACTCATTAGTTTCCATATTAGCAGGAATTGCAATATTCCCAGCTGTATTCTCCTTTGGTATGAAACCTAGCGAAGGTGCTGGACTTTTATTTAAAACCATTCCCCTTGTATTCTCAAAAATGCCTTTTGGTAATGTACTATTAGTAGCATTTTTCTTATTAACCGCTATTGCGGCTACAACTGCAATGATATCAAATGTTCAAGTTCCAGTTGCGTATTTTACAGAAGAAAAGGGTATGGGTAGAAAGAGTGCAGTATTACTTACAACAGGAATAATGCTGTCCATTGGAATGCTAGCAACATTATCTGCTCACCCTTCAAGTGTCCTTGGTAATATTCATATACTCGGACAAAAGGGATTTTTCGATTCATTTGATTACCTGTCCTCAAATATATTACTTCCAGTAGGAGGACTTTTAACAGCAGTTTTCGTTGGATACTTTGTTAAAAAAGAAGATTTTAAGCTAGAGCTATCAAATCAAGGAACTTTAAATAACAATACTGTGATAAATATTTTGTATGTATTTATTAAATTTATAACACCAATCCTACTTATAGTTGTCTTCTTAAACTCAATAGGGATAATTAAAGTATAAATAAAAAGTATTTAAGCTTATATTAAAAACCATTATGGATTCATAGGAAAAAACAATTATAATAATTCTTTAACTTGAGAATACAATTCAAAATATGTAATAATATAACTAACCGGTAATCTAGTGAAAGGAGGCGATTATATTGATCATAACTAGGAGGTGGCTTTTGACCTAAAAAGGTTGAAAGTTTACCATCAAATATGAGGTACCTAGCGATTAATAATTGTTAGGTATCTCTGAAAAATACTAGGAGGCTTTATGCCTCCTTTTATATAATCTTGCCACTTGCCACGTGGGTGGCACCAATTAGCATTGACATAAAAAGAGATTTGTAATAGAATGGAATTGTACGAATAATCAAAAAAATAATTCAGATGAAGGAGATGTTGATATATGATGAATTTAATTGTAGCTTTTGAGGTGCTTAATCTATAACTAAATATTATTCGAAGGCAATATAATTTTTTTAGAGAAGTTTTTTTCTATTATAAAAATACTATCTATAAAAGTTCTATCTATAAAATATGAAATTGGGTTTATTGACCATTTATTTTGTGTGCTTTCGAAATGTAATTAATAACCGTCATCTGAAACGTTAAAGTGAATTTAAAGTTTGGCAGAATGCACGAAGTTATCGTGTTTTTTTTATTGCCTTTTTTACTATTCCCGTGGATGGTTTTATATCCACGGGATTTTTTTATAGAAAAATAAATTGGATAATAATTCATAATTGTTATGCCTAAAAATAAATAATGGAGGTGGTTTCAATGAGAATTTCTAATACTTTATTAAATATCAGTGAAAATAAAGAGGAGGAATTTTATATTGTGTTACAAAAATGGGAAAGATGTATTGCCAGCAGCACTTTTAAAGGAACTACAAAAGTATATTCAAGGAGAAATTATCTATATTCCGAAAGAGGATAATGTTAGGAAGGCTTGGGGTGAGAATAATGGCACTCGAAAGCTTTTACGCACGCGCAATTTGGAAATATATAAATTTTATAAGGCTGGAACTACAATTATTGAACTTACAGAATCTTATAATCTGTCAGAGGACAGCATTAGAAAGATAATTTTTAATATGAATAATGAAAAATTAAATGCATAGGAGAGGATATTTATTTATAATTTAAAGCAATTAGGTTGGGATGAATTTTATAAAGAAGAATTTGACACTCTTATAGAAGAGGGTTATACAGTAGCAAGAGTTTTTGCAGAGCATAAGCATATTTACAAACTTTATACACAGCAGGGTGAGATGCTATCGGAGGTCTCCGGCAAACTAAGACATGAGGCAATAAATGATGAGGAATTTCCAACCGTTGGCGACTTTGTAGTAGCAAGCCTTAGACCTTCTGAAATGAGAGCTACTATTCATAAAGTCCTCCCTAGAAAAAGCAAATTTTCAAGGAAGGTTGCAGGTATTAATACTAAGGAGCAAATTGTTGCTTCAAATATAGATACAATTTTTCTTGTTAATTCCTTAAATAAGGATTTTAATGCCAGAAGAATAGAGCGATATTTAATTATGGCCTGGGAAAGCGGCGCAAGTCCAGTTATTTTGCTTAGCAAAGCTGATTTATGTGAAGATTTAGACTCAAAACTAAAACAAACAGAAATCGTCGCTATGGGAGTGCCCATTCATGTAATAAGTGCAATTGATGCCAGGGGGATGGTTGAACTAAATCAGTATCTAAGGCCTGGTAAAACCATTGCACTACTGGGTTCTTCAGGGGTTGGAAAATCCACCTTGCTTAATTACCTAGCGGGAGAAGTTATTCAAGAAACAAAGGAAGTCCGGGAATATGATGATAGAGGCAGACACACTTCAACCTCTAGAGAGATGTTTATTTTAGATAGTGGGGCTATTATGATAGATACCCCAGGAATGAGAGAGCTACAGCTATGGGGTGGCACTGAAGGTATAAGTGAAGCCTTTGAAGATATAGAGGCTCTAGCAGTTCAATGTAGGTTCTCTGATTGCATGCATAAAAAAGAACCGGGTTGCGCCATAAAGCAAGCTATTGAAGATAACATTATTGATGAAAAAAGATATAAAAGCTACTTAGCCCTACAAAAGGAAGCCAAAATATTTGAAAGAAAGCAAAATGATATAAATAGAATAGCGGGTAACAAAAAGAGTAAGGAATATATAGATCATAAGTACCGGGGGCTTTAACAACATTTTGGAAGCTTAAGTCTATCATCTTCTATAAGTAGCAATTGCCTAGCCTAAAAAAATTACTTTGGTGGCAGTCTAAATCCGCTTCCAAAGTTGTTAATATTGCAGCATCGCAGATGATGATTTAATTTTATTGTAAAATAATGTAGAATAAAGATAATTTATGTTTCGAGGAGGAAAAAATAATGAAAAAAACTGTATTATTATTTTTATTAAGCAATTACGCCGATTGGGAAGCCGCTTATGTGGCAGCAGAATTAAATAGTGATGAGGATATCAATCCTTACTGCATTAAAACCATAAGCATAACCAAGGAACCTGTACATTCAATGGGAGGACTTAGGGTCCTTCCGGATTATTCTTTGGAGACGGTGCCCCAGGAGTATGAAGCTCTGATACTAATTGGCGGTACGGGCTGGCGGGAATCTGAATCCAAGAAAATTGTCCCTTTGGTCAAATCAACGCTGCAAAAGAATAAACTTGTTTCTGGAATTTGTGACGGTTCTGTTTTTCTGGCAAAACATGGTTTTCTTAATGATGTTAGGCATACTTCAAACAGTTTGGAGGACTTGAAAAAATACGCAGGCACTGAATATACCAATGCACAAGGTTATATAAACGAGCCCGCCGTGGCGGATGGAAACATTATAACAGCTAATGGTACAGCAACTCTTGAATTTGCCAGACTCGTTTTCACCAATCTCCATCTGGATTCAGAGCAAATGATAAAGCAATGGTATGATTTTAATAAACTGGGTGAAATTGAAGCCAGCAAAATGTATGGTAGTGATTTGTAGGATATTATGGATATTACTTATACCTATTTTACCGGACAAAATTCTTATGCAATGGAGTTCACAAGGTACTGTAAATTGGTATCTCTCTTTCCTGATTGTAATGTTTTCATTTATAGTATACGAATTAAAAAACTACGTCATAAATAATATTAACGGGTTCTCTTTTGAGATGCTTTTAATTATAAACAAGCATAATAATTTATTATATTGATTTTCAAACAGTGTTTTGTATATAATATAAAAACTAAAATATATAAGGGATTTTATTTAAAAATACAATAAAAAGGTACGTCATATGAGAAAAGGGTGACGTACCTATTTGAATTGAAAATACGAATAATGCGGTACTGAAAAATAAGATATTTACTATTTTATACAAAAATAGTAATATTATGATTGACATTAAATCTAGACTGATTGATAAAATTAGATGTAGTAAGCTTAATTGAAAAATTAGTATTTAGGGAGGAATAAAATGGACTCTAAAAAAATGAAAAAAGTTACCGTATTCATCGGTAGTCCGAGAAAGAAATCAACTTATGATGCGGTTCAGGAATTTGAAAAGAAATTAGAGTCATATGCAGAAATTGACTTTGAGTATATTTTTTTAAAAGACTACCACCTTGAAAATTGCAAGGGTTGTTTGTTATGTTTTAACAAAGGAGAGGATTTTTGTTCATTGAAAGATGATCGGAATATATTGCTTGAGAAATTATACAACTCAGATGGAGTAATTATTGCCACCCCAAATTATTCATTTCATGTAACGGCGCTCACTAAAACTTTTCTTGATCGGCTCGCCTTTGTTTTACACCGACCGCGTTTTTTCAATAAACCTTTTATGGCTATTGTTACTCAAGGTATTTTTGGAGGTGGCTCTATTGTAAAGTACCTGGAGACTGTGGCCGGGAACTGGGGGTTTGATGTGGTAAAAGGGTGTTGTTTAACAGCATTAGAACCCCAAACATCACTTGAACAGAAACAAATGATGCAAGAAATTAAAAAGGCTTCCGCAAGATTTTACAAGGGACTTATGCGTCCTACTCCAACAACTCCTTCTTTTTTTAGGATGATGGTGTTCCGTTTCACCCGGTCAATCATGGTGGTGAGTATGGATGAGAAATACCGAGATTATCAGTATTTCAAAGAAAATGGCTGGTTTGAGTCCGATTATTATTATGATACTTCATTAGGGCTAATCAAAAAGCTGGTAGGTCGTTTTTTTGATTTCTTAGGAAAAAGGATAGCTAAACAGAAACTCCGAACTTAGCAAATTACTATGAGGCTAAAAAATTGAATTTTACGGTATTTTTACGTCGTACTTCAAATAAAATTAGAACTGACTAAAATTAAAAAGATAAGCAGAAGGATTTGTTAAACCTTCTGCTTTTTCTATTGTTAAAATATATGCTATTTTATGTGTTAATTACTCTATATGCACCTCAAAAGCGAACCCGTTGAAATAATATGACCTAGTTTTTTTTAATATTAGATTTGATTTGCCATTTTTTTACTACTTGCACAGATTTCAATTAATAATTTTGAAACGCCATATGAATGAACCCTTTGTACCCGTACCTTTCAAAGTAATGATTTTCAGGGGTTTAAATGCCTCATACTTGGAATTTATGTTATAATTAGTATATAAATAAATTATAATTTAGTAAACAGTTGTAAAAAATTACGGCTTAATAAAGTTGAAATAGAGTTCAATAAATAGTAATTTGAAGGTGGAATAGTATAAAGGTGAAAAATTTATAATGGATGCTATTATTTTGTTGCAGTTTCAAAGGAAACTGGAAATTACGTTGTAACATTCAGCGCTGTTCCAAGTGCATACAAAGAGCATTGGGATATAGGTTATGCCATTCATAAAAACTATTGTTTCACGGATACGCTGCAGAAATGATAAAAGCACTAATTGATTTTTGCCATATTAATGGGGCAAAAATAGTAACGGCTCCAGTGGCAAAAGAAAATATAGGTTCAAATGCAGTATTAAAAAATCTTAACTTTTATATTGAAAAGGAAGGTACCTTTAAAAAACGTGGTACTGATATTATATATGATGAGTATACGTAGAGACTTGATTTAGAATAATCCTCAATAAGTTAGATTAATAATATTTTACACAATTTGAGTATTCCAATATTGAAAGGAGCCTTAATGTGGATATAATCGAAGCAATTTATAAAAGAAGAAGTATAAGGAACTATTTGGATAAGAAGGTTGAAAAAGATACGATTATGACTTTATTGAAAGCTGCTACAGCAGCACCAACGGCAGCAAATTGTCAGCCATGGGAGTTTATAGTTATTGATGATATAGAGAAACTTTTACAAATGAAAGAGAAATTAAGATTTGCAAGGTACAATGCACCTGTTGCTATTGTTGTGTGTGGGAATATGAAGTTAGCATTTAAAGGCCCCGGTCAAGAAATGTGGGTTCAAGATTGCAGTGCAGCAATAGAAAACATTTTAATTGCTGCAACAAGTATTGGGCTTGGTTCAGTTTGGATAGGTGTATACCCCATTGAAAGTAATATAAAACCACTAAAAAAAATATTCAATATCCCTGAACATGTTACTCCTCTTGGTATTGTCTATGTTGGGTATCCAGCTGAGGAAAAAGAAGCGAGAACAAGATTAGATGAAAAGAGAATATATTGGCAGGAATATGAACCTAGTCGTAAGCATAGGACAAAGGATAAGCCTATTATAGGTCATTATTAAAAATGTACAATGAATTATCAAGATAATATGAGAGGAAACTCCTAAGGGCAAATATTATGGAAAATGAATCGAGAATTTATTTTTAAGTAGTCAATTTATACTAATAAATGGAGCCACAGTAGATAACTATCAGTATTTAATTTATCTATCCTATAGATAGTGGATTCATTAAGTCATCTCCTGCGAAACTACATATCAACCATCAATGTACCTTATACCAACAACAATTAGCTATGAAGAATATTGTTTAGAAAGGCAGTGAAAAAACAATGGATGCTCATGTTATAAAATCACAAATATTAAATAAGAACCCCAACTTTTCTGGGGTCGTATTAATCTCGATTAATGAAGAACCTGTTGTCCAAGAAGTTATGGGAGACTCTAATATAACTGAACATATTCCAAACCAAATGAATACAAGATTTGCAATAGCCTCTGGATGCAAGATTTTCACAGCTATTGCAATATTAAAATTAGTAGAAATGGGAAAATTATCATTGGATGATTCGGTTACAGATTGTCTGCCAAATTACTTCAAAAGCATGAACAATTCGGTAACCATTCGCCATCTACTTACCCATACATCAGGCTTTTGTGACTATTTTGATGAGGAAACTGATGAAGATGGTTATGCCAAAGTATGGGAAGATACTCCTATGTACATGATGAAATCACCTGGTGACTTCTTGAAATTACTTCAAAATAAAGAAATGGAATTCCAACCAGGGTATCGCTTCAAGTACAACAATGGTGGCTTTGTTATACTTTCCATGATTATAGAAAATTGTGTTTCATATGGGTATGGCGTATGGTTAGACACATTGAATGAAATTGTTATGAAAATTCACATCATGGGTGGAGACCCTGGAGTATCCTTCAGAAGTGCCTATTACCCCAATAGCAAAATTGTTTGTACTGTTTTATGTAATCGTGATGCAGGTAGTCTTATGGCATTTAAAGTGGCTGAAAATATGATGTCTACCATGTAAAAAATCTGGTATGTGTAGATTATGACGTATTTATATCTAACCTTGAATACAATAGCGGGAGGTGATTTTAGTGTGTGGAAATTTAATTATAATAATTACAGGTACATCTGCTACTGGTAAAACAATATTAAGTAAAAAATTAGCAAATAAATTTAACCTACCTTTAATAAATAAAGATGAGATTAAAGAATTACTTTTTGATTGTTTAGGTACTAAAGATGAAGAATGGGCAGTACGATTAGGCGTAACAAGTTTTGAGCTTTCATATCTGCTTGTTGAAAAATTATGTCAAACTGACAAGACTTTTATTGTTGAAGGTAATTTTGAAGATAAATTCTCAACAAAAGTTTTTTCAAACTTAAAAGCGAAATATAACTATAGAATATTACAATTATATTGTCATGCCCCAGAAGAAATATTATATAAAAGATATATCGAACGTGATAATTCAGGGGAAAGACATCCAGGTCATATTATTGAGATAAATGGACTTGATGAATTTAAGAAAAGAATTACAAACAAGAACTTTAAGTTAAAAATAGATGATTGTATAAATATTGATGTAGATACAACAAAATTTGAAGATATTATTTCACAAAAAATTTATGATGAAATAACAGAAATTATTAATTTATAAAAATAAAGAGTCACAATTTGCTTATATAGTTGTGCGATCATAAATTTACGATACTTTAACAACATTTTCGAATCTTCGAGTCTGCCATCTTCTATAAGTGGCAGTTCAGTTACAATGCTCTAAAATTCATTAATATGTATTTATAATACTAATGCATAAATTACTATCGGCAAAGCTTACAGACATGTGACATGGTTGTAGGCTTTGCCGTCTTAAATAAAAATAGTTAATCTTACAAAATAAATATCAATATATTTTCAGAAAAATTTTCAAGATAATACTTTACCTGTCGTAGTAATTATGCTACACTTAAATTACTACGACAGGCAAAGTACGACAGATGAAGTAAAATCAAAGGAGGATATAATTTGATAAGCAGCGATGTAATTCGAGGATATAATGATACGATTATTCTTTTTATGCTTCAAGATGGCGAATCCTATGGATATGAAATATCAAAAAATATTAAGAAATTATCAGAGGAGAAGTATGTTATGAAAGAGACAACACTCTATTCGGCATTCAACCGTCTTGAAAAGAACGGATATATAGAATCTTTCTACAAAGATGAAACCTTTGGAAAAAGGCGCACCTACTATAAAATCACCACCACAGGTCTATCCTACTACAATGAAAAATGTGAAGAATGGAGCTTGACAAAAGAAGTTATTAATAAATTTATTAAGGAGATGAAATAGAGTGGAAACTATAAAAAATTATTTAGACAATATGTTTAAAGTCCTCCCAAGAACAAACCAGACAATCAAATTAAAAGATGATTTATTATGTAATATGGAAGAAAAATATAAGGAGCATAAGGATGCTGGAAAATCGGAAAATGAGGCCATTGGTGTTGTAATTTCAGAATTTGGCAATATTGATGAATTAATTGATGAGCTTGGAATCCAGGATAAGAAAGATGGTGCCCTAGTTAAAACCATTACGCAGGAAGAAGCAGATAGCTTTATGGCTGCAAAAAAAGCTTCTGGCCTATTGGTAGGTATCGGTGTTTGTATATGTATTATAGCAACGTCTATGTTAATATTAATTACCACTTTCACAGACAATGGTATTATTGGTAAAGGTCTTTCAAAAGATCTCACTGATATGTTTGGCATTATTACACTACTCCTACTGCTCGTACCTTCTATAGCCTTATTCATTTATTCTGGTACGAAGTTGGAAAAGTACAAATATCTACAAAACGATTTTGATTTGCCTCTTCGTGTAAAATCAATTATAGAGCAAAAACAGACCGCTTTTGCATCAACTCATATGGTATCTTTAATAGTAGGTGTATGTCTATGTATCCTATCACCGGTTGTGATTTTCGTGGCATCCGCTTTTGGCGACGATGCATCTAGTTATGGAGTAGTTATTTTACTTGTTATTATTTCTATTGCTGTCTTCCTCTTCATATATTTTGGAAGTATTAAACAAAGTTTTAGTATGCTTTTACAAACTGGTGACTTTTCAAAAGAAAAAACCAAAACGAATAAACTTATTGGTGCAGTTGCTGCTATCGTATGGCCACTTGCAGTCTGTATCTTCCTTATCAGCGGATTAATTTTCAATCAATGGCACATTAATTGGATTATATTCCCTATTACAGGTATTTTATTTGGTATGTTCGCTACAGTTTATAGTATTGTAAAAGGTCATAATTAAAAAAGAATATGCTAAATTAATAGTAACAGATACAACAAAGCCCCTACATTAATAAATGATGTAGGGGCTTTGTTCATGAATATTTTTATTAATATATAAAATCCTCGTAAGCCTAACAGGAAGCATAACAATTGATAATTGCAACGTCCCATCCCCGCCACCACAAATATCAGTGCGCCGCGTAATATAAATAAGTATGATTTCCTCCGCAGTGACTTGCAATAAGAGCGAAGAAGCTGTTGAAATTTGATTTAGAAATTCTTGTTTTGCTCATGTAAAATCCTCGTAAGCCTGACAGGAAGTCAGGCTTACGAACCCGAGCCAGGACGGCGAGTATGAGCGATAGAGGATTTTACATGAGCAAAACATTAGAATTTCTTAATCAAATTTCCAGCTTCGAGCTCTTATTGCAAGTCACGCAGTCGATTCCATACTTACCTTATCCCCTCATACACCTGATTTATTATTCTCTCGCATTTTAATGAATCTTCAAAACTCGCCTCAATCCCCTCGCCCGAATTATTATAAATCTTATTGGCAAAATTTATAAGAGAGGCCGTATGACAATTTTGGAAGAAGCCCAAGGAATTTCTCTTATCAGCGTAATATTTTAGTAAACTATCCCCTGCTGCTACATTTTTTATTTCAGTGGAATTTCTTTCATAATTATATATCTCAATTTCATAAGGATTATTAAAATTGATTTTTATACTACCTTTTGTACCATAAACTACGAAATCGTCTGTGAGCTGTCTTTCAGTAAATATTCTTGAAACCTCTAGACTTCCACGTACTCCGCCTTTTAATGTAAAGTCACAATCTGCAATTTCATCAACTTCTGTTCTTTGTGCAAAATAAATTTTAGTCCGGGCTTCTACTTTTTCTATATCTCCCATGGTAAATTGTATCATATCAATTAAATGAACTCCTAAATCTAGTAATGCTCCCCCACCAGAATTTTTCCCAGTTCTCCATGTACCTTTTTTCTTTTCACTTAAATAACTATCGTGATAAGTTCTCACTTTAAAATCTATAATTTTCCCAATAGTGCCCTTCTCAAGTTCTCTTTTTAATAATGATATAGCTGGCATAAATCTATATACTAGAGCTACCGAATTCATTATATTGTTTTCCTTCACTATTTTAGCCATTTCCACAGCATCACTAAACTTAGCTGAAAGAGGTTTCTCACAGTAAATAGCTTTTCCATACTGGGCTGCATTTTTTACCATGGCGAAATGTGAATCGTTTGGTGTACATATGTCTATAAAATCTATTTCATCATTTTCAAGGACCTCTTTAATATCCGTAACATTTTTCACACCACTTATAGAAATATCTTTAGGCTGCCTAGTCACGATATGAGTTAAATTTAGTTCATAAGGAAGTGAAAACCTTATATTAGCATCATAAGCTGCTAATGCATGAGTTTTTGCTATGCCACCATATCCTATTATTGCAAAATTTATTTTTTTCATAATTTCAAATCTCCTTTTATAATCTGGATTTTCTTTTTTAGTTTGAAATCTTGTTTATGTTTTTAAGTCTTTTAATTCAAATTAGTTCTACGTTTATTTTTTCTAACTCAATGCAAATTTTCTCATCTGGTTTTTCATCTACAATAATTGCATCTACATCATATACATCTGCAAATTTATATGTGCCATCATAATAAAATTTCTTACTTTCCATTACAATATAAACTTTTTTTCCAGAGCTTATAATAGCTTTTTTTGTATTTCCATCTTCCACATCAAAAGTTGTAACACTTTTATCAAACATATTCACTCCACAGCTACCTATAAAGGCTCTATTTACTTTGTGCTTAGATATACTTTCTATAGCAGTAGATCCTACAAATCCATTTAGTTCTTTGTTAAACACTCCGCCAGTTCCTATTACGTCTACATGCTCACATTTTGAAAAGGTTCTAAAAATATCAATCATGTTTGTTATAACTACTAGTTTTTTATTGCCCTTTGCAATTTTCTCAGCAATTAGTATATTTGTGGATGATATATCTAAAAAAATTGTTTCTCTCGGTTGTATAAGTCCAAAAGCCTTTTCTGCTATTTTCATTTTATCATCTAAATTAATATTTACTCTACTTAAAATATCGTTATGTGGAGCAGACTTCCTGGTTAATACTCCTCCTCCATAAGTTCTTTTAATAATTCCTTGTTTTTCTAAGCTTTTTAAATCTTTTCTTATACAATCCTCTGTTACCTGGAACCTTTGGCTTAGTTCCTTTACCACTACCTTTTGCTTTTCATTTAATAGTTCAATTATTTTCTCTACTCTTTCCTCTGCAAACATATTGTCTCCACCTTACCCTTATAATGTATACATATATAATGTAGCATAAAACATTGTATTTTATCCCAGTTTTTTCTCACTTAGTATAAACTTTTCTATTACATGAGCAACACCATTTTCTTCATTTGTAAGGGTTACATAATCCGCAATTTCTTTAATTTCTGGAAAGGCATTTCCCATTGCTACTCCTAATCCTGCATATTCAATCATCTGCTTATCATTCCCAGAATCCCCTATGCAAATAATTTCATGTGACTTTATTTTAAATTGCTCTGCAATCTTTTCTATGCCTGTTCTTTTGTTAGCGTTTTTCTTCATAACTTCCACATTAAAAGGGGTAACTTTTGAAACTGTAAACTTTTCTAAAAAATCCATAGGCAACTTAGAAATATCTTTAAATAAATGCTTATTATAGCTTTCTTTATTTTGAATACTAAGATCTTTTACTACAATGCCTGGATATAAAGCTTTCATTTCTTCTGCAACACTTAAATCCTCATTTATCAGCATAATCTTCGTTATTAAAGTGTCCTTATCAAGACAATTAAAATCCATAATTTTCAATGGCAAATTATTTGCAATAGAGTCAAATCTACTATAATAGTTACTAGAATGTATTAAAATACTTTCATTGGAATACATATTTAAATTTATATCTAGCTGTTTTACTAGTTCAAATACATATTTAAACTCTTCAAAACTAATTGGACTAGAGTGAATTACCTTTTCTTTTGTATTATTCATCACTAATGCTCCACTACACACCACACAGTAATTATCCTCACTTAATAAATCTAACTCTTCTAAATAATTTTCTATACCTTGAATTGTTCGTCCTGAGGCAATTATAATTTTAATCCCCAGCTGCTTTGCTTTTTTTATTGCTGCAATGTTTTCTTTAGAAATTTTCTGATTCCCATTTAATAGTGTTCCATCCATATCTAACACCAATAATTTATACACTTAAATCCTCTCCTTGGTCACTGCAATTAATTTTTTTATGATAAGTATTGAACTTTTCTTCTTTTCATTATACAATAAGAGCAAACAATAATCAACGATAATAAACAATAATCAAACTCCCTTATAAACAATAAATAACAATTTTAAAATATATATATAAAGGAGGAATACCTTTGACTAGTGATAGAATTCATTTACTAAAAACAAAGCTTTTTGAAAATAAAAGAGAAGTATCTCTTGAAAGGGCTCTTCTATATACAGAAAGCTATAAAGAGACTGTAGAAGATTCAACAATTATTAGGCGTGCAAAAGCAACAGCCCACATACTTAGAAAGGTAGAAATATCTATAAGAGAGCAGGAACTTATAGTTGGTAATAGAACCTCAAAGCCTAGGAGCGGAATTATTTCTCCTGAAATGGATCCTTACTGGATTAATGAAGAGCTTGATACAATTCATGCTCGGCCTCAAGACCCCTTCATTATATCAAAGCAAGACAAGAAAATTTATAGAGAAATTCTTTATCCCTTCTGGGCTGGCAAATCCTTAAAGGACTTTATAAATAATAGACTTACTCCTACGGTGCGTGAACCTGAAGGTTTAGATATTTTCAAACTTAACCAAACTGATAAAGGCCAAGGACATATAATTGCGAATTTCGAAAAATTATTAAGCAAAGGGATTCAACAGATTCTCCATGACACATTAGAACTATCCAAAAAAAAACCAGATAACGATTTCTATAAAGCCTCCATAATAACCCTTAAAGCATCCAAGGCGCATATTTTAAGATATGCAAACCTTGCAGAATTAAGCGCTGACATAGAACTAGACCCTATACGAAAGGCCGAATTTTTAGAAATTGCTAGGATTTCAACGAAGATTTCTCAGGAGCCACCCTCAACTTTTTATGAGGCCTGCCAATTATTATGGTATTTGTGTGTAATTCTACAATATGAATCCAATGCTAGTTCCTTGTCTCTGGGTGGTTTTGATAAGTATATGTATCCTTTTTATGAAAAGGATCTTAAGAATGGGATACCAGCCGAAAGTTTAAGAGAAATTTTAACCTGTTTATGGATTAAAACTAATGATGTGGTTTTAATTAGAAGTAGCAATAGTGCTAAATACTTTGCTGGGTTCCCAACTGGATATACAATCACTCTTGGAGGTCTTACAGAAAGTGGTCGAAGTGCAGTTAATCCACTATCCTATCTGGCTCTAGATACCTACCAAGATATCCGTCTTCCACAACCCAATTTAGGTGTACGGGTAAATGAACTTATAGAGCCAGATTTTTTAGTAAAAACTGCTGAAACCATAAGGCTTGGCACAGGAATACCTCAAATTTTCAACGATGAAGTAATAGTCCCAGGATTTTTAAATCGTGGTGTTAGCTTAGAGGATGCAAGAGATTATTCTGTAGTTGGTTGCGTTGAGCTTTCCCTTCCTGGGAAAACTTACGGCCTACATGATATAGCACTTTTTAATTTGCTAAAGATAATGGAAATATCCCTAAGGGAAAATAAAGATAAAAATATTACCTTTGATGAAATAATCCAAAACATAAAAGAAAAGATCGATAAATATGTTAAGCTTATGGTAGAGGGTTCAAATATCGTTGATATCTCCCATAAAGAATTTGCACCAGTTCCATTAATGTCATCTTTTATTAATAATTGTTTGCAGACAGGCAAGGATATAACCTATGGTGGCGCAAAATATAATTTTTCTGGTGTACAAGGCATTGGTATAGCAAATTTAAGCGATTCTCTTTATGCTCTAAAAAAGATTGTATTTGAAGAGAAAAGAATTACTTTAAGCCATTTAGTAAAAGCACTAGAAAATGATTTTCAAGGCGTAGAACATGAAAAACTAAGACTTCGCTTGATTAATAAATATGATAAATTCGGAAATGACAATGATGAAGTGGATAACCTTAGTGCAGATATTCTTAGATACTACTCAAAGGCTGTAGAAAAGTATGTGACTCCTAGGGGTGGCACCTTTGTTCCTGGCTCATACACAGTGTCAGCTCATATTCCCCTTGGCAAATCTGTAGGTGCCACTCCTGATGGACGCAAATCTGGAGCGCAACTTGCAGATGGCGGATTGTCCCCTATGGTGGGTCGAGATATACTTGGACCTACTGCAGTATTAAAAAGCGTAAGTAAGTTGGATAACTACTTAACAACAAATGGCAGCTTACTTAATGTTAAATTTAGTCCTAAAACCCTAGAAGGCATGGATGGTATAAATAAATTATGTGGTTTCCTTTATGCTTTTATGAAGCTAAAAATACAGCATATACAATTCAACGTGGTTTCAGTGGAAACCCTAAAAAATGCACAAGCAAGCCCAAATGATTATAAGGGCCTAGTGATTCGAGTAGCGGGCTACAGTGCTTTCTTTATAGAGCTAAGCCGGGAAATCCAAGATGATATAATTAGAAGAACTGAGCATACTTTATAGGAAGTGATAAGGTGAAAGCATTAATACTAAATATTCAAAGATACTCCTTGCACGATGGGGAAGGTATACGAACAATTGTATTTTTTAAGGGTTGTCCCCTAACATGTCCTTGGTGTAGCAACCCTGAATCTATAAGTTTTGAACCTGAAATGGTTAAAATGGAAAGTAAATGTATCCATTGCAAGCACTGCAATTTTGACCTAGAAGAATGTCCAACTGGAGCAATTACAAGCTTTGGTAAATACATGACCCTGGAAGAAATTGTGACAGAGGTTCAAAAAGATATGGTTTTCTATCGAAGCTCCGGTGGTGGCGTAACCCTATCAGGTGGTGAAGTATTAGCTCAAAGCACCTTTGCTTTAGCTTTACTTAAAAAGCTAAAAAATTTAGGTATAAATACCGCAATAGAAACTAGTGGTATGGGAAATACTAAAAGTCTTGTTGAACTAGCCCCTTATTTAGATTTAATTCTATTTGACCTTAAAATAATGGACACGGAAAAATCTAAGCAAGTACTAGGGGCAGATATAAATTTAATAAAAAGTAATATTAGGACTTTGGTAAAAATGAATAAAAAAGTTATACCAAGGGTACCAATAATTCCAGGGTATACCACAGGTCATGAAAACATAAAGGAAATAATAGCTTTTGTTAAAAGCTTAAACCTAACAGAGGTTCACCTTCTACCTTTTCATCAATATGGAAGCAATAAATATAAATTATTAAATCTAGATTATAAACTTATAGATGTAGCTCCCCCTTCTCCTGAAACTATAGAAAAAATAGCAAATGAAATAAGAAATACCGGCTTTAAAGTCAATATAGGTGGTTAATTATTATAAAAATATATAAGATGAGGTGTTGAAATGAAAAAAATATTATTAACAGGTGGAAATGGTTTCTTTTGTACAAGATTTGCCCAGAGATATAAAAACACTTATGAAATTCTCTCAGCCAGTTCATCAATGCTTGATATCACAGATGTTTCACAGGTAAATGAAACTATTAAAAGCTTTAACCCTGACTACGTTATTCATGCGGCTGCCAAAGCAAGTACTGAGTTTTGCGACAAAAACCCAGAACTTGCATATAAAATTAATGTTACCGGAGCAATAAACGTTGCAAAGGCATGCAAACAAGCACATGCAAAAATGATATTTCTTAGTACTGAGCAAGTTTTTAATGGCAATGCTTCTAGTGGTCCTTATACAGAAGAGGATATTCCTTGTCCTGATACAATGTATGGAAAAAATAAATTTGAAGCTGAAGGCTTACTAAAGGAAGTACTAGACGAACTTTGGGTTGTAAGATTCACTTGGCTCTTTGGTGTTCCTGAGAGAAATTGTGGTATGTCCCCTAATATACTTTGGGGTACACTAACTGATATTATGCAAGGCAAGAAAACCAAAGTTACAACAAATGAATACAGGGGCCTAACTTATGTTCATGAAGTTGTAGACCAGTTTCCAATGATATTTGAAATTCCTTATGGCATATATCATATTGGTAGCCATAACAGTTTAAGCCGTTATGATATTTGCTCTTTAATATTTAAAGAAGTTGGACTGCAGCATAGAATAGAAGAACTATTAGAAGCAGACACAGAAAAATATAAAGACCATAACAGAGATGTAAGACTCAATACTTCTAAAATTAAAAGCTTTGGTCTAGAATTTTCAGAGTCTACAGATGGACTTAAAAAATGTTTAAGTGAATTTAAAATAAAATTATAAAATAAGGGAGATATAACTATGCTATATATAATAGATACTGCAAATTTAGAGGCAATAAAAAAAGCTTACAACTTCTATCCAATGGCTGGGGTTACTACTAATCCAACAATCATTTCTAAAGAAAACAAGAGCTTTTTAGAAATTTTAAAGGGTATCAGAAAAATTATAGGTAATGAATCAATGCTTCATGTCCAAGCTGTTAGCTTAACTGCTGAAAAAATGGTGGAGGAAGCTGAGTATTTAAATAGCGTAATTGGTGGAAATCTTTATATTAAGATTCCAGTTATACCTGAAGGAATAAAAGCAATGAAGCTACTTAAACAAAAGGGTATAAAGGTAACCGCTACAGCAATATTTACCGCCCAGCAAGCTCTTATGGCGGCAGTGGCTGGAGCCGAATTCGTTGCTCCTTATGTTAATAGAATAGATAACACTTGTGGTGATGGAGTTTCTGTTGTGGCTCAAATAGTTCAATTATTTCACCAATATGACATAGATGCTAAGGTTTTAGCCGCTTCCTTTAAAAACGTTCAACAAGTACACAATGTAGCTCTTGTAGGTGGACATTCTGTAACTGTAAATCCTGAGATACTAGATGCAGTGCTTGCACATCCTCTTACTGATTGGAGTGTTAATCAATTCGTTCGTGATTGGGAAAGTGTCTATGGAATAGGAAAAACAACTTTAGATGTTAAATAGATAAATTTTAGGATATTATACTAATGGAAACAACAGTTGAAATATTAAACCATGTCCTAATCGAGTAGGAGCTAAATAATTAATTTATTTAGCGTCCTCTCACACCACCGTG
>CAYXOL010000017.1:0-85903 GCA_964467165.1 uncultured Clostridium sp.
TTCTGTAAATTTGTTTGAATACGACGGATAATAGTCATTATAATTTTTAAATATATAAGGATACATAGGATAGTTTTCATCTTCGCCACCTTTCCAATACTTAACAATGCCACCATATTCATACCCAGATAATTTGTCATTAACTACATCTTTTGTATGTTTTATAGACTCTATAGTTTTACCAACCGTACCCATTTGATTTCTAGCATTTTGCCTATCTATATTGACTTTTCTTTCTTCCAACGTTCTTCTTGCATTTATATTTGCCATATCTTGGTCAAAACTTGCATAGTTCTTATACACACCACCTGCAGAAATAACATCTGGCATCCTTGTTATAGCATATTCTTCAGAAGTTAATCCATATCCTGGATCGTACTCTGATGTTAAAAACAAATTCCTAGCTTTTAAAGCTTCGTCTTTATATTTATTATGCCTATCGTTATACCAATCGTTATAAAACCTAGCGTATTCAGAACCTTTTTTATACTTGCTTGTATAGTTAGTAGACTCTTCATCTGGATTAAAATTGCCAGACAACCTACGCTCTGTTTCTTTTGCAACAAGTTTAAACGGAGATCTTTCACTATAGCCCTCAGTTTTTGTTAGAAATTCTACGGCCTTATTGTATTCATTGGGATCGTCAGAATTTAAAATCGTGTTGTATATCTCGGGATATTTTTCACGAATTTTATCGCCCCTAAACAAAATCTTACTACCATAAATATCTGTTACAAAATCAGTATCTGTCGGAGGTGGTACATAGTTTGGATTATTAGAGTTTGGTCCCTTTTTTACAGGATTGTTGGTAACATTGCCGCCATCTTCATATCCTATAATACCACCATACTCGTGTTTCCACTTTGATGCGTTACGAGCAAAGTTGGCTTTCTTTACCATTGCTGAAGAGTAATTACTCTTGTTGGCCAAAACTTTCCTTGCAAAAGCTTGTACACTCATACCGTGTCTTTTTGCAGCAGCTGTAAATGTTCCTCTCTTAGAAGGTTTTATGTAAATACCGCCGTTCTTAAATTCCACATCGTCTGGAGAAACACCGTCGTTATCTACACCAGTAATTGATTTCTGTAATTCTTGAAGATTCATTAGCAAATCATAATCTTTAGAAACTTGTTCTAATCCTTTTAAGGCTGATTTCTTGGCTAACGGCGTACTTCTACCGCTAATAATTTTTAACAGCTTATTCTGTGCATTTGATAATTTCTCACCCTCTTCTTGATATGATTTGCCAAATGGTGACTTAAGTGCACCAAGCATCCTTGTGCCTGAATCTAAAGCCATCTTAACGCCGCCTTGTTCGTGACTCGGGTAGTTGTCTGGTATGTTGTATATACCACCATCAGGCTCTTGAAATGTTTCGCCACCCTGCAATTCTGCGTTTGGTTCTTGGGCACCATATAGAAAACCACCATCAGCATAAAGTCCACCATACATAAACCCGTTTATAGTTGGGGATGTTTTAAGTGCATCTTGTTTAATAGAATTATCAAGCTGCTCCCTTGCGTGTTGTGCAGCTATTTCACTTTGTGTTGGCATGTTTCTTGCAGCAATGTCCCCAGAAACTTCTTGCGCTATGTTACCCACACCGGAACCTATCATTGAGGAACCAACTGACTGCAGTCCAGGAATAAACATAGCCCCAACACCTAGAGCCGCTTGAATACCACCAAATATACCCTGCTTGTTGTTCTTGATCCATCCGCCAAGACTATAACCCGGAATACCTAGCATCCTAGCCCTTATTACATCCCTGGAATTTTTTACTCTTATTTCTCTAATATTTTTACTCATTTTAATTAACGATAAGAAATTCTATACGAAGTTATTATGTATGGAACTATAAATTTATAAATATTACCAGAACTGTTATTATACCACAGTTCTACTTTCATGTATTTGTCTCTAATCCTAGACCTGTAAAGTTCTGTTCCTTCAACTCTAGGAATGTAGACCCTAAACTCTCTTTCTCTCCTTATTGGATTTAAATCTACCTCACCGGTTGTTTGATAATCATTGCTTACCCTTAGCCTATCAAATGTAACACTATCATCCCTTGTTATAGAAACATCTGTTTGTGGCTTGTCTTCTGTTAGGGCGTCTGTATAAAAAGATAGTGTGTCAAATACTTTTGTAAAACTATACTTTGGATTTACTATAAAACTCAGATAACTCTCATCGTAGTTGTCTATATAATATGGGGTGGCAACACCGTCTTTTTTATAGTATATTTTGTTAGTAGTCGTTGTACAATAGATACTGGAGTTGCTTGAAAACAACATATATGGATTGAATGTATATGTTCCTTGAAAAGTCTTAAACTTTTCATTGTATACCAATGTTTCAAAGTCAACGTGTTTATAATTATTATAGATACTAGAATAAGAACTCAACCCCACTCTGTTCTTAAGAAACGTTATTTTGTATCTATTACCAGGCACAAAAAAGTTTTGATTTACAATTATACTATTGCCCCTAATGTCTAAGTATACTTCATAAGTATTACTTGAATATACTTTACATATAACTTTATTATTATTTTCATCTTCAACCATTACAAAGTCATTTGTCCTGATACCATCAAATACTATTCCAAACGGGTTGTTAAAAACAGCAAACCTTTGAGAGCTTTGAAGACTTGTAATAGTTATGATGAACCCTGGTTTTATAGAAAACAATATTTCATTATCAACTGCATCGTACACTGCTTTGACGTCAACTATATACGGATATTTATACTTCATGTGTGATTGTATATTTGATATCTTAGAAATCTCGTTAACAGAAGAACCATCTGTTTGCAATATTGTTTTACTAGTATTGTCAACCCAGTATATACCACTTAAAGACTGTGCTATACCAAGTCTGTTTGTATTACCATGAATTTTGCTTATGTAAAAATGCCTTGCTAACACACCACCACTACCAAGAACTATGGCGGCACTGTTATTATCATTAACTATAGACCTTTCGTTTACAGCAACTATACCAACAGCATTCTTTTGCCAAAACATTAAACCGTTTGATACGGATATTATATTACTTATTTTGCCGTGTGTTGAGTCAACATCATATGTGTTGTTATACCTAAAAACTGTCCACGAGTCTAACAGCCCTTCATTTATTTTATTATCAGATGCTATTATCCTGTTTGGATATACTTTGTTATATTCATAGTCTGATGGCAAACTTCTATATTTAACAACATCTTGTTCCCTTGAAAAGACGTCATTATAGCTATAGAAATTAGTCTTCTGGTTATAATAATTACCACCGTTTGCATTTTGAACACCAGCAGTTTCCCTTATAGCGTATACATACGGATCGTTATAATCCCTACTAAAAGTAACACTATTAGAAAATGCTGTGTTTATACTAGATTCTAGTGGTATATAAACTATTGTTGTTGTTCTATCTCCACCAGTACCCAAATTTGGGTCGTGTATTGTATGCAAATATTCAAAGTAATTAATGTAAGTATCACCACCGAATACTTCTAACCAAGAAGAAAATGTGGAGGTTCTAGAAAATCTTGTTTCACCACTAAAATCTGAAACTATTTCAGAGCATGGTATATACTCTGTTGCTAGCCTTGAGTTGTAAGCACATCCTCCGTATATAGTATCTGCATTGTCTTTACAAAGATCTCCTATGTACAATGGAAAGTAGTAACTAGACGATATCGAGGCCAGTGGCGTTTGAAACATACCACTACTCATACCAAAAATTAATTTTGAACCTCCAATTCCATTTTGTACACTAGTATAACCAAGGTAATTATAATCGCTAGTATAATTTATAAACTTATCACTTTCATAAAAATCTGTTTCTAAAGCAGACTCTTTTGTTTCTGGTGATTGTACTTTAGCAGAACCAACAATGTCATAAGAATAAGATTTGTTTGTACCAAGCTGGTATGTGTTACTTTTTGTATACTTTAAAATATACGTATTTCCGCCACCACTATTTGACGGTAAATACGAAGAATACAAAGGCGTTTGTTTATGTGTAGCATATTGACCAGTAACATTGTCGGGAGTTGTTGTATAACACTGCGGTTTAAAAATAGTAGAAGAAGTTATATCAAAGTTACCAAAAGTAACTTCTGGTGAGCAAAAGTATGCCCTTGTTGTTGTAGTGTAAGAGTTTGCTCCGCATGTAGGAACTATTCTTGGTATATATTTGTCATTGGAATCTTGAGCTGGAAAACCAATAAACCCCTGAGATACTATTGTTTTATCCTCACTATTTCTTACAGCCCTTACTATTCTATAACCGTATACGTCGCTAGGTAAATTCCTTACTCTAAACTTCGGGTATAAGACGTTTATATAAACACCAACATTTGTTCCAGATGTCCTTCTAAAAAATGTCAAAAAATCACTAGTATCATTAATACCGTTTCCGTCTTTATCGTATTTTGTTGTACCATCAATATCAAACATTGATGGAAATCTTATGTCAGCTATCCATTTAACATCAGAAGGTCTTCCATACTTATCGAAAAATTGTATTCCAAATCTGTATATTTCATCTCTTTTATAACCTACAAAATTAGAAGCTATGATAGGACTATTATAACCACCGAAGTTTGTATATGTTGTTGAGTTATTAAAGAAATCTTTAAAATCTTTTATATCACTTTCATTATTTTGATCTATTCTTATAGACTTTATACCAAATTCATATTCTATGTTATAACCCTTGCCACCAAGAAGATAGTAACTACCACTCTTGAATTTATACTTACAAGGATTCATAGAAGAGTCCTGTGTTTTTTTACTTGCGGCACTATTATAATCATTTCTGTAATCATACTCTTCTGGTATTGATTTGACGTTATAAGTACCTATAACAGAATTATCAGACACTTTTCTTAATTCCCACGTCATGCTATCTGCCCAGGCATTGTCATTTGCATAACCAGTAAGCTTCATATACGTGTCTATTAACACGTTATTATATAACGTCTTACCATACGTTATGTAATTACCATCATTATTTGCCCTAAAAGCTTTTGCGTCAAAATCTACCTTAAAGTCTTTCTCTGAAATATTTGCAGCAAACAATATGTTATCCTTAAAAGATAGGTCAGAACAAGCAAATAATCTTTTAAACACAATACCAAATTCTTCTAACGTAATTTCACCGTTATAATAACCATTATCAACTATAGTTATATTTTCCTGATCTTGACCAATCTTAAAATCATCTATTATCTTTATCTCTGGTACAGAAGTTCTATCTTTATAGTATATTGATATTATCCTTATATAGTCAAAGTCACCACTATTATCAAACTCTATACTTACCCTTATAGCCTTATTAGAATTGTCATCTTGTACTCCGCCATAGCTTTTCGTATTTACTGAAAGACTAGTATCGGCTTTTATAAGATTAAAAGGTATACTAGCTGGGGAATAGAAAGTCTCTGCTCCCCTTTTCTTGAACAATTGGTAGGCATATTGATATTTACCAACTTTTAACGACCCACCGGTGGTAGCAATTACTTTTGGTTGTTTAAATTTGTTTAATTTTATAAGCTCAAAATCTACAGCTTTATAACTAGAAAGGTTTGGATCTGCTATATTACAATATCTAACATTGTTTACATTATCAGTCCAATATATCTTCTGAACAGACTCGCTTTCTTTTCTATAAACACCGCGTATCTCATAGCCAGGTTTAAAATACAATCTACCAAGTGCAGCACTATCTTCATATAACTTTGTTATGTATGTTATTCTACCATCGCTATCTACACCAACTTTGTATATGTAACTAGTATAATCAGAAGCACTTTCTGGATATAGTGTAAAATTAGCTTTTGTACAAAACACAACGAAGAAATCTATGCAATATATTGTACCAACCACAAGCGTACCAGATGGAAGATACGTTCCTAAATCTTGTTCAACCATTGAAATACCGGAAACCAAAGCAGCTTGATTAGAAACTTTGTCTGTAGAAAGCTTGAAATTTTTAGCCATGAGGTACTTATTACCGGTTACAGAACTTTTGTCTGTATCGGTATCCATTCCACCAGTAAAAGTATTTATAGAAAATTCCATAGTATTTAAATATTCTTATTAAAACCCCTGCCCTTATAAGAGTGTGTGTACATTTGCTGCATTCTATCAAGATTAGAAAAGAATGTATCATGTTCACTGATAGTGGGTATAATCCTTAACCACAAATTCTTTATAGATTCTAACTGTTCTACGTCTGGCATCATACCTTCTGCATAAGCCTGCTTCCTATAAAACTGCCATTTTAATTCTGCGTGATAGTAAACATCTGGTTTTATTTGACCAGAAACCCACTTTGGATACAACAACTTCATGGTTATATACCAGTATATGGCTTCTTTATAAGCTGAATTGTCGGGTATCTTTGGATAACCCTCTTCATCTGTAGGCATTGCTAGATATGCCATAACTATATAACCGGTTTGCATGTTGGTCTTTATATAGTTATTGTTTATTGTAAAGACAACACCCTCAGTAAAAGAGGTATTACCATCAGATACATTATTTATATCTGTGATATTATTTTTACTAAGTATATACCTCATAAGTTCTGCTAATTGCGGCTCTGCCTGCAATTTTGCCATAGAGTCTTGATAGCTTAAATCAAATAACGTCATTGTCCATATAATGTCGTTAAGAGTAATAAGAGCTGAGGGATTGTCTAGATAATTAGAATCGTCTAGTTTCATAGCTGCAGTAAGTCGCCTATTAGTATCAAACGAACCACCAGAATATCTCATAGGATAAAAAGGTCCTACAGCCGTTTGTGAATAAGCTACCTGTACTAAACTATGAAAATCATCAGGTAATTTTGCCTGATAATTGTCTACAGTTAAAACGTCTTCACCAGCTTTACCAGCAACTTTAAGGATATATTGATTATAAGACCCAATCTTTTCCATAGCTTCGCCACACCACTCAATCATGTCAGAGATTCGTTGAGCCTCTTCCTGAAGGTTAAGGTCTGTAAAAACCTTTGCTATAATTTCCCTAACGGATGTATATTTATATATCATTTCTATTATTAATTTTGGTATTCAAAAAAATCAACTTTATTGTCTATAATCAACCTTGCCAACTTTCTCTTCAATGTCCTTGTAGCAGAAAATGCGTAGTAGTATTTAAACTTTATTGTGGAGTTAGTTTTATTCCACCTGAAAAGATATTTGAAACCACCAGTGTGGTCATTAAAGAAACACACTTTTTTACCAACCTCCAGTGTAGTTTTCCAATCTATTGGCATAGTAAGAATATTAGAACTACTAACCTTTTTCTTTATAATCTGTAAAACACCAAGATTGTTTGGCATTTTAAACTTCTTACCCTTGAACAAAACCTCTTCTATTATAAACGAAATATACTCTTTCCAAATATTGGAAAAAGTATTATAGTCAACATAATACAAATCTTCACTACCACCAATGTTCTTTATGTAATCTTTGTATATGTCTACTATAGTTATTGGGTTCTGTACTTTATTCTTACCTCTACCAAAATACATAGTACTATTTCTTATAATTTTGCTGTACCATATTTGCAGAATCGTTAACAGTATCCTGCGGTGTTTGTACAGAAATAGAAAGTTCTTTCTGTAAAATGAGTTCTTTCAGTAATGGTACAACGTCTATAGGTATTGGATATTTATCATTTGCTGTATAAGTGTGTTCAGTTATATCACCAGATTGGAACGTGTCTACCTCTGTTGGAACTTCAAACACACCCCTTATTCTAACGTAATATAAATCTTCATGGCATCCTTCTATATAGATATAATCGTCTTTTAAATAAGCAACCATATCATTACCAGTATACTTTTTATACTTCTGATACCTTGCCCTTTTCTGTGGAACAAACTGTATCTCTTCACCCTCTGGTGTTTCCACAGATACTATACCTGGTTTGAATATAAAATCTATTGTTTTAGGGATCTTATACTCTGTTCTAAAAGTATAAAGATTTGTCTTAACTTCAGATAAATCATTTGCCAAATCTACTTCTACAAGTTTTACTATAGGAATTTCTTGAATGTAAGCGGGGTTTAAACTTTTACCCCTATCTATATCCTTCTTGAGAAGTATAGCCCTATACTCGTGTATCCACTTTTCTATCTGATTTGGTGATATATTTTCAGACGCCACTACTTGTGAACCTCTTATTATTTCTAACAGATCTCTCTGTATTGTATTTAAAGATACAAAATTAATCATTGTTACATTGTTTAAACATAATATACATCAAGTGCCATATCTAAGTCAGTTTGAATACCCAACGATAAGTCCTTACTATTACTGATGTTAAGAGTTAAATCAGCACCGTTATGTACTAAAATAGTTATATTTCCATCAAGTATTCCCATAGAATTATGAAGTTCGTTTTGTTACAACATCTACAATTTCTATTATAAACTGGTCAGAGTTTGAGTTTAAAGAACCACTCTCGAAGATTTTAAAATCTGCTTTATATTTAGAAATATTGATATCCGTGTCTGTGGCAGACAGCTCCAAAACTGTTTTACCATTTGTTGGATCGGAGTGTACTGTAATAGTCTTTTTAATAAGCGCTAAATCATCGTCACCAGAATTATCGTTCAACTGCTTTACTGTAAAAAACACTGTTTTACCAGTTAGGTTTATAGGCACCCTATTTGCTTTAAAAGTTATATTAGCTTTAAATATCGTGCCCTTTTGTATCTTTACCGTAATATTCTTATCCATCTTATTGTTTCTTTTCTAAAACAACGTGTATGTCGTTTACAACGTTTGTATAATGTTTAATAGCAAAATCCCTAGCGCTTTGTGCTCTAGACGCCCACTCGGGATTCATATCATAACCGTAATTAAAATCAAAATTAGATTTTATACTATAATGATCCAAACGATTAACCTCTCTCCACTGCCTATTAAAATATAAAAATGTAGCTTCACTTATAGCTCTTTTATGTGTGGGGTCTTGCCAAGCTCTTATTGAATTATAATAAGGAGCTATAATTTTAATTTTTCCACCTGGTTTCAAAATCCTATAGCACTCGTCCATGAATTTTATAAGATCGTTTGTGTGTTCAACATAGTGTGAACAGAATATCTCATCTACAGACTCGTCTTTCCAAGGCCACGGAAATTTTTCTAAGTCCACCGTAATATCAGCAGCTTCTGTCTTTACAATATCAACACCTACAAAGCCTTCAATTTTAACATTACCACAGGCAAGATTCAGTCTCAAAGGAGTATTATCCTGAGATTTAACTTCAACCTTGTTATTTTCGCTATTTTTAAAAGCGTTTTTCTTAACAGTTTTCTTATTCATAATTACCAAATTATATCGTTTTCAGCATCATAATGTCCTACTTTAATCCTAGTATCACAGGCGAATTTATAACCAGCCTTACTAGCTTTTTCATAAAAATATAGATCCTGTGTCATCAATGCGGAACCCTTACTGGGATCATGCTCTTGAAGAGTTTTAAACCAAGGCTGTTCTATATTTTTAAACATGTCTATTTTAAACAGATTAAAACCCATTCCGAGACCACAAGCTGGTTGTAGGGTATCAGGCTTCGGAACTTGTGGTATATAATTTCTAGGAAACACTGCGGGATCCCCATAAATCATTGGTTGTCCTCCCTCGCCCTTTGTCCAGTATAAACCACCAACAACGTCAAAATATTCCATGTCCTCGTATAACTTCAACAATCCATCTGGGGGAGGTATATTATCTTCTTCTATTGTAAGCATATACTTCCAATTCTTTAAATCTGGATTATTAAGTATCATTGAAACCATACTGTTATAGGCCTCACCAACTTCCATACCTATTGCAAAAAGAGGTCCAATTACCTTTTGATTCATGGGTCTTAACATCCCCATCCATGATTGTACAACTTTAGCATGTATGTACCCCCTAGTAGGGCAAACTATTATAGTAGACAAGTCCTTATAAGTACCAGCTTTTTTAAGCCTGTTTATAGAATTGTCAATATCCTTGTTGTGAAATCCAACAGGATCTACAGTAACTATCTGTGGTTTATTATCCATAAATATAATTAAATTAAATTTCTACACCACTTCCGCTGTTATAGAGATTAGAAATCTCTTCGGTAGTTAAGGTTTTATTGTCAAACACCAACAAACTGTCTATATAACCAGTAATAAAATACGAAGACGGACTTCCACCAACAATAATATTTACCTTGCCAACATCTCCAGACGGATCTGATCCTTGACTATAATATAACGACAGTGTCTTTTCTACGTTGTCTATGTATATCTTATGCTGGTTTATTCCCGACAATGTTCTGTCTATTGTAAACACTATAAAATGCCAATTTCCATCGACTATTAATGATTGCGGTACTGTACACTCACTCTGTATCTCATTATTACCACCAGAAATTTTCAGATCGCCTATCCTTATATAAAGAGTTTCTGAGGGGCCGTTTGTTATGTATAACCTAATGTCTGGACTCCCAGTGCTACCAACAAATCTTATCACATATTTACCTAATGGTACTACAGTGGTTTTTAACCACACGCAAAACGAAACTTTTTCGTGTAGGTATATATGATCAGAAACGTTTGGAATTTGTATAAAGTAAGTACCGTCAAAATAAGCACAGTTACTACTAAGTATGCCTCCAGAACTATGAATACTTGGCAAGTTGTAATCTAGCAAAGACACCCCTGTTGTACCAGAAGTATCATAGAAATTACCAGAGGTCTCGTTAAATCTAAAGCTTGCAACAAGTCCATCTGCTCTAAAAGCCTTGGCAAATTTATACTGTTTTGGGTCAAAACTGGCACTCATAGTATTAAGATTGTGGTTCTGGATAATGTTCAAAATTTGCTTTTAACTGTCCTTTGGCTTTTATAAAAATTATACTATATGGCAGAAAATCATTAGTACCAAAAGCACAACCCTCATGAGGAGTTTCATAAACATTCCATGTAGACTCTGCCCATAAATATGGGGATGGTTGACCTCCATTTATGTTGTATGACGAAACAACATCTGATTCACTATCACACCACCACTTACTGTCTACGGAGGATTGTGTTATAAGTTTCGCTGATATATTACTGCTATCATATGGTACGTCCAAATCAAAGCCGTTAATACTAAAATCAATGCTAATGGTAGAACTACTTGCATTTACTGCTATTATGTATAAAGTTGTACCATCTGCAGATATTGTTACAAGCGTTGGTGTAGCACCAAATGTTTGTGTAGATTGGGAACTTTCATAGTTATGTAAAACATTATTTGTTAAAGACTGTGTAGTACCAGTATATGCACATACATAGTCACCCATATATCTAGAGAAATAGTACCTTAACCAATATCTTACTGATGTTTTGCCTGTTAAGTCTATCCACCCATTACCATACAGTGCATCATACCACCAACCTCTTGGCAAAACAGCTTGTGATTTATTGTCAACTAATCTCCAGTTACCAGCAGCTAGCGACAATCCATTTTGTATTGTATATATCAACCTTACAGCTTCGTGACATGCCCCAACTATATTACCATTCCTAGGATGGTACTCACCATCATAGTCGTTTATATCCTGCGAGTTAACTTGTGGTGTTCCAAATGAATACAATCTCCACTCTGTTTCATAAATTGGTTTTATAGAACCATTAACTGTTTTTGTATAATTATTAAGAGTTGCATAGTCTTGTAAAACAGCTTTGTTTAGAGGAGATATTGCCCCGCTAATACTTGGATAGTCCCTCCAGTCATTCCATGCATAGAAATGTGGACATACAAAATCATATTTACCAGCACACCCATTTATAACTGTCTGTGCCCAAGAACTAACCCTTTGTACAGCAAGTCCCAATTTACAATTACTATCAGCTGCTTTAGCTGCAGTATAGACACTGTTGAAATATGAAACGTATTCACTTGCTGGATTGAATACACCTGTATTTGTATAATAGGGCTCATTCGCTACTTCCCAATTCTTAAATCCATACCCCTGATTTTTATTTTGTGTTAAAGCGTCTGTATAAATTTGTGTAGATGGTTTTGAAGATTCTTGGTAATGTTCTAGAGATAAAACAACTTTATCAGTTGGTATATTTAAATGGTTGCACAAATAATAAGCTCTATTAACACCATCAGTAACACCGCCACTCAATGACCTAAGGTTATAGAAACGAGTATATTTTAAATTAAGATCTTGCAGTAGTGTTTTTGTAGCAGTTTCCATCTTCCAACTACCAGTATTTGTAACGTAGTCGTCTAGATTGAATACAGACACGCCTAAATTTTCTGGGGTTGTTCTGTGTCTAACTTTATATGCATACCCTGTTATAGAAGGAGTGCCTGTAGAATAAGTAAACGGTTCGTATAGAAAAGTCATTCCTTCTGGGGGATTGTTATACTCGCCCGTTTGACCACCAGGCGTATAAGTTCCAAACCTAAAGCATTTATTTATGTTTAAACTTACAGACATATTATGATACTTTAATATAACCAACTTTAAACCCAAACACTTGACTGGATCCCAAATCTCCACCTTCCCAATCATCTAGCCCTATAACATCGTCTGATAAATAACCAGCAAGCCCAGCTTGTCCAGTTGTTATACTACTATCTGTTGCAGAGACTTTAGTAACACCGTTTACTTTTCCAACAATAGAGGTACCATTACATTCTATCCTAAGAGTATCATTAACAGTTGTAGTATAGGCCGCATTACCAAGTTCTGTAACTGTTCCATTAACAGATTTTATTAGATAACAGCTCCCATTGTCGTCAGCATAAAAAGCATAATATGTAACGGCGCTTGTTGATATTCTAGCAGCCACGCCATAACAGTGATACCCAGATGTATCCTTAGCTACTATAACAGCCTGAGAATACTGATCATTACCCAAAGATGCGTTATACCTATAACAAGATTCCCCAGAATTTACATAATCATCAACACAAACTCTTGTACCATCCTTTGTAGTAAACCTGCCTATTACTTTTACCCAATTACCAAGCCCATCAAGATCTTGGTTTTGTGTATATGTAAAACTGTCTGTATAAGTAGCCATATTAATTTTTATTAGTAAACATTACCATAACCTAGCCTATAATATATCTTCCTAGCATCAGCAGATACTTTTGATATAATTTCACCATGACTAATAGTAGTAGCATAGCCATTGCCACAAAAATCATAACCACCACCAAAATGCAATTGTGCAGTACTAGAAAGCAACCTTAAAGTATTACCCTGTAAATTTACAACTACATTAGAAACTGAAAAACTATTACCAGAGGTACTTTGTTTTAAAGCTAAAAAGTATTCCCCAGCAGTTAGTGTAACATCTGGTATTGGTATTTCTACTAATTTTATACCAGTAAATATACTACTACCATTACTTATAGTAGTGGTATTACTAGTACTGTATACATTAACTCCACCAGTACTGTCTTTATAATAAGCAATACCATAATATTGAGTACCTCCAACAAAATTGTAAGAAAGAGTAATAGCTGCTGAGCCACTCGTTACAGAACTAAATAATGTACTAGCCGCATTACCAGGATTACCCGATCTTTTAAACAGAGTAAAGTTATTTGTTAGATTAAGAGTGTTTGCTAATGTTGTTACTGCTGTAGCATTACTTACAGAAACGTTGAAACTTTCTAATAGCTGTAGTTTGTTAAATACTACTGGAAATGGTATTTGTACAGCATTTACAACAGTCCTATTTGTACTAAATGACGTTACAGAAGTGGCCGTGTTCAAAGCACCCATACCAAAATTAAATGGGTCATAACCAGTTAAGGTATAACCACCACCACCACTAGGATCTGCAACACTGATAGCAAGACCATTTGAGTTTAGTGTAATACTAGCATTAGTTGCAGACGTGCCTGTACCAGCAAACCTAGTAGAGCTACTCAAAGCTATTGCATTTGGAACTTTTGCCGCTATACCAAATGTATTACCGTTTGTTGCTGTACTAATTGTAGTGTAAAAAATTACATATTGACTAGCTGTCAGGGTAGCATCGTTTAAGAGTCTAAAATTGTCTGTAAATGTTGTACTATCTTGACCAGCGTATATTGTTACTGTATTTGCTGCACCACCGGCATTAACAGAAGCGCTAACCGTAGTACTAGAACCATTTGTTGACGTACCAAAAGTCACACCGTTGGCGTTTGAAAAATATAAAGACCTTTCTTCATGAGATGCCGTTATAACACTGTTGTTACTCATTCCAAATGAAAGGCCGTTGGAATTACTAAACACAACAGTTCCAGTGGTATTTGCAGTTTGTGTACCTGCCGCAAGTATATTATAACTACCAACACCACCAGATGGAGCAGAACCGGTTACAGTCGAACCAGTCAACCCCAAGGTTATATTACCAGAACCATTAGAATTACCAGCCCAGACTATTGGCATCGTTGAGTTTGCTGTGGAGTTTGTAAATTGTACAGAGTTATAACCGTCTGCACCAGCTCCAGCATCCCCATTAATTTGTATTATACTAGAATTAGTACCAGTTCCTGCACTTACAGTTATATTATTGCCACCAACCAACCTTATACTATTACCAGAAGCAGTAGACTGACCAGAAGTATTTCCTGAAAGTACAAACAACCTAACGGCGTCGTGTGATGCGGTAATTGTTGTTGATTCGCTACTAACACTAGCCCCAAATGTAACACCATTACTATCGTTAAAATATATACTACCGGCTCTACCATGTATATAAAAAGCAGTAGTATTTGTTCCAGAAACCGTTACATTGTTACCACCATATATCCTTATTGTATTACCAGACAAAGTGCTGTCGCCAGCATAATTACCAGATAACAGTATCCTACCGACAGCCCCAGTAGTTATTGCAGACGTAGCACTTGTATGTTGGAATAACGAGGATTGGCTGGTATTTATAGCATTACTAGTTATATTACTTGTTGCAGACGTGAGTTGAAATAACGAAGATTGACTAGTGTTCAGTGCGCTTAAAGTTATTGCGCTTGTTGCCGAAGTGTGTTGAAACAACGATGATTGATTAGTATTTAGTGCGTTTGAAGTTATAGCGCTGGTAGCAGATGTTTGTTGGAACAAAGAAGATTGTGACGTATTTACATACGGATGGTCGTGTGTTGATTGAGAAAAACTAGCAGTAACTACAGAATTGTTAGACATTCCAAAGGTAAAGCTATTGCTGTTTGAAAACACAACAGTCCCAGTTGTGTTGCCTGTTTGAGTACCGGCTGCAATAACAACAAGACCATCACCGCCACCAGCCCCAGTTGCTGCAGATAAACTTATAGACAACCCATTAGAAGCGGAGTTTGTAGTACCGCTTAAATTGGTTAGATATAATGAAACATTACCATGAGTATGAGTACTATAAGCCGCATTAGTTGTTATTGCACTAGTAGCAGATGTGTGTTGAAATAGTGAAGATTGGCTAGTATTTAATGCTATTGATGTTATTACACTAGTCGCTGAAGTATGCTGAAACAATGAGGACTGACTAGTATTTATAGCATTTGAAGTTATTACACTAGTTGCTGATGTGTGTTGAAACAATGATGATTGAGATGTTTCTATATATGGATGAGCATGTGTGGACTGTGAAAAACTTGCTGTTACTATAGAATTGTCGGTCATTCCAAAAGTAATAGAATTACTATTTGAAAATACCACTGTTCCACTAGTATTACCAGTCTGCGTCCCTGCGGCTATAACAACTCCTCCGCCACCACCACCAGTCCCAGCTGTTTGAGCAGATAAGCTTATGCTTAATCCATTAGAGGCGGAGTTTACTGTACCACTTAGATTTGTTAAATACAACGTTGGGCTACCATGAGTGTGGGTGCTATGGGCTGCGTTAGTAGTTATTGCACTTGTTGCTGAAGTATGTTGAAATAATGACGACTGACTAGTATGCAATGCGTTTGTTGTTATTATACTAGTTGCGGATGTGTGCTGGAATAGTGAAGACTGACTAGTGTTTAAAGCTCTTGAGGTTATTGCACTAGTAGCAGACGTAAGTTGGAATAACGAGGACTGAGACGTTTCTATGTATGGATGGGCATGCGTTGATTCAGAGAAACTAGCAGTGATTATTGAATTATTAGACATTCCAAAAGTAAAACTATTGCTGTTTGAAAATATCACCGTTCCGCTGGTATTACCGGTCTGTGTTCCAGCAGCTATAACAGCTCCACCACCTCCACCAACCGTTTGAGCTGATAGACTTATACTTAACCCGTTAGAAGCAGAATTTGTTGTACCACTTAAGTTAGTTAAATATAATGTTGGGATGCCGTGCGTATGTGTACTATAAGCAGCATTAGTAGTTATATTACTTGTTGCAGATGTAAGCTGAAATAGTGAAGACTGGTTTGTGTTTAATGCGTTTGAAGTTATTGCGCTGGTTGCGGATGTAAGTTGAAATAAAGAGGATTGGCTTGTATTTACTGCATTTGACGTTATGGCACTAGTATTAGAAGTGTGTTGAAATAGACTAGAACTTGCTGTTTTAACATAGTCTGTAGCAGCGTCTATTCTCAGTTGAGATGTGTTTGTACCAGAAAGTGTCACACCGTTACCAGCAATTAACCTTATCAAAGAACCATTCACAGTACTATTACCACTTGTATTACCAGAAAGCTCAAAATTGGCTGTAGCACCACCCAAAACAGAAAGTGTTACAGTAGTCGATATACCACTGGTAGATGTACCGAAGCTTATATTATTAGAGTTTACAAAATATAAACTGGCTTCTGGACCTATAAATCTTATAATACTGTTATTAGAAGCGCCTATTGTTATATTATTTGCTGCAGATAATGCTATAGTACTACCGGATGCTGTTGTATTATTTGTAGTATTACCAAGTATAACAAAAGAACCAACACCAGCACCACCACCAGTACCAAGACTTACAGAAGCTGTTATTGTAGTACTATTTCCGCTTGTACTAGAACCAAAAGTAACTCCGTTAGAATCTGCAAAGTATAAATTACTAGAAACAGAAGTATAAAAATAATTTCCGCGCTCGCTAGTATTCATAAACACGGAGCTAGAGTTTAATGTTATATAACCAGTGTTTACACTAGCTATTATACCACCAGTTCCTGTTAACCAACTTACACCATTAGAATTAACAAGTTTTAAAGTTTCAAAACTATATGTTCCATTTGGGGCACTTACTACTTGATTAAGTTGTGTAGATGAAAATGACGCTGACGCAGTAATTATACCATTATTTATTCCAAACGAAACGTTGTTACTGTTAGAAAGTGTTAGAGTTGTGGCAGATGTAGATGCACCAGAGTTAACAACCAGTGCATTTATACCATCTGCAGCAGCAGTACCAGTTACTGTACCACCAGACTGCCCTATTATTGTTATCGTATTATTATCTTGGCTTAATGTTATATTACTACCAGCAACTAGATAAAGTGTACCAGATGAAATTTCTGAAGTTGTACCGGTTGTATTACCATCTATTATTAGATTGTGAACATTTTGTGTTTGAACACTTTGCGATGTAATAGCATCGTGACTAGCAGTCATTGTGTTGCTATACAACCCGAATGAAATACCATTTGCATTAGCAAATACTACCGTACCATCTGTAACCGTAGACGCTGCAGAACCAGCTATACCAGAAATACCAGTTTGCTGTTGCGGAACATCTGGACCAACTATGTTTATGGTATTACTGTTATAAGTTACAGTTATATTGTTTAATCCTTGCACAAGAACTGTGCCTGTTTGAAATGTTGTATCTGAGACTGCTGGGTATACAACATTTTGTAATGTCGTTGAAAAATCTGCACCTATTGTTATAGAATTATCGCTTTTAGAAAGTGTTACATTATTACCAGCTTCTATATAAACACCTTCATTGTATATAACATTTGAACTGTCCGTACCACCAATAGAAAGAGCTTTTATAACAGATGCTGGACCACCTATAACTATAGTGTTTGAAGTGTTTTGAATAGATATGTTGTCTGTAGCACTTAAAGAAAGTGTACCAGATGAGCCGTTTAAACTAACAACAGCTTGAGAATTTAAATTGTCTATACTGGCAGTTATCATAGAATTGCCAGACATACCAAAACTAACACCATTTGAATTAAAGAATACAACCGTACCACTGGCATTTGCAGATTGAGATCCGGCAGATATTATATTACCAGCTATACCTATGTTGGGGGCACTTAAAGAAAGACCATTGCTGTTAGAGGTACCAGACAAATTGGTTAATGCTAGACTACCATGGGTGTGAGTTGAGTTTGCAAAAGTGTTAGCAGAAGTTTTAAAATAATTATCTCTCTCTGACGCCATCATATAATTGGTAGAATTGGCTGTACCAGCTGTATCACCAATTATACTAAATCCGTTGGAAAAAGTAGAAAAGGTAATATTATTACCCGGCTTTATTACCAACGTGCCAGTAGAAAATATTGTAGAGGCACCGTCTATTGATACATATCTTACCCCATCTAGATAAGATACTATCATTCTAGCCAAATCAAACCTATTATATACTTTGTATGACATTTATTATTCTTGTTTTAAAGTTTCAATTAAATTCTGTTGATACCTCGGTGACTCTATATTGCTTAAAGCTTTAGTCACAGCAATGTTAACAATCTCATCATGTGTATGCTCTGGCATATCACTATCAACCTTTTGCATTGTTATTACGGGCGTACCAGATTGTGTAGAGTACGTACCCACACCACGAACACCTATAAAGTATTCGTTTTGGTTATACAAACAATTATCATACTTAATACTACCACCAGTAACTTTATAAACCTTCTCTTCTTCTATTGAAGTTGTGGTATTTGTAAGAGAATTCACTGTCATTGGCTTTGCTAAATATGTTAAATCATAATATACAGGTATATAATTACCATCAGTAACCAACTCAACCATATTATCCCTAAACAATCGTATAGGTCTTGCATAACCATATTGTAAAACATGTTCTCCAAGCGGATCTTCAAAATCCATGGAAAACCTGTTTAAATCACTATCTTTAACAGGAAATCTTTTATTTGTTATAGTATTATCCGGAATGTTTATTGGATAAGTAGCGTTTGAATAATAAAACATATAACCAACTCCACCTTCTCCTTTATACTTTTCTTCTAAAATTATTTCTGTAGAACTGTTTATACTATTTACTTTAGATATATTTTTGAACTTACCATTATAAAAATCATTGTCTAATATAACCCACAGCCCAGTAGACATGTATCCTTGTAATAAATTAAACCCACTCATGTCACCAGTTACAACGTTAGAGTTTTTTGTAAATGTTGCTTTTATTATAACACCACCCTGCGAGTAATTAAACATAGGCGGCATGTTTATATCATAGGAATAAACACCACCAGTAGGAATTTCTAAACATGTGGACTCATTCAAAACTATCCACATAGGTCTTACGTGCCTTATACCGTTTTCTGTGTTGATTATTTTTTGTTTAGTAGGAAGAAAACCAAGATAAGAATTAACCCTGTTACCAATATCAAACCTACAAACATAATCCTGGTAAGCGTATGACCTACACTTACTCACGCTATTCATTTCTATTAGCGTGTTCTTAACAAGAGTCTTTAGGTCTTCTGTCCTCTTTTGGGTTTGCTCGAAAGCTTCTTGCTTAGAGTTGGCACCGCTGTATCTTGTTTTAACAAATTCCCTTGTAGCAATATTTAGCCAGTAGTCTATTTCTTCAGGCAAAAAGTCCGGGTATGACCCAGAGGTTGTCTTGTCAAGCCCTATTCTAAAGGCTATGTGCATTTCGTCTATATTCATTGCTTATTTCTTTATTTTTATATAATCTTCAACGTGTATAGTATCATTATTACACTTTGAATAAACAACAGCTCTATAATAGGGCTTCCATTTAAAAAACAAAAATTTCTTGTCGTAACCCTTTACATTAACAAATACAGTTAGCTCGTCTTTTATTGCAACGTTTTCTATGTCCACGCCTTGTTTGGTAACCATTCCAGAAACCTCAAAACAACCTTTTGGGGCTACAAACTTTAAAGTATCACCTTTGATTATATTATAAATTGTAGAATCTTTGAATTCTATCCTATAAGCTACAGTATCCTTATAGGTATACGTAGATTGAACAACCTGAACACCGGGTTTTAATTTTATATTAAGGTTTTTTGCTATACTATCTAGTTTGTAATTATATTTTCTAAACTGGTCAACAGTAAGTTCCTGAAGCCTGGAATTTTCATCCACTACAGCTATGTAGTTATTTTCACTTATTCTAAGACTTTCTTGTAAAGCCTTTATTTGTTTATACTGCATTATGTTGGTTATACCAAGTAGTACAAACAAACCTATAGCAAAAAGTAAAACCTTAATATTATTAAACATAAGATTTATTTTTCAAAAATTTTATTACCTATCTTCAAAGCAGAAAATACTCCAGAAAATGAACCAAAGATTAACGCCAAATCACTGGCAGTCACTCCCTCTTTAAAAGAATATGCTGTAGTAAATACAATTGACCATAGAATGCCAACTGCAAATATAAGCCTTGTAACGCTAAAAACATTAACATCTTCTTCAAAGAATCCTATTCTAGTACTCTTCGTAGATTTTTCTTCGTTCTCCATTTTCATCAACTTTAACAATCATTTTCATAACTTGACCTCTATTTTTCCCAAATCTGTTGTAACTTATGTGTATCCAATTTATATTGTCATTCTCATCAATGTCCTCGGCTATAAGCTGGTCAAACTCAATATTTTTTCGTATCCAATCAAACGCTTCTTTGTTGGTAACATTCCTTTTATAAACTTCAAAGTCTATATCTATAGCAGCACTGCCTTCTAATGCCATGTGTTGGCTTGTTTTTGAACCACCAACGGCTTTGTTAAGTTTTGGTGACCTATAGAAAGAATGAATGTAAATTGGAACATCAAATTTCTCCCTTATAGGCTCAAAAACTTTTTCAGCCAACGCTTTCATATTTTCAAGGTTGTCCTTGTCTGGCGTGTTGTCAATCCTCAACTTTTTAGCCTCTGGACTAAACGTTGCCTCTTCGTAACTTATATGTTTACTTATATTTTCCATTATCTAGCAAGCAACTTAATGAAATCAAAAATACCACTAGCAAGTAATAAAAATAAAATACCAGCTATGGTAAGCATTAAAATTTTTGGGTTTGAAGAAAACACTCTAATAACTTCTATATCCTTTTTTAAATTTTCTAAATCTTCTTTATAAACTTTTATAGGATTTGCTATATGTTCTTTTTCTATAACATCAACCCTATTTTCTAAATCGGTAACCCTACCGTTTGTTCTAGTGACCTGTTGCAATATGGCCTCTAATTTATCGTCTATTTTTGAAAGCTTAACAGCCAATTCAATATCATTCATTTTAAACAAAATAAGGGGGCTCCTTTGAGGAACCCCCAAATTATACATTAGAGTACATAATACTCAATAAACAACGTTATATCACCAGCACTAAGGTCGGTGTTGTTAGATATACTAATAACAACATCCTTGGGCGCTGTAAGTACAAAGGCACCATGAGCACTACCAGTTCTAGTTGCTGACACCATGTTAGCCGCTGTATTAAAGTCCGAATATGCAACACTACTGTTAAGGTCAACAGCCCCAGGAAGGAGTTTTATAACCTTGCTAGCAGTAAGGTTTGATACAGCAGTAAGCGGATAAAGAGCTGTAGTTTGTCCAGTATAACCAAAAGATATGCTAGTACCAGAACCTACTGGCTGTGTGTTAACAACAGCAAAACCACCACAAACCAGAATGTTAGCGGGAAGTGTACCAAGGCTTATGGTAGTATTTTTTGTACCACCATCCACGGACTGCTTCCATGTAAACTTCTGAATTCTCTTAGATGCAAAAGATCTATATTTTTTCGTAGCCATTTTAAAATCTCCTATAAATTATAAATTAAAAAACTATAGAATCTTTTCCAACAGAACCCATATAGCTGTTAAGCGTAGATACTACGTTAGCAAGCTGACCAGCTGCTGAAGGAATAAAAATTTCAACAGTAACAGGCGCTCTCCTAACTCTATCGTCAGCAGCTTTGTATTCAACTTCACTCTCTATGATGATAGTGTGATAAGTAGAACCAACAACAGCGTTAATATCAGGCTTCTTAACAGGAAACAAAGTCTGGTTAGTAACACCTTGATAACCAAGGGCAGCTTTTTCACGGTCTCTAACCTGAAACCAGTTTCCAGCACCCTTAACTGTAGGAGTATGAGCCCATGTTCCAGCAATATTAACCCAACCAGTAGATTCTACAGAAGCCAACACCGGTACAAAATGTACTGGGATATCAGGATCTATATCATTTACTGAAGTTGTTGATTCCGGAATAGCAAGAGCTGTGAGTGTAAACACACCACTGTTATTGCTAGCACTCACCCTACGACCACTGTGCTTATTAACAACAGCGGCTAGTTTTGCAAAAAGAGCGTCAGAAGTTGTTTCTGAACTAGTAGCAATATACCTATAAGTATGAGTAAACTGTCCAGGATGTTCTACCATGTCTTTGTAGATAATCCTAAGAACATACTCTTTTCCTGCCACAGGTGTAAAACTGTGTGTAAAAGATGAAGACTGTTGAGCACGAGCCGTATACGGTGTCCCAACATAAGATTTAACATATTTGCCCATAATGGGGGCAGACCATTTTATGCGTCTAGTTGTAAGTGAATTACCACTAGCATCGGCGTAAGTTACTGTAGAACCAAGACCAACACCAATGTAGATAGTATCAGTATCTTCAACACCAATAGAACCCTCTACAAATTTCTTGTTCTTGTCGGCTACAAAAACTTCACCTTCAGCCAAGTTTCCGGCACTCCCATTCAAAGAATAGATTACCAAACTAGCCGTCCTGCTTACGTTCTTTCCAACTATAACGCTATGAACTCTATCAATCATTTTTAACTTGTTAGTTAGTTATTATTTACTTTGCAGTAATACAGGGACAGTTGTGATTTTACTATCCCTAAGACTAACAAGTCTTTGGGATAAAGTTCTTCTACTTTGCTTATTAGCATTTCCACGTCAAACTCTCCCTTTTAATTTGGCAGCAGTGTATATACAAGTCGTAAATAAAGCTGCCGTTTATTTACTGTTTATTTTACAAGAAGTTCGTTAGGCACATCCGCCTCATCAGAAACGTCTTGTTTTTTAAGTTTTTTAGCTTTAGAAATGGCTTTTGCAGCCGGAGATTCTTCTTCCTCGTTTATTTCTGCAGACCTGTCTACCATAGAAAATTCTGGTTTACCAGCAACTTCTCTGTCTATAGCGACCCTAATATCTTGGTTTGTTGGGTTTTTAAGGTAAGCAACGGCACCATCTTTACTATTACCAAGTATTTCACCACCGTATCTATACATTCCACCAGATTTCCTTATAATATTTTTAGATATTGCAGTCTCTAGCAAAACATATAGCTCCCTATCCTTATTATCAACCCACTTATCAAGAAATCTTTCAGGATTACCTTCAATAAGGTCATACAAAGTGCTTTCTATAATCTCGGCAGAAGAACTTTCTGAATTATAGCCATACAGACGTAAACACTTACGCATATCGTCCAATGACATTTTTTCAAATTCCACTGCAGCCCTTCTCTTAATTCTATTAAACTTATTGGCTTCCTTAGCCTCGTTTGTTTTATCAATCATTACATAATTTGCTCCAGGCTTTATTTCTGAGATAGAGGCTTGGACCCTCTTATGGTTCTTGAGAAACAAATACTTTAATTCATCTGACGGGTATGAAGTGTCTAAATACAAATCCTTACCGGTCATAGGTATAACAAAACTTTCCCAATATGCAGAAGAGGGTCTTAAATCAAGTCCCAGTAAATTTCCAAGCCTTTCAGCATCTTCTGGCGTCAATCCAGTATAAAGTGCACCAGAACGTGTGTAATATGTGCCTAGGTATTCTGTACAATTTTTGTACCTAGAAAAACCTGACCAACTATTCCTGCCCAGTGGGCGTACAACTACTATCATTTTATTCTATATTTAATTATTCAGCGTCGCAAATAAGTTCACCGCAAGTTGTCGGATCTTTAATAGCAAGTATCTGCTCTGACAAAAAGTGAACCTGATAACCATCTCTGGCGTTCGAACGAAGATTGTTAATAGAATTCGAGAATCCCTGAGGACCAACAGATCCACCAGTGTACCAAGTAACAAGTTCCCTACCCTTTTTAACAACTTTAACAACGTTTGATTCCCCATCTCTCATACCGAAGTTAATAAACGTCATTCGGTAAGATTCGAGAGGTTTACCAGATATAGGATGAAGCTTCCTATTATAAACAGGATTGTCATACAGCGGGAAGTGTTTAAGTGTAAGTTCTACACCGTTAAGTCCCTTGTAGGTAACAAACTGTCCACCAAGAGCAAGTTCCTGTCCACTACCAGTTATAAATTTAGAATCAACCAGTGTATAAGCAGAAGCTTTTTCACGAAGAACTCTATCAAGCTCTTTCATTGCCATTTCACCGCAGAGAGCAACAAACTTACGTTCACCAAATCCCAGGATGTTGTATGAAAGATCGCCAAGATAGGTATCAAGTGTATCAAGAGTCAACCTTGTATAATAACGCCTATTTGCAGGAGAAATCTGCTGAAGAAGTCCAGCTCCAATAGGAACAGGGCGTCCGTTAGAACCAATAAGAGAAATAGAGCCGTCAGTATTCTTGTTGTATTTAGAATAAACAGACATTCTATCTATTCTTTCATACCACTGCCTCCAAGCTGTCCATTCCTGATAAGGAGCCCAATAACGAGTGGCTTTCTTAGTCTTGGGATCTCTGAGTTCAATGACCATAACATCACTGAAAACAGTACCCGTAATGTCGTAAGACATACGCATAGTTGTAAGCTGATTACGCAGCTTAAACGGTGTAGCATAGTTTACAAAGTCGGCTTCTTCGCTATATTCTTCATAAGCAGAACCAAGTCTACTAACCTGTTTACCGGCAGCCAAAAGTGATGGCGGAATATAAGATTCAACCTGACCATCAGCCACTACAACTTCATACACCCAAAGAGAACCGTCCTGATAAGGCTCGCCCTTAACCCTAACCTGATATTCTTTATCGTCGAATTCAAGTACTGCACCAGGGCCAAACCATTTTTCATCCAACCACAACTGAATAACAGATCCACCAGCACCAGGGGTGTCTGTAGCAGAGATAGACGCTCCCTGCCATTTAGCATCCCTAATTGTAACAGCCTTGTCATGTTCAATCATAACCGGCCATTCAAACTCGCTGTTTTCAACAACCATGGTTCTTCCCATACCCTGAGTAAGATAGTCGAGGATATTTCCCTGATCAAATCTACCAAAAATATAGGAGATGACTGTTGACATCTGTGCGGGCTGTGTAAGTAGAGCGTTTGAAAGCAAATTAGAATCTGCTAGTCCTGAGTTCCATTTAGTTCTATACAGTACTAGACTGTTTAAAAGATTATTTTCCATATACTAATACATTTCTTGTGTTTTTGTTTTTATTTATTGAAAAACCTTCCAAGATCACTAAGCGAAGTGCTACTTTCGCCACTGCCAGATCCAGAGCCCTTCATTTTATTTGAAGTTCCCTTGGTTTCCTTTATTTTTTGCAGTAGTTTCTTAGTAGCATTACTCTCAGCCTTCTTTGAAACGTCTTTAAATAATTTATCTTTATATTTTAGAAACATTGCTGTTTCTATTAAATTTCTTACTCCGTTTTTATTATATTCTTTTTGGAACTTTGTCTGACCATCTGCAAGTGGTTTAAATAAATCGTCGTAAAGTTCTTTCTTTTCTTTATCAGTTAATTGATAACCGTAAAAATCGGTTGTGTTTTTCAACTCTTTATTTACGTTATTAATAAACTCGAGTTGTTGTTTTTTTATAGTTTTGTTATAATTTTCCTGCTCCTCTAATAGCTTTTTCTTGGTTTCTTCCCTTCTCTGTACTAGTGTTTCTAAAGCATCTCTTGCCTCATCCTCTAGTACTCCGGCGGTTTCATATCTGTCTACAACCTTGTTAATTTTTTCAGCAGAGTACCCAAGATCTTTTAAATTTTCCCTTATAACTTTTTTCTGATTTTCTTCGTCATCAAGGTCTATGTTTTTAAAATCAACTTCTCCACCATAAACGGTTTCAACGAAATCCTTAAGACTGCCGCCGTTTTCAACAAATCTAGCAACCTCCTCAACTTCTTCGCTTGGATATTCTGGTCTAGAATTTTCTTCAACTGTTTTCTTTATAAGTTCAACAACATCAGAAACTCCTTCAACCTTTAGATCTTCATCTATTTCCCAACCAAGTTCTTCAGCAAGTTTAGAAACAAAGAATTCAGCTATATCGCTTTCATATTCACCAAGCTCGGAAGATTTTTCTTCATCAGAACCCTCATCAGATTCTTCTCCCTTATTTTTATCTTCGTCATCTTTCTCGCTGTCTTCTTCGTCTTTTTCTTCTGAATCTTCTAATTCCTCATCTTTCTCTTCTTCGTCTGTTTTCTTAGTTGTTTTTTGAGCAGTGTCTTTCTTTGAAGAAGCGCTTTTCTTTTCTTCTTCTATTTCTTTTTCAACTTCCTCAGGATCCCTATATTCTATATTATCGTCGGGATTAAAACCGGGGGAATCTTCGCCGGCAAGAGGCAGTAAATCTCCTACTAAATCTTTGAGACCAAATTCTTTCGTCTCAGGTTTTTTTTCAGCCATAATTTATTTATTTAAACCAATTCTTCTAAATACTCATCGAACTCTAAAAGTCCGGTACCTGTAATACCACCTTTCATAAGTATCATATATCTATCTACAATAGTCTGATACAGAGATTCCTCTTCAACTTGTTCCTTTATAAACCATTGGAACAGTTGAAACGTTTGGTGGCATGGAATCTCTAACAATCTTTGTGCATCAACTTCATACGAATAAGTTACATCGAATTCGTGTTGTAAAGCAGACTCTATAACATCGTACAAATCAGCATATTCTTTTTTAGGAGCCTCTATAGTTGGGGTAGTAGGAATAACATTCTTATCAGCCATATAATCATACAGCTTAATCATGTGAGCCCTTTCTTCCTCAGCATGCTTCCTAAAAAACTTAGCAGCACCAGTATAACCCTTTACATCACACCAGTAAGCCATTTGCAAATATATCTGAGAACTATAAGCCTCATCGTGGATATGCTTATTTATAATTTCTATAGCCTTGTCGGGGAGTCCGCCATTATAAGCACCTTTCTTCAAAGTAGTAGGTTTGTCCATTTATTTACTTTTTAATTTATTATTAGGATTTTGCTGGATTTTCGCTAGACTTAGCTTTTATTTGTTTTTCCTTAAGTCTTTCGTTTTCTCTATTCTTTCTCATCTCCTCTTGTAATTTCTTTTCTTTAAAGTCTGCTTCTAAGCGTAATCTTTCAGCCTCAAGTTGGCTTTTAAAATCTACAACACCGTCGTTGTTTTTATCAACATCTAGCATCTTCGCGCTAGCTTGTATCTCAGCTACAGTAATAGCCGTTTCAGCCTTTCTAATAGAATCTTCTTCCATTATTCTATTTTTCTCGGCTTCTTTGTCAAGCTGCATTTGCAAAAGTCTTTCTTGCGCCTCTTGCTGAGCTTTCTGCATTTCCTCTTCTCTCCTAGCCCTTTCCCTGTCTATATCGGCAAGCTTATTCTTTATTTCTGATATATTATTCTCAGTAAGTATAAGAACAGCATCTGATAATGTTGCACCGTTTTGCATAGCTGGTTGAACCAAAGTTCTAAGAGTTTGCAAGGCTTCAAAGCTTTCTGAACTATTTGTTATAAACACATCGTAATCAGAATATAAGAAGTCGTCGTTAATATCCATAAACACCCTTCTAGCGTCACCAAGAACAAAGTGAAGTTTTTTCTTACCACTTTCTTTCCAGGCGTATTTTGCAACATTTATTAGATTAGTAAGAACTCTTTTCTTTACCTGATCATGTTTATAAAACAAATATTCTGTAATAAAAGACGACTGAGTAACAGACTTTTGTACATTACCCACAGACTCCCTTGTTTCTATAGAACCCAAACGCTGTTGACTAACACCAGATAACCTACCAAGCATATCTTCTATCTTATCCATTAATCTTATATAATCTGCTATAACAGCAGTCATACTTAAATCTTGAGAAGATATTTGGTTAAATTGTGCGGGTTTTCCGCCCTGTCTACCAGGAACGTCCCAACCCTCTTCATAGGGGTTTACAAAATTTATACCCAAAGCTGTTAAATAATGTAACCACTTTTCAACAGAAATACCCATAGACTTAGGTATCTGTGTTGGATCCATATTCAATATTCTACCTTTATCTTTTGCCAAAGCTAATTCCAGCCTATACCAAAGTATAACATACATATATTGTAAAGGTTTCATTATCTCAACCAACGATTTTGACCTTGTGTTAGTATCGTTATAAACCGTACCTGTATATGATAGCTTAGGCTTTGTAAGATCGTCCATAGATTGAGACTGATATTGCAAAGGTTGTATTCCTATGTATATATCCTGTCCTATTCTATAACCTTCCCAAATTTCTGGTATCCAGTCACTTTTCAATCCTTTTACATTAGCAGCCAACGCATAATTTTCATCAACAATTTCTGTGGTGCCATCTTCTTTTTCTAGATAGTATATTTTCTTAAAAGATCTCCATTGAACATGATATACAGGTAGAATATTCATTCTAAACTCATCTTCTGAAGACAAATTTGTCATGTCTTGAACATTTCTGTATATAATAGGAGAGTAGGAAACGTCTCTTCCTCGTCCGCTATTTGGAAGTTTTTCGAGTACATCTTTGAATTCTTCTTCTGATATGAAATCAAAGAAATTATCGTAGATTGCGTAGGGTGTCATATATTTTACCCTACAAAACCAATCTCCATCTTCTATAAACTCAACGTTTGGGTCTTTATCATAGTCACAATCTAAAACATCAACTCTCTCTACATAAGGCTCTCCGTTGACTATACCAACATAGTATATCTCATTACCAGCTATAAGGGCATCCTTAAATCCTTTTACAAATTCATTCTGAAGTTGTAGTTTTTCCTTTAGATACTCAAGAGTACTGCTAGCAAGTCTTTCTGCGGATGTTTTATAATCATACTTCAAATACTTTTCTATTTCTTCTATAGTCAGTGGTTTATCTTTTTCTAAAGCATTGTTTTCAACATCTTGCTGCAAGTATTCCATTAAAAGCTCCTCTGCTTGAGCCTGTATTTCTGATACTACATCTTCATTGGTTTGTATAGTAACATAATTTAAGGGCCTACGTATTTCCTCACCAAGCAACAAGTCTACATGAGGTTTAATTATATTAATGTTTTGAATTGAGGCAGGAAACCCATCCTCAACCTTGAAAGGATTTGTAACATACTGTATATCTTTTTCATCCAATATACCGTTGTACAAATCGTAAGCAATGGCCATTCTTTCCCTCTTTGTCCTGCCTTCTATAGCTTCGCTAGACCACATCCTGCTTATTATAGAATCAACACACGCCTTCCTCCACTCTTCATCTTTTTTGCTGAGTGGTAATTTTTGGAATGGAAAGACATGACTATTATATGTGTTTTGTATAGACATATTTTATTATATAAAAACTAAATTATTATCAACTGTTCTAAATATACCGTCTGGAAAAAGATATCTACTCCTTTCGTCTGTTACAGCTTTTTTTACATGTACATTATGTAACTCTTCTTTATAAATCATTACAAGCATTAAAGCAATAACCCTATCAAAGTTACCATCTTTATTATAAGCTATCAACTCTTCTAATAAAGGCTCTGAAAATATGTAATGTAAATTTTTCTTTCCTGGAGATCTTTCTTGGTTTAACCAATCTCTAAGTTCTAACTCGCCATAGTCTTTTATAGAAGTCACCATGTGTATACCTTTTGACCTATTTACTTTACTATCCTTTATTATTTTGGAGATTATATCCGGTTGGTCTGCCAACAAATAATCGCTGTGCTTGTTTCTCATATATACAGATAACCCAGGCCATTGATTTTCATACAATACAGTTGCATTGTAGTACAATAGAAGTTTTCTTACATTTTCATAGAAATCCTCCGCTCTTTCGGGCCTACCGCTATACTCTGCGACTATCATATCATAATAAGACTCAAAATCTTGAAATCTTTTATATATGAATATAGAACCCAAAGAATTTGTACCAGATTTATCGTGGTCGTAGGGGTCACAACCAGCTATGTACAATCCCCACGGTGGATTCTCCACTGGGTGTTCCCATATAACTATTGCACCAGCCCTATCTTCTTCTCTATTTAAATGATATTTCGTTATATCTTTTACATTGTTAGAAGGCTGCCATTTTACTTTACCTTTATCATCATAGTAAAGTTCGCCAACTTGTTTAAAATCTCTTACAGAAGAATTTGTTCTTATGAAAGCAAGCTGTTTTATTAAATCGGTTTTTGGGAATATATTGCCGCTTAAAGTTAATACAGCTTCGCTTGGTTTTATTGGATGCTCTGCTATGTACCTGTCTATTGCGTTTTTATCACTAGCATTTTGTTCTATTTTTGACCTTTCTCTCAAAATATATTTTGTGGCAAGTTCTATTTTAGAATTTCCATTTTCATCCATAAAACTTTCACCAGTTTCTGGATCCGATCCTTCTAAATTATAATACTCTGGAACAAAAAACCCACACGGTCCTGTTGCCCCATCGTCCCATATATTTTCTATCGGCAAGCAATTATATCCTTCTGGTTCGTAAAATATTTCTCGCATACCCTCAAAATTTGCACCTTCTTCACCACCAGTACCGAATATAATCATCAATCCAAATGTTTGAGAGCCTATTTCTACAGATGGTCTGGCTAATTGCCAAGCCGTCTTTGCACCAGGCAATCTACCACCCTCTTCAAAAAGTATTAGCTTAGCCCTCTTACCTCTAGTTTTTGAGGGATCATTCTTTAAACTTATACCAAGTATTTCTGATTTATAACCTTCTTCCATCAAAACACCATTTCTCTCTACTACGAAAGAGGCTCTTTTGTGTGTTTTGGTGTTTATTTTTTGAGTCTTTTTTGACCACGCTGTATGCTCATTTATAAAGTCTAGCATATTCCACGCTTTGGTAAGTATACCATCTTTTGTCAAATAATCTAGTTCACCAGCGTATGCAACAGAGGTTGATTCTGGTATTAGGAAGAAATTCCTAACTAACATGCTTGCGCACTTGTAAGAATAACCAGAACCCCTTTTCTTTAGAACAGAAAGGTGTTTACCCTCATTTTCTGCTTTTTCTACTATATCAAAAAATGCTTTATCGTAATCATAGAACCTAGGAAATCCTGTTCTTCTTATCAATCTTTTTCTTTTCTTACCAGACTCTTCTGTTTCTATTTCGACTGTTCTTTCTATTGTACAATAATTTAAATAAAAGTAGTTATAACCTGATATAAACTCACCACTTTTAGTTGTAAATCCAAATAGACACCTGTTTGTTTCCCTTTCCCAAAAGTCTATATAAGAAGAAGAACCCTTTGGATATGGTGTATAATAACCATACTTTTCAAAAGTTATTGCAGCTTCCCTAAACTCGTCTACGTTATCTCTATATTTTACTTCTATCCTTATAGGTTTCATTAATCTCCTCAGAATTTATTATCTTTAATTCTGGATAAAGTCTTTTAAGACTATTTACAACTTCGGTAGTTGTTAATCCCAAAAACTTTGCATATTCAATAATCTCTTCTTCAGTTACATACTTAACCATCTACTATTTCTTTGGTATTTCATAAAGACCTATGTCAGAACTACCCCTGACGTTTTTATCCTCCATTTCAGCCTGTACTTGCTTTTTAAGTGAAATTATAGATTTAATCATACTACCCGCTTTCTCGTTAGCCTTTATCATACTATCAAGCATTTTTATAGACTTTATTTCATCCTTGCCCTCAAAAGACATTTTTTCTAGAAAATTAGTTATCTTATCTATGTTCCTTAAGTTAACATCTAGGAATCTTGTAAGGGGTGTTTCTTGCATCTTTTTATAAATTTCAATAGCCTCTGCTACCTTTTCGTCAGGTTCCCAGTCGGTGTCTTTCATTATATCCCTTTTGAGAATCATTTTTCTGTCTTCTTCTGACATATCCTTATATGGTGATTTATAACTACACATGAAAGCTACATATTTAATTTCTTTCATAGCCCTTTCCTTTGACTTTGACCTATCCCTATCCCAAATTGCTTTAATTTGGGGTACGGCTAGCACAGTAGATGATACGACAATCTCATTATTAACTATGTCAAAAAGTTCCATAAAGTTACATTTTTTGTTGTCTTTGCTTACTTTTTTTCAGTCTCCTACATAGCTTATATGCATTATCTATAGAAACAAAATCTTTAGAATCATACAAGCTTTTTATAAAACTGTTTACTTCGTCTATGTTGTTAAAGTTATTATTGAAATATAAACGCATGCCCTCTATTATTACATCTTCTGGAATTTTATACAGCCTGTTTAATATATTATCTACATGCGTTTTTTTACTATCTTCCTTTTTCAAATAGAAAACGCCTAAATACCTAAGCCTAACTGGCCTAGTGTCATTGCTAGACACCATCCTCCTTAAATAGACAAAAGGGTATCGAACTATATATTCGATTACCCCCCTGTCTATGTCATATTTTTTACTGAGGTTGTCTAACTTACTTCTCTCTTTAATTTGCAGCAATCTCCTGCCCTCAGCTAGATTCCTCATATAAATTACTATACTACATTACTATCTTCATAAACTAACTCCCCTTTTTCATAAGATTCTTTGTAAGCTTCTTCTGTAGACAAATCGGTAGTAACATCATCGGTTACATCACCAACTTCAGCGTCTTCTTTTTTATTGTCTATGAAATCGGAAAGTATTATATTAGAAGGTTTTTTAGCAGTTACACCCTTGTAGAAGAGTGTTATTTTATTACCACACTTTGGGCATGCTAAAGTCATTACAGTATCACTTCTTGTTGGTAGAACTATGCTTAGGCCTCCCTCAACCTCTTTTATAAGCTTCGTTTCTTCACCACATTGCCCGCATTTTATATACAGGTCTGCAAATTCAAACTGCTCTGCTTTAGTAGGCAGTGACTCTACTTCTTCCTGTTCTTTTGGCTCCTTCTCAGTCTCGTTCTCTATGACTTTATTTTCACCTTCAGCAACTTCAACTTGCTTTACTTCATCTTCCATTTTATCTGTTTTTAATCTTATCTTTAATCCTATCTTTAAATATAAATATAGAATAACTAATTTTTCTTATAAAAAGACTGACTTTTGATAGCTCTATCTTTTTATATATATTAGCCAACTTTTTCAACGCGTGGATTTCGTAATCACTAAATTTATCCATACTATTTAGACGACTGTTTATAATCTTCCAACCTTTGTATATCTTCTTCTACTTCTCTTATCTTGTCAAAGATATCATAAAGAAGACCTCTTAACTCAGAAAGAGCAGCTTTATTTTCTTCAATAAGATCGTCTACAGTATATTTATACTTATCGTCAACAGTATCGGGATTTTCTTCGGGTGGTATAGTAAAATACTTATTAAGATTATCTATAACAAAATTCTTACTAAGAGTTATATTAATTTTAGAAATGTCTTCGGAACTCTCTGTGATTGTAGTTTCGTTTGAAGTGTATTCAAATCTACCAGTCTTATCGTTATATACAAAAACTGACCCTACGCTAGCTTCTTCTCCAAATATAGGCTCTATAAGAATAACTTTATCAATGTTTTCCATATCTATATATTTTAAGCGTTAATTTTACCAACAACACTGTAAATACTTGCTAAAATAAAATGTTTATCCACACCGTTAAGATAGTAGAATTCTGAAGCCGGTGCCCTAAACAAAACAATCTCTCCATTTTTTAACGATGTAGTATAATATCTATCTGCTGTATTTGTTTTTACAAACAGTTTATTTAAGAACGTCTTAAACTTAGATTCCTTCTGTTCTACAAAAGAACTATTAACGATCCTGCCAACAAATAGTTTTTCTTGTGCAAAGTCACTTTCGCTTGCAACCACTTCTTTCTTTGGTTTCCTACCTCTCTTTTTCTTATGTACTTTTTCTTTTTCTTCAAGAGCAGCCACGGAAAATACCGGCTCACCCAATACCTCAACCAAAAACCTTTCGTCATCGATAGGCTTTATATCAATTGGATTTATATAAATTTTATTCATTTTAATCTGTTTTAATTTTAATAATCAAGTATAATAGATACGAAATCACCTTCCTCATCTCTGTCTAAATCAATATCAATTACATCATAGTAATTCTCACCGTCAATATCACCCTTAACAAAAACGTCTAAGTCAGGAGGAAGTTTCCTAAGCTTTTTTATAAGTTCTATATTTTTCATAATATAACTTATTTAACAAGTCATAATCTATACAGTTGTCCTCATATTCTATAATAGTCATATCTCTATCATTAGTATCATCCAAATTACAAGTCCACCTAAATCCTAGCGACGGTCTATACGACTCTATATAGTTTCTATACTTTGATACGTTAATACCCAAAATAAGTTTCATTACATAATTATGTTCTGTAATTAAAAGTGATAAAACCTTATTTAAAACTCTTTTTAGCAAAGAATCTGGCAATAATTCATATTGTAAAGTGGCCTGAAAGATAGAATATGTAGGAAATAATGTCTTAGCAAAGAATTTTTTTACTTTAGAGAGTTTAAAAAAATTACCGTGCTTATATACATTCTGTGGCAATTCTTTAAATCCAAACAACCACCTTATAAATTTATTGTAAATACCGCTAACAAATAAAATAGGTATTACCTGCAAATAATACAAATATAAATACACTTTTTTACCAGTACATATATACTTAACCCAACTCAACAAATCGGTTGAGTATGTATACTTTTTACTTATTCGCCATTTAATGTGTTTTGAAAATTCCTTAAGTTTGTCATCTTGCCCTAAGTATTTTAGTATAAAGATTGTATAGAATACATGGTCCCTACTTAGATTGTCTTTGTCATAGTCGCCAATATATTCTGGGTGTCTCCACCCCTTGTAATTGTCATCGTAACATTTTAAAATTCCGTTTAATAATTTTGAGTTATAGCCATAAGTATATAAAGCCAAAGCTGTCCTACCTATGCAATCCCCTTTACCATTATCGCCTGTCTTTTCATAAGGCTTGTTTTTTGTTAACATTAACCCAAATGAGTCGACGTATGTTTTTAAATTCTTATTTTTTAAATTAAGTCCCATATTATAAACATTTACTATGCCCACAGTCTAAACACGTAATGCAACCCCCACTATTAGAAATGTTCGTAGAGCCACAGTTTTCACATTTAGAAACTGCTTTTAAATTACCATTTGTATAAACAACAAGTGTCCTTGCTATGGCTTTGCAGAAAGATGTGACATCACCAGTAGATTTATACAGTTGTTCTACTATGAATTTTATATCGGCACCGTGCCTTAGAGACGTAGAAATTAACCTAGTCATCATATTCTCCTCATCTGGAGACTCCTTAGTAATGTCCCTAAGTACTGTTTCAAAATCGTCGAAGTACAAGTCATACTTACCTTTCTTTTCCTTAACTATACGACCTGTAGTTCTTTTAAACTGAAGATCTGTCTCATTAATAATTGCAAACACTTCGTAAGGTTTGTTATCATATAAACCTACTATAACGAGCCAGCCTTTGCCCATAGATTTTATACTGTGTATGTCACATTTTAACTCTTTTGGCCTTTTAGGGGCATCGTGTTGTTCAAATTTGTTCTTATTATCTTCTTTAGAAACTAGTATGCCAGTTCTAGAACCATCCCTATAAACTGTTATACCCTTACAACCAGCTAACCAAGCCTCTTTGTATATATTAGCTACAGTTTCTTCCGTCACATCTGACTTCAAATTTATTGTAGAAGAAATGCTATGGTCAACCCATTTTTGTGCAGCAGCTTGTATTTTAACACGCATGAATGGGTCTATTTCGTAAGCCGTTGCTTTGTAATACGGTGTTTGTTTTTCGAAGCCTTTTGAGTTTATAAATTCTAGGAATTCATTGTGATTTACAGAAGTGTGATTAAAAAAGTCCTTAAGTGGTTTATGATAAACTATAAACTCTTCCCAAACATCGCCATTGTCGTCTTTTATCAATACCACGCCTTTATTATCATTTGTTTCTACTGCCCTGCGCCTGCGCTTATATGTCAACATATACACGGGTTCTATACCAGATGATATACCAGCCAGTATTGATATACTACCTGACGGTGGTATTGTTAGGTTAGATATGTTGCGCCTGCCGTATTTTTTGTACAGCTCAAACACATTCTCATTTACACTTTTCTTTAGCTCGTTTAAAACTTTGTTTATGAACGGAGAGTCTTTTTCTGTTTCATAAGACCATATATCAAAGTGCCCACGTTCTTGTGCCATATCTATACTAGATGCGTAGGACCCCATTGCTATCGTTTTATAAACAAGCTCTGTAATTTTTACAGAGTCCTCAGAACCATAGGTAATACCTAATGCGGCTAGTAAATCAGCTAACCCTATGCCACTAAGACCAGTTCTACGACCCTTAAGTAACTTGCTTTTTATTTTAAGCCACAGATTATACTCCCTGTAAGAAGACTCCATGTCATCTTTACCGTTGAGTATTTTATTCAGTATTGCGTCTATCTTAGCTTCTTCAAGGTCTATGAGATCGTCCATCAAACGCTGTGCTTTATATGCAACGTCATATAATAGGTCATAGTTTACATGTGCCCCAACAGTAAATGGCTCTTCAACAAAGCTGTACAAATTTATAGACATTAACCTACAAGAATCGTAAGGACACAATGGTATTTCACCACATGGGTTTGTACTAGTTTCCTGCCATTCTGCACCATATAGTGATGGTATAGATGATGACCTAACAGTATCCCAAAACAGTATGCCTGGTTCAGCTGTGTCCCTAGCTTGTTTGACTAACTCATGCCATATTTCAATATTACGACCGGGTTTATTATCAACCACACCCTGCATAAACTCGTTAGTAACTTTAACTGATATGTTAGCCCCAGTTACCTTTGACCTGTCTACCTTAGATTTTATAAAATCAATTATGTCTGGATGGTCTACAGACATTGTTAACATAAGGGCACCACGCCTACCACCTTGAGATACTTCTAATGTAGTGTTTGAAAACCTGTGCATAAACGACACGGCCCCCGTAGATGATATAGCAGCGTTGTTAACAGCACTGCCCCTTGGCCTAAGGTGACTTATATCGTGACCTACCCCAGCCCTGCGTTTCATAAGTTGAGCTTGCTCTTCGTCAGATAAAAATATACCCCCATAGCTGTCAGAACTATTGCCTATAACAAAGCAATTGCCAAGTGAGGTTAAAGAGTTGTCATTGCCAACGCCATTGAGTATAGAGCCCCCTGGTATAACGTATTTAAAGTCAGCTAATAGTTTGTACACATCATCGTATGTAAGAGCATTATAACCCCCATATTTATGCTCTATAGCGCTAAAAGCTTTAGCCAAGCGCTTAAACATGTCTACAGGAGTAAGCTCCATGTATTCATTAGCTTTAGACCTTAAACAGTATTTGTCAACCCATACATTAGCTGCAAGCTCATCGCCCTTAAAGTAAGCCAAAGTTGAGTTATAGACTGTAGCCCTGTCGTAATAATTTTCATTGTGCCCCATATATAGTATTTTAAATGCTAAGGTTATACGACTTTGAAAAAGCGTTTGTTACAAAAAAGCAAAAAAAAACACCAACTTTTTACAGCTGGTGTTTACAACAAAATATTATAATAACACTATAATAAATCATCTAACTTAGCTGACGCATATATACCTATAGAACTAAATATAAATAAACTTATAATTGATATAACGCCAACTTTAAGAGATGCAAACCATATAGACAATGCTACGGCTTGTAACGATGCTATAGAAACAATTATACCCAGGGCCCTTAGGAGCATAAAGAAGGTACGTTTGCGTTTGTACCTACGTTCAGCTAAAACCTTTTGCTCAATGTCCGACAGTATAAGTTCAACTTTGCGTTTGAGTTCTTCATTACTTGCATACATTATAACCTTATTATTAACTTATAACTGTATTTACTAACCTATTAAAAACACCCCACCCCCTAGGCAAAGCCCTTAAACTTTGTCAACCAAGGCCTTAACTGTTACCGTACGATGCACAACGTCGTTGTGGTTACACCTACACGCCCCCTATTCCAACCCTACGCTAGGGCGCCTAACAGTTTATTACCTTGATCATTTTTAACCCTATCGGGGACACCTCACTACTATTTGTAGCTACTACCCGACGTCTGCCCCACTAATTACCTTTCGGCCTTCATGGGGGATACCAACCATTTGGGTGAGATTGGTGGGTTCGTTTGCTTGTTATAACGTTTATTATTATAATAAGGTTACACTTAACTTAAAAAAATCTTGTGTGCTACATAGCTATTAATTGTAATTCAAGTAGTAGTGTCTTACTTCAATGTTATCACCACATACTTTACACACCCCCTTATATATACCAACATCTATCTTACTATCGTAGTAATATAGTTTTAGTTTATTCTTAGTACCACAACTATCACATTTATCAATAATGTAATCATCTCCGTTTGCCATAAAATAAGTTTTAATATTTATTCTACGCACCTATATCTTTAAATGTTTCGTTATGGATGAACTCTGTAGAAATATAGATGTGTTGATGAATATCATATAGACGTGTTGATGGACCTTGTAAAAACATAGATGTGTCAACGAATCCTGTAAAAATATAGATGTGTCGATGAACCTTGTAAAAACACACCCCCCTACCTACGAAATTTGGGGGACTCCCCCCGGGGTCTGTTCTACCATTCGTTTCTCATTCACAGTGGCTTGGTTTTGTGTTAAATGCTAAAGGCAAAGGGCAAAGTGTAAACTTGAAAAGGAGTTCGAATTTCAAATTATGTTTTAGGTTTTCGATTTCGAGTTTTGGGGAATGGGGTTGGGGAAATTGGGTTTTGGTTTACACCAGCAATACTATTATGTTGAATCAAGGTGACCACAACCTGAAATGAATTATACCATAGCTGTGGTGGCTATGGTTTATAAAAATTTAGTACCATGGAAAAAGTTAAAGTTATCTTAATTTACAACGCCCCCCACGACCATGTGTCGGGCGGGCAATATCAACCCATAGATCTGGACGCTGTCCAAATAGTGGACGCGTTTCAATACGAACCAGGTTATCATTACCGGGGGGCGTCCGGAGCAAGATTTTTGTCTGAAAGGGAAGCGGACTGCTTCCTGATGACGACATTAAAATTGTAGTATAAGGTGACCACGGCCTGAAACGAATTATGCTGTCATTGTGGTGATGACGGCTATCAAAAACTTACTGTCATGAAAATAAGAGAAAGGAAGTTCATATGCCTTGATGAAACCAAGGCAATTGACTTTTTCAAAGCCGCGTTAAGAGTTCTTGTAACTCGTAATTGGGTTGTAATTTATAAGTATAGTGCTGAGTCCGAAGACGGACTTCAGTATTACGACATAATAGTCTGTGCTAGAAGAGTTAGAGGAACAGTAGAATTCAAGCAGATTGTCGACGAAGTGTCGGCAAACTGATGCATAACCGCCATGACACACGGCGGTATATAAGTAGTGTGTCATTTGTATTATTTTTATTTTTATTACCTTAACTACACACTAATACAAATACAATTTTGCTCAAACACTTCAATTCTTTTACAGGACAATAGCGGTAACATCCCCGCCACTATTGTCTCTTTAATCAATGGGGATTAAAGCATAACATATGAAAACATATTATAAATATTTATTCACCTCAAAAGGTGTTTCTGAAGAGGAAGGAGAAACCTTTCATATAGAAAGGTTATTTTTCATGTCGACAGAAAACCTGAGATTGAGCTATCTGGAAAGAAAAATGAAATTCTCTCCGGATCCGTTCACTCCAATAGTTGACAATGGCACCATAGCCAGAAGTGGCTATGACGTGGCCACTCAAATACTCGTGGGGGCAGATATAGCCCCTATATATAGAGTAAATGACCCCTACGCTGCCTCTCATTCTGAGGGGCCGGGGGGATGCTCATACAGGTTTATAAGTGGAGTATTGAAACAGGTTAGTACAATTGACGCCATCTCGGACGGCGTCAGTTGTCCTGCGGAGTTTATGCTCCGCAAGAAAATAATTGAGGCCGTAAAGGCCTTAATTGAAGCTGAAGAGGTTGAATAAAAGTATCCGCCCTAACATACGGCGGTATATAAATAGTATGTTCTTTTAATGGGGGTACCGGCTTTTTTATCATTTAATTCCTAACTACTTATACCCAGCTGTCTTTTTTATCCTTGAATACCTAACTACTTACTATAGTTAGTAATACAAAATACAATTTTCCTTTAATCGTTTCGCTCATGCGAAGCCTCACTCCGCTTCGCTTCGTGTGGCGGCTTCGCTTCGCTCCACTCACACTTTACTTAAATACAATTTTCTTTAATCACACTTTTTTGCGGATTTGGTGCGCAAGCAGTCATTTTGGCTGTCTTGGCACTGGCTATGACGGACGCCTGAAGTTCCGTCTTATAAAAAACTTACGAACATGAAAGAAAAACAGTCCGTGCCGCACAAGATCGTCATTATCGGCGGCAAAGAACCGTTGGTTCCTACTTTGACAGAAGCCGCTAAAGCGGCTGGGATCAAGCCACAGCCATATTATCGGCTGCAGCTGATTCCAGAATCGGCGGTGGTCGAAATAAACGGCAAAAAAGTTTTATCGGGCGCTGGTGACGGTCGTACCAGAAGTAAGGCCGTATTCAATCTTAATAATGGCATCTATGTCGATGCCATCAAGCAGGAAATTGCCGATGGCAATTACCGCGAATTTAAGACAGTTATTCGTGGTGCAGATGGTGTCGACCACGAAGAGACTGCGATAGAGCTGACCAAGCTTTCCATATCTGGGGCTTGGTACACAGAAACAGCTCCCGACTACTACGTCACCGATCGGTCCGGAAAACCGATCGTTAGCATCGTACGCGATGCGAACGGCTATACCAAGAAAAATGCGATAGCTAGCACTGTCGCATTTTTTGTGTTCGACGGTGCAAACGCACAGGTCGAATATGAAGCTGCAGTGCGACGTACTGCTGTCGGAAGATTGCTACTGCTGGCCGACGCAAAGAAAGCTGAAGCTGCTGCTGCAGCGAAGAGTCCAATCCACGACACAGAAGTTCCTTCGGCGGACGACTTAGAAAGTCCGCCAACTAAATGATATAACTGCGTACCGGGTCGTAACTGGCCTGGTACGCTTTTAAATACAAGTTTCCTTCCAAACACGTGGCGATGCCCCGTTACTTATGGTGTTCTGCTCGGCCTAACTACGTGCAGCCTACAACACCTAACTACCTGAAAAAAGGTAGAATTGAGGCTAAAATGCCCATTTTTTGGCTAAAAATGGCCTAAAATAGGGTGTTTTAAGGGGATTTTGTAGTGAAATACCCCTCACGGCCTATCTACCTGTACGTGAGTTATAGATTTTTAGTGCATTTTGCACTATATCAATAGCTAAATTAAAAGGCATGTTGAAAAAAGAATTACGCAAAGAAAAGCCAAAATTCAACCTCAGCAGGATTAAAGCTGGCGATTTGGTTGAATTATACTCTGTCAGTTATCTTCTATGGAAGGGGATACTGAAAAGAGTTGCCGGTGGAAGATTGAAATTCCACAATGTGAAAGAAGACCCCAAGTTCTTTCCGAGAATGGAGTGTCTATTCGGAAGAACTTTAACAGTTACCCTTTTTAAAGCGGACGACTCTACTATAGAAGTAAAAGAGCCGGAAAGTGATAAAGAGTGGTTCTTACCAGTAGAGTGCGTGAAATCGCACTATAAAAAGATATCATAATAACCAATTAAAATCAAAAAAAATGAAAACAGTAAAAGAATTTAAACCAGGAGACCTGGTGGAGACATACTCGTTAGGGTATCTCTTAAGAAAAAGGATCGTAATTAAAAACGTCGAAAGGAATTTCGAAAGAGATCCTTTGTTTAAATTTAACGAAACACTAAGAAACCCCGGCTTTAACAACGAAATGCTGCGGGGTGTATTCGGCACAGTTTTAAAAGTGGGAGTGCCTTATTACCCACTAGAAAACACTGTTGCTGTCGAGAGTAACTGGGACGGTACCACATGGTACTTACCATTAGAAACCATCAAAAAATAAAGTTTAAGTTTAACAATCAAAAAAATCAAGTTATGGAAACTACAAATCAAAAAACAGTCGTCCTCGAGGAGGATGATTTTGAACTTGAAAATTGTCTCGAAGAAGATGTTCAACTCGAAGACGAGGATTTTGAACTCGAGATCTGCGGCGAGGTAGAACCTCCTAAGCCGCCAAAAAAGAAAAAAGAAATAAGACTGGACGAAATAAAACCAGGCCAGTGGGTTAGAACTTATACGATAAAACATCTCTTGCAAAGGGGTGTTTTAACCTTTTCCAAATGGGATCCTGAAAGAGGACTCTATTTCGATAGAAATATAGTCAAAGAAGATCCGGGTTTTGTTGAAGCAATGAGATCTTGCTTTGGAAAAAAACTCGAGGTACTGGAAGTAAGCGAAATGCTTAACTGTGTCGTTGTAGAAGATCCTGAAAACAGGAACTACAAGTGGCACCTCCCTCTGGAGTGTGTCAGGTATCATTACAAAAGATTTAGAAAATAATTTAAAATCAAAAAAAAATGAGACCAACAATCAATCTCCTCTATGCTATCGGGATGTTTATACTCCTGGTAGCTTCTTTCGTCCTGTTATGGATATCGGGTCTTGAAACAACCCAGAATCCTAAACTCTTCGTGGCACTTGCAATAATGTGCCTCGTTATAATTCTCGTAGTAAATGCGTACGTTTCTTACGTTACTTCGAGATATCGAGAGATAGCTGAAGATGAGGAAATCGAAGTAACGAAAAGAAAAGGTAAGAAACCTGTAAAATCAGACAAGCAATGGTTACAAAGTTAGTATTTGGAAAGAGAGTAGCTTTGGAAAGCTACTACTTCCAAATCTGGTATGAGAAAACGGATAATGGGGAATTTAAAAAAATCCCCGTCATCCAGGTAACCAAAGAACCCATGGAAAAGAGAAAGAAATCGTATAGCTCTGTAATAAAGAGCTTTACGTATTTATCCGCCGTATCTAGGGTTCGTCGGATTGCTCTAAAACGTTTCAAAGCCGAAATGGGTCTGCATAAAGATCGGTCAAACATACCGGTCAAAATATATGTAGACCGTATAATGGCTTAAAACATACCCGGGAACTGGGGGCGGCAAGAAGGCTCATTTGAGATCGCTACCGCCCCCTTTTAAAGATAATGCTGGTTTCCGCGTTAAGTGGATAACCAAAGGATATCCTTGTAGGACCGGGGTTCGATCCCCCGCACCTCCACAATTCCTAACTACATGGGGGTGACTGGTTTTGACTGCAGGGTAAAGTATGGCGAATACCAGCAGCTCGCCTTAAACGGCGAATATTCACAAACTTACAGGATGGCAGCGTAGCGTTGTTATCCTGTACGAAGGGCACCCCCTGCGAAAGTGGGGGTTTTAAAAGCTAATACTTAATCAAAAATAAACAACTTCATGATGTGATCGAGTCAAATTAAAAACTAAATTTTATTGAAAATGACAAACATTTCAGAAGGATTGAGGATTAAGAGCAATTCGGAATTCATAAGCGAAATCCTCAAAAAAGACTCGGTTATGTTGACATCTTTATTACTTACAAGCATTAGTGAAATATCTAGTGCAGAAAAGTATTTAAAAGAAATGTCAGCAGCCACATCAGATATCAACTTTAAAAAGGAGATCGAGCAGAGAATCGAAAAGTTAAGGAAAATAACCTTAATGAAAGTAGATTTAACTGCCGATGCCTTGGACATTGCATCAAACGGTTCTAAGCCCAGTCTTTACATACCGGCTCAACCTGAATTACCATTTGCTAAGTCTGAAGGTGAAGACATCAAAGATAGAAAGCCTGAAGACAAAGGAAAGGTAATTAAAATGTCGCCTAAGGTTGCGCCTAGTGAAGACAAGGTTTTGATCAAACCGGAACTGATTGATAGCTTACCCAAAGAAACAACTAGGGTTGAAGAAACCCAGACCGTGACTCCAGGGAAAAAGAACTACCAACTTGACAAAACATCCTTCGTAACCTTAAACCGTTATAAAGTTTGGGGTACTGGTAGAATATTACCTCCTGCTGCATCAGAATACCTGAAAAATAATCCAAAAATTGACACAGAATCAAAGGTAGATGAACTTTGTTTCTTGTTAGTTAAGGATAATCAGTTTGAAGTAGCAGTTAACATGGCAATAGACTTGTTCTGTATAGAAGGTGTCGGAAATATTCCGAAGAAAGAAGAACTGGAAGTTGTCAAGAGGTTTTATAAAGAAATATATCCCTGGATAAATAATCGTTTACACCCGCCTAAGAACGATAGGGCAACCTCGGCAACTGCCAAGCTTGATTTCAAGACTGTAAGTGAATCTGTTAAAGCAGCATTCCGTAATAACCAGCCTGAAGCAGCTAGGCAATTTGCATATGACTACCTTGCTCACGCTAAAGAAAAAATGGCTGATCAAATAGCAGATTACGGTAGTGAAACTATCGAACAACTGCTTAAAGCATGGGAATCTGATGTAAAGAAAGAGGTAGAAGCCTTTAAGTCTGACCTAGAAAAAGGTAGGGATACTGTAGAAACAAAAGACTTCCTTAAGAAAGTCGAAGATTACATAAAAGAAGAATTCAAAGTAGGTAATCCTAGGATTCTTAATGGAGTTATGCAGTTATTCCGTCCTTATCGTGGCAAGCTTGTAAAAGACGATGGAAAGGTCATGACCACCAAGGAAATGGCTTCGTTCTATCGTGAAACCATGGAAGGAATAAAGAAAGAGCATGAGGAAGCTAAAGCGAAACAAGTTTCTGATGAAAAACTGTTCACTAGAATAGATCTTTCTAAAGAAGATCCTAAGCTTCTCGAAGAAGCGAAAAAGAACGTTTCATCATTCTCTAACTTCGCAGCCTTCCTGGTTAAGTTGGTCACCGATACCAAAGATTGGGTGAAAGCGGTTAACCTTGCTCTGGATATGATTCCTAACAACGAATTCAAAGGTTGGGAGTTTTGCAAGGATTGGAACGAAGAAAAGGTTCACAGCTGGTTTAAAAGAAACATTATCAAAGTAAAGGAAACCAAGCTAGAGCCTAATAAGGATTTTGAAAAAGAGAAACCCCAGGCTGAAGAAAGTGAAAAGACTACGGAAGCAACTGAAGCAGTTAAAGAAGAACCTAAAAACGAACAGAAAGTTGAAGATAAGGTTGAAAGTCCTAAACCTGTAGAGACCAAGGTTGAAGACAAGAAACCTGTTGAGGAAGAATCAGCTAAAGCTGCTGAAGTAAAAACCGAAAAATCCGTAGAAGAGCCTAAAGCAGAGACAAAAGAGGAACCTAAAGAAGAAACTACTGCAGAAAAGGAATTACCGGTAGAATCTGAAACCACCGAGCAGAAGATTAAAAGATTGTTCGCCGATAAACTCATGTCTAGGCAGACTAAGAAAGCTGAACACAGAGCTCTCTGTGCGAAGTTTTTACTGCTTAAAGACTATAAAACGTATCCTGAAAGATACAAAGAGCTTGTCGAAGTCTATCTTAAATCTAACCCAAAGTGGTCAAGGGGACCTATTTCCGAAATTACAAGGTATGTCGACAGCATTATAGCAGGCAATAAAGACGTTGCTGATATGCATGCTGCTGAACATTCAGAAAAAGCACCGTTTTAATAACTTAAGGGGGTTGTGCTTCGTTGCACTTCCCCCTTCTTTAAAATAAAAAAAAATGGAAAAGCAACAGAAAACATTAATAGAAAGGTTAATTTTTTATTCCAAAGAAATAATAGGAATAATAATAACCATAGGCGAAGTAACAAAGCTGAAGACTTTGTTAAATCGTCTTAACGTTAGGCTTTTCTCAAAGTCAAATCTGGATTCGCTCATGGAAGAGCTAGAAAGGAGAAAGACTGAATTAGAAACCGCTTGTAAATTTATCCTAAGGCCTATCGTACAAGGAAAAGACCTTGGATTTGACAAGGTAAATAAGTGGAGCTTTAGTTCAGAAGAGCTTCTTGCGGGATTTGCCTTACTCTATGAACAAAACGGAGAGAAATGGGTGATTCCATTCTCCGATATAAAAGAAATTGGCGTTAAAGCTGGAGAGCTTGTGAAATTTGAAAGGGTTAAGGCCTATCTAACAAGTTTACCACCAGTAATAAGCCACAAAGATTTATACTATAAGTTGACCTTTTACAATTACAGTTCGTTAACAAAAAAATCAAATGAAAATGGAAACGGAAACAAGAATTTACGAGAGTCGGATACCTAAAGAGTTTGAAAAACTCCTTACAAAGGTGTTCGATTTTGGCTATGAAAGAAGTTTTGAAACAGCAGACAGTGGTGAGTTTGTGCTGTCAAAACAATTTGCAATGGAAAGAACCAAGGAGGATATCTTTTCATACATAGCCCCGAGACCAACATCGGACTTCGAAGTTGTGGTGAAACACCTGCCAATAAGCATTTCTCTTAAAAGAGACGGTGCTACAAGGCGTTATCTTATTGAAATAGATGATAACTTCGAAAGTTTTAGCGTTTATCAACTATTAAAATCAGAAGAAGGAACTTTCAAAAAACAAGTAAAATGAAACAGATATTCAAAGGGATGAATCTTCCCTCAAAAGCAGTGGACGATTTTTTCAATCTTTTGTCTAGTGATGAAAGATATGAAGGTCTTAAAAACATTGCCATATTTTTGCCTATTATAAGCAAAAAAAGTTTGCTTTTTGCTTTAACCATAATAGTCAAAGCTATAAAATATGGTAAGAAACCCATTTTTATATCACAAGCCACGGTAAGACAGGTGCTCGATGCTTTTAAATATCCACTAAACACCGACACAATAGAGTCTGCACCAGTAGGTGTAAATGTTGAAAAAGTAGACTCAGCATTCGTTGATGTGGAAGAAAAAGCTTCGAAAGCTTTGAACAGTTTGTTATACGAAATGTATTCTATAGCAGACTCTCCGCTTCTTGTGGTAGTAAGCCCAAATTTGGAATTGGAAACCAAAATAAAAAAATCTGTAGACGAGAACTATAGGTTTGCATTTAGATGCAAAACCTTGTTTACAGAATTTGAGTCACGGATTTTTGGAGATATAGAAGATCCCGAAAAAGAACTCGGAATAAGAGAAGTGAACGTGATGGGAGAATACTCCGTAATAACAGACGGAGAGATTCACACGTTCAACATTGCTTCTCTGTTAAAGTTATCCAGAGTATTAGCAACCGATTCCTCTCCTATTGTTGTCAGGGGATTAGACTTCGACAAGTATCACAACTTTTTGTTGTGTGCAATCCTCAACAAGTTAAAGGAAGAAGATGGGTTGTTTTATCAGGCAGATTCTGGAAAAAAGAAAAATGATGTAGTATACATAGATATTGATGCGTTTCAAGATAATATTGCATCAGTAGAAGAAAACTTAAAGTATAACTACATCAAAATGTTCCTGTTTAACTTCTTCCTAACTAAAAAGTGGTTTAGGAAAAAGATAAAAGAGGAAATAGAAGAAGCTCTTTTCCTAAAAGACCCTGCTGCTATCTTCTTAATAAAACCGTATGACCGTATGTTCGACGGCTTTGCAGAAAATATGGTAAAAAGCTGCGGATTTAATATTGTCAACGGTATGGAAGAAAATCTAATCGGAGCCTTTATCCTGAATGGCAATCCTTTGAAAAAGATGCTAGAAGATGATATCATAGGCATCTACTATAGTGGAGCAAACTACGAAAACAGAATTGAAGCAGTAGAAAAAGAGCTGCTAGTTCGTAGCGATGTCTGCTATAAAGAGAATGGTGCAGAAGAAAAGGAAGTTGATGGATATGGAATGCTAGTACTTCACTACAAGAACACCAAAAAAATAGTGGATCTAGTGATTAATCCAAACAAGCTCGTTAAAACTACAGTCTATAGTTATCCTGAGCTGGAACTAAAAAGAGCAACTGTTTCTTTGGACAAAGTAATCTTAGCTTTGCCATTTGTAACAGACGTTCTATTGTTCAGCGCAAGGGGTAAAGACGGAAAATCCAGAAGGATTGCACTAGTGAATGTGTCAACAGAAGTTCCTAATCAAATGTCGTTAGGAATCAGGGATATTGAAAGAATCCTTGAATCCAAACTTCAAAGGATAAACGAACATCTTCCGGAATTCTATAAAATCTACAAAATAAAAGTGTCTGTAATTCCAGTAAAAACCCTGAGAAAACATTTGGGAAGTGTAGACACTCTTTTAGTAGATCTTTAAGCTTTTGGTAGCAAGAAATAGCATCATTAATCCTACTAGTGATGTTATGTCAGGCGTACGTTCCGCCTAAGAACACGGGGGTGAAAGTAGTCTGGAGTCAGATGACTGTCGGATAAGGATCCCTGACCGTAGGCAATACCAGATGTGCCGATGATGGTAAAAATCCTTATTGTCAAAAGTACAGCCAAACTTGTGTCGCGAAATACTACGGATAAGCACAATGTCGCCTTATTTTAATTATAACATAGCTTGTGTTAAAACAAGCCTAACGAATTCGTTTCTAGTTATAATCTGTAAGGTGACGCGCTTATTCCGGTAGTAGAAAAGCCTTTCTACTTTGAAACATTATGAGTTAGGTACGCGGGTGAAATTCCCGTTACGGGGCATAAATGTATGTCCAGATCCCCTAAGCTAACCGATGAAAAATGAGGTTTGCTACCCAGTTAACGATCCTAAGTAATTGGGGTTGAAAGAAAGTGTCGTACGATGCAGTAAGAGGTCTGGTCTCACTTCGAATGCTAAGTCGACACGATATGCAATCTTTAAACAAGTCGGGCTAATCGCCGTCTATTAAAACACGTTTGTGGGAATTCGTCCTAGATATGGGAGTCGGTACCTTTCAAGGTCCATGAACCCGATCAAGAGCCTGCCCGAAAAACAGGAAAGTACCACATGGTTTTAATTAGGCGGTCAAAGGTGGTAAACACACCTTAACAATTTGTTGAAACGCAAATGAGTACCGAATTAAAAAGGTACAGCTTTACAGCAGTAAAGCGAATATCCCTATACAACAGAATTTGCAGAATTTTCAGCATATACGTTGTATTTAAAGCATTAAGAGACAAAGTCAGAGGTTTACAACTATGTCGAAATAGTCATGCTCTCTTAGCGCTTTACTGCTCCTACCTACATTTCATTAACCATTCAACATGAAAACAGTGAAGACAATAAAAGAATATAAGCTCGTAGAGAGCAAAATTCCCAAATTTGAAGGGGAAAAAGTCTTGGAAGACTGTGATGTTGGTGGTATGAAATTAACTTACCTTGTGACAAAGTATGAGTTAATATCAAAGAAACTCTTTGGCATCATACCACTAAAGATCAAAAAGAAACAAGGAGAACCGGTAAAAGCTACTTTTCTAAAACCCTATAAAAGGGTATGGGATCCTGATATAAAGAAATTACCAAAACATCAGAGAGGTGGCAAAAACAGCCCATTCTCAGGTGTTTGGATATCTTTAAGCAGCGATTTCGAAAAGTGGTCAGAATCTTACATGGATGTAAGACCAGGCGGTCCCATAAATTATTATATGTGCAAACAGAATGAACTCATAAAGAACTTAAATGGCGTTAAACAAAGGTTTATCGTGGAAAGTAAATCCAGCAAAACCGAACCTCCCAAATCAAGTTCTGTGAAGGGATTCCTGTATATAACATATATATTTATTACGGACCCCATTGTCAATTTTTTCAGAAAAACCAAATTAATGTTAAATTCAAAATTCTAGAATCATGAAAAAGCAAACTTATGTACTGTCAGGTAACGAAAGCGAGTTGAGAAAAGTCTTTCTTAAATCGGTAGCCGAATCCGGCGGAATGCTGTTCCGAATCAAATCTTATCCGATAACGGAAAGATTCGACTCTAAAAAAGTAAAACCCGGCAGAGTAGCCTATGCCCTGGAAGAAATCGAAGTTAGCGAAATTAACTTCAACTACAAGCCAGGATTCGTAAGGGTAAATTCTAATCAAGACATTCCTCTTGTGGATGAAGAACCCCTCGGAAAGGACTCGATTTACTGGAATAAAGAAACCTGCGTAAAGGTAATCCAGGACCTCAACAGTATCGAGTTGAACAAAGTAAAAGAAGAACATGAAGAAATCGCCGCGGCAGAGTCTTATCTCGAACGCGTTGTATCTGAATGTTTGTATTAATAAAATTGGGCGGCCTAAAAACCGCCCACTTTTCTTTCAAAATGAGAAAATCAATTTTTTCAGCAGTACTGGTTTTCATTTTCCTATTGTTGCCTTCATTCTCTATCTCCACAGATAAGGTGTATGAGAATAGTAAGTCGACAAAAGATACCCTTAATATAAGGATGGATGTGAAGACGGTTGGGTTTTCAAAAGACGATGTTAAAATACTTAATGATGTTGTTAACGTATTGAACAGCGTAGAAAAACGACAGTCTTATTCCGAAAATGAAATCCAAAATTTGAAAAACGAAGTTAGGAAGAAGCCAGATAAAATAGAAGTAATAACGGCTCATCTAAAAATGAGCGAAGAAACATTACTGCACAGATACAAAGTATTTAATACGATAAAAGCAGTTTCCATACTTTTAGCAGTTATGTTTTCTCTTTTTTATATAATTAGGGGGCTAAACCTATACGCATTTCAAACAGACTGGCGGAAAACCCTTTCCTACATGCTCGTCGTAATAAATATCGCAATGTTCTTATGCCTAGTAGCAATACATATCGCTAGAGTATTTACAATTGGGACTATCCAAAACATCAGTAGTTTATTATGAAAAAGATCGAGTTTGATCACAATCTCTGGAATGAAATAGTCTCTTTGAAAAACAAAAACGATAAAGCAGGCAAAGAAACTACCATAGGCGATCTGATGAGTGCGTTCAATCTAACTAAGCACGAAGCTTCTTTATACCTATTCTCTCTTGATAACTTTGAGAAGATGGTCTCTGAAATAAGACTAAGACTCAAAGGTAAAAGTCTTCAAGAAGAGTTAAAGGCAAAAGAAGTTACAATCAAAAATCTCGAGGATCTGTTGAGGCTAACCGAATATCAATTTAAGTTACTAACAGAACTTGATGAAAAGAAAAAATTCAATAAAGTTAATTTTATTGAATCTAAAGAAGAAGATGAATGCACTGCAATCGCCCTATTCAGCGATGTTCATTACGAAAGGGCTGTTTCTAAAGAAGACGTAAAGGGATTAAATGAATACAATCCCCAGATAGCCAAAGAAAGGATAGAAAGGTATTTTAACAGACTTTTATGGGTAATAAGGCATCAAATAAAAGCTGGTTACAACATAAAAAACCTGGTGCTTTACATCCTAGGTGATTTGATAAATGGCTATATACACGAGGAGTATAAATATAGCAATACTATGACCACGGTTGAAACCATAGTAGAGCTAGAAAATATTTTACTTGGGTGTATAGAAGAACTTGTCGATGACCTAAGAGATGAAAATGGCATAAGAGTCAACGTAGTAATGATCCATGGTAATCATGGCAGAACTACCGATAAGACCTTTCTAACCCAATCATATAAGTTTTCTTATGAATGGTTAATGTATAAAAACATTGAACGTTCCTTGCTAGATAGATTCGGAGACGACATAGACATAAGAGTTTCTGAATCCGATTTTGATTTCATGGAAATATATGGGCTAAAGATACGAGCTTCCCATGGTAATCACTTTAATTATCGTGGCGGAGTAGGCGGTCTTTACGTTCCGTTAATGCTCCATCTGTACAAATCAAAACAGCAAGTACCATTCGATAGAGCTTATATAGGTCATTGGCATATGGAAACGTCTTTGCCAGAAGTTGGAATAAATGGATCGGTTATAGGAATGGACTCCTATGCCTTTTCTAAAGGATTTTTTCCACAACCCCCTATGCAGCTATTTGAAATAATAAGTTCTGCAAAGAAAAGGGTTGTGGTACACATACCTATCTTATTAGAAGACTTCCACAAGTAATATCCGCTTTACACGTGTAGGACATAAAATAGTATTTGTGGGTCCAAACCACAGAGAACTTTTATGGTGTTAAGGTGCTTATTACTCTATTACACTTGTTATGTAAAGACTTGTCAGATATAGCAGGCGTTAGCAGCAGATCAATACAAGTATTAACAAGTGTAATTAAATATTTATTCAAATGAAATTCAAAGTGTTTTTTCTAGTTTTGTTCTTCTTAATCGCGCTGAATTGCGGTAAGAGTGAACACAGCGGTTACAATAAAGAAATAACCAAGGAGTTTGTAATCAGTAGTTCAGCTATTCCTAACTACGTTGATTCCAACTTTGGTAATTATTTCTATGACGTGACTGCTGTACGTGTTTCTAACCGTCCTGTGAGTGATATCTCAGGAAAGTGTGTTAGAAATTACGTGTATGCCAACAGGTCAAAGTACCTCCCTATTTTAGTAAACTACGAAAAGGTTTACAACGGTATCAAATTTAAAGAACAGTTAATCAACAAAGCTGACATTTCTAACAAATCTGGCTTCCATAGTCAGTATAGAGACTCCTATTTCACTGGGTTTATTTGAAAAGTCTCCAACAAAATTCTAATTTGTAATCCAATAACAAAATGTCAGTAATAAATTTAAAAAAAGAAAACCAAAGAAAAAGACTAACAACGCTAATCAAAAAACTTTTTCCGGAATTCGGCTACATAAAGGTAAAGAAAAGTGGTGAAATCATTTTAAAAAGAAAATGGTACTCTTTAAAAAGAAGGGTAACTACTGCTCTTGAACTTTGTTTAACTGAAATTCCGGAAAGACTTTCTAAGCACGGTTATCCGAATCACTTAGAAAAGCGTCGTAAGTATCTATCAAGAATAGCTTACATAGTAGAAGTTCAAGATGGAAGTCTTATAGACTACCTATTCAAAGAACTGTTAAAGACACCTTCATTGTGCTCTCCATCTGGAGAAAGCGCCTTCATTAAACTAAATAGTAGAAGTCAATCGTATAACTACTTCACAACTAATTATTGCACGCGGTTAGCTTTAAAAGAAGCAAAAACAATTAAAGCATTGCAACAAAAGGTACTGTTATAAAGCGACGATAACGGTATTAAAAAATAATCATCATGAAGTTGGCCGTAGCTTCAAAGGCTACGGTTGAGAATATTCTGAGCACCTTCCAGTGGTATTCTCGCTAGTTTCTAATTCAAAAGGAGAAACAATTATGAAATCAAGTTCAGAAACAAAGCTCAGAAAATCGGTAGAAAGTATCTATAGGGTATTCAATGAAACCTTATTGAAACATTTACCGTATACACTACTGGTGTATATACTTGTCGGACTAAACAAACCACATATGAGAGCCTTTTTTATAGGGCTTTTATTGTCTATAGCAGAACTTTCATTTGCTCCTAACGTTGATATAAGGGTGACAGAAACCAAGAACGTGAAGGAGGTTACAGAACTCACAACACAAAACAATAATAGTCCAAAGTTCGAAAATACGGAAACCGATCTAGTAATAAAGAACTTAAAATTAAACAGATATTTGGGTGAACAGGAGCTTAAAAAAATAAAACGTATTTCCAAGAACCTGAATATCAGAGAAACAGATCTTTTAAAAGTAATATTTCTCGAATCTGGAGGAAACCCTAAATCTAGGAATCCTCATACAAAAGCCACAGGTCTAATACAATTTATTCCTCAGACCGCCTCCAGATTAGGCACCTCTGTAGATAGCTTATACAATATGAGCGCTTTACAACAACTAGATTATGTAGAATTGTATCTTTCAAAAAACCTGAAGGGAAATGGTAGAAAATCTATATCAGAGTTATATCTAAGTATTTTTTCACCAGAATCTCTATATAAACCAAAGAACCATGTAATAGCAGTAAAAGGTGATAAAAGATATGATTTTAATAAAAATCTAGATGTAAACAAAAACGACACTTTAACAGTGGCAGATGTGCATTCTTACGTGGCATTCAAAAGTAAAATTTAAACATATAGCGACTATCTAGTCAGTTAGGTATACATACTTAACCTTGTGGGCTTACCCTGAGATAGTCGCTATTTTTATTCATAAATCATGGAAAACAAAACGAAAATCAAGCTCGCTAGTGCAGTATCCCTGAAAGATTTGCTTGAGAAAAGAATCAGCAAAATCAACGCTATTATTTTAAGAAATAATAGTGTTATAAAGGGTGATACTAGGAATGTAGATATTCCTGAGTTGGAAGAAGAAAGAAGAAAAAAATCGGAGTTGCTAATAGAACTTCACGAGAAGATTCTTGAAGCAAATCTTAGAAAACTTGAAGGCGAAGAACATTCTAATGCCTATTACATTAAAAAGAAATCAGAACTTGAAAGAGAAAGAATCTTTTTACAAAGTTTAAACGTACAACACGGTAAGGTTTTAAAGGGTAGTAACGTTATTGAGTATGACGCGTTTCTTAAGGAATCTGAAGTTAGCAAAAGGTTAGCTAAGGTTCTTCAGGAAATAGAATTACTTAAGAACAAGTTGACTCTTTTCAATAATACCGTTGAAATTGAACTAAACCACGATCCAAAATCCCTTGACATAATAGTGTAACAATGACAAAAAGTATAATCGAACTTTCAAAAGAAAGAGAAGAAAAATGTCTTGGAAAAGTTTGTTATACATGGGATCACGAAAAATCAGAATGGGTGTATAAGCTAATAACTAAAGATTGGATAGACAAAGTCAAAGAACACAGGGGTGATTACAATATAATGTCAAGTATATTTCCACCAAAACCAGTCATGGTTAAATCAACCTGGCTATACAACAAAAAAGAATACAAACTAACACTCTTAGAAAAAACCAGCCCTGAGGATGAAATTGTAAAAGATTTCTTAAACAAGGGTTATGAAATAATAACAAGGAAAGAGGCAAGGAAAATTAAGGAAAAAATGAGGAAGCAAGCTTTAAAACAGGAGTTGAAGGACAAAATCAATACCAAACTTGCCAAAACTGACGAGAAAATTTCAAAGAAAAAAGTCCTATTAAAAGACACAAAAACAAAACCCGAAGAGCAAACCTTGAAAAAGGTAATTAACAAGCTTAGTAAAATTCAAGAGACCTTAATACATAAGCTTGAAGCTATCGGCAAAAAATTCAATCGCTTCAATCCATTCGACGGTCTTAATAGAAAAGCCAGAAGACTACAACTTCAGAGTAAAAGTAGTTCTAAAGTAAACCCTATAAGAGAATCAACAAATGAGACCATTTACAAAGTTTATAAGGCTAGTATTAAGGGCCACGATGTTAGGAAATTTGTTGAAGTGATTGCAAAATCAGCAAAAGACGCTTACAGTAGAGTTAAGAAATCTTATCCTAACGATACTGTTGAAATATTATCAGAAATAAAAAACAAAAACGGCAACATAACTGAAAAAATAGAGAAGAAAAAGAAAAAGAAAAATGATATACTTCCTAAGCAAAAAGAAGAGTCTCTTCAAACTGTCTAGTAAAATAGCAGAACTAACAAGTATATCAGAAATAATTGATGCCGTAAAGGATGAAAAAATATTAGCCCTAGATACAGAAACTACGGGCTTAAGTTACAATGATAGGGTCATAATGCTTCAATTAGGAACCCTTAATTTAGACCAATACATTATTGATGTTAGGGACATTCCAATTGAAGCATTGCACCCTATCTTGTTAAATAAGGTTATCGTTGGCCATAATATAAAATTTGACTATAATATGCTAAAAAAACATGGTATATTATTAAACAACGTATACGATACCATGTTGGCAGAAAAAGTCATATATAATGGCGAAATGGATTTTAAAGAGACTATTGATAACAAAAGATTCTCTTTGGCTGGAGTGTATTACAAATACTTCAAGAAGAAGATCGATAAAGAGATAAGAGAAGAATTCTTAAAAATAGGCGATAAACCTTTTTCATTAGCTAACATCCTATATGGTGCTAACGATGTTCTGTATCCACTAAAGATTAAAGAAAAACAAGAACCTTTGATAGAAGAAAGACTATTAGGTAAATGTGTTTCTTTAGAAAATAAAGTAACTTTAGCTTTAGCAGATATAGAATATAATGGAATTAAGCTAAACAAAGACAGTTGGTTAAAAATAAGCGAAACATACAAAGCAAAGTCTAAAGAGACAGAAAAAATTCTGGACAGCATGATTATTAACAGCAATAATGAAAAAGCTAGAAAATATGTATTGAATGCTGTTCAACTAGATCTATTTACCAACAAACCCTCTAATGAAAAGAGTACAACTATAAACTGGAATAGCGATAAACAAGTATATGAAATACTAACAGAAGTTTTTGGCATATATCCAGTTGATAAACATGGGAAACCATCTTCTAGTGCTAAAGCCATAGAACTACTAACAGAAAAACACGACATAACAGAATTGATATTAAGATATAGAGAAGAACAAAAAGTAGTTAATTCGTTTGGCGAGAGTTTCTTAAATAAATTCTTAGCAGAAGATGGTAGGATACATACTACTTACAACCAGATAATAGAAACTGGTAGAGTCAGTAGTAGAAATCCTAATATGCAACAAATTCCTAAAGAAGAAATTTTTAGAAAAGCCTTTGAAGCTGAAGAAGGCAGAGTATTAATAACTGCTGACTACTCTTCACAAGAAGCAAGAATAATGGCTGACAAAGCTAATGATAGTAGTTATGTAGAATTTTTCAAAACTGGCGATGGTGATATTCACAGTTTCGTAGCTACTAAGATGTTTTCTGCAGCATTTGGTAGAGAATTTATTGTAACAAAGACTAACGAAAATAAAGAGTATAGACAGCAAGGTAAAATCTTGAATTTCTTTATATCGTTCGGTGGTTCTGCGTTTACACTTTCCAAAACTCTAAAGATAAGTATGCAGGAAGCCGAAGTACTAATAAATTCGTTTTATAAAGGATTTCCCGCTCTAAAAGACCTGTTTGATAACTGTAAAAGATTTGCCTTAGAAAATGGTTACATAAGGACTAACAGTATTACAAACAGGATAAGATATTTTCCTACCTGGAAAATATATAAAAGGTTGTCAGATAAAGGTTTTTATAACCTAACTGATAAAGAAAGGAAAGAACTTTACAGCATAAAAGGTGCTATTGAAAGAAGAGCACAAAATACTCCAATCCAAGGTACAGCTGGGGATATAACCAAAACCGCCTTAGTAATACTAAGAAATAACATATTAAAAGAAAATATAAATCCAGCTGATCCTAACTCCAAAGTTAAGATAGTGAACGTAGTTCATGATGAAATAGTCATAGAGTGTTTAGAAGAAGAAAAAGAAAAATGGCAAAGAATACTAGAAGACTCTATGAAAGAAGCTGGTAGAATATTTCTAAAACACCTAACTCTAGAAGTAGAATCAGGAGTTTACAAGCACTGGAAACACTAAACAAAATAAAATGATAACACTTTCAGATATTCTAAAAAAGTCCAAAGAAGTTGACAGTGTAATCGTCTGTACGATAGATTCCTATGTAGAACTTAAAGAGAAAGAGATACCAAAGGATATCTATCCAGATGACAAGACTTTAAATTTGTTTATGGATGTACTAAAAGACAGGGATAGACAAAGATTCAAAATGCTTAAAACAAACAACCCAGAAATGTTAGCGTTTGAGTTGTCAGAAGTCTCTGGCTTTAGAATGTCACTAGACAAAAACAAAATAAAAAATTGGAAAAATCCTTTTAAAACAAGGCAAAAATTTGTGAAGAAATGGGAAAGGTTTGAGTATAAACAGAATCTAAGATATGGATATTCTGAAGATACGCTAGACCTTTTAGCAGAAAGATATAGGAGAAGAATAACAAATCCCAAGTAAATGAAAAACACAAGTTAGCAAATCTTACAAATCTTATCTATATTTGGGAAGAAGATTTTGAGATAGAATGGTAATAAATGTAGATACAGATTTGCTTTTTGAAAACCATCTAGAAATAGACGAGTTTCTAATAGCATACCTAATAGTAAAGAAAAGGCAAGATTTGATAGAGAAATACTTAGACACTTTCAATTTATCTAATACTAAGTATCTCTATTACATATTAAAGAAGTTGGAAGTACTAGGTATGATCGAGGATAAGAACAAGGAGGGAGAATACGATCTCAGCAAAATAACCGTTAAACCGCTATTGAGGAAGCTGGTTAATTCTAAGAATAAGTTCTACGAAAATTTCGAAGAACTGCTCTTAGTATATCCAACTAGTGTTGTTAGGAGAGACGGTACGATAGATTTTTTGAAAGTAGACCTTCCTAAGTGTGAAAAACTATACGAAGACATTCTAAAGTCTGGTAAGTTTGAACACGAACATATAATTCAAGCTCTTAAATGGGAAATTGCATTTAAAGAAAGTAGCGGTAAAATGCAATACATGAAGAGACTACCTAAATGGCTAGCTTCTGAGGAATGGAGATCGTACGAAGGTATACTTAAGAGTATGCCACCTACAGTCGCCAAAGAAGACGGTGAATTATATGGGACAAAACTCGAGTAACGTGTTAACAATAAAGCACATATCAGAGCCTGTAGACGAGATTGTAAATTACATAGACAACAGACGTAAAGGAGTTGTAAAATCTCTAAGGACAAAATGGAAAAAGTTCAACTCTACCACTATGGGCGGCATAGAACCAAATGTCATAATTACTGTTGCTGGAATAAGTGGTAGTGGAAAAAGTGCTTTTGTTAATACTTTAGAAACAGATCTATTCGATCTAAATCCGGACGGAAATTTTGTAGTGCTAAGCTTTTCGTTTGAAATGCTTAGTTCAAGACAGGTTGGTAGGAAGCTATCATATAAACTGTCAAAAACTACTAAAGAACTATATTCAGGTTTACTCAGTGACGATCCAAAATCTGGGTTAAAAGATTCCGAATTCAACAGGATACTTGAAGTGTCTGAAGCTATAAAAAAGTACGACATTTATTATGTCGATACGCCCGGAACAGTTGAAGACATCTACGAAACTATTATCAGATTCATGGACATGCCTGAAATTAAAGGAAAATGGGTTATAGTAACACTAGACCACGTTCTTTTAACTAAAGGCAACATGTCTGATAAAGAACGAGAAACCATCTATAACATTCAGAAAATGTTCATAGAGGTTAAAAAGATCAAGAAAACGTCTATCATACAGATTTCGCAAATGAATAGGGATATAGAAAGCAGCGAGAGAATCACAAACCAATCATTACACTTTCCCCTAAGAAGAGACCTATTTGGTTCAGACTCAATATTTCAGGCTAGTGATTATGTTATAGTGCTTCATAGACCAGAAACTCTAGGTATACGAGCATATGGCATTCACAATTGGCCTGTAAAGGATATATTATACATGCATTTTCTAAAGTGCAGAGAGGGAGAACCTAAGATTTTAAGTTTTAGGAACGACTTAAAGTATAACAACATAGAGGAAGTAGATCCTATGGATTTACTTGAACCAAAGGCCCAATTACAAATCTCATAAAAAGAAAAACATGAAAAATCTCATTGTTGAAGGATTTGATAACGTATCTGTAGATCTTGGAAACGTAACTGTTGACATTCGTAAACAGAAAAAAGTAGAAGAAAGTAAAGAAACCGTAAAAAAGCTTTATGTAACATTAGACAACTTGGTATTTGCAAGTATTCTTGCAGATTCCCTCAAGTCTACCTTCCCTGGAAATGCAATCGAAGACTTTGCTTTTGCCAAAATTCTTAGTGGACAGCTTGTTACTATCGGCTTCGAAATTAACCACACTGCTAAAACAGTAGATATTACCTATAAACAATTAGGTGTGGACAATTTCAGGTTAGAAGATCTCTTCGATGCTTCGCATTGGTATGTATGTTCTACACGTGAACTTGAAGAGTTCGTCAATACTCTTAAAAAAGAGTTGGACAAGATGAAGAGTCAGGTTTTAAAGAATAAGGAAGTGGAACGTGAAAAAGTTCGTATTTTCACAAACTTCGTAAAGATTGGTTACAATATCTACAAGATTAACAACGGTCTTGTTAATATTGAAGGTCGTCTTTATCGAGTTACCAAATGCCCTATTTTTGGCCATAAGATTCTGAAACCTGTTTCTTTAATTTGCGAACTTCTATAATAACCTTTAGTAAACGTAGCCGTATAAGTATAAAGCCTATACGGCTACTTTCTAATAAAGTATGGAAAAGAAACTCTTGAAAAAGTTTTACATAACGGTAAACAATATACTTTATACAACTATCCTTGCAAATTCTATTAAGGACATACTTCCTAAAAATAAGATTAAAGAATTTGCTTTGGATATGTTTCGTAACGGATGTTATATCATGACCATTGGTTTTGAGGTTGACCATAATACTAATAAAGTAGATATTGTCTATAAATGTGGAACTAACGAAGGCGACAACCATATATGTGCCTTAAACAAATTTGACAGAAATTTCCTAGAACAATTTATTATGGATCTTAGAAAAGAAATAAGTATTTTATAAACACATGGCTACATACACACCATACCAGGTTGCCATTATCGGGCCTTCTGGTAGAGGAAAAACAATGAGCTTCAGAAATTTAGATCCAGATAAGACTGGATTTATAAATATTGAAGCTAAACCGCTGCCATTTCTGAATAAGTTTAAGCACTATTGCGCACCGTCAGGCTGGCAGGAGGCTTATAATAAATTGATTGAGTATGGAAAGAATCCTGAAATAGAAGTAGTAGTTTTAGAAAGTTTTTCCGCATATATAGAAAGCGTTCTAAAAACTATGAGAGAAACCAAAAAGGGATTTGATATATGGTCGGCCTATAATGACGAAATAGGCAGACTTTTGTATATGATTAAGAAGTACCCAAAGCACATTTTCATCACTGCACACACTAACTCCGTAATTAACGATGATGGGGCGTCTGAAAGAAGAATTGCCGTAAAAGGTAATGAATGGTCCAATGTTGGAGTAGAAAGGGAATTTACCATCGTTAATTTGGCTGGTATTCGAAATATTGAAGGAAAAAAAGAGTATGTCCTATATCTAAACTCTGATGGTAGAGATACTAGCAAAACTCCTCCATTTATAGTTGAAAAACTAGGTGGGGTTGAGTTTATCCCTAATGATGCTAATATACTACTTAAGGGTATAGAAGAGGCACAGAAACAATAATAATAACAACACACACCACATCTTTACAAATCTTTCGAAATTGCCAGAGTTTAATGTGGTTATATACTAAAACACATTAATATGGCAGATTATATTAATTACAGAGTCACCAAAGACCTTGAGTCTGAAGGTAGATCTGATTCTTTCATGGATGTTGGAATTCATGAGAACGTAGAATTAACAAAGGTTGAATACGGTAAAACAGATAATGGAAATGAATTTCTAGCTTTCTATTTTGTTAATCCAGCCAACGAGACGCTTTCACACACTGAGTGGAAACCTAGGGCTAAGGATGCCGAAAAGCTAGAGTCTGCGGTTATTAACCAAATGAAAAGGGTTAAGCAAATAGTTACAAAGTTTGTTCCGCAAGAACGCTTTGAATTTAACGCTAGCTCTTTCAAAGAATTTGCTGACAACGTTATAAGGATATTAGGTAACGATTACAAAGGCAAGAAGGTAAGGATTAAGGTTGTATATTCCGGTAAATATACCTCATTGCCTAACTACAGCAAGTTCCAATTCATCGAATCTATGGATGTTCCTAAAGAAAAGTCCAAGATTAAGATGCTGAGTATAGACAAAGTTACAAGGGAAGATACTCCCGATCCGACACAAACGGTAAACAGTAATCCTTTTGTTAACACTGTAACAAATACTGATACCAGTGTTAGTTCGGATAAAGATCTTCCGTTCTAATATATAACAAGAAGGGGGGAGTCCTGACTATGTGTCTCGGCGCATGTTCCGGTTTCGGTAGAATGCCCAACAGGAGTCACTAAATAGTCGAATTTACACGAAGGTACCCCCCTTCTTTTACCCAACTACTATGTATAATACTTTAAAAATAGAGCAAAAATCCCTTGAAAATATCCTAAAACATACCACAGAATATGACATATTCAGGTATTATTTAGGTAAAAATTTTGAAATTGGTAAGGTTATTAAATCCCCATTAAGGAAAGATACCAACCCATCGTTTGGAATATTCAGAAGTAACAAGGATAATGTTCTACTATTTAAAGATTTTGGCACGGGAGAAACTGGTGATTGTGTTAAATTAGTATCTTTGTTATTAAATATAAATTATAAACAAGCTTTAGAAGATATTTATAACAATGTTGTACTAAATAATAACATACCAATTACAGAAATCGGAGAAAAAGTTTCAAAAAGTCCTAAAGATTCCTACACGACAATACTAATAAAAGAAAGAAAGTTTAATAAATATGACGAAGAGTATTGGTCTCAGTATGGAATAACCGAAGAAGATCTAAAAAATGGACTAATATGTCCAATATCTAAGTTTTGGATTAATGAAAAAGTATTTGAATTCTCTAATAAACCGCCTAATATAGGGTATGCTATAAGAATATTTGACAGATATAAAATATATATGCCATTATCTAGCAATAATAGGTTTCTAACTAATGCTAATAGCTACTATATATATGGCTATGAACTTTTACCAGAAGGAATAGAGAATTTAATTATAACAAAATCAGCCAAGGATTGCTTAGTTTTAAAGAAATACGGTATATATTCTATATCTACTCAAAGTGAAACTCAAGATATTCCAGAAGTGATAATAAATACCTTGAAAAGTAGATTTAAGAATATAGCAATATTGTACGACAATGATACAACTGGCATTAATAATGCCTCAAAAATATCCGCTAAATACGGATTTAAAAAGATATTTATCGACGATTATTGGAAATGCAAAGACATTTCTGATTTTAGGAAAATGTGGGGATACAACATAACTATGTACTATGCAGAGAAGATTAAAGCGAAAGCGTTCTATTAACAAAAAGGTTAGGAACGCCACACAGTCTACTTTTGATAATAAACTCTTTAAAAGTAAACTAGAACTATATTGCTACAAAAGACTTAAAGAACTTAACATACCTTTTAGGTATGAAGAGTTTGTGTTTAAGATAGTAGACGGCTTTAATTGTACTGCAGATAGTTATGAGAAAAAGAAAAATGGAACATTCGGCAAAGTTTCTAAAAAAATAAGGCCTATAACATATAAGCCTGATTTTGTAGGTAACGGCTGGATAATAGAAACTAAGGGTAACCCTAATGAAACGTGGCCCATTAGACTAAAACTGTTTAAAAAATATTTAACAGAGTTGTCAGAGGATTGGATTCTATTTATACCACGTAATAAAAAACAAGTAGATGAAAGTCTAGAAATAATTAAGAATCTACATAATGAACAGTAAGACTTATTACGACATAGATAGAGTTTCTAGCAGCTCTTTAAAGTGGTTTAAAGAATCTCCTTTGTTCTACAGAATGATGAAGGACAAAGAAATAGAGATAGAAGAAAAGAAATGGCAAGATCTTGGCAGACAATTACATATGTTAATTCTCGAACCAGAAGAGTTTGACAAAAACTTTATTTACCTAGAGTTTGAGACACCAAAAAGTCCTCAGCAAAAGCAATTTTGTGAGGATATTATAATGGGCAAAGATTTGATCGATGCCTACAAAGATAATTATGTATCTGCAAAGAAATCTGAAGATAAGATTAAAGCTGAAGCTGAAGCTTTGAAATCTCAGCTATCTTCATATATTGAATACCTAGATAAATCCAGAACATATAAAAGTATTTTAAATAAAACTACTTGGAATTATTTAAACAAAGCTAAAGACGTATTGTTATCGCATAAGGTTGCAAGTGAATTGCTAATTGATAAAGTGGAAGATAGTCTTAGGGATTCGTATGTATCTCGTAATGAATTTGAAATATTTTGGGAATCTCCTAAACACAATTTAAAATGTAAGTCTATGTTAGATAGACTTATAATTGACCATGATAAAAAAGTTGTAACTTTAATAGATATTAAAACAACATCGTCGTTAAAAGATTTTAATAAGAAGATAATTGAATATGGTTATCATGAACAATTAGCTTTTTATTGGATGGCTTTGTACTGGTATTACAAATATGAAGAAGAAATTGACATTAGTTTATATCAACACAGAACTTTCATAATTGCAATATCTACTGGTGATGCTGTAGAATGTAGAGTATTCCAACTGTTTGACAGAGTACTATCAGCCGGATTCAACGAAGTAAATAGAATAATGAATGAATTATCATTCCACTATTCTAAGAATCTTTGGGACCATCCGAGAGACTATTATGAAGGAGATGGTATAGACAAAATGTACACTGAAGAAGTATAATATGGACATAATAGAGTTGCGTTATAGGTATACCAATACCACTATATTCCTAATGCCTCTTCTATTTGAAGGGCTAACGAAAGAAAGGATAATAACCAACAATTTTGACAACTGTTACATTATGTCTACAAATAGAAAAGAGTTGGACAATACTTTAATAATAGTTAATAAAGGGATGCCGATTAGAGGTGGGTTTATAATTGAAAAACGTTTACAGAAAGATTATGAAAACTTTCTAGTAGGTAGGTATTCTAAATTTAACGAAGATAGTAAGGTACAAATACTAAAATTTTGGGAATTATTCGACAAACAAGATAAAAGTCTATTACATAGTGTTTTGTATAAAACAGACTATATAATAGAAAATTACTGGAAATATATTGGGTCTTACCCAATTAAGGAATGGCTGCCGGAAGTAGAGCGTTGGCCAGTTCCTGACATTTCTTGTGAAATCTACTACGAAAAGGGTGTGGCCTAAAAACCACACCTTTGTTTTTTTAATTAAATTCTAACACACACACTATGAAAAAGAACATCGAAAACGTAGCTCCCGCTGTATATAGAAAAGTTACTGAAAGATTGAATGAAGACGTTAAAAAGTTTGTAAAGGATGTTTCAGAAGGAAAGGCAAGTTTTAATCTTACAGAAGAAGATAAGAAAAAAGCAGAAAAACTTTCAGTACATTTTGCAGAAAAATGGACTAAAGAAATGGTTAATATCATTAACAACAGATTTAATGATATTGAAAAAAAGCTGAGATTTATAGAAGAAAGTGATTTGCTATATTCTGATTTATTAACCATAGCAAATAAAACAGACCTTGTTCGTGAATTACTTAAAAACCTTGTAGTTTTCTACGAATTTGAATATCCTGATCTAGAAAAAAGTAGGAATTTTAAAGGACTTAAACATCTAGTAATTGAAAAAGACGGTAGGGTGAGAATTAACTTTTCAGGAATAAGCGAAGACGAATTGCAGCGTATTATAGATAATAACTTATTGAGTCTAGATTATCTTAATCTCGATTTAAACAAAGAAGAACAAATTATCGAAGCTTCTGAAGTAATTAATGTTCACAAAAACCTCATTGCCCAAGGATTAGGATTTTTGAAGAAACCGTCCGACTTGTGGACAAACAATAATTCGATAGAAGATTTTGATAGTTTTAAAGATCATTACTTAGAAGATTATTTATTCCTATTTTCTAAAAACCACTTACTCGCAAAACAAACCTCAGAAAGAGCTCTTAGATACCTTATTAACAAAATATCGAACGTTGGACAAGAAGATTTTAGAGAAGAAGTAATCGCAAGGGTAGCTCTTACTCCTTATATGGAATTCGACGACCTTGTAGAACTTATCTATGAATCTTCTGGAATATTTGAAAGAGTAGTGGATAAGTACTCTAAGTTAATTTCTGAAGAAATAAACAGCAGGTACGAAAAAGAAGGAATTTCGGCTTAATACAAAATAGATGTTTGTGTGACAGTTGTGTTTTTGTAAGTTTCACAACCAACACATAAACAAAGGGGGGTGTCGACTTAGGCAAGCTTAGAAACAAAGCACTTATGCCGCAAAGACACCCTCTTTCTTTATACATAAAACAAAGGGGTTGCCTGAAAAGACACCCCTTTATTTTTTCAATTATACAAGCCAAATTTAATAACACCTAACTACCTAGTACATTATACTACTTTATAGTTAAAATTCAAATTTAGGCCATTAGAATGCAAAATTTGGCATATTAATACAAGAAGAACTTAATCTGCTCCCTAACATCTATAGCTTTATTAACAGACCTTATTGTTGGTATCATATCTATAGCATATTTCTTTATTTTAAGCTCACCTTTCCACCTTGTCCTTTCATACCTAGCAAAAGGATCTGTTGTTAATTGTGATAACAATTTCCCCAAAGATTGTACCGTTGACATTGTAGCTGCTGGAGACCTTAATACGTTAAGAGTCTGGCCTGGTAATACATAGAAACCCAATTCTGCTTGTAACCTATAAAATTGATAAGTAGAAAATGCTAATAACCACTCACCATCATCATCATCAGGATCCATACCCTTAAGTATTGCGTATAATGCCCTACTCAATATAATACAACCTATAAAGAACATTATTTCAAGCATAGTACGCTTTATATTAGCCAACTCGTGTTGGCTTAGCTCGCTCTTGTTTGGTTTACCAAGTAAAGCTTTTATAGCTTCTCTACCTTCATAAACCCTTTCTTTTTCATACTCTTCTTTAAGTCCTGGTATAATAACTTCTGTAGCCTTTAAATCACCAACCAACATACCAATAAATCTCCAGAATGTTCTATAGTTTCCCTCCACGTATGTCTCTAGTCTTTCGTTGTAGTGTTTAATTGCAAATCTTCTTTTTATACCCGGATATATCCATTTTCTAAACTGTAACGCAAGTCTACCCAATGCCATTTGTTGTATAGCTGGCTGTGCATATTGCCAATATTCACCGTGTAACCTAGAAAATATGCCTTTAAGTTTATATAAGAATAAGAATTGATCTTGTTCTGTCCAACCAGTATTAAATTCATCAAACCCCTCTTTGTAAACCAACTTGCCGTCTTTAAAGTCCATCACATCAAGAAGTGATAACTCCTTACCATTTTCTTTCATTACTTTGCCATCTTTGCCGATAGCTTTTATATTATCAAGCATTGCCAGCATAAACCTTGTTTGCATATAGTGTTCACCAGCATGCATCAAAAAAAACATTGCGCTGGTTTCTGCAAGTCTAACTGCTTTGTTGTTCTCAAAGAATTTTTTGTCAAGTTCGTCCTCATTCATTATGTAGAACATTCTGTTAAGATAGCTTATAAGATTAGTTGGTTTTCTTTCACCTATAGACCTTATTATTTCTGGTATACTGCTTACGTACTTCCAATGTGCTTTATTAAAATTCTTGGGTGTAACATATTCCTTTGCAAGAGATTCTATAAGTTGTAACGATTCGCCAAGGTTTACGTTAGCAATACCCTGAATTACATTGAATGACAATAGATTAACTGATGTGTATTGCATTAATTTATCTATAACTTTATCAGCATCTACATTCTTGCCAAATATTTTAAACGACCCAAGAGATTTCCTAGAAATACCGTATATTGACATGTCTATAAAGGATACAAACTGTTTATACGCATTTGTTTCTATGCCCTTAACTGTCTTCATTTTACCGCCAACTAAACCTTCAACCTTAACTTCTCTTTTACCAAGTGCGTGTTTAAAGTATTCTACGCTGGATACCAACTTTGACTTTTCTTTGTAATTAAGGGCCATCCTGTAAAACTTAAATATGATATACGGTAAATCGAATGATTGTTCAGACATATCTAACTCCGAGGTGTAGAATATTGGAACAAAATATCTAGTATTTCCTAAAGCATCTTGATATGAAGCATTACCCCTATCCGTATCATTTACTGTTAAAGAAAACGCATCTTCTACAGATTCTATTAAAGAACGTTTAAAAGAATTACCAGTTCCTATTGTTTTTTCTAAAATACCTTCTGCTTTTATACCAGGTATCCTGTCGTAAGTTCTAAAAGAAGGTGGTAACATTCTATTTCCTTTACTAAGCAATTCTGACAACTTTTTATAAAGTACAACAGTTGGATTTTCTGGTTCTTTTTTCATTAAGTCCATTAATTTCCAATACTTTTTATTAAGATCTTTCCATCTTTGTGCTGGTTCTCTGTAATTCCAACTGTTTGAATTTAACCACGTAGACAATTCATCAAATGCATCTTCATTTAAGTATCCGGCTACAAAAAGGGAGTATATAAAATTATTGTTTCCAGTGAATGGTAGTGTTAGTAAAGACTGTTCTATTAAATCAAATTCATCTTTTGATAACTCACCATCTTTAAACATTTCGTTAACAACATTTTCAAAGGCTTCTTTAAACTCGTCTAGTTTTAATGGGGCGTTTTCTTCAAGAAAGTCTTTAAGCATCTTTCTCTTCTGTTGTTGAGTCAGAATAACCTCCTCGCCATCTACAACGATTTTGTCGCCGACATCTCTTACTTTCAAATACTCATCCCAAAACTGTTTTGGAAATTTAGAAACAAGTCTATTACCATCTAGGATGTCATCATATAGTTCTTTATTATTAACAATTTTACCAACTACACCTTTATACTCAAAAAATTTATCTACTATATCAACAAGTTCGTCATATATTGGTTCGCATTTTCTATCCATTTCAACTTCTTTTTGAGTAACAAGCTTTGCTACCATAGCAACAATGTGGTCTCTACTATCCAGAGCAGACTCAAATAGATTTGCAATAAAACCTATATCTCCAAGACCAGACTCTAATAAACGTGCAACTCTATCCCTAGTAACTTTGAGTATGTCATCTTTACTTAGTGCTACTTTTTTATTTATAAAAGCTGTTCTATTAATCTTTTCTTTTTCTTCTTCTGGAAGAGCGTCCCACTCTTTACCAACCTTTTCCACAAATTTGGTTCTTTCTTCAGAAAAAATAGTATCTGTTACAATGTTTACAACTTCTTTTGACCCTTCTGAGTTATAAAGATCCTCTATCAATACTTTTGTAGCAATAAGACTATTTATTACTTCGTTTATCTTTTTAATATCTTTTTCAGAAAACTCGTCTTTAATTGGATCAGATGACTTAAAATATGAGTTTAAATCAAATAGGAAGTCAAAGTATGCCAAATCATTTCTCCAATTATGAAGGTTGTTTATACCAAAAAATCCAGATCTACCATCTTCTATATCTTTCTTTTTATTTAAATACTCTTTTTGAATTTTTTCTATCTCGTCGATTGCAATCTTTATTGCATTTATAATCTGATCCTTCTTTGTGTGCAGTATTTTTAAATCTTCTAGACTTTTCTGAAAGTTTTTTACAGAAGCCTCACTACTCTTGAAAGCATTAGACTTTTTCATATACTCAAGTCTTTTTTCAAATTGATGTTTTATCTTTTCTGCTATTACGTTGATTTTTTTAGCGTTAGCGCTCATGTTTATTCTATGAGCCTCCGCTTGAAAGTCTGTAGCTGTTTTTGTTCTTTCACCTTCACTACCTTGATATTTGAATTTCCTAGCTCCCTTAGTAATAAAGTTTGGTGATATAAAATTCGAAGAGCTTTCTATGTACCCTTTAAGTACCTCTGTTGCTGAAGAAACAGCGTCAACATAATTAAGGTTGTAGTTTCTATATAAATTCAACTCTATACCCAAAAATCTGGCTATAGCTATAAGTATTCTTTCAAATATATTATATTTCTTTTCTTTGTCTTGTGGTTTAAGAGTATCCCTATATTCTTGAGATGTGAAAAATGTAGCCGTGAATTCAAAAACATCGCTAAACACTTTGACGTTTTCACCTTGAACAGAGTTAGCAACCTTCATGAGATTCTCCATTTCTTTTCTAAACTCTCTGTTTTCTACAAGACCCTTTGTGGTTATAGCATGCATAAGTTCGTGCGAAAGTACCTTATAGAACTTTTCTACACTTTCTAAAGCATCGTATCCAATTACTATCTTATGTCTACCCTCGTCATAGTAACTTTCTACTGAAGTGTCGATTTCTATTGATACCTCATCTTGAATTGTACTTAATCTAGTCATTATCACTTCTGCAATTGATTTTGGAATGTAATTATTAGTAATGTTGTCTTTAAGAAGATCGGCAACTAATTCTGATATACTCTTCATTACTATTACATCTCTTTCTTCATCTACTTTATATAACAAACTCCTTAAAGAGCTGTCAATAATACGCTTTACGGTTACTGTTGAACGCCAAACATTATTCCTAATTTCATTAAAAGCATCGTTACTAATTTTTACACCAAGTTTTTGAAACATTTTGCTGTTAATTACCAATCCTTTTTGGTAGAAAGAGTTTGAAAAAAACATTCCGTCTTTTTCAACTGAATTCAAAGACGATATTTTAAAATCTTTTTCAAAATTTTCTTTTGCAATAAAATCTTCTATAAAATCTTTTATGTTGTTGATTATTTGACCTTCAACATAAGCCTTGTCTTTGTCTATTTTATTAAAAATGGTATCAAATACTTTGACAACATTATCCATAAAATCATACACGCCAAACAAATTACCAAAAATCTTGTTGATAATATTACCACTTATATTCTTGTATTCTGGAAAGTGTTTTAAGAACATTTCTTGTGTCTTTTGGTCACCAAAGAACTTTAAAACATATTTTATAATAGGAATCTCTTTCAATTTATCTGCAAACTCTGTATCAGTTTCCTTGTTTCTTATAATATTACCATATAAGAGCGCTCCACCTATAAGCGAAGCTACTATTTCATTAAAAATAACATCGTCTTTTTCAGCAAGACTGTATCTTTTTGAAACTTCTTTTATTAATGGAAATACACTATCTAGTTTTAAAAGAGATTCATTTAGAAAATCTATAAATCTTTTATAGTCATCTGTTGCAATTGCTCTTAAATAATGATCAACAGTGTGACCCATTTCGTGAAAGAATACATTAAAGTATTTATATATATCCAAATTTCCAGTATCAACGTTGTCTAAAAAATAATGTGTTGCATACCAATCATATACACTTCTTATAAAATCTCTAAAGACTCTTAAATCGTCTACATTGTCTATGCTAAAATTACCGGATGGAGACTCTAGACCTTTTTCTAAAGCCAGTATTTCATTCTCTACAGAATCTATTGCTTGTTTTAAAGCTTTCTTAGTTTTACTACCAACATCTCTATTAATTTTTACTCCTTCTGTTTTATAAAGGTCGGTTAGAATATGCTTTTCATCTCCAACATATGCATTTATAAAAGCTATTAGAGAATTGTTTTTTATAGATTGTTCTACATAAGCTTTAAAATTTTCAAACATTTCTACTGCACTTTTTCCAGTATTTTCAATTACTTTTTGCAAAAATTTGCATACCTCATCTGTAATTTCATTTTCTATATATTTTTTAGATGAATATACTGTAGCTGAAGTATAGGTTTTTAGATCGTCTATAAATTTAGCCGAATATTCTTCAGCAATGTCGGCTATGCTGTCATTTATACTTTCAATGGTTTCTTTAGACAATATACCCTTGCTATACAACAGTTTTATAAAATTCTTGTATAAATCAATGTCGCTAAGATTGTCAATCTTTCTAAAAGGTGGTTTTTTATTTTTTACTGGGAAAAAAATTGGTCCAGAACTTATTTGTGACGACTGTGATTCTACATCAACATCTTCATGTTCAAAATACACCCTATCCATTACGAAATATGGAAATGTTTTGTATATAGTTTTTACGAAAGTTTCAAAGTCTTTACCGAGAATTTTCCTAAACCCGGCGACTTCTAACTTTAAACGAAGGTCTTTTTCATTTTCAATAAAAACTGGAGGACGAGCAAGAATTTGTTTTACAGCGGAGTTTATTTTTATTCCAGAAAATCCATAATTTTTTATAAACTCTGTAATTTCTTTCTTATTTTTAAATGTATAATCTCCAGTATATCTAGCGTATTCTCTTAAAAAACTTATTATTTTATAAGACATACTTTTGTTAAAATTGAAATCACTATCTTTTATAGTAAGATTGTTTGTAATATCATAAATAATGTTATTAAACTCTATATCTTTTGAGTTTATGTCTATGCTTTTTACTGGTAAATTAAACTTACTTACATAAACAGGAAAAATTACTCCGTTGTCATCAACTAAGTCTATTTTTTCATCTACACGTAAGGTAAACTTTTCTCCTTCCAATTTATTAAAACTATAGTCTATAGCTATATTTACTTTTCTTTCACCTTCTACCCACCCATAAAACACTCTAAACGTTTTATGTATAGGCTTTCCATCAGCTACTGCTATTCTAGAAAATTCTCTAATATTATTGAATAAAATAGGAGAGATTTTAATACTACTATTACCATTCTTATCAACCCTCACACTAAGTCTTTTATCTACAATCTCTTTTAAATTTTTAGCAGTATTTAGCTGTTCGGGGGAATACTTTTTTAAGTCTTTACCAGAGTATATGTTATTTAACATCTTTTTAGCCTCTTCTACAGAAGGTATATTGTTATCATTCATTGTAAATAACAAAGATGCTAGAGAAGTCTTACCTTTACAAACTTTAAGTAGACTTTTCCATTCTTCAGACCTTTTATTTGGACAAACCAATGCCATTTTATAATGTATTTAATATTACAAACCGTTACACTTAATGATAGTATCTTCTATTAATTTCCTATAAGTATCATTGTCTATGTTATCAGAATTAATAAGATTAGCAAGAATTTCAAGCTCATCCATACTAAGTACCCCCTTATTCGCCAATTCTCCAAGCTTAGCACTATTTTGAGAAAATATGTATTGCTTAGAAACCATATCCTCAGTAACCTTACCAGTAGTTTCGGTAGTTTTTGTTTCTTCAATTTCTTCTGATATTGGATCCTCAAAGTTTTCTGTATCTTCTACTTTAGGAAACTGTTCTTCTTCTTTCAATGTACCATTTTTAACGTCTTCCACAACAGTAGATTTATACATAAGTCTTTCTTCTTTTGGTATTTCTTTAAATGTTTCAAAACCCTTCTGTGCTCTTATCTTATCATACAAGCCTTCATTTTCAACAATAGCTTTATAACCAATTGATTTACCAGCGTGAGTTACAGTTGGTTCGTTGAAAGAATATCCAGCAACTAGTATATTATTATCTTTGTAGAAACTATTGAATGTAATTGCATACACAGGAAGACCGTCTTCAACCGTACCTATTAATCTGTAATAAATTTCCCCGTATATACTTTCTAACTTTATTAAAGGTTTATAAAAATTGTTGTCACTCTGTATGAAAAATACCGCTTCTTTTGGTACGAATACAGAAGGCATACCTTTCAAAACGCTATGGTCTATAGACGCTTTTAATTCAAAATAATCTTCCGTGCCAACAGCGTTGTACGGTAGAGTTTCTACGAGTCTATATTCAAAACCACCACCTTCTTCTGTTGCCACAGCAGCTGACATCACCATATCATATACTGACAAAGAAGATTCAAAATGATTTCTATAGAACTCTTCTTTCATTTTTGACATATATTTATTCAACGATGCTGTTTTATTATTTATTGTAATAGAATCCGCAAGACCAGAAGGTGCATAGTTATATATTGAAAACACACCTTTCTTAAAAGTATTTGTGAAAAATGAATATACATAAAGTTTGTTTCCAAGATCCCTTACTTTTGGATTTTCATGTTTAAGCAAGGATTCCCAAGAATATATTAAACTGTTTCTAGATACTGCAGTGTTTCTTGTTGACATTGCGTATACTTTCTTTGTTATTTTTTTGTTGTTTGTTCCATATATTTCATCTATGTCTACAACGTCTAGGGTCTTAAATAACTGGTTGTCCTCTATTTTAGAACCCTCTAACATCACCTCTTTCTCACCAAAGAACTTTTCATAGTTACCACTCTTTATGGCCTCTATAACATCCGGTACTTCTATCAATATATCAACTATATCCTCTCTGGATAAACCTAGTGTCAAATCTTCTTCACCGTAATATTTACCTTTTAAAAAGAAAGAGTTTATTATATAAGAATTAAGACTATGATACATGTATGAAACAACATTCTCATCGATTTCATAATCTATATTTGTATAATCAACATTTAGTATTTTTGACATTATTTCAAAAATCCCTTTAAAAGCGTTAGTAGATTGTATTGAAACATTACCAAGAACTTTATCTATCAAAGACACACCATTCCTATAAAAAGTTGTTAAAAATCCATCGTTACGCATGTCCAAATCTCGACTCTCGTCGAAGTTCACTATTTTATCTAGATTTACAAACTCTCCAGATGCCTTAAAGGCAGATTGTCTTTGAAGCATTTTATACGTAATGACAGAAGATGGCTTAGGTTTAAATGGAATATTGTCTACACGCGTTGATAGTATCATAGTAGTTAAATCATTACAGTCTTCTAGTATGTCTTTTACAGCCTTTAGTATGAGATACTGCTCTATAGCTTTTTTATAATCATCTTCAGATTCTATTTTCCGTATAATACCCCTTTTTATATTATCTATAAGATACTCTTCGTCATTCGACAACTTCTTATCGAAAAGATTTTCCATATCTTTTTTAACTTCTTCTGAAGACTTGTAGCTAGTAATAATTTTAGATAGAGTTTTTTGTTCATATGTTATAGAAGTTTTTAAACTAAGACCCACATTGAGTTTTCCACCCTTTTTAAACAAAGTTTTTATTATGGCTTTTCTAAGATGTGGCTGTGATAGAATCAAAAACACTTTCTTACCAAATCCAGCTAAAGCAAGTGCATTTGTTAGACCGTATGTAGCTGGTATTACTCCGATATCAGTTATGAATGGATCTTTCTGTAAGTCAACGTGTGCGTCTATCAAACCAGAAATAGTTTCGTTTGAATAGTTACCATATAAGTCAAAAATTGTACTTATATCAAGAAGACCGTCTTCAACCTTTGCCCCAAGATACGACCATGCTTTTTCAGTATTTATTTTAGTATCCGTGGCTTTATCGTATCTAACAGGTGTTTTATACTTAACATTAGCTGACTGTAACAACGGTTGTACAGCTTTTGTTACCGCAAATGGACCTATTCCATACAATCCAGTTATTATTTTAAGGCTGTTTTTAGATTGAAACACTGGACTATATACATACAAAGACTTCAACGTATCTTCTTGTCTTATAAGAACATCTCTAGAATTACTTCTAACTACTGAGGCTATAGCCTTCATTTCATTAAGAGTATTACCAAGAGGAACCCTTGTTGACACTATGTTTTGGGGACTTGATATCATCCCCTCAGAAAGAGATAAAAACATATTCTGTACAGCTTCTGTAGTATTCTGTTCTATAATATCTCTTTTAGAAAATTCTTCCATAGTCGGTATGTTAAATCCAATACTTTCTAGGAAATATATGTAGTAATCGATATTGCTTAATTTTGAAAATAATTTTGAAATCCTTGGTATTGGTTTCTCTAAAAACTTTTTACCCGTAATGTCTTTTATAATATCTTTTATGTCTTCTACAATAAAATCAAGAGATTCTATAACAGAATCTTGCATGTCAGCAGTAACTGTTAAATCTTTAGCATCTTGTTCATATCCGTGTTTCTGTTTTAGTAATTCCTTGACTTTTTCTCTAAGTCTATCTGGTATTACATTTAAAGTGTTGGAAATGATTTCTTTCAAATAATCTCTATACCTTTCTTCCAAAGTAGAGTTGCTATCATCTTTAAACTGTATTTTTTCTAGTTTTCCATCTTTGTTAACACTGTAGTTGTAAGTAATAAAAAACAGTTTATCAATATCAAAATCTGAGCCAGTTTGTTGAACAAATCCGTCTGGTAGAATTATTATGTCTCCGGATTCTTCTGGTAGGAAGTCTACTATTTCAGCAGCAATCATTGAGTTGGGACCTTGTGTAGGTATTCTGTATCCAAGGCCACTTAAAAGTTCTTTGTTATTATTTAGAAATTCTATTTTCTCAGCATTTGTTTTGTATTTTTTTGGTATTATATTGGAGAATAGATTAATCCCAACCCTAACTTCCATATACACCCTACCATCGTTTTTCTTTTTGAAAAACTTCAAATCTTTGCTATGCTCGTGAGTAAAAGCAACACCAGAAGCTTGTATAAGCTGACCTCCAGGAATGTGAGTATCAATAGTACTTTTTGATATTGCTTTAGATATTGCAGAATATATAAAATCTCTTTCTACAAAAGTGTCTATTATAAATTCGTCTCCAGTTTCTATCTTACTTTCTATATAAGATATAACATCGTCATGCATACTAGACTTTAAGGCAGCATCTCTTAGCGTTTTTAAGAATAGTTTTTTATTTACTATCCTACCGGTTTTTAAGTCTACACCAAGTTTGTATTGAACCTTTTCTGCACCCTTATTAGAAAGCGCACTAATAGAAGCGTTGTACAAACTTATAAATTCCTTACCGGTCATTTCTTTATCACCTATCTTGTATACGTTATCAGCAACGATATTCGACAATATCATTCTCCTTGCCTGAATACCAAGTCTAACCTTTTTTATTTCATGTGGGTCAGTGGGCATCTGATATAGAAGGTCTCTAAAATTCTTAGAGTCTACAAAAGAATCACTCTTTAAGGCCTCTGTACTAAACTCAAATTTAACATTTCCTTTCTCATCTCTCTCAAATGCGTCCACAGAAACCTTTCTGCCAACTTTTGCTGCTGAGTCAAGCTCTACAAGACCAACCTTTTTTAACCCACTAAATTCACCAACAGCCAACATCCTATCAAGAAGTTTATCGATTGGTCTACCTTTAGTCATCTTTCTGAATAACGGCATTAATGAAGTTTTAGAAAGCCTTGGAAAAGTTGTTGTCTTTTCATTGAAAGTCTCAAAAGTTTCCCTCCCAAAATAAATCATCTTCAATACCTGCATGTAGTAATTTATCTTAGACGCTGATTTTTCAACTTCTTCAAAAGGCAAATCTTCTGTGCTCATCATATTATCGTAAGCCTTTCTAAGACTTTCGTCATTTTGCCACATGCCGAGTTTAATCATTATTGTTCTAAACATCTCTGGTGATATATAAGACTGGCCGTCTGTTGGGTCTATTGATTCGTATGATTTTAACATCTTATCTACTGTCTTATCTATATCCTCATCAGATTTGTCTTTGTAACTTTCTTTAAGATTTTCTTTGAATGCTTCTTTTAATTCCGCTAAATCTTGCAGCTTTGTTTTTGCTGTCTTGAGTGTGAAACAATTAAAAACAACATCGTCAAAACCCTCTGTTGGGGCGCTGATAAGCTCATCACCTGTAGAAGCAGCACTACCAAATCTCTTTATCTTATCATCTTCTGTGTAACCAGTCTTTAAATTACTTTTGAAAAATGCGGGATTTAACCCAAAAAGTTTTTCAAACTCTATGTTAGCTATAGTGCTATTTACAGCGAAGTCTGCTATTATATGGTTAACAGCCTCTTCATCAGATTCAAACCCAAACTCATCTTTTATTTTAGAAACAAGCGATTCGTTAGCATAGGAAGTTAAAAAACTACCTATTTGAAGGGTTTTGCCATAGTAATTTAAAGCGTCAATTACAATTTGTACTATAGCGTCTTTTACACCTTGCCTAGCGTGTTTTTCAAAAACAAAGCCCTCTCTATTGAATTCCCTAAAGATGTGATACAACAACCCATTTGGTGTAGACGATAACTCTTTTGTTCTTGTATAATTTCTTTTATCTTTGTTTTTACCAACTAGTTTGAAATGATATTCTTCGATAAGATCGTTCTCTGTTAGTAGAGTGTTTTTACCAGATGTAGCATCTTCTATTTCAAGTTCTACAAGTTTTATTCTATCTCTTTCTGCTTCAGCATATTTGTAAAAAATATCTATCAAAGCTTCAGAAACTTGTACTGTTGTACTATCTTTGGTTACATTAACTTTTACACCATTTGGAACTCTGTTGAAACCCTCTATAAAATATAAAGTCTCTTTATCGCTAAGCTGCGGAACTGGCATCCTAGAAGTTCTAGTACGATTTGTAATGATATCATTAAATACAGAGATTATATTATTAAACTCTCTTTCTTTAAGACTTGATTTTACAAGTTTTCTACCACTATCTCCCTTTTCTACTATAAGAGCACTGTGCGTGAGAAGCTTTAGGTTTTGCCTTGCTTTTTTATCTTTGTATATAGTCTCTAACCAAATAGATCCAGCAGAATTGGCATCCCTCATCATAGTATTCAAAAGCGCATCGTCTTCTTTTAATGCTTCCAAAGTCCTTGTAAGATAGGTATGTTTTGAGTATGAGTAGTACTGATTTCCACCAGGACCTAACACAGAATCGCTTATTTCTTCCATATTATTATAAACATAAGCATCTGCCAAAAGTGCTACAAAGGAGTCTCCTCTAAGTACTCTAGACACTTTTACAATATCCAAAGATTCAGACTTCATCTGTAGAATCTTTGTTATAGAACTTTTTTGAGAATAGAACATTATAGCCGCTTTCTGTAGTATATTCTTGACGCCACTTTCGGCCGTTGCACCAAAAGAAAGCAATTGGGCAGCTGTATGCAGATCGTCTAGACTTGTGTATATACCAACAGAACCTAGTATTCTTAATAATTTGTCCAAATATAAATCATAATCTATTTCTGTACCATTTCTTATGTCTCTGTTAAAGTCTTTTAACAAAGTATTGAATGATAACGATGCTTTATCAAATGTTTTTAAAGGAGAGTCTTTCAGAAAATCTGATAAATAAAACATTCTAGAAATAGTGTCTCTTCTGGATATAGAAGCTTTCTGTATATCTGCGTCAGTGAATCCTACAGATCTATTCTTTGTAACAGGGTCTACAGACAGAATAGTATTTGTAAAATTATGTTTATAACTTCTTACAGATAGTACAAACTGTGTCTTTATAAAATCACTACTATTTTTTAATTTTAAATATAACTGTCTCATAGGATAGGCTATTTCTTGCTTTGTGGCTGTTTTTGATATATAATCTATCCTTTTTAACATCTCGTCTATACTCTTGTAATTATGTAACTCTCTGATTATTATTGACCACATTTTGTCAAAATCGACAAAGTCGTACATTAATGTAACAGGATCTCTTTCTGGACTTTTGTGTATGTTTGCAATTAAAAATTTTATTTCTGTCCTGCAAGTATCCTTCATAGAAGTTTCATAAGACGGTTTTAAATGAGCATCAAGCCAGTTAGTATCGTCGTGTTTATCGAGTTCAGATTGTAAATCTGTAACTTTCTTATTTATAAGCTTGTATTGATATGCTAGAACAGACTCTATACCTCCTACATACACATCAAAATTATCTATAATCTCCTTATAAAGATCTGCAGTTTTTAAATAAGCATTCTTTTCATTTTCATCTTCTGAATCTTCATGGGCTTCCCTCAATTGTTTTTCAAACCCCACTAGATACTCCTTTAATTTGTTATAGTCTATATTACCTGTTTTCTTCAAAGAGTCTACATCAGATATTGTTAACAGGTGGTTAGTCAAGCCTCTACAAATACGAATATATTCTTCATAACCATTTATATGCACAAGATTTGAAGATCTTATCTCATATAGATACTCGTTGGCACTGTCATCGCCGAAGAATTTTTTATAACTCTCCATTTGAATTGGAGTATACCTATATTTACCACCCCTTATTCTTTCAAACAGTCTGTCTATATCATATTTAGAATAATTAGACTTCAAGCCGACTATGGCTTTTATTCTATTATAGAGTCTGCTGAAGAACAATGCTATTCTCTGATGAAGTTTGAGCTTCTTATTACTCAGTACATACAACCTGAATTTTTCAGCAAGAAACTCTTCAACCTCTCTATCAGAAAAACTACCTTTTTTATTATAAGTTCTTTCTAATTCATCTTTATACCTTTCCCTAGCTTCGTTGTATAAAAGTTCTCTTTCTTTATTTGTCAAAAGCAATAACGATACTTTATGAAAAGCCTCGTGATACAAAGTTCCTCTTTCTGCTCCCTTGTATACAACTATGCAATCACCGGTAAATTTACCAAACGCTTTTTTACCAAACTTTGCTGATTCAAGTAGAGAGTTTACAACTACAATGCTTTCTTCGTCACCAAGCATTTTACGAACTTCTGCAACCTCTTCTTTTATATCTGCTTTTTCGTAGTTATCAGATTCCTTAAGATCGAACGATCTTTCTGGATGTTCACTCATAGGTTCATCACCTGGCAAATTCAACTTTGGTTTCTTTTTTGTTTTGGTAGTTTTTTCTTTAGTTGATTTTGATTCGGATGGTTTTTCTTTTTGTTCTTTTGTTTGTTCTTGTTCTGAAAATGGATCTTCTATTTTAGACCCCCTTAAGTTAGCTTCGCCAGGAACTTCCGCAACATGTCCTATAAATATATTATCAGTATCTTCAAATACACTTACGTTAGTGGTAAGTTTCCCATTATTACAAAGAAATTCGCCGATTGTGCCAGATGTTTTTGGGTCGTACTTTAACGAACCAAGTCTAAACGGTCTTTCAAATTTTTCGTTTAAATCAAATTTTAACCCGGACTTGGTGTTCTTTATGGGGCCGTTATAATATAGATTTTGTGTTGCCCACTCAACAAATTTACTCTTTATATCTTCTATTTCTTCCTGTGTTTCGGGGTATAAAGGAAAAAGTTTATCGTTGAATGTAAGAGTTTTATCATCAAGGTCTACAAATATCTTTCTTTTTCTAGAAGCTTCATTCAACCTGCTTTTTTCACTCTCTGGAGTCGGGCCACCTAAAAGTTTAAATACTTCAGAGAAAGTAAGACCAGATACTTGTGGATGATCTACAAAAACATTTCTACCACCACCAGCTCTAAACCTCTTCATTATAACGTCAAAGAGTATTCCAGAATCTTCTGCACTAAGCCTCTCTTTGTTTAGCTGTACAGGAAATCTACTGCCAGTAGTAGTTCTATCTGATAACACATATACTGCACCAATAACTTTAGAAATATAGCCATCAACAAAATCTGAATCGTTAAAAGCAAGCTGACCTGTAATATTAGAAACAGCAAATATTCTACCCTCCCTATTATTAACTATTGATAGAGGATTGTTTTTTGTGCCGAATTTTACATTTAAATGCCCTTTTTGATCAACATCTATACCGAAAGACTCAACACCCTTACCTTTCAACAACTCTTTTAAAATGGCCCTTCTAAGCTTTCTCTGGGCAGTCTTTGCATCTAGTATATATTTAGCAATGTCTTCTTTACTTGTTATATTGCTTGGTATGGCTATGTTATTATAATTACTACTATGCAATTCAAGACCTTGTCTATATTTGACACCGTTTATTTCTAATATAATGCCTATCTTTACAGTATCTACAAAATCCTTGAATTTGATATCGTTAGTAGCACTCAATAAAATGTCAATTTCTTTATCAGTAAAACCCTCCCCATTAACAAGCTTTTCGTATATCCTTGGATAAGTTTCCCAAAAATTGTGCTTATAACTGTCGGCAGCCATTTCCTCAGCCGTAGCTTTACTAGAGGGTAATATTATGTAATAAGATATCTTTGCCTTTTTAAAATGTTCTCTATTCTTCTTTTGATTAGATAAAACTTTTAATAGGTTTTTATTTCTTATAAACAACAACTTATCTGCAAACTTTATATAATAAAACCCCTCGTCTGCATACGCATAGAAATAGTTAAACAATTTTGAATAATGACCTTTTATAAAAGCAATCTCCTCCTCTGTAAGTTTCTTATTTGATTTACCAGAATCTATGTCCCTTTTTAATCTAGCTAGATTTTCAAGTCTTTCAAAATCTCCCTTTTTTAATTCTACCGGAGCATCTATAATTATATTTGACATTGATATTGCCGAAAGTTTCCTAACACCTAGATTTTTTGAAAGGTCACTCTCATCTTCGATGTTTACTGGTCCTTCTTTTTGAGGTTTATTCTTGTTTGTTTCTTTTAACGTTTCGCTTGTTTCTTCGGTTTCTTCTTTTGATCCCTCTTCTTCTTTTTGCTCAGTTTCTTTTTTTTGTTCTTCTTTAGCGCCTTCGTTCTCATCTACGCCTTTCTTCTTTGGCCCTTGTTCTGGCTCTTCTTTTCCTTGGGGTTCTTCAAAAGGTATATTTAGTTGTGTAGGTTCTTTACCTGTTTTACTAGATTCTTTTTCTGATTTTCCTTGTTCTTCTGTTCCTTTCTCATCGACCTTTTTTCCTTCAGTTGTTTCTGAAGCACCGCGCTGTGTTTTAGTATCGTCCAATTTTTTAAGATGCTCATCTTTATTTTCTGCTTTCTCGTTTTCCTTAGGTTGTATTTTTTCTGAATGCCCCTCATCTGTTTTATCTACAGGTTGTTTTGTTGCCTTATTTTTAATTGTTGCCCTATTTTTTGGAACACTTGTTTCAACAAATCCACCATTTTCATTTGTTGTTGGATTGCCATTATCGTCCAGTATTATACCGTCTACAGAGTCTGATTTGTCATCAACTTTTGTAACTTTAACAGTTATAGTTTTTCCATTATCGTCGGTGGCCGTTATAGTATCACCCTCTTCTATAGGGTTGTTTTTAGAAAACTCTTTTTCATCTTTCTTTTTTTCTTCAAGGGCCTTTTTAATCTTTTCTTTATCGTTTTCTGTAAATGCACCTTTGTTTTTCAAATAATGGCTATAACTATTTTTTTGTGCGTCTAGAGCAAGACCAAATTGATATTGTTCCAAAAGGTTCAACGCATAATCGTTGGCTTCTTTACCGTCTAAAACAACAACAGTCTTATCATCTTTTTCTCTATCTTCATTTGAATAACTCTTTTTTGTATCTTCTATTTCTTTATCTATCTTTTTAAGTTCAGAGTCTATGTTTGACAAGGCAAGATCGTTGTTTATAAAATCCAATTCTATATGGTTATTTTTTTCCTTTTCTAGAAGTTTTTTTGATTGTGTATAGGCTTCTTTTAATTTAGTAAGTAATTCTTTCTTCGTATTGAGTACGATAAGATTTTGACCGTTGAGGCTTAAATCAGAAAAACCTTTTATTTTTGTTAAATTTAAACTAGCATCAGCCTTTGCTTTGTCAACAAACTTCTGATACTTACCCATTTTAAACTCTGCATGAGCTAAAAGTGCAGCTAGAGCAGGATCTCTATACTTCTTGTTGTAATTACCATATGATTCAGCTATTTCTTGAGCATCTTTTACAAAGTCAAATTTTGAAAGTGTTTTTAAAGTTTCATCATCTACGCCTAATTTTTTAGCAGCTTCTTGATTATTTTCTTCTTTAAACTTTTTAAAAACATCTTGGAGAGTTATAAAGTTGTCGTTCTTTAAAGCTGATGTTGTTAAACCAGATATTAAATCTGTATAAGCATCCTCTTTTTTTAGGTCTGTATCGGCCTCGTTGAATCTCTTTGAGAAATGTATGAATCTATCAGACCATGTTTTCATGTCTTCTAGCCTTTCCATTTCTTTGGTATCCAGCGAAATTCCTAAAACGTTTCCGATTCTTCCTGCACCTTCATATATTCCGGCACCAGCAATGCCCCAAAAAACAGATGTCCAAAAATCACCGGAATGAAAATACTTATGATATCTGTCAGATGCCAGTACTTTACTATCTGGATAAAAATCTACTTCTGCAAAGTATTTACTTTCTTCATTTGAAATATACTGATAGCCTTCTTCAAACCCCTCACCTCCCCAGTTAAACGCCAAGCTTCCTATTGTTTTACCAAGTATACCAAGCGTTTCTTCTGATATTGGTTTGGCTCCAGCAGCTATAGCTGTTTTTATAGTTCTTTTACCATAACCAGTTAATAGTTTGTTAAATATTATATACTGAGGAATGTCTTGTAAAGTCATTATCCAGTTAAGTCTGTAATTCTTTGCTGCAGCTCTAGAGGCTATTTTCCTAGCTTCTTCTTCTGAATATCCTCTTGCTATCAAGGATTGATATTCCTCTTCAAAAGTTCCTCTTGCCTCCATCATTGATTCAGAATGTCTTGAAAACAAAGCTTGTTTTACACCATTTTTTATTTCAATTGGAATGTCCTCATAGCCTTTTACAAGTTTAGCAAGTCCGGACGCTTCTTTTTCTGCTGCACGAATAGTTTTTAAATATTTTTCGTATTTAACTAAACTCAACATACCCTTTGTAACATAATTAAAAAGCTTTATTTCTAATCCGGATGTAAAAACGAGTACTGCAGTAGAAGCGAGACTTGTACCATTAGTCATCCACCAAGACCATTTTTCTGGCGCAAAAGAATCGGGTTTGTATGTTCTATAAATTGGAGCTTCCTTTTCCATAGCTTCCCTTAAATCCTTCCCAATTCTTGTGACGACATTCCCATAATCATCACCTTGAATTCCAACCATTGTTCCTATATCACCAATGGCCTCTAGTACACCACTAACACCTTGACCAATAACAGCTTGTGTTAAAAAGCCACCAAATTGTGCAAGAGCACTTTGCCTAATACCCCTATAATACTCTAGCGACCCGTTCCCTTCGTTTAAAAATTCTGGATATATATTAAAATCGTACCTAGAATCTCCAACTCCAAAATTACCATAGTAACCAAATTTTGCTGGAGATATGTTTTCATAATAAAATTTAGAAAAACTATTTACATCTCTTAACAAATCTTCTTTACTTACTTTGCCAGTATTTTCTTTTGGTGATTGTTTAATATCGGTATTACCAACGTTACTTGTATTAGCATTTGTATTTGTGGTAACATCGGTTTTTGTTGTATTAAACATGGCATCGTTTGCCATTGCGTTGTTTAAGGTATTGGCGTCTGACATTGCTATATAAATTACATTCAGTTGTTATTATTCATTTTCACTTTCATAATCTCCCCAAAACTCAGAATCATATTCGTTTCCAAATCTATTTACTTTGTCTCTTTGTATATATCCTTGTCTTGTAAGACTTTCATATGCAGCACTCTCAATTGCTTCTAATGTAGTTTCTGCCTCTTTTTTAACCTCTCCAGTCTTTGTGTTTTTAAGCATTACTTCTACTCTTGGAACAGATGTTGCTAGACCATTTTTAGGATCTATTATTTGTAAATCGTTTTTAACTCTATATGAACGAACGTAGTCATTGCCGTCTTTTCCTTTTACAACGCCAACTGGGATAAGATCATCTTCTTTACCCTGTAAGAACTTTTCTTTTAATGTAGATACAAGTTTCATTTGAGACTGCATTTCCTCAGGACCTTGAATTATAATTTTAACATATTTTCCACTACTATTCTTAACTGTACCAACGTATCCAAAAGGCATCTCTGGTGTAGATATGGCTTCAGAAATTGAACCAGTATGTATTGTTTTCTCAAGATCGTTAGCACGTTTATAACCAAGCTCTTTAGCAAGTTCTGTCCAACCCATTAAATTAGAAGGTCTTCCTTTGCTATCTACTACAACAGCCTTTAAATTTCCATTTATAAGCTCTCCAGATCTTGAGGGTGTCCCAAATATTCTTTCTGATTGTACCTTAGCATCAGTTCTTGGCAATTCTACTACTCTATCTGCATAAGAACTTGTAGATTCAACATAATTATTGAACATGTTTACTATCTGTTCTTGACTATAGTTATGTAGATTAAACCTGTTTTTAAAGTCTTCTATTGCTTTTGGTGTGTTTTCCTCCGCCTCGC
>CAYXOL010000017.1:86003-87473 GCA_964467165.1 uncultured Clostridium sp.
TCTTGGTATTTTATAAAGATTAACAGGTTTTCCATTATACGTTGGATTTCTCATTATAGGACCGCTATAGGACCTAAAAGGACTACCATAGCCACCATAGCCACCAAGACCACCAGAACCTCCTTTATATGTAAGATTTGTGTCTTCTTCGTAGAAACCCTGTACAGCGAAATTGTATAGATTTTCTTTTTGAGTTTTTATGAAATCCTCAATATCTTTATCTGTCTTTAGCAATCCCCTATTATAGTAATTGATTGCCATTTCTTTCAATGCATTACTTATCTTACCACCTTCTATTATAGAAGATGCCACAGATTTTATTCTGTCGACTGGAATTTCCCTAACTTTACCGTACATTATCATTCCGGTTTCTTTATCTATCATTGTTGGGGGAAGGAGTTTAGTAACTTCCATTTTCAGGTTTGGCATTTGTTTCTTAAGCTCTTCTACTGGATCTACATATTCTGATAATCCTATCGAAGAGTCTAGTGAACCAATCATACCATTACCGAAATATGACCTAAGATAACTACCAAGCCTGTTAGCAATCCATGGGTTTTGCTGAAGGTGTTCATTTTTCCTAAGTTCTGGCTCTATTTCTTTTGTATACTTTTCATAATCTATCTGAGCAGCACCAAGTATACCAGTACTACTTTTTGCCTGTTCTAACTCTCTTTTAAGTTGTTGGAGTTTAATTCTATACAGCGGTGAACCCTTATCTGATACCCCTATATCTCTAGCCACATTGGCAACTCTGTTTCTAAAATCCTGCAAGTATTTAGTAACTTTATCATAGTGATCTACCTTTATGTATGTACCAGTAGATGGATCGTAAACCATCCTGAGAGCTTTTACATCAGGTGTTTGACTAAGTTCCAACTCCTGTGCCTCAGCAGCATCCCAAGCCTGTTGCTTCATAGCACCAACTTGAAGCATTTTGTCTATAGGAAGTGGAACGTAGGTATTAATTACATTACTTGGTGCTGGCCTATCGTACATGTTTATATTCATAGCTCAGTTATTATAGTTTATAATTATCCACCTTCCCTTACTTTGAACATACCTTTTTTTATCTTAAGATTTTTCTTGCCAAGCATCTTATTCAAAAGTTCGTAACCTTCGTCACTTATATCGTAATTCCTGAACATATCACCAAGCATCATAAGACCCAATATATCGTTCTGTTGTAAGTTTTTACTATACTTAGATGTCTGCAAGGCCTGTTGTAACTGACCAAGTCCTGTAGCAAGTTGATTTCTCTTATTTGCTTCAGCTTGTTTATTATACGAATCAACATAACGTAAATTTTGAGACCTTTGCTGACCTAGGTTATTCATTATCTGTGCACTAGCTTGTCTATAAGAATTTTCTACGTTTTGTTTTGCAGCATATGCTGCAGCATCAGCCCTCATCCTAGAAGCATAACCAGCACCGAGATTTGCTAGATACTGCCCAGCACCAGGACTTACA
>CAYXOL010000018.1:0-81560 GCA_964467165.1 uncultured Clostridium sp.
TTAGAAGTAGATGATGTTCACCTATCTGTAGAAACGGTTACAACAAAGGAAAGGTTTCCTGCAATACATTATTGGAATACTGGTGTAAATTGGAAGGATATCGGAGTTGATGGCAATGTAAACTGGTTGATTGATGTAAGCAAAGAAATGATTCCGGTATTGGAAGAGCTTGTAAACAGACATATTGAAGATAAAATACCTATTATTATTGAGGGCGATTTTATCTATCCCGAATTCACAAAATCTTTTGTGAATCCAGAGGTAAAATCAATTTTTGTGAATGAAACAGATATTAATCAAATATTACAAAATTATTTATCAAGAGAAGGTGGCGATTTACAACATTACAGAGCCGAAATAAGTATTATATATGGGAAGTGGATAGCAGATACTTGTAATCAGAATGGTATTAGAGTGATTGAGTCTAGGCCTTGGGATACTGTTTTAACAAGAGCCCTAAAAAGTTTATTGTGATGCAAGTGATTTGCTTTTGCTATCTAGAGTAAGATATTAAGCAAAATGCTAAACTCATAAATTCCAATTTATCCTATGATAACTATATGTACTATTGGGTATTATTTCAATAAAATAAAAATAAGATTATAAGCATTATTAAGTTAGTTTATTTCACATTCATCAAAAGTTGCGTCATAACTGTAATACATGCGAATTAAGTTAAAAGGAGGGTTGGAAGATTGGTTCTGTTAAAGAAAAAGAAAGTAGTGCCTATTATCGGAGTAGCTTTAGTAATAGTGATATTATTTTTAATATTTGGTACACCAAGATACCAGTCTATAAAAATAAAAAATAAGAGTTTTTTAGGTTTAGAAAATAGACTAAAACAAGCAGTTAAAGCAAATACCGAAATAGATATAGAGAAATTAACAGACTTTGCTTGGGATGAATGTTTTGTGTTTACTCCGTACTATCCACCAGAAGTAATTTATGAAAAGGTAGGAGCGGAGTGGACAACAACTAAAACATATATTGAATTTCTTATTTTTCATAATATGGAAAATCAAATTGTAAATGATGATCAATATGTAATAGTATTTAAAAAAGATAGTAAAGTTGTTTTATCTGCAAAATATAGTTTAAATCAACTACCCGTTATTTTTAAGTTGGATAATTATAAGTTTGCAAGCAGTAACGCAAAGTTTATAGTATCAATTGCAAAACAATATGATGAAGATAATATCAAAGAGTTGTTTTTAAAAAAATGAATTGCAAATAATTCGCAACTATTCTTATTAGACGTCATATACAATAAAAGTTTGTGGCATTTTTACTTGTGACGACTTAGGAAACTATTCTGATATAAATGACATAGGGGGATATAAGTATGTTTAATTATAAAACACTTGAAAACACAAATATTGAAATACTACATGAAGCATTCTTAAGTGCGTTTTCTGATTATCAAGTTAAAATGGATTTGCCCTTTTGGAAGTTTCAACAAATGCTTCAAAGAAGAGGCTATGTTTCAAAAATTTCTATAGGTGCATTTAAAAATCAGGTGTTAGTGGGATTTGTTTTAAATGGATTTCGAAACTGGAATGGGAAACTAACAGTGTATGACACTGGGACAGGTGTTATAGGAGAGTATAGGAAACAAGGTATAACAAGTAATATGCTTTTAAATATCAGAGAGGCGCTTAAAGAAAAAGAAGCAGCGCAATATTTACTTGAAGTAATTCAAACCAATACATCAGCAGTTCAACTTTACAAAAAACAAGGTTTTCAGATTATAAGAAATTTAGCATGCTTTCAGTTAGATAAAAATAAATATAATCCTATAACAATCTACAAAGTTGAACATCTTGGTAAAATTGATTCAACTAATTGGAAACAATTAATAGGATTTTGGGATTTCAAACCATCCTGGCAGAATTCTATTGATTCAATCAATGCTGCACCAGATACATTCATATATTCTTTTGTACGTTTTAACGATATCATTGTTGGATATGGAATTATTGATAAGAAAACAGGAGATATTCCGCAAATAGCAGTAAATAAGAATTATAGGCGTAAAGGGATTGCAAGAAGTATCGTTACGGATCTGCTAAAAAACACAGAATCACATAAGGTTGGTGTTCTTAATATAGATGATCAATCTAAATCCACGAAAGATTTCTTAATGATATTAGGATTTGAATATGTTGTTGGTCAATATGAAATGGTTTTAAAATTATAAATTCTTTATAAATAGGTTAGTAATTTGCCCATAGCAAAGGCGCATTTCTTCACCAAGCGCAGTCGCGCTAACACTTAGGAACGTCGGCAACAAGAAGCCTTATCTGAAAGGATGTGTTCGTAGAAATTTAGTTCCTTTACTAAAAAATTGATAGCGCACGTCTGTAGAATAGAATGCTATATAACATAATACTCGGCAATAAATTTATGGGGGGATAGCTTATGAAATCAAAATATATTATTTCAACCGATGGTGCTAAAATTGCATACAGTGTTTTTGGAAAAGGTTCTCCACTTGTACTGGTTCATGGTATGGGATCAAATAAAGAAATGTGGGTTGAAAGAGGATGGATAGAAATCTTTGAAAACTATTTTACTGTGATTACAATAGATATAAGGGGTAATGGAGAGAGTGATAAATCATATAACTCAAATTTTTATTCAATAAGTAATATACTAGACGACATTAATACTGTTGTCAAAAAATGTGGATTTAATGAGTATAGCTATTTTGGACATTCATATGGTGCAACTATTGGTTTACAAATATGTAAGCATAATAAAAATATAAAGAAAGCTGTATGCGGCGGTACTATTTTCGGTAATACATTTTTTAAGGAAATAGTACCTGAATGGATTAATGAATATGAGAGTTTAGGGTTAAAAAAGAAAAATAATATGGTAGATCAACAAAATTTTTCATCAGATGATATAGAATGGATAGAAAAAACTGATTTTGAGTTAGCAATTGCTCAACTTAAAGCATGGACTAATTGGGAAGGCGTTGAAATTGAAGATATTAAAACTAGTTTAGCAGTATATTCAGGGACTAAAGATAATCCACAAGTTCTATGGAATTTAAATACTAATGAAATTCCAATAAAGAAAAATAATATTGCTTTAAAAATATTTGAAAATCTTAACCATACTGATTTAGTATTTAAAGCAAATATCGTCTCACCTTGGGTTTTAGATTTCTTGTTAAAATGAAATAAAATATTCTTATATTATAGAATAAAAAGTTGGTGGGTAAGTGATATCGAATAAAATAATCGGATACCATATCCCATCAGTTAACAAAAAAATCCCAAAATTTTATGCGGGTTTTCTGATATTACAGCGTTGCTTAATGCCATCTTTGAAAATTGAATAATACGGTATTTTAAAATATTTACATTTATAGAAATATAGTGATGAACCAATATGTATAATATGGTATAATTTCTATAGATTATGTCTAAATGGTAATATTCAACTAAGCATTTCTAAGGGGGTACTAATATGATCATGCTTAAAATAGCTGCTATTGTAGCTGTTATATATGTAGTTATAGCCTTGATTTTTCAATATTCCATTGCTATAAGAAAGCTTAAACCAAATAAATTATCAAAGCTATTTTATAATGACGATGAAAATTTTAATAAATTTTGAAAAAAAACAAAAGAAAAAGGCATGTTAAAGCACGTACTTAAAAATACTATTATTATGACTGTTATGATGGGTATAATAGGCGTATACTTTTTATTGAACAAACGTAGCATGTACGGAGAAGTACAAAGCCAAACAGTATCTGCTGCTTTATTAATGGGTGTTATTTTAGGTGTTCTAATTTCGCTAATGCAATGGTATTTGGGAAATGATAGATACAATATTTTAAAAGAAAAGGGTAAAGTTGAAAAGTGACAATATAAATAACACCAATAAAAAGCTTTAAATAATAGTTGTTGAGAAAGTCAAACTTAAAAAGAAAGGATATGAAATTATGCTTAATTTCTTTAAAAAAAGTTTTTTAGTCGATTATGATGATTCTTTAACTTATCCATCTTCGCAGACAATCTGTAAAACAATTGAAAAATATTGCTTGAGTTTAAAACAAAAGTGCCAATTTGTTAGTACCGAAAATCCAGTTACATTCTATTTGGAGGACAAATTATATGTTGCTATAATCAGTATGGCTCGAGGTGGATATAGCATTAGGTGCAGAGAAAGTTAATAAATAGCAGTATGCGTATAATCTGCATTTACATTTATGTCGCATTTTTCTTTTATCGCGCTGCAATTATTATGGAATAAGTATCCTATTCTAGGATACCTGGAGTAGCTCTTGTTCAAAGTTTAGTTCCAAAACTCCGTATAACAAAATGTTCCCATCCGCCTTAGCTGGCGGATTTTTTTTATAGCATTGTGTAAATTTATGACTTATAATCTATATATAGGCTAGGTATAAATACAACGTCAATGCAGATTTCCCAGTCCAAGTGTGGTCGCACTAGGGTTGAAAAACGCCGCCAACAACGTATGTTCGGCGTAATCTTTTAATAAAAAGGAGAACAAAGTATGAAAATTTTAGTCATGGGTGGAACTGAATTTGTAAGCAGTTCATTGACAAAATATTTGATATCAAAAGGTTATATCGTGGATATATTTACAAGAGGAATTAAGCCTACTAAATACGATGGCATTAGAAAACATTTAAAGGGCGATAGAAAATCAATTCAAGCTTTAAAAGTAAATATTTCAAATGAAAGCTATGATTATATTTTTGATACTTCAGCATATGTAAAGGAGGACGTGCAAAAATTAATTGCAATTTTAAATAAAGAAAATTTAAAAAGATATGTATTTTGCAGTTCTGGGTCAGTGTATATACCTTCCGTTGAGATAGTTACAGAAGAATTTACAAGAGGTGAAAATTCAAATTGGGGAAGCTATGGATTAGATAAAAAGGAAGCTGAAGATTATTTATTTGGACTATGGAAAGATGAAAAATTTCCTATAACTATATTTAGACCAACTTACATATATGGAGAAGATAATAATTTATATAGAGAATCCTATTTGTTTGATAGGGTAACCAAAGGATTAGATATTCCTATACCAACTGGGAATGAAAAGACACAATTTATCCACATAAGCGATTTAGTTAAAGTATTTGAAAGTGCTATACATACAGAACAAACAATAGGACAAGCATACAATGTAACCCATCCAAAGATAGTGACGTGGCAACAGTTAGTTCAAACAACAATGAAGGTAGTGAATATAAAAGTAAATATAATAAAAGTGGATACCGAAAAAGTAGATATAAGTGTAAGAGAATATTTTCCTTTTAGAAATGTTACCTATCTATTAGATACAAAAAAAGCTGAAGAAGATGGATTATATATGCCACAAATTGATTTATTCAAGGGATTAGAATTAGCATATAAATGGTATTGTAATGCTAATCCAGAAGTAAAAGATCCAAAAATGAATAAAATTGATTTAATATTAGAGGTTTTGTAATACAATCGGTCATTTAACTGAGATAATGAAATTAGTATTATCAGAAATGCTAAGAGTAACCAAAAAAAATGGACAACTCATATTTATTGCTACATGGACAATGGATAAAAAAATACTTGAGGAATTACAAATAGTTTTGAGTAGAAAGATTGATAGTGAAAATTTACAATATATACAAAAACACAGTTATTGTATCCTTATTATTCAAAAACATTTTGATACATAACAGGGCAATTGTTAGTTTTTTAAGTTTTATTAATCTACTAATTATTTTAGGTTTATTGGGAATAGGGATTTATGTTATTAGTAAAACTTGCAAATAGAGGAATTAGAGCACTTGATATTTACATTAATGATAAATTCCATTAGCTTACACTTTAAGGAGGAATTAATATGGGAGAAAATGTAGTTCGATTATTTTGGAAATGTATACATAATGCAGACTTTGATGGTCTTAATAAACTAATGAGTGATGGTGCATGTATATGGCTACCAAATACAAAAGAAGTTTTCAAAGGTAAAAACAAGTATATAGAATTTAATAAAAGATACCCCGATAGATGGTATGTTGATTTAGAGAAAATATACGAATGTGGAGAAACTTTTATTTCAGTTGCTAAAATATTTAATGCCGAAAACACTACAAGTCTCTATGTAACATCATTTTTCAAAATAAAAAATGATTTAATAGAAGAAATATCAGAGTATTATGGGGATAATGGAGAACCACCAAAATGGAGGTTAGAAGAAAGATTATCTGAAAGATATTAATGAATAATTTTCATTTATTACACAACAATTGTTATGTGCATAACCCATATTTAAGGATAACTGTGGTATGTCTTGCTTTTTCCTAAGAATTGATGCAAGAGCAAAAATTTTTATTGAATATGGCCCTGCTGAAGTGGGCTGGATTCCTGTATATTGTCAGAGAATATTATCCGGTTTCAGCCTTTTAGTGATGAAAATTGACCCCGATGCTGAAACCCCTAAGTTTAAAGAATCTGTAATCAGTGGCGAATGCTCTGACAAAAAAGGAATTTACCATACAAGATTATTAAACGTGGCAAGCATAAGGAAGGCATATACCATATACAGCACATAAATGCTTTTCATAGCAAACTAAAAGAATGGATGTATAGTTTTCATAGTGTAGTCACATACATCTCACTCCGATACAAATGTAAAAGATTTTAAAGTTATGGAAGCAATTTATATGTAATCATGTTAAATATTTGAATAATTATATTATTATGTTGTATAATTAAATATAGACACAATAGTATTATATTGAGTCTATATTAACCTAAATAATGGGAGGGGCATTGTGAAAAGCAAAAAAACATTTATTAGTTTTGTTATCCTATTATTCATTTTTTCTACACTTACAGTTTATTGCTCCAACGAAAGTAATAATTTAACGAATGAAATTGAAATTTTGAAAACAGAAAATGCACAGTTGAAAGATACAGTTTATAAATTGGGAAGAAACATTAATGAGATGACCATAAAACAAGGGAATATTACCCTAAATCCCTTGATGATAGATTATGTTATAGTTAATGATAAGTTAAGATTTATTGAAAAGGAGAATTATATACTTGCATTACCTCAAGGTGGTTCAAGTATTATTCGCCCTATTGGCACCAATACTTTAGTATCAGTATATGAAGGGGCAATTATAGATAAAGAATCCTGGCTATTTGTACAGATACCAACATACGATTCTGCTACAAATAATAGGGGGTGGATAAGAGAATCTGATACCACTTCATACACAAAAGACAAGATAAAATTACTTCAAAGTGATGTTGAGATTAAAGCAGGTTCAGAAGTCTATGAAACATTTGAGTTTAAAGATATTAAAACTATAACTCCTATAAAGTTGAGAGCAATAGATGGTGGAAGGCTTGAGGAGAAAAAAGATGGCTATTGCAGAATTTCTCTTACAGGTGGAAGAAATATGTGGGTAAAGGAAAGTTCTATGATTTATCCCAAAATAAAATAAATTAAAATTTTATTTCATTGTGAATAATGTCTTTATAAAAATTTGAATCTATGTAAGGGAAGTCAAAATGGCTTCCCTTACAAGTTATCATATTACCAACACGCTTATTAAACATAGCCAAAATCATAAACCAACGTCAAGGTACATTAGTTGCAATTCCTAAGTAAGTTTTACACAGCAGAAGAAAAGTGAGATTAATATTATTTGTAATTTTGGGAGGTTATATTTTGGAAAAAGTAATAAAGCAAATTGATAGTATTTCTTTTGAATTAAAAAGAGATTTTGATTTTAATTGGTTAAATAAATACGGAAAAGTTTTTTATGTTTTTGATCAACAAGATTCAGGTAATGTTTGTTTTGGAGTTGAGAAAGAAAATAAGAAGCTATTTATAAAATATGCAGGTGCTCCTACTGTTAATTATGAAGGAAAATATGAGGATGCAATCTTACGCATGAAAAATGCAATTCCTATATATGAGAATATACATCACCCAAATCTTATTAATCTAATTCGACATTTTAAGCAGGGTGAAGGTTATGCCTCGATATATGAATGGGTAAATGGCTTTAGAAACCTATTCATAATGAGTTAAAACTGTAATCTAAGAAAAACCGCAGTGTTCTTAAAAATCGGAGTAGAAGCAGAAAATTAATAATGAGAATTGGTTAGTTCGCAATAAAAAATAACAGAGTAGAGACGGAGCTGCAACTAACAAAATACTCCAGTTCGCTTTGAATGAAAAGGCTGCAAAGCACACCTGTGGCCCTAAGGTGCGTCGCGCTTGGGCTCTCGGCGTCTGGAGTACGAAACATTATACGAAATTTAGAAGAAAGAAGTAATTGCTCATAAGTTATTTGAAATGGTCTTTTAAAAAACAGTTGTAGAAAATTACTAACTAATTAATATCTAACAAGGGGGGAGAGATTGAAATGAAGAATAAGATAATTGGATTAATTATTGTTGTAGTATCTCTATTATTTCACAGTATAAATATTTCTTTAGCAAATATAGCTATTTATAATAGTGATGTTCCAGCTTCTATTACTTTTATTACTGTTATTTCGGTTCTAATTGGTATATATATTATGTTCAGTACAGATGAAAAAGGTATGTTTAAAAGAATAATAGAATCGGTGAAAAAATGGGTATGAAAAATTAAATGATATTTAGAAAGTAAATATGTCTGAGAACATAAAAACAAGTAGTACTTCGTAATTTTCATAAATAGTGAGTTAAATAATGAATAGATTAGTTGAAATGGCATATTAATTAAAGTTTTATTTTCGCACTAATTTGTTAATTAATAGTAGATTGCGAAAAAATAATTATTAATTATACAATATATAGATAAATAGTAATTTGAAGAGGAGCAGTCTTTATGAATTACAATATAAAATCATTATATTTATGCGTTACTGATATGGAAAGAGCAATTTTATTTTATGAATCATTTTTTGAACAAGAAGTTACTGTCAAAGATGATATATATAGTGTTTTTGATATTAATGGGTTTCGATTGGGATTATTTGCATTTGAAAAAATGCAGGAAACACATACATTTGGAAGTAATTGCTTACCAAGTGTCTCAGTACAAAATATAAATGTATTTAATAAAAAATTGGAAGATCTCAAAATTATTTTTCCTGTCACTAAAACATGAAATAACTTGGTAGCGGAATTTGAAGATAACGAAGGAAATCATATTGACCTAACAACTCCAATTAGATAAATGACAATTTAAATGTGAATATTATAAATATTTATTTGGAGGAGTAGAAAATGAAGGAAGAATTAGGAATGGCACGTTGTGGACTTGCTTGCTGTTTGTGTTCAGAAAATACTAAATGTACCGGGTGCTATTCTGGTGATTGTCCAGACGAAAAGTGGATTAAACCCCAAATATGGGCTAATCCACTATATTTTTGAATTTTTTTTTAATATGGCTATAAATAACAATGTAATATTAAGATATTCCCTTGACTTGACGGGTATGATCTCCGAGGTGCTTGATTAAATTTAAATATAAGGAAATTTTTTTATTGCTATTTAAATTTATTTAAGTTATCATAAAATTGTACACAGTTTAAAAATAGTTACAGTATAAAAATAATCATTGTCTAAATATGACGTATTATTAAGGAGTATCAATAAACATGAATAGAAGAGAGCGCAAAAAGGAAAAAACTAAGGATAGTATTATAAACTGTGCAGTAGATTTTTTTAGAGCAAAAGGTTTTCTGGAAACATCCATGGAGGAAATTGCAGAAATGTCTGATGTGTCCAAGGGTACACTTTATAATTATTTTAGGGACAAAGAATCCATTCTTGTTGCTTACTTTCAGGATATTATTACTGATTATAGTGATGAGGTTAAAGGAAGTTTCAAAGAACATAATGATATAAAATCGCAGTTGAATAATTTATTAGATTTTAATAATCAGATATTTCTAAATGATGTAGAATTAGCAGCAATCTATTTAAGGTATAGATTCCAAACCATGTTTAACAGCGATCCTCTTGATAATCCCGAGAGAAGTGGTTTAGAGGATTTGATTTTGGAAATTATAAAAGAAGGCCAAGATAACAATGAACTTAGACGCGATATCCCATTAGTAATAATAGCAAGGAATTTTATGTTTTTATATATGAGTTTTTTTGTTTCAAATATTTATGGGAAAGAAATTTTTGAATTAGATATTTTAAAAAATCAACTAATTAACTTGCTTCTAAATGGTGCAAAGTTATAGCAATTGTAAGGGAGAATATTATGAAAAATAAGTATATACTATTTTTCGACGAAATAGACAAGAAGGACATATCACTAGTAGGTGGAAAAGGTGCAAACTTAGGAGAAATGACCAAAAAAGGCTTCCCGGTGCCCTACGGATTTTGTGCTACAACAGAGGCATACAAAGAATTTGTAAAGCATAATAAGCTTTCGGATTTCATAATTGAAGTGATCAAGGATGCAAACCTTGAGAACATAAGCAAGATAGGAAAAAAAATCAGAGAAAAGATAGTGCAGTCAGAAATTCCAGACCAGGTAGCCCGCGAGATACTTAGCGCCGTTCATAAGGCAGGCGTAGATAATTACTACGCAGTAAGATCCAGTGCCACAGCAGAGGACTTGGCTTTTGCGTCTTTTGCAGGTCAACAGGACACCTATCTCAATATCAAGGGGGATAACTCTCTACTGTACTGCATTAAAGACTGCTGGGCCTCCTTATTTACAGATAGAGCAATTTTATACAGAATACAAAACAAAATAGAGCATGAAAAAGTTTATATGTCTGCAGTAGTCCAAAAAATGGTACTGCCAGAAGTGGCCGGCATCATGTTTACTGCGGACCCGTTATCAGGACATAGGGGGACTATTTCTATAGATGCAAGCTTCGGGCTAGGAGAAGCTCTTGTTTCAGGCCTTGTATCTCCTGATATTTATAAGGTTAGGAAGAGCAGTTTACAAATAGACAGTAAGACTATAGGTGATAAGAAGTTAGCAATTCTTCCAGTTCAAGGCGGAGGCACAAAAACAGTGGAGATAACCGGTGAAAAGTCCAAAAGCCAAGTAATGAATGACTCTCAGATAAAAAGTCTTGCTGAACTTGGGATGAAAATAGAAACACACTATGGATGTCCTCAGGATATTGAGTGGTGCATAGAAAATAATAAATTGTACGTAGTTCAGAGTCGTGCTATTACATCATTGTTTCCGCTACCTACACCATTACCACAAGATGATGCACTCCATGCGTATATTTCTTGGAATCATCTTCAAGTTATGACTGATCCTATTTCACCTCTTGGAATTGACATATTTAGAAATCTGTTTTCTATGGGTAAAGGCGTAAAAACTGAATCTGATTATAAAATTCTTACATCGTCAGCAGGAAGAATTTATTCTGATATAAGCGGTGTTTTGCAATTTAAGAAAGCAAGGAAAATGCTGGTTTCAGTTTTAATTAATGCAGATGCACTAATGGCGGATGCATTGAAAGAACTAATTGGTAATTCCGACTTTGAAACACAAATCAAAGGAGAAAAGCCAAACTTAAGAGTATTTTGGAGATACTTACGTTCACCATTATTTAAAGTTATAAAAAACCTTGTTTTCAAAAATCCTGAAGGTACTGTGGATTTTGTTAACCATTATATTGAACAACGTGAAAAAAAAGCGGCGGAAGATGTTTTTAATGCAAAACAGGGACTTGGAAGACTTGAGGCTATTTATAAGGTTGGGAGTATTTATGAGGATTTTAGAATAATAATTACGTACTTAGCTCCCGCAATAATAAGCTTAAAGGTACTGGAAAAACTGGAACTAAAGCTTTTAGGAACAAATCATTATGTGAATACACTTGTGAAAGGATTGGAAGGCAACATTACTACAGAAATGGGACTGCTTACTGGGGATTTGGCAGATATGATAAGAAAGTCGCCCTATTTAATTAGTGAATTTGAAAATCATGACTATATTACCTTAGTTTCCAGAATTAATAACCTTAAAGGGAATGATGAATTTAAGAATAAATTTAATTCTTTTATGATTAAATATGGTCATCGAGCTGCCGGAGAAATTGATATAGCAAAAGAACGCTGGATAGAAAATCCAGAACCATTGGCAAAATCAATACTGGCTATTATAAAGAGCTCAAAGGAAGGTACCCACAGGAGAGAATACAGTGACACTATAGAAAAAGCAAAATTGGCAGCAGAGGAGTTTATAAAAGAAGTACAAGCCAAACATGGAAAAATGAAAGCTGCAAAAGTAAAAAGACTTATAAAGGTTTTAAGAAATACCATGCCTGCAAGAGAACACCATAAATTTTTACTCATGAAGCTCTTCTTAATTTTTAAAACGGCCTTGTTAGAGGAAGCTAAAATACTGGTAGAAAAAGGTCAACTTGTTGAAGAAAAGGATATATTCTATGTGGGCTTCTGGGAATTGTATAAATCAATTGAGAACAATGAAAGTCTCTTAGAACTTGTTGAACAACGAAAAGAGGAATATGAGCATTTCAGCAAACTCAGTGCCCCCCGTGTTATTACAAGCCAGGGAGAAGAAATAAAAGCGGGATACAAGAAAAATAATCTGCCCCAAGGTGCACTGGCGGGTATACCTGTATCCTCAGGAATTATAGAAGGCATAGCAAGGGTAATCACTGACCCTACAAAGGAATCTATAAATAAGGGGGAAATTCTGGTGGCGCCATTTACCGACCCTGGCTGGACACCACTTTTCATAAATGCAGCAGGACTCGTAATGGAAATAGGTGGCCTTTTAACTCATGGAACAGTAGTAGCCAGAGAGTATGGAATACCCGCAGTTGTTGGTGTTTCGGAGGCTACAAAAAAAATAAAAACAGGCCAAAAGATCAGGGTGGATGGTAATGCTGGATTTGTAATGATTATAGAAGATTAGGAGGTAATTTGTGTAATGGGATTTGTAGGTATACTCCTGGGAATGTTTGCTATGGGTGTAATGCAATTAATACTTGCCGTAGGAACCCTTTATGGCGGGCTTGCTCCAAACATGATACATCTTATTATAGCAAGAACCATTCTGGGCTTAGGCGCAGGAATTATTACTCCCGCGTCTCTAGCTATGATTTCAGACATATTCCCTCCAGAAAAAAGAGGGCGTATGATTGGTATTTTTGGATTTGTACAACTTTTATCAAATATTTTGACTCCTTCTTTAGGAGGATTTATAACAAAACAGCTAGGTTGGCATTGGATTTTTTTCATAGTACTAATAGTAACAGTATTTTCAATGCTGCTAGTTGCAATAGGAAATAAAGACCAAAGAATAAGTTCACTAGTTGGGGTATCAAAAATAGATATCCAAGGAGGACTACCTTTGGGAAAGGTCTTGGCACCGGAGTAGTAATGGATTGTACAGGCTATAATGAAAATAACGCTATAGATGATGAAGTGGTCAACTACCTTAACACATAGGGTAACCTCAACTGCTATAATGGCTACTATGGCTATACTGGGCATATTTCTTTTATTGAACAAATTCAACATTTACGAATTTGTTCAACAAATGTTGTTTGTTGTTTTGAGAATGTGTGTTATATATGTCGAAGTAACCCTGTATCAAGATATAGGGTTACTTGTGTTAAGTTTATATTAGCAAAGTGAATGTAACATAATAGCAATTGAATTACATTCACTTTGAGGATATTAGCCATTATTTAATCAGTGTAAATATACTCTATTTTTAAAACATCTAAATAACAAAATTTGACTGCATAACTTACTTACGTAATTCATCCTTCATAAAATCAATTAATTTTTCTTTAAATAGAGAAGATAAAGGCAAGTTAGGATTGCCATATGTCTCTAAATTTTTTTCTCGCTCAATAGGTGCGTCCTTTAGAACATGATTCATGCCATCTATTATATTTAAGACGGCATCAGAGTTAGAATCTTTTAGCCTATTTGCATCATTCAAAGAAACTTGTAAATCTGTATTCCCTTGGATAATAAGTACTGGAATTCTCAGCTTCTTAATCTCAACCGCAGGGTCATATTTGAATTCAGAAATTAGATATGGCTGAACACTAGGTCTAAACAATGAATAATAATCCTTGCTTACATCAGAAACTCTATTCCCTTTTTTTAATTGATCCATAATGCGAATACATTCATTATATACATCTTTAGGTTGTGCACTTAATTGTCTTTTTAAAGTATCATACATAGAATACCCAGGCCCTGCAACAGAAATTAATGAACTCACCGTTGTTCTTTCTGCTGCAACCATACCAATTAAAGACCCCTCACTATGTCCTAAAATAGTAACATTAGAAAAGCGTTTATCATTATGCAATATTTGAACCCAATTTACAGTGTCATTTATATAGTCATCAAAAACTAAATACTCTTCGCTTTTCATAGCTTTACTACTCTCTCCTATGCCCCGTTTATCATACCTTACAGAAGCTATTCCCTTTTTTGCAAGTTCAGCTGCAATCATTTTATAGGAGTCACTTTTTATAGAGCCATTAGCACTATTACAGTTCCTATCAGTTGGACCTGAACCTGCAATAATTAGAACCACGGGTACTGTAGTATCGCTCTTTGGTAAAGTAACAGTTCCATAAATAATCCCTGTAGGTGTTTGTAGTTGAATATCTTCTTCCTTAAACTGATTTGTATTTTTTAGAATATTATTACTAGGAAATACTGCAGCTAGAGGTAATATGCTGATAGATACTATAAATGAAATTAATTTTGATTGAATAATCATAGAATCCCCCTTTAGTTATGAGTTATATTTGTTATTTCCTTATTAATTGGCATCAACAATTTTGTGATAAATAATATATGAATATACAATCGGAACAACTACCATTACTGCCAAAATAATTATGAAAGCTATCCCATTAAAAATTACACCTATAACAGTTAATACTATATTTACTATCCCACCTATAACCCATATTGGTCCCGCCATTCTATGAGTTTTTCTCCATACTTCTTCATTTGCTAAAGTCCAAGGAGTTTTTATTCCCACAAAATAGTTATGCTTAAATCTCCCCATAACATTTCCTAGTAAAATAAATAACAATGAACCCATTATCTGCGTAAAATCCGGGGTATTAGCAATAGTGCCTGTGGCTATTAAAAGTGCATACACTTCCATTCCAAGAAAAAATATAATCAATAGATACTTTAAATATTGATAAGTTGCCTGAAATGCTTCATAATTTTTTCTTTTTGGATCTATATAAGGTAAAACAATAAATAATAAATAAACTCCTAAATTTATCAAAGCTAATCCAAATGCTCCGAAAAATTTACTCCCATACCCATTAATTTGTCCATTTGAATTCCAATGTATAGGTATTCTACTAGGAAGTGATGGATAGAAATAAACTGCAAGTGCAAACCCTAGAAATATAAGAAATAAAATCCCCCAATCTTTTTTTATAACATTACTTATCTTTTTCATTTTCACTTTCCCCCTCATTAACATGCGTTGTGTTAAAAAACCAATTAGTTACTTCTTGAAACACTGTAGTATTAAGAGAATAATAAATATATTGACCTTTTCGCTCATCTGTCACTAGCAAAGATTGCTTTAAAGCATTAAGATGGTGAGAAATGCTTGGCTTTGTCATATTAAAATGTTCAGCTATTTCCCCAGCCGTCAAGTCTTTTTCTTTTAATAACAAAATAATTTTTCTTCTTGTTGGATCTGCAAGTGCTTTAAATGGTAAATTGAGAAGTGACATATTAATTTCTCCTTTGATTAATTAGATATTTAGACAACAACCTAATTGTTAATTGAATTATATTACTGAATTTAGGATAAGTCAATCTTTTCTTGTTCTTAATTCTATGTTCTTAATGTATCTAGATAATAAAGTGAGTTAATTATAGTAATAAGGGGTGTAGCGCATGAATCTAGTTCCACCAATTAGAGTTAGAAACAGATAAGTCCATAAAAGGAATGACTGATGAAGAATATTTATTCCAGAGTAGGAAAGGCGAAAATAAGCTGATATAAAGATTAGGATATCTCTAATCTTTATATTTATGATAAATTATGGTATTATTAATTCGAAACAGTAAAAAAGTATTTGAATGAACAAAATGTATCACCAATTGTGATTAAAAATATAGATAAGTGGTAATTGGTATTATGTGGCTACTATAATAATAAATAATAAAGATATATTAGAAAAAGCAATTAAAAGTAAAAGAGTGCTAGATTATAATTTAAAAAAAATGTTTTCAATGACATAATTATAGATTATTGTGTAGTAGTTTCAAGTAAAAATATGGGGGGATTTTTATGGCAATTGTTAGTTTTTTAAGCTTTATTAATCTAATAATTATTTTAGGTTTATTGGGAATAGGGATTTATGGATTTGTCTTATTTGTAAAACTTGCAAATAGAGGAATTAGGGCACTTAATATTTACGTTAATGAAAAGACGAATAATAAATTATAGGTACTCATTTTTCTTTTAATCTGTATAGGTCTTTAAAATACGATTTATTCATCATCGTAGGATATTGTTCATTACATTAATGATAAATTAACTTACACTTGAAGGAGGAATAATATGGAGATAATGGAGAACCACCTAAATGGAGGTTAGAAGAAAGATTATCTGAAATATATTAATGAATAATTTTCATTTATTACACAACAATTGTTATATATCATAAAACATATTTAAGGATAACTGTGGTAGGTCTTGTAAAACTCCGTATAACAAAATGTTGCCCTCCTCCTTCACTAGGGACTCGCTGAACAGGGAAAAGCTGTATATTTAAGTGTATCCTATAAATCAAGAAAATCTTAACCCAACGCCAAGGCATATTCCACAGCCTAAGTGCGATCGCACTAAGGCTGTGGAATCTCGCAACAAGAAACGTTAGGTGTCATTTGAGAGTTAATTTTAGTGAAAATTATATTTTTTCAATAAAAATAATAAATACGTTTATCAATAGAAACAATATGTAAAAAGGAGAGTATAACTTGCAAAAAAATACATTGTTAATTTTCACGAGAATTTTTTATATTATATTTATGATTGGAACTATAATTACGATGTTTATTGTCTATAAAAATATAGATAGTAGATTTGCTTTTAAGTTCTTAATGAGCTATTTATTTCTAGCTTTTTTTCTGATTTTGTATGTTCCTTTTATTACTATTTTAAATTCAAGAAAGTTAAAATGGCCTGAGATAAGAAAAAGACTGTTTAGGTTTATTTCTTTGTTTATTATATTTGGTACTTTAAATTATAGTATTGATTATGTTTTTAGACATTCAAACATAAACTTATTTAGAGAATTTTCTACTGCGATAGGTTTAGCTTTTGGCATCTCCTTTATTGATGTTACTTTCTTAAAAAGCAAGGAGAATTAGATTAATTATGTCGAAAGTAATTATTATTTAATTTACAATGTATGAGTGGAAGTTGAATATGTTATTTAAAGAATTTGGTAATAAAAGCATGCCAGCTATTATTTTTATTCATGGGGGCGGATTATCATGGTGGTCATGGAAAACACAAATTGAAGCATTAAAAAAGGATTTTTATATTATTACCCCCATTATAAATGGACATGGGGATGATTGTGATACCACTTTTATAAGCATAAAAGAATCAGCTAAACAGGTTATTAAATACATAAAAGGAAATTGTAACGGAAAAGTTTTCGCAATCTGCGGTCTTTCTATTGGTGCTCAAATCATTGTTGAAATATTATCCAATGAATCTGATATTACTGAGAATGCGGTTATAGAAAGTGCTTTGGTTTATCCTATAAAAATGGCAATCGCACTAACTGTGCCAATGTATAATATGTGCTATGGGCTAATTAAAAAAAGATGGTTTGCAAAACTACAGGCTAAAACATTGAATGTACCGGATGAATTATTTGAGATCTATTATAAGGAAAGTTCACGAATGACAAAAGAATCACTAATTAATCTTACTATAAGCAATGGAAATTATCCAATGCCTTCAGCATTATGCAATACAAAAGCAAAAACATTAATATTAGTTGGTGGGAAAGAATTATCAGTAATGAAGAAATCTGCATCGTTACTGCACGAAACTATTAACGGCAGCGTTTTAAAAGTAATTGAAAAAAGTGGGCATGGGCAAATTAGTTTAATTTATCCAGACAAATACCTTGATCTGCTTCAACAGCTTTTTACAAAAAAATTAATAAGAATTATCCATTCATAAGTTAACTCAAATTCTTTATATATGGTGAATAGATTAGTGGTGGTAATTATATGATATATAGATTAATAGTAATTTTTCTAGAAGATTATTTATATAATGGGAGGTGTAAAAAATGTCAATAATTAAAGGTTTAGAAACCACATTTAACTCTGTTTACACTGAATACGACAGGTGGCGTCCTACTTATGTTGAAGAGCTATATGATGATATTTTTAATGTAAAAGAAATAACTCCGTCAAGCAATGTGCTTGAGGTGGGAATAGGAAGTGGGCAAGCGACATTACCAATACTTGAAACAGGTTGCAGTATAACTGCAATTGAATTAGGTGACCAGTTAGCGGAAATTTCAAAATATAAATTTAAAAATTACGAAAAATTTAATGTTAAAAATTTTGCATTTCAAGATTTTAAGTGTCCTCCTAATTCATTTGATCTCATCTTTTCAGCAACAGCCTTTCACTGGATTCCTGAAGATATAGGATATACCAAAGTATTTGATATGCTAAAAAGGGGTGGTGTTTTTGCACGATTTGCTAATCACCCATATAAAGACAAGAAACGCAATAACATACATATTGCATTTAAAAATATATATGCAAAGTATATTCCTGGTTCATTAGCTGGAGATGAATATAGCGAGGAAAACGCCAAAAATATTGCAGACATAGCTTCTAAATATGGATTTATAGATATAAGTTATAGACTTTATCATAGAACAAGAACCTTTACAGCCGATGAATATACATCATTATTAGGTACCTATTCAGACAACATTGCTATTGAAGAAACAACAAGAATAAAATTCTTTGATGAAATAAGAGAAGCCATTAATGATAACGGCGGTATTATTACTATATACGATACAATAGATTTACAACTTGCAAGAAAACCATAACTTTCTGTTATCTCTAAAATGAAAATTAAGAATGTGTATTAATTAAAATAAATGGCTGATGCTTATAATATAATTGAATAATTAAAGTTTTGGTCCGCATTAATTTGTTAATTAATATAAAGTGGGAATTTATTACAATCAAATGTTGTTTTGATTCAAGTAAGAAAGGGGAGTAAAAAATGCCTTTTGCAATGACACATTTATGTATTTCATATAACATATTACTTAATACGCCACAAATAAAGAAACCTTGTGACTTTATGCTTGGAGCACTTGCACCTGATTCAGTACATCTTAGGGATAACTACAATAGTGATATGAAAAAGAAAAGTCATTTATGCGTTGGGGAGGAAAAATGGGGTAGCGCAACAAATAATGAAGAATGGCAAAATAGTGTGCTTACTTTTTTACAGGAAAATAAACATATAGAGAACATGGATTTTATATACGGATATTGTTCCCATATACTTGCAGATATACAAAACAATATAAGAATTTGGACACCATTTCTTTTGGAAAATATCGAACAATTAAAAAAAGGGATGGGGAGCAAATATCATGAAGAATCTTATGCCATAGATTATGCACTATATTTATCAAGCCCTTATCAAAAGGAGATATGGGAAATTCTTGAGGACTCAATTGGATATGATATTCCAGGCATTGTATCATTAGCTGAAATTAATAAAATGAAACACGACATTTTATATGGTCAATATCTAGACAGAGAATCTATAGATGTATCTTTGAATAAATATGTTACGCTTTCCCATATACAAGAATTTATTTCTGAGGAATCTCAGTATATTAAAAATCTTTTGTATAAAAAACATTAATTCTATGATCTATTAATAAGTTAACATTCTTTTTAAATAGTGAATTAAATCATAAATGGATTAGTAGGAATTGCCCACTGAAGGAGGTAATATTTTGAAAGAAATTTTTATTAAATGTCGACAAGGGACATTAGGGAAAAATTTAAGAACTGATATAATAAATACTCTTTTAATTATATTAATAGGCAGTGCCCTTGGAATACTTTCAAAGTTACTTGATAATATGTCCTTAAATGATGCTATTGGATGGCATAGAGTACTTGAGTGGTCAGACCTAGGCAATGTTTTCTCCAGACTATCAGTTTGGGCACTATTTGCAGTAATTATTGCAGTCTTAAGCAAACGACCATTAAGAGCAAGTGTAAATGTGTTTGGATTTTTCAGTGGGATGCTTATAGGCTATTATACAATTACCATATTTATCTCAGGCTTTTTCCCAAAGACATATATGATAGCATGGGGTGTCATAACTTTATTTACACCTGTCCTTGCTTTTTTTGCGTGGTATTCAAAAGGTCATGGATGGTTAGCAATCTTCTTATCATCAATAATAATTGGTTTTTTCTTCACACAAGCATTTTCCTTTGGTATGTATTATATAGATATTTCTTATTATGATGGGTTGATTTGCTTATTATTAGTAATAATTTTATTATATAGAGATAAAAAGCAATTGATTATCTCTTTGATAGGAGCATTGATCGTTGCTCCATTACTTGAAAATTATTTGCCCTATATTTTCGGTGGATTATAAACAATATTGAAGTAATCTACATTTATATTTAAGACACATTCTTCTTCTAAAATGTAATAAATCAATAGAAATTTAGAGTGATCTAAGGTTAAATGGAGTGGTTAAATATGATAAATATAGAAAATAGCATATTGGTGGAAATAATAGAAACAATAGAAACAATGTTTTCAATAAAAGTTATTGAATATGCAGTGATTAATAGAGGACTATTAAATTTAAAGTGGGAGGTTATTACGAATAAAGGAACACTTTTTATTAAGCAGTATAACGAGGAGAGATATCCAGCTTCAAATGTAAAGCGAACGATCAGATTAAACACAGCACTTTTGATCCAAATGAGGTTGAGCGAGGAAGGCATAAGGTGCCCGCATATTTTAACCTGTAATGAAGAAGTAATTTTAAGAACTAAGCAAAATATACGATTTATTATAACTGAGTACAGAAAAGGCAGCCTTGTTTATGCTGGAAAAATCAATTGCAGCCAATTTCATGATTTGGGGATTGAACTCGGGAAAATACATAACTTAGTCAATGATAATATTGAAGAAAAAGCAATTCCAAGGTGGGTTATGCCGTCAAAAAAACAATTGATAGCTCAGTGGAATGAAAATTGGATATTATTCCATGGTAGAAATACAGAATATATTAATACTATTCTTAAACTTCAAAAAGAAATATTTGAAAATATAGATATAAGCATTTTTAAAGGTTTAAAACCTGGCTGGGCACATTCAGATTTATGGTGTGATAATATATTGTTTTATCCTGATTCCCTTTCAGCAATTATAGACTTTGATAGATTTCAATATATCTATCCAGAGTTAGATATATCAAGAGCAATACTTTCCTTTGCACTGGATACTAACAGTTTAAGAATGGACGTAGTAAAGGCCTTCATAGATGGTTACAATCAGTTTGGAAATATTACAGCTGATGATATAATTCGCTCATTAAAACTATTGTATTGTTTAGAGAGCTTTTGGTGGCTAAATGCTAATAGTTTTAGTAGTGAAGGTCCACCAAAAAGGTTTGCTGACGAAATGGTATGGTTATCAATTAACTGGCTAAATCTAGAGAAAATATTGAGATAACTAAGAAATATAATGCAGTTTTAGAGGGCACAGTGATGTAGTAGGATACGTTAATAAATGTTATTAAAGGAGATGCACAAGTATGGAAAATTATTTGGAACAAGGTGTGCCCACTATAGAGGAGGCAAATTTGCTATTACTAGAAGGACAAAAATTAAATCCCGGTCCTTGGATTAAACATTCAATTAATGTTGGAAGAGCAGCAGAGTTGATATCAAAAAATTGTAAAGGGTTAAACCCCGATGTTGCATTAGTATTAGGAATGCTACATGACATCGGTGTAAGATTTGGGGTTTCATATATGAAACATATTTTACATGGTTATAATTTGGCTATGGAAAAGGGATATTATAAGCTTGCAAAAGTTTGTTTAACTCATTCATTTGATTGCCAAGATATAAAAACTTGTTTTGGAAGATGGGATTACTGTAGTGATGAAGAATATAATTTTATTAAAAATTACATTGAGTCTGCAGAATATGATGATTATGATAGATTGATACAATTATGTGATGCACTAGCATTACCAAGTGGATTTTGCTTAATGGAAAAGAGAATGGTTGATGTAGCATTAAGGCATGGGATACATGAGCACATTATTGATAAATGGAAAGCAACTTTCAAAAACAAACAATATTTTGAAGATAAGATGGGCAAGTCAATATATAGTGTATTACCAGGTGTTATAGATAATACTTTTGAATTATAAAGGTTAGTTCCTATTAAGTAATGTAGGATGCTTACCCTTTTGGATCTACTATTAGTGAAACTTGAGAAACCTTTTGTGTTCCTCTGCTAATATGAAAATATGTGAATAACAGAAAAAATTTGTTGCTTCCAATGTGACAATACTTGCAAAGGTATTTGCATTTCGATATTCTAACAGTCTTGTATATGCCATTTATAACAGAGATTTACCAATAGGAATGTTAATGCAACATGATTTAGACGATAAGAGTATAGTATGTCAACCAAGAGGAGGAGCGAGTGATGGATAGAGTTAAATTTGCTATATTTACAGATTTACATTATGACCATATACCAGATGGCAATAGGCGTCTTCAAGAGTTCATAAACAAGGTTAAGAAAACGGATATTGACTTTATTATTGGATTGGGTGATATCTGCTATCCAATCGAAGAAAACCGAGTTATTCTGGATGCATTGGAAAAAACGGGGTTACCCTGCTATTACACAATCGGCAATCATGATTCTGACGTATTTCCCAGAGAGCAATTTATGAAATTTTCAGGCATGAAAAACAGCTATTACTCTTTTGTCAAAGGCAATATAAAGTTTATCGTACTGGACACTTGCTATATTAAGAGAACTGACGGATATACCCCCTATTATAAGAGAAATTATGATAAAACATCAGATAGTTACCCATATATTCCCCCAGAAGAACTATCTTGGCTTGCAAATGAACTGAATGATAATTTTGAATATTATATTCTTTTCTCTCATCACAGTCTGGTGAATGAATTCGCAAAAAGAGGAGTGGCAAACCGTGAAGAAATAAGGGCAATTCTTGAAAAGGCAAACAGACCGGGGAAGCGGGTTTTGATGTGCATGAATGGACATGACCATGGCGATGCAGCAGTAGATATTAATGGAATCTGTTATTATACTCTAAATGCTATGTCTTATATATGGCATGGGATAAAAGAAACTTACAACTATTCAAAGGAAATTCATGAAAGATACCCAGGACTTAAGGATATGATATTGTACAAAGATGCACTGCATGCTATTGTAACAATAATCGACGATGGACAACTTAAAATAGAGGGAATGAGAGGTAATTATCAAAATATAATACCAAGCGATGTGGGTATATGGAATAACATGTGGAATGGAGTTTCCATTGAACCGATTGTATCATCATTGCATAGGTATGGTTTATGAGCAAAATACTCACTGTAGGTTATTTTATAATATGCAACTAATTTACCGTTAATTAGAATAGACTTTATTTAAAGTGTATTGGTGAATCTACACGAATCCCAAAAGCTTGCTGCTTAAGTAAATCATGCCAAGAACCAAGATTATAAATGTAGATATCTTTATCTTCATATAGATAAGTGGAAATCTATATATTTTCAAACAAATTAAATTTGTAGGGAGGATTGAAAATGATGATAAATAAGATTGACGAGGAAATTATCAGCAGAGAAGAAGATGTATTTTTAATGCTTGATGATTTACTAGCCAAGAGAGATGCAGAGTGGTGGGACAAGTTCTATTCTAATAAAGATAAACCGATACCATTTTTTATAAATTCTCCTGATGAAAATCTTGTTTCGTATTTAGAAAGTGGGATTTTCAAGGCAGGTAAAGTTTTAGATATTGGGTGTGGTAATGGAAGAAATTCTCTGTATCTTGCTGAAAAAAAATTTGAAGTTGATGGAATTGATTTTTCGCAAACCTCAATTGAATGGGCACGCCAAAGAGCGTTAGAGAGTTCTATAGATGTCAACTTTATAAATAGGTCAATATTTGATTTTGAATCTCTAAATAATAGTTATGATTACATATATGACAGTGGATGTTTACATCATATTAATCCTCACAGGAGAAATCAATATCTTAGTAAGATAGCGGGATTATTGAAACAAGATGGATATTTTGGGCTAACCTGTTTTAATTTGATGGGTGGAGCAAATATATCAGATTATGATGTATATAGGGAATTTTCTATGTGTGGAGGTCTAGGTTTTTCAGAATTAAAGTTAAAGACGATTTTAGAACCTTATTTCACCGTACTTGAATTTAGGCAAATGAAAGAAAGTAAAGATATTAAGATCTTTGGAAAAGAAATTTTATGGGCTGTTTTGATGAGAAAGAAATAGAAGCAAAAAAATAATTAGTAAGGATAAAGTATATGATATGCTAAAAAGCGGTGGTGTTTTTGCACGATTTGCTAACCACCCATATAAAGACAAGAAAACCATAACTTACTGTTATGACAATTATTTATTCAAAAGGGATGAAACCTATGTCAGAAGATGATAACACAATATCAATTTTAGCTGAAATCAACTATATTACCGTAGGATTATGTATTATTTCAATTAGACCAATATCCCCCAATACAGCTTTAGTTCCAAGAAAAGTTGCTTATATGGAAAATTTATGTTGAAGTTATAAAAAAAATATATTGGAGTGTGGAAAATGATTATGACTAATAGAGCAGAATTGGTAGTGCCATCAGTTGAATATTTTTTGTCTTATGTTGAAGCTATAAATGAATATGAACAAAATAATGTGCAAACATACGCTTTTTCAAATCCAAATCAATGTGAGATTTTTGATAAATTTCAACGTTACCGCACTGGAAATAGCATACCAGAAAATCATGTACCAAGCAATTATTTTTGGTTGATTGAAAACGGCGAGTTTATAGGAGAAGTTTCTATTCGTCATAAATTGACTGATGAACTGCTACGACGTGGTGGACATATTGGTTATGGAGTTAGACATTCAAGATGGAATAAAGGATATGGAACTGAATTATTGCGCCAAGCATTATTAAAAGCAAAATCTATGGATTTATGTGATGTGCTTATTACTTGTAATGATGACAATATAGGTTCGGCTAAAATTATAGAAAAAAATGGTGGTCTGTTAGAAAACAAGCTTGAAAATGTAGTAGGAGAAAAACAAATATTAACTCGAAGGTATTGGATACATATTTCAAACTGCTAATATCATATGAGAGGTTAGCAGAATATGGCCACATTGCTTAATATTTGATCTTAGGGGGTAAAAAGGTGAGAAAAATTATACTAATTCAGCATTGTCAATCAGAACATCATATCAATAACTTAACAGGAGGGTGGACAGACACACCTCTTACAGATTTAGGACAAAGACAAGCTAATTTGCTTGGTGCAAAATTGAAAGATGCAATAAATACAGATGAATATACATTTTATTCATCAGATTTATTAAGAGCAAAACAAACGGCTGATATCATTGATAATTATTTGAACTTAGGAGTAATAGAATCCTCTGGATTAAGAGAAATTAATAATGGTATTGCCGCTTGGAAAACAAAGGATTGGGTAAAAGAAAATGAAATTCCTATGCCACAAGAAGGCTTTAATATAGACCACGAATCATTTTTAGGAGGAGAGACTTGGAGAGAACTTTTTCTAAGAGTTAGCAAAAGTATGGAAGAGATTTATAGTTTGAATCAAAAAAATTTAATTATTGTTACACACGGATGTGCTTTATCATACATAATAGCATGGTGGCTAAAATTAACACCAGAAATGTTAAACTATGCCGTTTTTTCTGCTTCACCAGCAAGCATTTCTATATTATTAGAAGGAAGGTTTAATCAAAGAGTATTAAAAATATTAAATGATACTTCCCATTTGACAGAACTGTCTTAGTTAGATCAGTTGTAATAGCATGCTCTGCTAACGAAATAGTGCCGTCCCCCTTATCTGGTGGACTATTTTTATATAGCAATGTGTAAATTTATGACTTATAATCTATATATAGGCTAAGGATAAACTCATCTTCAAGGCACATTTGCAAAGTATTACAACGCAAGTAAAATCCTACAATATTGGTAAGGAAGGGGCAAGCTGCTATGAACTTGAAGGGTATTATATACAAGAGAGCATCTATTGAAAATATTGATGTCATTTTAAATATAATTGTAAGATGTATGAAAGGGCTCAATTACAGAGACTATACAGATGAACAATTTAATAAATATCTAAATACGTTTACGAAAGAATTGTTAAATAATATTATTTCAACAAGGAATTATTATGAAGCTTGATATAGGGGCAAAATTATAGCTGCAGGTGGAGTTAGCCGAGATTATAGCCAAGATAAGCAAAGCTATTTTACTGCAATATTTGTAAATCCAGATTTTCGAGGATTAGGTGCAGGTAAAGATTTTGTTTTATTTTTTAAGCAAGATGAATGTTGCCTTGATAGTAATCTTATAGAAATTCCATTGTCTAAAAGCTCACGTTGGTTTTATCATAAATTAGGATATGAATACCACACAAAACCACCAGTTTTTAATGAATACTATGGATCTACGCTTATGTATAAGTATAGAAAATAAGTGTAATTTGTATAAATTTCATTTATTATAAATTAAGGTGGTGCAAATATATTGGAAAATCTACAACAACAAAGACACATTATAAATAAAGACTCAGTTTCCCTTGAATCATATGAAGAAATGGCAGAATATTATTTTAAATATATTGATATAAAACCATTCAATGCATATTATGAAAGACCTGCAACATTATCTTTACTTCCAAATGTAAAAGGAAAGAAAGTTTTAGACGCTGGCTGTGCAGCAGGGTGGTACACTAAATGGTTACTGGAAAATGAGGCAAGCGTAATAGCAATAGATTTTAGTCCTAACATGATAAAAATGACTACAGAGAGAGTCGGAGATAAGGCTGAAATTGTGAGGGCTGACTTAAATGAACCACTAGACTTTATTAGGGATGACTCTATTGATGTTGTGTTATCATCTTTAACTCTTCACTACATTAAAAATTGGGATGTAGTAATGAGTGAATTTAATAGAATTCTAAAGAAGGATGGGCAACTTATTTTCTCAATTCATCATCCTTTTATGGACTTTACAGTTTTTAATAAAGAAAATTATTTTTCTACTGAGATTATAGATGATGAGTGGGAAACACATAAAGGTAAAATTAAAGTTCAATTCTACAGGAGACCTTTGAATAAGATAGTTTCTGAAGTTATAGAAAATGGATTTAGGATAGATAAATTATTAGAACCTATGCCAATAGAACAATTTAGAATAGAACAGCCAAAGGTTTATGATAAACTAACTAAAGGACCTCAATTTTTATTCTTTAGAGCAATAAAAATTAGCACAGCTACAAAAACAAACCCATAATATTGTTATTTTATAAGCCAAACTAAAGATTTATGTTGGTTTAGCTAATATCAAAAACTTAACTATTATGACAACTTAGTATTATATAGAGACTCAAATGATTTATAGGGGGGGTAACTTATGTATACATATGCACTTGTAGGCTATTTAGATTCTGAAACAGAAACATGTTTCCAAAGGTTATGGAAAGATTTAAGCAAAAATAGAATTACACAATATGGTGTAGAGACAAAAGGCAAGAGACCGCATATTACCATTGCAGATTATGATAAATTAGATAAAGAAAAGTTTGTGGACTTACTCGATAAATTCTATATTAACAAAACAAAGATAGCAATATCTCTAAACATATTAGGTGCTTTTATTAACACTGGAACTTTATTTCTTGCTCCAACACCATCAACGAAGTTGCTTAATTTTCATAGTAGTCATCATGATTATTTTAAAGAATTCAATGAAAATGAAAACTCATTTTATCTTCCTTGTAGGTGGACTCCACACTGTACAATCGCAAGTAGGTTAAGTGAAGATAATATGGTACAAGCATTTAAATATTGTAAAAGCAACCTAAATGAAATATATGGAAATTTAAATAAAATTGCACTAATAGAAATTAAACTTAATGACCAGGGCGTAGCAGTAGAGGATACAGTTATTTTTTCAAAGGAACTCAAATAATTTGTGATACAAATATTGAAATTCACTTTGCACGAGAAGATAGGAATAATCCTAGTATGATGATATTTTGGATTATAATGTAATTTACAACAATGAGCAAATAATTTTGATATATATTCTATATTCAATGATTACTTCAATAATGATATTTCTAAAAGTTTGGAGCCGTTGGAGGCATTAGAACTTTTAAAAGAATATGATTGCAAGTAAGCATCGGAAGTAACACTATCTTGTAGAGACCAAAGTAGGATGAATTACTATTTAATTGGGGGATATTTATGGAAACGAAGTAAGAGATTTTTATAATAAATATGGAATTAATGAATGGAATAGATTAGAAGAAAATACATACAGTAAAATTAACTTTCTACTACACATGCATTTTATAGAGAAACATTTACATAAGGGAATGAGAATTCTTGACGCTGGCTGCGGGCAGGTAGATTTAGTATTGAATTTGCCAAAAGAGGATGCAATGTAACTTTGTTTGATATCTCTGATGAACAACTTGAAATTGCTAAAGGAAAAACTAATGATGCAAAAGTTAATGAAAATATTGAAGGTATATTTCAGGGTGATAAATATCCCGATTTTTTCAATAATCCGGAATATTGGCATATATATAAAGTTATGAAAACAGGCGATTTGCCTAAACATGAGAAAGTTAATCAACCTGCGAGGCACTTTTTTGAGGCTGTAGAACTTAATAACTTAATCATGGAAAATGGGTTTGATAATATCATTTTAGGTGGAAGCCCCTGTTTTAGTTGTGGTAATCTTCAATCAGTTGAGGAATTGTGGAAAGATGAAAAAGCATTTAATACAATATTACAAATTGAAATTGAAACATATACAAAACCTACAATGGTTGATAGCGGAGAATTTTTACTTGCTAGAGGTATAAAAAACCAATAGTTTACATTGTTCTTAATTTATATTGCACTGTTTAGTGAACCGCTCACCACCTAAGAGGTGGAAGCTTCTCGATCAATATCACTAATGTGACAAGTTTTCTCGAGCTGTTAAATTGTAAGATCTCTATTTACGAAATACTGTTACAAAGTGTGGTAAATTATGATAATATTACATAGAAACTTACGACGCAGTTGTAAAAAATGAAGCTGTGAAAATTATATTTTACAAGGGGGATAATTATGATAGAATTACAAAAAATCACAGATGATAATTTTGATGAGTGTATAAAATTAGAACCAAAAGAAGAACAAAAAAGTTATATTGCAAGTAATATAAGTAGTCTTGCTGAGGCGTATGTTGCTTTAACAAATAATGAGTTTCCTATGCCCTATGCCGTTTATGACAATGATATGATGGTAGGCTTTATAATGTTATCATATGATGTGAATGATGATGAAAGTACTTATTGGGTATGTAGATTAATGATTGATAAACGATATCAAGGCAATGGTTATGGTAAGGAAACTATGAAAAAGGCACTTGAATTGATTAAGACCTTCCCATACGGGAAGGCTTCGGCTGTTTCCCTTTCTTATGAACCAGAGAATCTGATAGCAAAGAAACTTTATGCATCTTTGGGTTTTATAGAAACAGGTAAGATTGCGTATGGTGAATTGGTAGCAAAACTGGCTTTGTAGAACAGATAACCTTCAAATATTATGTACTGCTACAAGAGTAGAGAATATGAGAAAACTCAACCTAAAAACTAAAAGTAGCCGTATAATTTTCTATGATTGTTTATCTATCTTAAAGCTACGGTAGATAAACAATCATAGAATAAAGTAAATCAATAACATCTTATAAAAAAGTAATAAGCAAGAAAAAATTTTATGATATATGTAGATAAATAGCAATTTGCGGAGGAATTCCATGGTAAAAGTTAAAGTTATTGTCTTTGATTTATTTGACACATTGCTTCATGATGTGAAATTTGATTTTGATTCGGGTTTATCTTATTTACACGAAAATATTTTATCAAAAGATACTGATAGAGTTGAATTTCTAGATTATGCGGCTACATATTGGAAAGACCTTTATGATAAAAGAAGCGAGGGCAATTTAGAATTAGCATTTGAAGATGAACTTTTTGATTTTAAAAATAAATATGGTTTTAAAGTGAATTATCCGCTAGAAGAGATTATATTAAATTGTGCATTTAAAATGAATACTACTAAATTGTTTAATGACACTATTTCTACCTTAGAGCAACTTAAATTATTAGGAATTCCAGTTTATCTGTTAAGTAATTCCATATTTAAGAAGAATGTAATGAAAAAATTCATTAATCAATATGATTTAGAAAAATATTTTGTTAATATACATTTTAGCGCCGATTATAATATCAGGAAGCCACATAAAGATTTATTTAAAATTGTATTTCAAGATATTAAAAAGCATGATACTAGCATCCAAATCAATCAAGTTTACTTCATTGGCGATAATTTTGAAGCTGATGTTCTTGGGGCCGAAAATTTTGGATTTACACCAATTTTTATAAATCGTAAAAATGATACTGATATTAATACAAAGAATTTTATTGAAATTAAATCACTTAATGAATTATTAGAAATAATTGGATGATTTGAATTTTTTGTTAAGCTAATTCACATTAGTAATCTATAATGAATTAAATAAAAAAGTTTGGGGGAATAAATTTGGATATTATTTTTCAAAGGGCTAAATTAGAAGATGCAGAAAATTTACTTGAAATTCAAAAAAAGTCATTTCATGAGGCATTAGAACTTTATAAAGATTATGATACTAACCCCATGTTTGAGAAGATTGAAAAAATATCATATAAAATTCAAAACCATGATTATTTTAAAATTATTGCTGATGGAATAATTATTGGTGGAATAAATATTTATAAAAAAAATGATTTTCATTATTATATAAATAGGATATTTATTCATCCCGATTTTGAGAATTTAGGAATAGGTAAAAAGGCAATGGAGTTTATTGAGAAGGAACCGGACTTTCAAGATGCCCATATTTGGACTTTAGAAACTCCTCATAAAAGTTTTAAGAACCATTATTTTTATGAGAAACTTGGTTACATTAGAACTGGACAAGTAGAGGAAATAAATGAGAACTTGAAGTTAATTCATTTTAAAAAGATCATAATGAAATAAATACTTTAATTCATATATTGCACAACAATTATTATGTAGTAATAGTATATTAAAAAATCATTACTATAATCGTCAGAAAAATTCACAATAATGTAAAGGATAAAGCATAATTATCTTAATGCTTTATCAATGGAGGTATTTTAAAAATGCTAAATTACCGTAAATTTAATAAAGAAAGTGATTATAAGGTTATGCGCCATATTGTTCAGCAGAATTGTTTGCAAATAGGACATTTATATCCCCAGCTACACGTAGGAAATCTAGATTTTGACAGATTCGCCTGCGAAGAAAGCCCAGATATATCATATAAGAAAAATTGGATTGTATCTTACAGTAACACCGAAATAGGTTTTATTACAATTGAGGAGGAATACTTTTTCCTCACAGTTCTTTCAGAGTTCAAACATCTTTCTCAGGATATAATGAATTATATAGAACATAATTGTTATACAACGGGAGCTACCATCACAACGGAAATTAATAGTGAAGACAGGCTGTTAACTAGTATTTTGGAAGAAAGAGGTTACGTCCAAATTGATGGTTTTGGTTATGCTGGCATGTGTGATTTATCTAAAATTGCCACATGTTCGCCAATGCCAGCTGGATTTAAAATCCGTATATCGCAAAAGAGAGATGTAGCAAGACGTGTAGAACTATTTGCAATCCCTACTGGAGGAGTAGGAACAACCTCAGAAAGATATGAAAGAATGATGAATTCACCATCATATTGCGATGCAACTGATTTGGTAGTAGAAACGGATAATGCAAAGATAATTGCTTACTGTACAATATGGGAGGACCCAGTCAGTAAAATAGCAATATTAGAACCGGTTGCCTGTGTGGAAGAATACCGTCGTAAGGGCATTATGAAAAGTACACTGTTATATGGAATGAACATTTCTAAAAATCATGGAACTAAATATATATATGTTGGTACAGGAGGTAAAAACATTGCTTCCCAAGCTCTGTATAAGAGTGTTGGCTTTATAGAACGCGGAAAGTGGTGTGAATGGCAGAAGAATCTATAATTTTTCAAATGTAGTGCAACGGGCTTCAACTTACAAAACTGTACCCTTCATAATTCAAACTTGTACATTATTCAATCTCTCAATGTTCCCTCAGACTTATTATTTTGTGGGAATTTTAATTTATGAGGTGTCACAAAGTAGAAAGTTAAGTGTTATTTATAGGAAAGGGGGCCGAGGATGGAACAGGATGAATGGAAGAAAATATATCAGCTATATTTCAAACCGCTATACTTATATGCATTATCATTGACACATAGCACACAGGATGCTGAAGACCTCCTACAGGAAACCTTTGTAAAAGCTTTTTTAAGCTATAAGAGCACTGGAAGTATAAAAACATGGCTTATTATTGTTTTAAAGCATGAATTTCTTAATGTTTGTAGAAAACGAAAAAGAGAAGTATTAAATAGCGATACCGTTTATGAGGTACAAAATATACTGACAAATCCAGATATAATCATATCAGATATTCTAAAAAAGGAAGAAAAACGTAGATTATTTAATTCAATTCAGAAATTGCCCAGCTTGCAGAAAGACATTCTTATTGAAAGTATTTATTTTGATCTTACGGATGCGGAAATGGCATCTACACATGGAATAACTCAGGCTTATGTTAGGAAGCTTCGATCAAGGGCAAAAAAGAAACTTATTGAGATTTTAAAGGAGGAATAATCATGAAAGATAATGACGATATTACCGAAGAAGAGTTGGATAAGGAGCTGCATGGTTTGATTGATGAGATGCCGGAAAATAGGGATTTAGCGTCTGATATAGAAAAAATCATAAATAAAAAGATAAGAAAAATAGTTTTTCGTACAACACTTGCTATTCTAGGCATACTTGCAGCAGTATTTTTGATGATCAGCCCATTAATGAATATGGCTTATACAAATCCTCAAAAGCTTAATAAAGAACCTGACCAAAAGGTGCTTTCTTCTCTCAGGTCATATTTTGAGGTTATGTATCCATATAATGAGGTGGTTAGTCTTCAGATAGAAAACAAGGGCTTCTCTAGATATATGTTGAATATGCAGATAATAGATCGTACGGGACTTATCATGATAGGCAGGCCAAATGTGAAAATTGAGATGTTCAAAGGAAACTGGAAGGTAAAAGAAGACATAAATAATATGGTTACGAAGTTACTGGGGCGATTTGAAGAAGTAGAAGAAGCATCAAAGATAAAAAAAGAACTAGAAAAATTGCCTGAATCAGCTATGATATATCTTTCCGTTGGAGAAATTAATCCAAGACCTATAGCGGAAATCCGTAAGGAAAAAATAACACTGGATTGGCTACAAGTAAATCAGCCTAATTCAAAATTTCAAGGTGGCATCAGCATGAATTTAAATGGTTTATATAAGGATACTGATGACAGAAGAGGTATGACAGAAGAAGGACTAAAAAAAGTATATATTTCTAATCTTCACGAATTACTAAATACCGAGTATATATGGAAAGATTTGGAGTTGAGTAGTGGTAATGTGGTGTTTCCTAATTCTAAAGAGGTTCTTCAAAACTGTTTGAATGATGCTGAAAAAATTACTGTGCTTACTACAAAAAATTATTGTGTTTCAGGATCTAAAGATCAGATTATTGACTATTTGAAAAATACTAATATTAAATCTATTCATGTTGATAAAATTCGTTTAAGCAATCTTAATTAAAGCTGAGAATAGATTTTGTTTTATTTTCAACACAAGGCTCTGGGCATCCAGGGCTTTAGTTTTTGCTTAAACTAATGTAGAAAGATTAATTTTATAAAACGTATAATTCATTACATTTTTGCAATATTATAGTTTTATATTTTAAAATATAACATGATGTGGGGTATATGAGATATACTTATTATAGGTATAGTGTTAAAATATGGTGAAGTATTAGAGGCGGATTACACTGAAGTTAATATTATTTATATTTGATAAATGGGGTGTTATTTTGAAATTAGTGTTTTTAATAGGAAATGCTGCTGTGGGTAAAATGACTGTTGGACAGGAGCTCGCTAAAATAACAGATTTGCGGTTATTCCACAATCATATGACTATTGAACCAATATTGGAGATATTCAAATTTTTTAATGGAAAAGTAATAACTGGTATGAGGGATATTATTTTTGATGAATTTGCTGATTCTAAACATTATGGGTTTATAGAAATGGCATATTAATTAAAGTTTTAGTTTCATACTAATATAAGACATGCCTACTATAAAAAAGGAGAGGATAAAACTATGAAATATGAAATTGTACATTTACCAAAAGAGAAATGGACGGGAACAATACTTCCAATAAAGTATACAACCGATAAATATTACGACGTTATAGTAAATAAAATTGAAAAAGGATTTGCTATTGAGATAGAAAAGAAAGATTTTACAGTGCCAGTAACTCATACACCAGAAGAAAATACTTTCCCAGATAAATTATATGAAGATCACTTCAAGAATGCTTATGCTTGGGGAGTGTTAGTTAATAATGAATTAGTTGCTGCAATTGAAACTGATCAAGAATTATGGTCTAATCGTCTAAGAATTACAGAACTTTGGGTAGCAGAAAAATATCAAAAGCTAGGAATAGGTCATGAGTTAATTGAAATGGCAAAACAGCAAGCAAGAAGAGAACGTCGCCGAGCTATTATACTAGAAACACAATCTTGTAATGTTAATGCAGTAGATTTTTATCAGCATGAAGCCTTTAGCTTGATTGGTATGGATACTTGTTGCTACAAGAACAATGATCTACAAAGAAAAGAAGTAAGGTTAGAATTTGGATGGTTTCCAGAAGAAAAGAAAAGATTAAATCATGAAGAAATAGAAATTAGAATGGAAACAGAGGATGATTGGTATAATGTAGAGTTAATGACACAGCATGCATTTTGGAATAAGCATCATCTTGGATGTGACGAACATTACCTTGTACATAAATTACGTCAAGATAAAGACTATCTGCAAGAGTTAAGCAGAATAGCAGTAAAGGATGGTGATGTAATAGGCTGTATAATGTATTCAAAGTCACGAATCCTTGATGGTGCAGATACGCATGAAATTATAACCTTTGGACCTCTTTGTGTAGTTCCTAAATGGCAAGGATGCGGAGTTGGTGAACTGTTATTAAGGGAAACAATGACCTTAGCCGCAAATAAAGGTTATAAAGGTATTATAATTTTTGGAGAACCAGATTATTATCCTCAAATAGGATTTAAAACATGCGACAATTTTAATATTACAACAGCTGATGGTAAAAACTTTGATGCATTTATGGGAATTGAATTAGCAGAACACAGTATGAAAGGCATAAAAGGAAAATTCTACGAATCGGAAGTCTTTGAAAATCTTCCAAAGGAAGACGTGGAAGAATATAATAAAAAATTTCCACAACTACAGAAATTAAGATTTCCAGGACAATGGGATTAAACTGACTCTTAGTGATGGCAAAAATGGTGAGATATCAAATGGTTTAAAGGACATTGTAGCAGAAGGAGTAGGTGGATTTTATGAAAAAGAAAATATTTTTTATGGCCCTATGTTTTGTAATTGTACTTATAATTATGCCCACAACAGCCTATGCAGATATGGGGCCCAAGCCTTCAGTTGTAATTGATTTCAAAGGATTTGAAAACGAAATATATTATGTGACTTTACTGTCAGAAGTAACCTCTACAGGACCGCACAGTGTCTTAGGCCAGCGTGCTAATAACGAACGTTATCATAAGGGTGATGATGAATACGAAATTTGGGAAAAATTCCTATCCTATAAAGATAAAGACGGATATCATTTTTTGCAATACTTTAGTGATAGCACCAAAACTTCGCAGTTCATTTGGGGATATTATCCTCCGCCTAAGTTTAAAATTTTACTCTATTTCCCTAAATACGACAAATTTATTGTTAGCAAAGAGGTATATAAACGATATGCTTTCGACAGTTACTACAAAGTAGATGCAGAAGACTTGAACATACAATCAGCTTCACTCACTGAGAACATAAAAGCAGTGAGAAATTATTTCTATACATGGGAACTTGTTTCTCTTTTTGCCAGAATTATTGCAACTATAATAATTGAAGTTTTCATTGCACTCCTATTCGGATTCAGATCAAAAGAACAACTTCTGATTATTGGCGCTGTAAATATTATTACACAGTCAATACTTAACATTTTGCTTAACGTCATCAACTATAATCAAGGTAGTATGATGTTTGTATTTAATTATGTTTGGATGGAAGCACTAGTGTTTATTATAGAAGCAAAAATATATTCTGTTTTTCTATGCAAACACAGCAGTGGTAAATCAACAAAAAAATGGCTTACAACGCTATATGCGCTTACTGCAAATGCCGTATCCTTCGTCATTGGACTATATATTGCTTATTTGATACCAGGCATTTTTTGAGGATGTAGAACTCAATAATTTAACAATGGAAAATGGATTTAATACAAAATAGAGGAGTGTTAATTATGGATTGTGGATTTGATAATGGAGATATGTGGTTCCGATATAGGGCTGCGGCAATAATTATTGAAGATGGATGTGTACTTTTTGCAAAAAATGAATTAGATCCTTACTATTATTCCATAGGTGGTGGAGTTCATTTAGGAGAAAAAGCAGAAGATGCTGTTAAGCGGGAAGTATTTGAGGAAACGGGAATTGCATATGAAGTTGTCAGGCTGGCGTTTATTCATGAGAACTTTTTTAATGGTTCAGGTACATTTGACGGTTTGAAGTGCCATGAAATCACATTTTATTTCCTAATGAAATCAAGAGGTACAAGAGTGTTGAATAGTAATAGTTATTCACAAGGGGTACGTGAATATATGCACTGGTTACCAATTGATAATTTAAGCAATTATGTTGCATATCCAAGCTTTTTTACAGATAATTTACTTAATATGAAGAATACTGTTGAGCATATTGTTACTTGCGAATAATAAATAAATTTATAGCAGCTTGAAGAGATATTAAGATAGAATGTTTAAAAGTTATAAACAAACAATAGTAATATTGGGGGATAATGAATATGAAAAACAAGAAACTGAATTTTTTCTATTTTGGGGAGGATAGTAATTACGGCAATTATAATCCAGACTATATATGTAATACAAACCATGCACCTGAAATATTATATTTAATTGCGTCAAATGAACCATTTTCAATATCTAAATATGAGATAGTTAAAATTCTAAATATGAGTGAGGAAAAACTTGATGATACAATTAGTAACCTTCAATTGATTAATGCAATAGAAGTGAAGGATGATACATTTAAAATAAAATTTCCTGTTTTTTTAGAAGAAGATGTTATAAAAATGGAAGGCTATTTAAGTAATATAGGTCAAGTAATTGGGGACAAAATAATATCTTTAAGTAATGTTATTAACCAAAAATTATTAAATTTAGAATGTTCAAAGTATCACAGCAAAGAAAGAATACTTTATCATATAATTTGTGAAGATATTTTTGACCACACTGCCCTTGCTTTTTTTACTAAAAGGAATATTTTTTCTACATCAAAATTACAGCCTGATGATAGAACTTATATTAGAGTAGCTTATGAGGATATCAAAACAGTAGATCTCCCAAGCAGTAAGTTAATATACATTCGTAATAGTTATAGCAGCTATGGATTAAATTGGTATGGACATTCAAATGATTCAAGTAAGGACATGTACAGATTTTTTAGACTTATACAAAAGGGTATTGACAATGAAACTCCTTTTCATGACTTAAATATAGGATATAACACAATTATAGATGACATGAATAAAGAAATTGCGAGAAAGTGCGGAGAGCTAATAGTTAATGTAATTAGCAAAGATGCTAAGTGCAATGAGCTGACAGTGAAGGAAAAAAGTTTGGTTAGTATTTTAAAAGAACTTGGTTATGCTGATATAAATCAGGTTAATAAATCCATATTAATAAATGTGCCATTATTTTATGCAAGTGAAAAGACAATTATTGAGGATATATCAGATACCATACTTTTTGAATTATATCCAGTGGTGAGAGAATTTTTTGAAAATTTTGAGATTAATGTATCTGATTTGACATCAATAAGGCATATGTTAGATATAAAGGAAATATCAAATGAACTATGGCATCAAATTTTCGGTTCTACTAATGAGTATTTAGTGAAAAAGAAATTTATTGAATTACCGCATAATGGAGGTGGAGAAAGTCTATACCTGAGAAGTATTACAACAACGCAATGATACCTATACTCTCTACCTCCAATGACTATATGATAGAGAGGTGCATTACTAAGTGTAAAGGATTTGAAACCAAAATTTTTAATACCAATGTATCAACTAAACTAATTTAAACAATGGAGAAATTTTCAATATAAACAGTAATGAAATAAGTGTTTTCTATGAAAAAATGGAGGTTCTAAAATGACAAGTGAAGCAATAGAAATTTTAAAGCAATCATATAATAATCATGCTCATGAAAGAGAAAAAAGCGAATTGAAAGTGTGGAAAGCAAAGCCAAGAGATGCATTTCTAAAACTTTTATTAAGTGAGGATAAGTCTACTCTTTTAGATATTGGCGCAGGAATCGGAAATGACAGCAAGTTTTTTATGGATAACGATATAAATGTACTGGCAGTTGATTTATCAGATGAAATGATAAGATTATGTCAGGAAAAAGAGATTGAATCCTATCAATTAGATTTTTATAATCTTAATAAGATTGGTAAAAAATTTGATGCTGTGTGGTCAATGAATTCCCTACTGCACGTTGAAAAGGTAAATCTGAATTCAGTACTAGAAGAAATTAGAGATGTGCTAAATCCTTTAGGATTATTTTTTGTGGGAGTATATGGTGGTGAGGATTCAGAAGGCATATGGCAGGATGATATTTATACGCCACATCGATTCTTCTCATCTTATACTGATGTAAATATAAAGGAAGTTGTTTCAAATTACTTTGAGATAATTAGTTTTGAAAGAATTGAAACAGGAGGAAAATATCATTTTCAATCTATAATAATGAGAAAAAAATGAGGTAAAGATTTATATTTCACAAGGAGGATAGTTATGGAAATTAAGGTAATGACAATAGATGATTACGAAAAAGTATATCAATTATGGTCTAATACAAGTGGAATGGGTCTAAGAAGTTTAGACGATTCAAAAATGGGAATATCTATATTTTTATTAAGAAATCCTACATCAAATTTCGTTGCTTTGATTAATGGTGAAATAGTCGGAATTATACTTTGTGGCCATGATGGACGTAGAGGGTATCTTTATCATACTGCTGTTAAAAGCAATTACCGAGGTCAAGGCATAGGGAAAGCTTTGCTTGAAGCAGTAAATTATGCCTTAGAACAAGAAGGAATTAATAAAGCAGGATTAGTTGTTTTCAAAACAAATGAAATAGGAAATACATTTTGGCAATCACAAGGGTGGAAAGAAAGAACAGACTTGAATTATTATAGTAAAGCTATTAATAATAACAACATATAGATTTTAGAATATTGTGTACAGAAAAGTCATAAGGCGAGAGGAAGTTTAGCATGTTTGAAGAACTTAACAGGGAACTTGTAAATGCCAAAGAAAAACTATTGAGAAAAAAGAAATTTCAAAGTTTGGTGAACCAGACTAGAGAATCATTACAAAAGGAATTAGATAGAAAGCTAGCGCTGGAAAATATTCTTAAAGATGAGGACAATGATGTTAAAAAACTTGAATCATTAAGTATTGCTAGTATATTTTATTCAATACTTGGAAGTAAGCATCAACAGCTTGAAAAGGAGAGGCAAGAATTGCTTTCTGCTAAGCTAAAGTATGATGAGTGTTGCAAATCAGTTTTAGCATTAGAGGGGGAACTTGCATCTTATAAATCCTCATTAAACAGTCTACTTGGCACTGCGGCTAAGCACTCTCATATTGATGAAGCTAAGGAATATGTACATAATACAAAAATTGCATTAATACGATTCCAAAATGAATTATCCGACGTGAATTTAATAATGAATATAGATATAAATATTAGTTCTTTCGAAACATTTGCAGATTATTTTTTTGATGGTCTTATATCTGATTGGGTTGTACAATCAAGAATTTGTGAATCATTAGACAGTGCAAAGAGTGTTGCAGACCATGTAGCACGTATAATAGGGTCACTTAAAGAAAAGTTCAATAGTATACAAAATGACTTGCTTTCAACGGAAGAAAATATTAAATTGCTTGTTGAACAAGCATAGCTGCAGATTGAAAAAAGCCATAGAATTATAGGCTCCATTTGTAAAAAATCTTTATCAATAGGGAGGTAAGTATTTCATGAGAATTGCAGTAGTTGCTGATATACATAGTAATCATATTGCTTTTGAAGCAGTATTGAAGGATATAAAAAATAAAGATATAGATATGATTTTTTTTCTAGGTGATTATATTTTTGGAGGTTATGGTTCAAATGAAACTGTTGATTTGTTAATGCATTGCCAAAATCAAAGCCAAAAACATTTAATTATATCAGGTAATATTGATGAATTAATAACTCCAATAGAAGAAAATGCTGATGGGATATATCTAGTAAATAAGCAAATATACAATGAACTAGGTATGGAACGTGTATCATTCTTGAAGTCTCTTCCATCGAATATTTTAATAAAAGAGGAAGGGATATCTATGTATTTGTGCCATAATCCATCAGAGATTGAAGTTTTTACAGTAGTTGATAGTTTAAAAAGAGAAAATAATATTCCTAATGTGAAAGGGCTTGCCCAGATTGCCCGTGGTATGGAAAGTGATGTTTGTATCTTTGGGCATTATCATTTGTTCATGGATGAAGAAGTAAATGGGAAAAGATTTATATGTCCTAGTTCTGCTGGAATGCCGTTTAATGGCGATCCAAGAGGGCAATATATTATATTAGATATTTTTGAAGGGAATATCACTACATCAAGGCAGTATGTTGAATATGATAGATTAAAACTAGTAGAAGATTTTGATAAAAAGGGTTATTTTGAAAAAAATCGCAATTGGTCCATGAATATGGTTACTACTATATTAACGGCACATAATTATATTACATAGACCTTCTGGTCTCTGTGTACTAAAAAAGGATAGAAGTAACATCATAGAGTTTAAACTACGAGATTTTGAATAAATTTATATTATATTTAGGAGGTTGCTATGATAGAAGCATTGTCTGAAATGTCGTTAGAAGAATTATGGGAACTATTTCCGATTATTTTAAAGGAACATAACCCTTCTTACAAAGAATGGTATTTAGTTGAAAAAGATGAAATAGTTATTGCTGTAGGTGAAACTAACATAAAGCGAATAAATCATATTGGAAGTAGTGCTATTAAAGGATTGGTTTCCAAACCAACTGTAGATATTTTATTAGAAATTGATTGTACCAGTGATATAGAACAAGTAAAACATAAAATATGTAATGCTGGTTGGATATTAATGTCATTTAAAGATAAGCCAGATTTAAATATGTCATTTAATAAGGGTTATACTCCAGATGGTTTTGCTGAAAAAGTTTTTCATCTTCATGTTAAATTTTTGGGGGATTGGAATGAATTATACTTTAGAGATTATCTTTTAATTCATAAAGAAGTTGCTGATGACTATGTTAAACTTAAATTAGGGCTCATAGAGAAATATGAACATGACCGAGATGAATATACAAATGCTAAAACTGATTTTATTATGAAATATACAAAAATGGCAAGAAAAGAGTTTGGCAATAGGTATTTGCCAGAATTAAGAACTAAACCTTAGTTATTTCACAATTTTCTTAAAAAATCCACTAAGTCAATTTCTGAGTTAGTGATCATTTTTAACTTATTATGACACTTATTTATTAAAAAGGGGTGAACACTGGAAAGTTCACTTTGGATGGTGGACCATTTTTTTATTGCCATGTGTAAATTTATGACTTATAATCTAGATATAGGTTGAAATTAACCCTTCGTAAAGCACGTTGCGCTAAGCCACATTAATGTCGGCAATACAAAACGTTAGCGCTCATATCAGATTTATCTGAAATTTCCAATGAAATGGGGACGGGAAAATGATTAGAGACTATAACCTTGAGGACAAAGAGGAATTAATTAAAATAATTAAGCAAGGACTTATAATTGATGAGCAAGACATTATTGAGTATTTTAATGATGATGGTATAAAAATAATTGTATATGATAATGGTGAAGGAAAAATAGAAGGATTTAGCTGTATCAAACTATGGAATGGGACTGAAAAAAAAGGTGATATGCAAATATATGTAGTTCTTGAAGCAAGAAGAAAAGGAATCGGAACTATGCTATATAATGAAATAATGAAGCATCAAAATGGAATTAAACTCACTTTTATAAAAACACTATTTAGAGTTGATAAAGATGATTCAACATTGTTTTACAAAAAATTAGGTTATAAAAAGTGGTATGGGATGCATGATTTATACTATAATGGGTCAACACAACCTAATACCGATTTACAGTTTGTGGCTTATGAAGATAAATATTTTGAACAATATGCGGAAGGGTTAAGAAAAAGCTTTTATGAAATGAGAAAAGCGCATGATTTCCAACCTCATTATTGTTGTGAATTAAACAATGAAAAGAGAGAAGAGATTATAAAAAATAAGGAACACATATTCCTTTTAATAAAGAATGAAAATCTTATTGCATCTGCCATAGTTAATAATAATGGTTTCTTAGATGATATATTTGTTATTCCATCTTACCAAGGTAAAGGGTATGGGAGGTTAATAACACAATTTGCTCTTAATAAGGCCCTAAGCAAAGGTATTAATAAGATTGAAACTAGCGTAGTAGAATGGAACACGAGAGCACTAAAATTATATCAAAGTGTTGGATTTAGCATAATACAAACTACTCATTATTATCAATTACTCGGAGACGAAATTTGATCTTGAATTATTAGTGCAAATCCCACGTATCACAGAGCGTTCAAATCCTAAAACACTACATAACAAAATGTTGCAGTCCGCCTTGACTGGTGGACTTATTTTATATAGAGTCGTGTGATTTTATGACTTATAATTTATATATAGGTTAGTAATTTACCTGTAGTAAAGACACAATACTGCATATGTAGGTTTAAAATATTCTGAAATTTTCGGCAACGTAATTTCAGAATCAGGATAGTTTTGGTACAAGCCTAAAGAATAAAAAGAACCTGAAAGTGCTTGTTGGATTAATTCAGAATTTAACAAGGTAGAAAAGTTACCACTTAAATTTTATTTAAAAGTAGGCATACTAGAGGAAAAAGATAATATGATTGGTGTAAATAAAAGTGAAATTGTAAGAGAATTATTTGTATAGTATGATAATAAGAGGTGTTAAGAATGACTATTAACAGTATTGCTCCTTGGGAATTATTACAAAAGAAAATGACATGGGAACAGCTAAAATTAATCCATAATAAAAGAGTTTTGGATTTTGGAAGTGGGAATGGCATGACAGCTGACCATTTTGCTATGGACAATGAGGTTGTAGCAATTGAGCCAGATGAAAAGATGCTTAAAGATAGATTTACAGAAAATGGTTATATGCAAATAAAAGGAGACATGAAGGAACTTAAGAGTTTTCAAGATGAATCATTTGATGTGATATTGTGCCACAATGTTTTTGAATATGCAGATGAAAGAAAAGAAATTATTAAAGAATTTTCAAGGATATTAAAAACCAATGGATATCTTTCCGTTTTAAAACATAATAAGGCTGGAAGAGTTATGCAGATGGTAGTGTTATTGAATAATTTTAAACATGCCAATGAATTATTAGAAGGCGTGAATGGAAATGCACAGGAGTTTGGTACTATTAATTACTATGAAGATACAGAAATATTAGAATGGTCAGATAAATTTAAAATAGAAAGAATCTACGGGATGAGAACATTTTGGGATTTGCAGCAAAATCAGGAAATCCAAAAGGATAACACATGGCAAGAGCAGATGTTGGAAATGGAACTGAAGGTAAGTGAATTGGAAGAGTATAAAGCCATAGCATCTTTTCATCATGTCATTTTACGAAAAAAGTAATGAAAGTTATGATCATAATTATTCGGTCTAAGGAAGTGATTTAGTTTGATTAATGATATTATATGGATTAGGTAATGGTTTCATTGATAATTTTAATATTTATAAAAATAATATTCAATTTACCGAATTCGCTGATTTTAATATAGATTCATTGAAGATGTTGAGTGAGATAATTAATAAAAATTGAAATTGAGGTGCAGTATGGAAATAACCATAGTAAAAGGGAGTAGGAATTATCTAAGTGATTGTGAAGATATATTATTAAATTCTGAACTAGGAATAAGATATTTTCCGGAAAAAGGAAGTGCTAGAAAGACATTAGAGGATGGATTTAATAAGCAACAGATATATGTTGCACTAGATATTAATCATAATTGTACGGGTTTCATATGGTTTATTTTAGAAGGGGCATTTCATTCATTTCCATATCTTCATATTATCGCAGTTAAGAAAGAAAATCGCAAACTTGGAATAGGGAAAAAACTATTAGAATTCTTCCAGGATATTTGCTTTATAGACTATAAAAAACTGTTTCTAGTAGTTTCAGATTTTAATCCAAATGCTAAAATATTGTATGAAAGTTTTGGATACCTAGAAATTGCTATTATACCTAGTTTGTATAGAGAAGGAATAACTGAATGTTTAATGATGAAATTGAGAGAATAGAAGAGATGTTGAGGAAATATTAATAAAAGGAGAAATAATTCATGGAAAATTGTTGGTTGTGGATAATACTTTTACACTCTAATTAGGCATGAACTTTTTTTATATTAACACTACTGCTGGAGGTAATATATGATTATTGAAAATAAAAGAATAGAAGGTAAAAGTCTAACATGGATACTTCGATGCCCAACAAAATATGATGCAATTAAATTAGCTGAATTAAGAGTTAAAATCGATGGAGAAACAGAAAATCTTGATAGGGAATCTGGTGAAGGTTTATTAACTCCAGATGATTTTGAAAAACTTATTTATGAAGATGGAGTAGCGGAAAAAACTATATTTTTAGTTGCAGAAGTAGAAGGTGAAATTGTTGGTTTTACTCGCTTAGAAGGAAGTAAACTAAGTAGATTTAGACATAAAGCAGAGTTTGGAATATGTATATCAAAGGAATACCGGGGTCATGGAATTGGTAAAGTATTATTAGAAAATATTTTGATGTGGGCAGATACTGTGGGAATTGAAAAAATTTCATTAACTGTGGTACAAATAAATACAAAAGCAATTAAATTATATAAAAAATACGGATTTGTAGAAGAAGGGTTATTAATAAAGGATCGTATTCATAAAGATGGAAACTATTATAATACAGTTATAATGGGAAGATGCTCATAAGCTATGAATAATCTTAGTACTTTAAGAAAGGAAGTAAATAATATGAATGACACTATTATTTCTGAATTTAATAATAATATAAAAGTCTACTATACAAATCAAAAGTTATCTTTACCTATGACTTATGTTGAAGAGGTTAAAAAACATTGGGAAAGCCTATTTATTAATGGCAAAAAGTTTTTCAATGGGGATGTATTCACAATTAATAATATAGAAACTAATGAAGAAGGTGTAAATATTTTTGTTGGATTAACTGATTATGCGCATTTTTTGTATACCATAAATAAAAATAATTATGAAGTTAATGATTGTAGAGTTATTCATACCTCCGTTTTGATAGAAACTAAGGATAATAAATTTGCTATTGGTGAAATGAATGAGGGAACAGCATTTCCTTTTAAGCTTCAGTTTATAGGTGGAGGAATAGATAAAAATGATATTAATGGCGAAATTTTAGATTTAGAGCATAATATAAAAAAAGAAATTTTAGAAGAGCTAGGTATTGAAGTTGACAATAAAAGTATTGTGAAAAGCTTGAAACCTTGCTATTTGAAAAGTGGAGGCCTAAATAACTTTCTATCAGCTATTTATAAATTGAAATTATTAATTAATGAAGATGAGCTTAAGGTGCTATTGAAGAAGCATAATGAAGATTTAGCATTAAAAATGGAAATGCAAGAAATAAGATCCTTGATTTTTCTTGATGCTAAAAAACAAGCTATAGAAGAATTTGTAATTAAAGATAAAAGAGAGAAGGATGGGAATCTTATTGCAACTTTGGAGGCAGCAGTTGGAATAAGACCAGTTTTAGAATTCAAGTAAATAACGGAGGGAAAACATGAAGAAAATTGGCATAATTGGTGCTATGGAGTTAGAAATTAAATTATTGCTAGATAATTTGGAGTTAAATAAAAAAGAGAATATTTCAGGATTTTCATATTACTCTGGGAGAATATTAGGACAAGATATTGTTATAACATCCTGTAGCATAGGAAAGGTAAATGCAGCAGCCTGCACCCAAATACTTATAGATAAATTTAATGTAGATTGTATAATAAATACAGGAATAGCAGGGGGATTACATAGTGATGTTAAGCTTTGTGATGTAGTGATATCCAGTGACGTTACTTATCATGATGTGAGAAAAAGTCAGATGAAACAATGGTTTCCTTTCAAAGAGAGTTTTGAAAGTGATAATAAATTGGTGGAAGCCGCAATAAAATCATGTAACAGTATTGAAAACAAAGAATGGAAATATCACATAGGAAGAATAGTTAGTGGAGAGTGTTTTGTTTCAGATAAGAAGTTAAAGGAAACTATAATAAAAGATTATTCACCACATTGCGTAGAGATGGAAGGGGCTGCCATTGGACATATTTCACATATTAACAACGTTCCTTTCTTAATTATAAGATGCATATCAGATAACGCTGATGATGACGCTACTCTAGATTATGAAACATTCGAAACAATTGCAGCGAGTCAAGCATCAAATATAATTTTAAAGATGATAAACATGCTTTAAACAAAAGTAACTATAAAGAGGAGTCTATAATGAGTAGAATAACAAAATTAAAGGTTGGTGATTCCATCGGTATTTTTTCACCATCATCGCCTATAACATATTTATGCCCTAATAGATTTGAAAGAGCTAAAAAATTTTTACAGAGTAAGGGCTTTAAAATAGTGGAAGGTACGAAACTACCATTCATTACTGATTTTGATTGCTGTCATACACACCCCATGATGACTCTACCAATAGGATGTGCAGTTGAACTTGATGCAACAAATAAGAAAGTAACCATCATTGAAGAATGGTTTAATTAATATTATATCCAGACTGTAAAGGTTGTGACTACAATGATAGGTGGTATTTTAACTATTAAAAAATTATATAAAAGAAGATTGTTTCGCGTACTGGCACTTGTTTTAATTATTCTATTCAGCGGTATATTATGGCAGCATACCATGAGTTACTACGAAGAAGATAAGTATAATCCCCCAGGTCAACTAATAGAAGTGGACAGCCATAATATGCATATTTATTCAGCAGGTGAGGGCTCACCAACAGTAGTATTTACTGTTGGGTCAGGTACTCCATGTGCATATACTGACTATTATAATATTCAGAAAGAAGTATCAAAGACGGTAAGGACACTTTCCTATGATAGGCCAGGCTTCGGCTGGAGTGAGTCAACAAATGCACCAAGAACGATAGGTAAGCAGGTTGATGAGCTACATGAGCTATTATGCAAGGCTGGAGAAAAGCCTCCATACATACTAGTAGGACATTCGCTTTCTTCTCTAGAAGTACTTCATTATGCACAAATGTATCCTGATGAAGTATTGGGTATTATTTTAATTGATGGTGGAAATCCAACATTCTATGCTAATTATAGTGAGTTTTCGGCTTTAGCCTTAAGTCGATTTTTTGAAGCCATGAGAATCACAGGAGTAGCTAGGGCTTTAGGCAACATTGGGATTTTTCTGCCTTTCGTTGGCGAGAATCAAAGACAAAAGTTGCTTCCACATGATATACAAGCGGTGGATAGTATGATGTTCTATAATAAATTGGGACTGGATAAAAATAGAGACGCAATAAGAAATATTAATGAAAATGCTAACGAAGTTATAAATAATGGGAAACTAGGTGATATACCACTAGTAATATTGACTGCAGGAAAGAGCGATAAAAAGTGGAAAGAAAGCCAAATTCAATTAAAATCTTGGTCTAACAACAGTAAACAAGAAGAGGTACTGGAATCATCACATTATATTCATTGGAATTATCCAAATATAATAGTAGAAAAAATAAATGAATTAATAAAAAGTTCAAAGACAGATTCTTTTAATACGAACCGGTAAAAAGGTATATTATAGAATTAAAAGTGGAGGTAAAATATGAAAGATGTTAAATTAATTGAACCAAGCTTAATATATAAGGAGTCATTTCTTGAATTTGCTCAGGATGTTAAGAATACGGGATATGAATCATATGGACTTTATACAAAAGCAGAAGAAGATTTTGAGGAATTTGTTACTGACCTTACTAATTCTAGTAAGGGTATTAACATTCAAAAGGGATGGTCCCCATGTAGTAGCTATTGGCTTATAGATGATAGTTGCGAAGTAGTTGGAGTAATTAGAATTAGACATCGAGTTGATAGTGATTACTTGCAGATGATTGGTCATATTGGCTACGAGATAAAATCTTGTCGTAGAAAAGAAGGTTTTGGAAGTAAATTGCTTGAGTTAGGTTTAGCCGAAGCTGGAAAACTTGGATTAGAAAAAGTTTTAATAACCTGTAATGAAGATAACATTGGTTCCCTACGAATTATTGAAAAATTCAATGGTGCGTACAAGCAGTCATTTATTGAGGGTAAGACGGGGAAGAACGTGCTACAATATGAAGTAAGTACAAATAAATATTAAGTCTATGACACCTGAGTATTGTAATAGTGAAAATTTAGGTGTTATTTATGGATTCAGGAGCTTTTTTATTAAAAGTCTATCTGATTATTTAAATATTAATTCATTTTAAATTTGTTGAAAGTTTAAAAATGCAGACCCAGAGCATTATAAATATGAGGTATGGATTCCAGTTTCGAAAAAGGAGAATTAGATATGGTACATTTGATATATTGTGATGATAAAGAAAAGGTATTAGAAAAAATATTGGCTGGTTCTAAAACAATGATTATAAGAGCAGCGGCAGGAAGGAAGATTCCTCATAGTAGAGTGTTCGATGGAGAGAAACTTTACTTTATGAAAAAAGGTACAGCTAAAATCTCTGCAACTGCAACTGTGAAATCAGTTCAAAATCACATTAAATTGTCGGAAGATGAAATAGTAAAAGCATTTGCCGATAATCAAGAAAAATTGAATTTATCCAAAAAACAACAAGAGCGTTGGCATAAAAAATGTATGTGCTTGGTAGAGTTTGAGAATGTGAGTGAAATCCAAACTCTTGACTTTGAACATCAGGGTAATATGGATGATTGGCTTATTGTTGAAAAAATTGAAGATGTAGTTGTTGGAACATGCATTCCATATAACTATGACAAATCAAAATTTTAGGTGGTGTTGCTATGGCAATGTGACTGTTGGCTGCACTGTTGAAAATCAAGATAGAGCAGATTTTAGGCTTTCCATGTTTGCTACCTTTCCAATAAAGCATAGGAATGTAATTTGCCAGCCACTTATCGAAGAGGTAAATATTAAAAAATATCTGGACAATGTTGAATTGGTTGTAGTTGGTGGTGAATCTGATAAAAATGCAAGACCACTGAATTACAATTGGGTTTTATCTATTCGAGAGCAGTGCATAACTAAAGGAGTCCGTTTTGAGTTTAGGCAATGTGGAACTCGCTTTATCAAGGATGGTAAGGAATACACACTTAATGTCAGAGATTTATGCAGTCAAGCAAGAAAAGCAAATATTGACTGTTAATTTCACGTTTAACCAGGGGATACAGGGTATGATCATAATCTGTAATTATAGTTAATAATAAAGGAGATTGATGAAATTGTATCACATACTTGCAGCTGGCGGTAATGAAGCAAATGAATTAAATAGGATAGCAATCGAATCAGAATCATATTGGGGCTATGATTCTGATTTTATGGATAAATTCAAGATTATTTACCAAGTAACTGAGGAATTTATTAAAGGAAATCAAACATTTATTCTTTATGAAGATGAAAGAATTATAGGGTTTTATTCCATTTCAAATAAACCAAAAGGAAATGAACTAGAATATTTTTATATTGAACCTCACTGTATAGGAAAAGGTTACGGTAAAGGAATGTGGGACCATTTGATTAATTATTGTAAAGCACATAATATAAAGGATTTTGCATTAGTAACAAGCCCACAAGCGAAAAGGTTTTATGAAAAAATGGGAGCAATGTATATAGGGGAAGTAGAATCCACTTTAGAAAAGGGAAGGGAAATCCCAAAACTCAAGTGTATCTTATCAGATATTTAATTCAGCTATTTAAATACGTGTGGTGCTTACTTCATCAGATGTACTATTTCACAGAACAAATTGTTCCAGTCCGCCTTGGCTGGTTGCTCATAACATAGAAAGTTGTTTAAATTAAGGAGGCTAAAAATCATGCCAAAAGTAAAGCTAACCATAAAAGAAAGTGAATGTCGGTCTGGGTATTACAATAAGGGTGATAGTTTTATTGTTGAAGATATATGTCCACCTATTTGTCATGAACTTTGGAATAACATTTATCCAAGTGTGTATGCTCTTCTAAATGGTGCTACATTAGACTATGGAAATTGCAAAGATAAAAAATTCGAAATGAAATGCCCTGATAATGGTAGGGTTGTTATTTTGGGAGAAATAGAAGAGAAGGGCGATAAGTAATTATCTTCTTGTCTATAAATTTGGGGAGGAAAAAGATGGGTAAAATCGATTATTCACAGTTTACAAATACATATTCTATTATTGCATTTGATCCAATTAAAAATCAGTTGGGAATTGCAATGCAAACCCATAACTTTGCAGCATGTAACCGCGTCATTTACGCAGAACCTGGTGTTGGGGTAGTTGCAAGTCAGTCATATACAAATCCTAGTTATGGATTTGACGGCCTTAAAATGATGAGAGAAGGAAAATTGCCTGAACAAATACTAAAAGATTTAATAGAACGAGATGTAGATTCAGAATATAGGCAAATTGGTATTATAGATGCTTATGGGAATGTTAGTGCGCATACAGGAAGTAAATGCATTAGGGAAGCAGGCCATCGAATAGGTAAACACTTTTCATGTCAAGCTAACATGATGTTAAAAGATACAGTTTGGGATGCAATGGGAAGTGCATTTGAAAATTCTGATGGTGAATTAGTTGATTGTATTATGAATGCAATGGAGGCCGCTGAATCTGAAGGTGGGGATATTCGCGGAGCACAATCTGCAGCAATCACTATAGTTACATCTAATCCAATTGACAAACCCTGGTTAGGTTATATTTATGATTTTAAAGTATATGATAATCCTAAACCCTTAAAAGAACTCAGACGACTCATTAACTTAAAAAAAGCTAATAACTCCATTGATAGTGCTCATAGAATACTTCATGAAAGTAGCTTAGAAAGTACAAAAATATCTTCATCAATTAAACAGTTTACAGTTGCTGTAAATAAAATACCTAATGAAGATAGCAGAGTACAGCAGCAATTTTATTATGCCATGAGCTTATTAAAGTCCGGTTTAAAAGATGAGTCGATTTCTTTGCTTAAAAGCGTATTTACAGCTAGACCAATTTGGAAAGAGGTAGCATCTAGAATTTCAAAAGCAGAATCTAATGAATGTCTTTCTCAAATAATAGATACTCTTTAAACTTAAAGGATAAAACTTATAACATGAAATTCTTTCATATTGCGCTTGCTAGACTGTTAATCCACACCAAAATATTAGAGTCCGCCTTTACTGGTGGGCTCTTTTTATGTAGCAATGTGTAAATTAATGGTTTATAATCTATATATAGGGTAGTAGCATTAGTCAGATGCCATTGTTGTTGATTCAGATGAGAGTCTTCAGGAAATACAAATTTCTAAAGATCAAAAATATGATTATATTGAATGGTATACAGATAAAAAGAATATATATTCATTGAATTGGGGATGTACAGATAAAAGGGCAAATGAATTGATTAATTATTTTAAAGATAATATGAAGGTAAGATATGAAGTGGAGTTATGGTCAACTTGGATAGATGAATGTAAAAAGCCAACCAAGTACTACAAAGATATTGAAGATTTAAAAGTTGTAGACATAGAGAAAGTGTTTAATTGTTTTGGGTTTGATAAGCCCAAATGTATTGTTATATCAAAAACAGCATAATTGTAATAGTTTAAAAAAACTTTAGTGATGTATTATTGGAAGAATTATTTATATTTATAAAGTGAGGGATAAATTTATGGAGTATTTTGATATTTTAAATAAAGATGGAACTAAAAGCGGTGAAATAGCACTAAAAGGCGCCCTAATGTCAGATGGTCAATATTATTTAGGTGTACATGCATATATACATAACTCAAAGGGAGATTTCTTGCTTCAAAAAAGATCGGAAACAAAGGACTTTTTACCAGGCGGGTGGGATATACATATGGGACATGTTATCGCTGGGGAAACAAGTGAAACGGCTATCACTCGAGAAATACACGAAGAATTAGGTATAAAGATAAAAAATGTAACCTTCATAAAAAGAATAACTTGGGAAAAACATAATCATTTTATTGATATCTATGCAGCTTGTAAAGATATTAATATTTGTGATTTAACATTGCAAAAATCCGAGGTAGAGGATATTAAATATATTTCAAAAAATGAAATGATAAAATTAATAAAAAGCATGGATTACAGGCCAAAAGAGTATAGAACTGTTATAGAGAATTATGTTAGAGAACTTCATTAAGGAATTTGAATTATAGGTATATTCCATAGCTAATTTGAATGAAAAGGCTGGTAATTATGAAGGATTTAGATTTAGAATACAAGATTATTGGTAAAGGTAAATCTATACTTGTTATAGAAATAGCAAGGGATAATAAGGTAGCTGAAGGGCGCTGAGTTAGATATGATATTCCAGAGAAGGAGGCTGCTTTATATGAGACTGAATGGCGTAAGCTACAAGTAGAGTTATCAAAGCTCTCAGATGAAGGAAAACTAATAATTGCTGAAAATAGTGACCATGAGATTTACTTAGATAGACCTGATATAGTAATTAAGTATTTAAAGACATTAATATAATGCAAGAACGTGGGACGTTGGGTATTGGGGGCTATAAAATGGATGAGAAATTAATAAACTCAGCTAAGGAATATTTGATACAAAAATATAAGTGTCATTCTATAATATTATACGGTTCTTTTCTGAAACTCCCACATTTTTAATACTACATTGAAAACCAATTCGGATATTTCTGATATAGATAGGTTAATCGAACATATAATTGCATAGTATTGAGATTCTAAGGGGGAATTGATATGAATAATAGTAAACTAAATATGTATTTTTTTGGAGATTCAGGAGATTATGACTGTTATAATCCAGCATATGTATGCGGTATAGAATACACTTCTGAAATATTATATTTAATTGCATCTAAACAACCATTTTCAATATCTAAATCCGAAATCGCAAATCATTTAAATATAGAAGATGAAATAATTACTGATATTATTCATAATCTTGAATTGATAAACGCAATAGAAGTTAAGACTAATACATTTAGAATAAAATTTCCAGTTTTTTTAGAAGAAGATGTTATAAAAATGGAGAAATACATAAATAACATAGGCGAGGTAATTGGAAAGAAAATAGTATCTCTGAGAGAGATATTATATAAAAAGATATCCCATTTGAGATGCTCAAAATGGCATAGTAATGAAAGGATACTTTATCATATTATTTGTGACAAAGTATTTGATGATACTGCTTTTGATTTTTTTGCTGAAAGAAATACATTTTGTACGTCAAAATCGCAACCTGGGAATAGAGATTACATTATTGTTGCATATGAAGATAGTGAAGCAGTAGAAAAACATAGCAATAAACTATTATGTAGTAGTAATAACTATAGAAATTCTGGATTTACTTTTAATAGTTTTGGAGATTCAAATGGCTCAAGGAAGGATATGTTTAGGTTTTTTAGACTTATCCAGACCAATGTTGATAATGAAAGTCCATTCCATGAACTAAACGTATCTTATATTAAAATCTTAGACAATATGAATAGTGAAATTGCAACTAAATGTGGTGAATTGATGTGCTATATTATCAGTAATAACATCAAATATAACCAATTAACCGAAAAAGAAAAGGATTCAGCAAAATTTTTAAAGGAATTAGGGTATATTGATATTGATAATCTTGATAACTCTATAGCCATAAATATCCCTGTATTTTACGAATTTGAAAATACACCAGTTATTAAAAGTTTATCAGACATTATACTCACAAATATATTTCCAATAGTAGAAGAAGTATTTGAGAATTTTAAGGGCAATTCATCTGAATTAACCTCAGTAAGACACAATGTAGATATAAAAGAAATAGCAAATGAATTATGGCATCAAATATTCGGTGCTACTAATGAGTACTTAGTAAAAGAAGGATTTGTTGCATCACCATGTGCTATAGATGGCGAAGGTAGATATTTGAGAAGCATCACTGTAAATCACTGTTAATATTAAATTCCAAGTTTATTTAATAAGGAGATCAAAAATGATGAAACTATTGTTAATTGAGGGCCAACCAGGTTCAGGAAAGTCAACCTTCGCTTCAAAGATATGTAATGATTTTGAGAAAATGAAAATTCTTGATTTTACAAAAGACTATCATCTATAAATTCTCATGACAATGCACATAAAAACATTTTGTTGAAAGGATTTAATAAAGGGGGATTTGATATGGAAAATGGCAAAAAAATTTACTTTGCAGTTAAGGCATTTATACTTAATGAAGGTAATTTCTTGGTTATGCATAAAAGTGGAATAGCGGAAGAGCTTTGGGAACTACCAGGAGGTAGAATGGAGTTTGGGGAATCTGCTGAAGATACTTTAAAAAGAGAATTGTTAGAAGAAACAGGACTTCTAGTTACACCAATTAAATTGTTAGATACGTGGAATTGTGTGTTTGACAATTATCAGATTACTGGAATTATCTATTTATGCAAAATTAAAAATACTGAACTCAAATTGTCCGATGAACATGACAATTTTAAATGGGTAAATGCTGAGACTGAATCTATAATTAATATGTATGATGTTTTTAAGGAGAAAATGATAAAGTGGAATTGGAATGACATTAGATCATTTGAATAATCTAAATTTAAGAATAACGGGAATATGTAGACATTGTAACTTAAAGGGAATTATTAAGGATGGTGAAAATAGTGAAATTACGTTTAGCAAACATTGATGATGAAGAAAAAATAGCAAGGTTAATAGCACAGTTTAGAGTGGACTTAAAACAACTTAAAGGTATTAAATCAACTCCTAGCATAGACCAATCAAAGGAAGAATTCAAAGAATATATAGAAGCAAAGTATCCAATTTTTGTTGCTGAAGAAAATAACAAAGAATTGTTAGGATATTTAGTATGTCGAATTGATAATGGAACAGTTTGGGCTGAATCTCTATTTGTTTCTTATGATGCAAGAAGAAATGGAATAGCCTCAAAACTATATGAAAAGGCGGAGGAACTTGCAAAGGAATTGGGGGGAGGTACAGTTTATAATTGGGTGCATCCTAACAATGATAAGGTGATACCATTTTTATGTAAAATGGGATACAATGTTTTAAATCTTATCGAAATAAGAAAACCAAGGGAAAATGAAGTATTAACTCAAAAAATAAGTGTTGGTAAGTATGAGTATAATTACTAATTATTAGGTAGGAACATTCATTAACTATGTATTTAAGAAGGGAAGTTAATTATGAAATTATTGATTGTAGGAGCAAGTGGATATTTGGGAAATACAATATATAAGAAACTTAAGGAATGCAGTAATGATGATATTTATGGAACTTGCTGCAACTCGAGTAAGCAGGAACTTTTACAAATTAATGTATTGAATAAGTTAGATATGAAGAAATTACTATCATTTAAACCAGATGTAATTATTTGGAGCATTTATGATGTAGAAGAAGAAATGTCCTTATCACAAATAGGTATAAATGAGATGGTTAATGGAATATCTGAAGAGGTACGCTTAATTTATGTTTCCACTACAGTTGGAAAAGGAAAGCAGCAGGCTGAAAATATAATTCCCAATAAGCGTATGAGTGAGGAATACTTATCAAAATATATTAACGGTAAAATAGAAGGGGAAAGTATAGTTAGAAAGCACCATAATCATGTAATTGTACGACCTGGGAGTATATATGGTTATGACTACGATGGCAAAATGGATTCTAGGATGAAAACACTACTTGAAATTTCAGAAACAGGTAAAAGATATTCAAGAACAGCAAATATGTATGCCAGTTTTGTTAATGTATGCGATCTAGCAGATGCTATAATCGAACTTGCCTATAGCAATTTTACAGGAATAATAAATGTAGCAGGAGAAAGACCTGTAAGTCATTATGATTTCAACATATATTTAGCAAGCTTAATGGATATTGATAACAGTTTTATAATACCTGATTATAAGCAAGAAGAGGTATATCATAATATAAATAGCGACAAAAGAAAACTTTTGCTCAATAGCTTAGTGAGAGATATTAACAGAGAATCATAAGTTAATATGCAGTTAAGAATCTGAGCAATTGAAGTATTTTAATTATGAAGAATTAAATCAATTAAATATTGCTGAAACACAAAGACATATAATTAATGAGTTTTTCAGATAATAATGCTTGACTTTCCTCTGCAGGGGATAGTTTATACTATCAATATAGAGGTGATATAGTGTATAAAATAGGCGATTTTTCAAAAATAACAAATTTAACTGTGAAGGCCCTGCGATATTACGATGACGAGAATATTCTTAATCCTTCTTATCGATGCGTGGAAAATTCATATAGATTTTATAATGATAATGATTTCAAGAAGGCAGAATTAATTGTGCTTTTACGAGAACTTAATTTTTCAATTTCTGAAATTAAAGATGTTATGAATATATATGAAGATACAGCTGACTTATCCTATATATTAGAAGAAAAGAGAGATATGATTAAGAAGAAAATTATAGAAGAAAGATCATTGCTAAAAAAAATCAACCTATATATTAATCCAAATTTAATGGAGGCGGATAACATGATTTACAAAATGGAAGTCAAGGATATTCAAGCTGTTAAAGTGGCATCTATGAGGTACAAAGGCAAATACAGTGATGTTGGTAAGTATATAGGTAGAATCTACAAGGTTATAAAAGGAGATGCAAACGGCAACCCTTTTAATTGTTATTATGATGGTGAATATAAGGAAACAGCAGATATTGAGGCCTGTGTTCCTACATCAAAGCAGGCTTATGACCCTGAGATAACTACAAAAGAACTACCCCTATGGCAAATACGAACATCAAAAATGTGTACATTCAACTATTGGCGAAGCTTTAAAATTAAATGTATCTGAATTTCCATATTCTATTTCAAGAAATCATTTTAACATTAATGTAACTTTCATACATTATCCACTTGTAGATAGTGGTAAAGATTTTAAGCCTATTTGCAAAGAATCAACGTAGAACAACTTAGATGAACTTTTTAAAAACATAGATTCAGATATAATATTTTATGGTCACCATCATCCATTCTCCGATATTAAGGGTAGGGGTAGATACATAAATCTAGGTTCTCTAGGATGTAGTCATGATTCCCTTGCTAGATTTACAATTCTAGAAATTTCTAAGGGCCAATACTCAGTTCAACACAAGGTGGTCACATATTCAAAGGATTCAATATTCGATGAATTTGAAAAGAAGGAAGTTCCAGAAAGAGACTTTATTTCTAAAATTTTTTTTGGAAAATCCTAAAACCAGTTAAAATCGAATAATGATAAATAGACTTTTGAGCAGAGTTAAATCAGTTTGCACTTAATTAAAGACAATTTTATGAATGGATTGGAGAATTAAATACATTTGAGCTATAAATACCATAATAAAAGCTACTTTAAGATAGGGGAATCAACTGTGAAAGTTTTAATTGGACAACCATTACATGAATGTAATATAGAACAACTTAAAAATGAAATAGAGACTACCAAAGGAATTGATATAGTTCTATTTCCAGAAGGTTATTTATCAAATGAAAAAGCTCTTGAGAGCGCTAGTGAAATAGCTAAAAAATATAATGTAACTATTATTACTTCATATCGACGCGATAATAAGGATAGAGCAGTAATAATTAATAATTTAGGTGAGCTAGTTTTAGAAAGAGCTAAAACTCCACCAGAAGAAGATAGGAAAATATATGCGCCAACTTCAGTGAAAATTAATGAAAATGTGATTGGATATTTACTTTGTATGGAAATTTTAAAAGGTATGAGAGATTTGAAAGCAATAAAAGAGAAAATTGATTTTATTGCACATCCAATTGGCGTTGGTATGTTTAGTGATGAGCAATTTGAAGAATGGATAAGCGAGGCAAAAAATATAGCCAAAACATACAACACAATAATTATTGGCACAAGTCATGCAGATGGCTCATATAGAAATTGTGGAGTATCAATTCCAATATCATATTTTATTGATAGCAATGGAGAAGCAATTTATATCTCAAAATCGGATACTCGAACACGAATTGTAAATTTATCTACAAAGGAAGTGGCTATTAAATAAATTTAAGCTTGTCGCAAATAAGGAGTGAAGAGACTATAGAAATTGTACATTTAATTGATAATAAGGAACGCAGCAGATTATTACCGAAAATTAGGGTGGAAATATTTGTGTAAAACAAAAGATGAACTTGGGATAGATACAGAAGTTTTTAAAAAAGTATTGGGGGACTAAAATGACAATTTTTTATTTAGTTAGGCACGGAGAACCAACGTATGAAGCAGTTGATGAGAGAAAGTTTATTGGACACGGAAGAGATTTAGCACCATTAACTAAAAATGGAATTGAGGGTGTAAAAAAAACAGCTAAAGATAGTAGACTTAAAAGCTGTGAAATAATTGTTTCATCACCGTATACAAGAGCATTACAAACTGCAGCGATTTTATCGAAAGAATTAGGAATAGATTTAGAGGTTGAAGTTGATTTACACGAATGGGTGCCAGATATAATAAACTTCCAGCATAAAACCTCTCAAGATTGTTTTGATTTATGTAAGGATTTTGATTTTTATAATGGAAAACCTCCAAAAGATGAACTTAAAGTATGGGAAACATCAGAAAGTATGAAAAAAAGAATAGATAGTGTTTTAGAAAAATATACAAAGTATGAAAAAGTAATAGTGATAAGTCATGGCATGCTTATCAGGACAATCAGAGATCAAGCTGAAATTGCATATGCAGAAATTATTGAATATTGTACTAAGTAAAAAAATCGTATATGAATTATAATATTAATCATTTTTTTAGTTGAGGTCAAAGAAGGGAGATTTGAATATGAAAAAATTAACGAAAACTTTTTTAAGTCAATTAACGAGCTTTATGAATACAGAAGCTAGACCACTAGAAAAATCTATATTCAATTATTATTTTAATGATTCAAGTGGTGATGATATCTTAGACTCATTAGGCGCATTTCAAAACTCAGATGGAGGGTTTGGTAAAGGTATCGAACCGGACTTTAAACTTATGGAGTCTTCACCCATGGCAACATCTATTGGCTTAAGATACTTAAGTAGGCTAGACAATACTGATAAGGCACAAAATATGATAGCAAAAGCTGTTGAATATCTTGAGTCAACTTTTGATAGTAATAGAAATGGGTGGTATAGCGTTCCAAGTAATGTTAATAGCTATCCTCATGCACCTTGGTGGGAATTTAGAAATGATATAAATATGACCGTTATTGATTATTCATGGGGAAATCCTTCTGCTGAATTAATTGGCTATCTTTATAAGTACAAAGAATATCTTAATAACTTAGATATTTATTCGTTAAAAAACTATGCTATAGCAAATTTCAATAAACGTACAGAATTTAACTCAGAACATGAAATATTTTGTTATATTCATATGTATAATGCTCTAGACGAAGAGTTTTCTAGCCAAATTGTAGATACATTAAAATTAGCTGTTTCCCAATTGGTTAACATAACCCAAACTGAATGGATAAATTATGTACCCACACCACTAAAATTTATTAACAGCGAGTCTAAGAACTTTTTTGGAATAGAGTGTAAATTTATAGATCAGAACTTAGATTATTTAATAGATAAACTAGAAGAAGATGGTAAGATATCGCCTACATGGCAATGGGATAGCTATTTAGAAGAGTGGGAAATTGCTAAAATTGAATGGTCAGGAATCCTAACTCTTGAGGCTTTACTATCTTTACGTAAGTTTAGTAGGATATAGATACATTATTCTAAAATATTGGCACTATATATTAATATAAGGAGAGTGGTATCAATGTGCAAATTGCTATTAACTTCAGCAGGGTTTGAAAATATGCCTTTAACAGATAGACAAGCCTTGCTTATAGTTGGAGAAGACACAATAATAATTGAATAAAATCAATAAACAAAGCGAGGATTTAATATGAATAATGATATAAATGTTGTATTTTTTGACTTGTTCTTTACGCTAGTAACACCAAGGTATAGTGATTTGAGAAATGAAAATGATGTACTAAGAATAATAAAAACACATTGGGAGAAATATGCAGAACACAAGGAATTTGCAGATTATTATATCGAAGATTTTAAAGAAATTAAAAATATATTAATTAATCACTATTAGAGGAGGTAAAAATGAATTTTGAAAGTTGCTACAATAATTCTCCTTTTATTTTAATGGAAGGTGCATTGGGTGAGCGTTTAAAAAGAGAATACGCTATTCCTTTTGACGAGGTAATTGCCCTTGCTGGTCATATCTACAATGAGAAATCTAAGCAAGCACTTAAAGAATTATTTCATCAATACATAAAAATATCTCAACATTATCATTTGCCGATTATGCTAACAACACCAACCCGCAGAGCAAATAAGGAACGTGTTGCAAAGTCTAAATATAATAAAAGTATTATTCATGACAATGTTTCATTCTTACGTGAAATAAAACAGGCCTATCCTTCCAATGTTTATATTGGTGGACTTATGGGGTGTAAGGGTGATGCTTACAAATCAACTGATGTTTTGTCTGAGAAAGAAGCATTTGAATTTCATTCATGGCAATCTTTATTGTTCAAGGAAGCTAAAGCTGACTTTTTATATGCAGGTATTATGCCAGCTTTATCGGAAGCTGTAGGTATGGCCAGCGCAATGGAAAACACAGGTCTACCATATATTATTAGCTTTATGATAAGAAATGATGGTAAATTAATAGACGGTACAACAATTCATGAAGCTATAAGTACAATTGATAATATTACAAATCGTAAACCTATTTGCTATATGACAAATTGTGTTCACCCAAAGGTAGTTGCTAACGCGTTATCTAAAACTTATAATCAAACAGCTACAGTGAAAAAGAGGTTTAAGGGAATACAAGCAAATACCTCTCCTCTCTCACCAGAAGAACTTGACAGTTGTTATGATTTGAAAACCTCAGATGCTTATAATTTGGCAAATGATATGTTAACACTATATAAGGACTTTAATCTTAAAATTTTTGGCGGTTGCTGTGGTACAGATAGCACTCACATAAATGAAATTGCAAAAAGGTTAAATCAGATGATACCTTGAAACATTTGCACAAAAGAATATTCCTTTGATTTAATAGTGATTTCCTGCTAAGTAAAAATTATTTTTTAATAGGAAGGAGCATACCAATGAATAGATTTAAACCATTAGAAAAAACTGAAATTAAGGATTATACTATAGTAAAAGGAACAACAAATGATATAGATGAATTAGAAAATTTATATGATAACTTAAATGAACATTTACAATCAAGCACTAATTATCCAGGTTGGGCAAAGGGAATATATCCAATTAGAGAAACGGCTGTTATTGGAATTCAAAATACTAATTTATTTGTATTAAAAATGAATAATCAAATAGCGGGTTCTATAATACTAAGTCATGAACCGGAAAACGCATACTCTCAAGTTATTTGGGGAATTGAAGCCGACTATAAAAAAATTATCGTAATTCATACGCTTGTTGTTCATCCAAAATATATGAAAAATGGTATTGGAAAAAAATTACTAGATTTCGCAAAAATATATAGTAGTGAACAAAAAATGAAAACAATCCGTTTAGATGTTTCTATTCATAATGCACCTGCAATTTCATTGTATGAAAAGTGTGGATATAAGTATGTAGGAACTGTTGATTTAGGCTTAAATATTCCAGAATTAGTTTGGTTTAAACTGTATGAGATGGTTTTATAGAATATAAAAAAGGAGATATTTCAACATTTCCTTATAGTGAGGGATATTTCAAGGGTAATTGCGGTAGGTTTTATTCAAGCAAAAATGTGTATACACGATGTATGTAATTGCCAATTATGTGCTTTAGTAGAGTATACTAATAATCTTTGATTATAAAAAATGTAAATAGGCATAAGATTATATAAAGAAGTGATAATAAAATATGGATATGCGAAAATTTTATTCCACATAGAAATGATTTTCAATAAGGTGGGACACTTCCGACTGCTCACCAACCTAGAAAAAACGGAAAGATCAAACTTATGAGGGGGAAATAAAAATGAAAAAAAACCAAAACCTTATAGCTGCAGTTTGTGTACTACTTACTACGTTATCGCTTACGGCTTGCGAAATGCCCTTTACAAGCAAATCTAAAAGTGTGGTTAATGTTAACAACATAAATTTTACTGATTTCTCAAAGGATATCTCAGCAGATGGGATTTACAGCACAATTAAGAAGTTTTCAGCTACAGATAATGCAAGAATTACAGGCTTTGAAGGTGAAAAGACCTCAGCTGCGTACATATCAAAACAATTTAAAGATATGGGATTTACTGTAACGGAGCAAAGTTTTCCAATTAAGACATACAGATGCGCAGGAACGGAAGTAGATATCATTTCTAGTGAAAGCAAAAAAATCAGCTCCCATTTTTTAACCTTTAGTAAGGCCACACCAAAAGAAGGGATCACCGTAGATATTGTCTTTGGAGGCATGGGTACTGATAGTGAGCTAGAAAATGCTAAAATTAAAGATAAGATTGTACTTATGGAACGTGGAGGAGAATTTTTTAGGATTAAAACGGAACGAGCATTTGCAAAAGGCGCTGTAGGAGTTATTTTTTATGATCCTAATGAAGAACAGCTTATATCGGCTACTTTAGTGGAACCGTCCAGCATTCCTGCAGTTTCAATATTGAAATCTGAGGGGGAGAAGATTGTAGGTATGCTAGCTTCAGGTAAGTCCGTTAAGGTTACTTTGAAGGTTGATAGTGAATGCACGGATGGTACATCGAAAAATATAATTGCAACCATGAAATCAAAAAAACAAAGCAATGGTAAAAATATTGTTGTTGGCGCACACTATGATGGTGTAGATACACCGGCAGCAAATGATAACGCCTCTGGTATAGCTACTGTAATGGAAGCTGCGAGGGTTATATCTAAGCAAAAGCTTGATTGTGATATTAAGTTTATTGCCTTTGGAGCTGAAGAAATAGGACTCGTCGGTTCAAATTATTATGTAGCTTCTTTAACTTCTAATGAGAAAAATAACATTATAGCCATGCTAAATCTTGATATGGTTGGAGTAGGAGATACATTAACGGTATACACTATGGATGAGTTTGCTGAATCTTTGCCAGCTGATTTAGCAGTAAGCTGTATGAATAAGTTTAATTATAAAAACGAAAGAAGAGCACAAGGAAGTAGTGACCATGTTGCCTTTGAATCTTCATTGATACCTGTAGCTTATTTTGAATATGGTCCGGATGAAAATTATCATACAGATAAGGATACTATAGATAGGATACAGAAGGAAGATCTTCTTCATACCTGTAATGTAGTAATAAATATGTGTAAGGAAATCGGAAAAAATCCTCAGGGTTTCTCAAAATAGTATTTGTGTCATTTATTGTTTAATTTTATTAAGAAGGTGAAATTATGATTAAAAATGAGTTAAGTAAATATTTGGAAAGTCTTGGGGCGTCGTTAGTTGGATTCGCTGATTTAAGTAATGTTGATACTTCTTCATTCAATAATATGAATTATGGTATCGCATTTGGTATCAAAATAGGATCTGAAATTATAGAAGCTATTACTGAAGGTCCTACAAAAGAATATTATGAAGAATATAATCAATTAAACAAAGACCTCGATAACATTGTCATATCATGTGTAAAATATATAGAAGGCCAAGGATATAATGCAATAGGACAAACTTCAACATATGTTACCAGTGACAATAAATTAATTACACCTTTGCCACATAAAACAGTCGCTACAAGAGCAGGATTAGGATGGATTGGCAAAAATGCACTATTAATTACACATAAATATGGGTCTGCAATCCGTATATCTTCAGTTATAACTAATATGCCACTTCTAACTGATATTCCTATAAATGAGTCTAAATGTGGAACATGTACTAATTGTGTTGATACTTGCCCTGCATCAGCAATTAAAGGAACACTATGGAATTTTGCTTCAACAAGAGATGAATTAATAGACCCTTTTAAATGTAGAAAAAAGGCAAGGGAACTATCAAATGCAAAAATAGGGATAGAGGTATCTTTGTGTGGTAAATGTATTGAAGTTTGTCCATTTACAAAGAGGTATACAACTGCTTAGTGAAGTTGATAATGTACTAATAGCCTCTCCATTATATTTTTCTGAACTTACTGGACAACTTTTAAGCTTTGCAAGCAGATTACAGCTATTTTTTGTTTCAAAATCCATATGAAAAGATATTGAATTTATACAGAACATAAAATGTTGGTGAAAAGGATTATGAAATATTCTCTACTTCAGCTAACAAAAATAGTCCGCCTTGAATAGTGGACTATTTTTATGTAGCATTGTGTAAATTTATGACTTATAATATATATATAGGTTAGTAGTTAAGCAATTACCAACCTAATTTAAGTCGCTTTAAGGATGGTACCCGTTGGCAACACAAAAGTTAGTGCACCTTCGTGAGTAGGTACACTAAAATTCATATAAGGGGCGTATGTGGTTCTATTAAATGATTGTACATTAAAACTATAACTGTATGAGGAAGGTGAGGAACATGAAGAGTAAATTTCCTGTTAAAAATACTAGAAATACATTAGGTATAATTTCTTTTACAATACCTTTAATTAGTTTTATGTTCATATTGAATTGGTTCTTTAAAATAACTCCATATCAAAAATTAGAAGGCATGCCTTTAATGTTGACGCCTTTAATCTGCCCAATAGGAATCTTATTCGGTATTTTGTCAATAAAAACTAGACCCAATAAACTTGCAAAATGGAGCATTATTTTCAATGCTATATTAATATCGCTACCTTTTTTATATTGGACTTTAGGAACTTTAGTTTTTGGAACTTAAAACCTAGGTTAGAAACAATTATAAAAGAGCAGTAAATTGCTATAAATCTCAATGTTTCGAAATCTTTGTTACCATATGAAAAATAGATGGGAAGATAAATTTAACTATATACTAAGAAATCCAAATGCAAAAGGAGAATAATTCGAATGGATAATATTTTAATAGAAGAATTAACAGAACTTGTAGAAAATGCGTGCAAATCTGAAAGCAAAGAAATGGATATGGAAATAGAAGAAGGTATTCAGTATATAAAAGGTAAAATAAATAGAGATTGGAATAAAATGAGTGAAAGAAGCAAGGAAATATTTAAAGATAAGTATGAAAAAGTAATCGTTGTAATCAGTTGAAAACTTTTACATTGGATGGGGGGAGCAAATTGAAAGATATGATACAAGCTGTTTTTATAGATAGAGATGGAACTATTGGTGGTACTGATGAGGTGATTTATCCTGGAGATTTTGAGTTATTCCCTTTTGCCAAAGAAGCTATAGAAATTTTAAAACAAAGAAAAATAAGAATATTTTCCTTTACTAATCAACCTGGTATTTCAAGAGCAGAAGCTTGCATTGAAGATTTTACAAATGAACTTAGAAGGTTTGGATTTGATGACATTTATATTTGTCCACACGAATCCAGCGAAGGCTGTAAATGTAGGAAACCTGGAACTGAATTATTAGAAAAGGCAGCAAGCGAAAATAATTTAGTTTTACATAATTGTGTAGTAATTGGAGATAGATGGAGTGATATGTTAGCAGCAGCTAAAGTAGGGGCTATTAAAATATTGGTTTTGACTGGTGCAGGTAAAGACGCTATTGGTAAATATAGAGATAAATGGAGTGAATATGAGGCAGAATATGTAGCTGAAAATTTATTAGAGGGAGTAAGGTGGCTTAATCAAGAAAAGTATATATAGGAAGATAAAATAAGAATGGGTAGGTGAAATAATTAAATGAATAGGCTAGAAAACGTATAATAGAGAATGGAGATGATAAAAATGTTTAGTAAATTTTCAAACACAGACATAGTATACACAAAGAAGTTCAGCGAGTTCTATGAGAATAATGAAATTATAAGGTTCTACGATAATAGTTTGCAGGACATGTATATACACAATTTTACATTTATCAAAAGCAATGTATGTAAAGATAATTTTAGAAAAATAATTTTAGATGAGTTAGAAAAGAGAAAGAATGAAGACGCAGATTTCTTAAGAATAGAATTTAATCATTCTATCCAGGATGATTTTATCAATAATTTACCTGTACTTCCACAAGTGACCCACTATGATTACTTGTATATTGATCCTCAAATGGCCGATTCTTTAGCTGGAAATGAAGGGTGTGTCATAACCAAAGCCTTATCAGAAAAAACATTAAAAGAGGGCATAGAAGTTGATGTTCTAGCTAATCAATTAGCTATGGGAACTGAATTTGCAAGGAAAAGAATATATAGGAAATCAGAGGTATATAAACAACTTAATTCAAATTTAGATTTATATGTTTGTGCTTATAATGGTATATCTATTGGAAAATGTGAGTTTATGTTAAATAATGATATTGCTAAAATAGAGGATTTTGATATATTAAAAAACTATCAAAGAATGGGATTTGGCACTTCTGTAATAAAATATCTATTGGAAGAGGCAAAAGATCAACGCGCTGAATTTGTTTATCTTATAACTGATAGTGAGGATACTGCAAAAGAAATGTATAAAAAATGTGGTTTTAAAAAATCAGGAGAAAAGACGGAACTATTCTTTAATTTATGTTAACTCCAATTTTTATGACTTTGTAAGTACCATTCTTATGATGCTGAAGAAAGCACTGTATTATATAGAATTAAGAGGTGACTTTTATGGAATTAGATGATAATAAGCAGTTAGATATCGATGATGTAACATTAAACTATCATGAAAAGGGTCAAGGTGATGTTTTAGTATTTTTACACGGTAATAATTTGGATAGTGGTATTTTTGTTAATCTATATGATTATTTTTCTCAAAAATACAAAGTTGTTGCTGTTGATAGTAGGGGACACGGATCAAGTGAAACTGGGGAGGTGCCATATTCTATTGGTTTATTTGCAGATGATATCATTACCTTTTGCAACAAAAAAAAATTCGCGAATATACGTATTGTTGGGTATAGTGATGGTGCAAATATTGCATTAATGATAGCCAAAAAGCATCCTAAATTGATAGAAAAATTGGTTATTATTTCTGGCAATTATAAAGTAGAGGGTGTAAAAAAATGGCTTAGAAATATATTAAAGTTCATTATACTTATATTAATGCCGTTTTCAAAATACTTTAATCCAGTTAAAATACAAAAATGGAAGTTTGATTTAATGCTGGATGATATGGGTATTACAGAAATTGATTTAAAACAAATAATAAAGCCAACACTTGTACTTTGTGCTGAGAATGACCTTATTTATGAAGAGCATACATTTGATATACATAGAAAAATTAAAGGCTCTTTTCTCAAAGTCATAAAAAAAACTAATCATTCTAATATAATATTTAATAATCAAATCATTAAAATTATAGATGAATTTCTTAATTAACAAACACATTGATAAACAATGGCGGATTTCTAGAAAATGAAGTTACTGGAGACGGAGAAATAACTCAAAGATACTGGATAGAGGTTTAACTATATGAGGTGTGAAGTTATGAAAAGAGATAGTATTATTTTTGATTTATACGGTACTTTATGGGAACTAACCAGCGTTTCTTAAAACTTACAACATAATTAATTATAAAAACATACTATAATAAAGGATTTATAATATATGACATTCAAAAGTATCCGAGGAGTATTTAAATCATTTGAACAATTACTACTTACATTGGAAAATTTAGAAAGAAAGCATTCCACTCTTTTACTTGCAGTAGATGGTTGTGGTGGTTCAGGAAAGAGTACAATGGCAATAACATTGGCAAAATTAAGTTCAGATATAACAGTTATACATATGGATGATTTCTATTTACCATCAAATCAAAGGATACGTGGTACTGCAATTGAAAATCCTGTTGGGGCTGATTTTGATTGGCTAAGACTTAAAGCTCAGGTATTAGAACCGCTAGCTAACAATAAAAGCTCAAAATATCAAATATATAACTGGCCTTCTGATATATTGGGTGAGTGGAACATAGTATCTCCTGGCGGCATAGTAATTATTGAGGGAGTGTATTCCACAAGAAAAGAATTAAGAGATTTCTATGATTATAAAATTTATGTTGATTGTTCAAGAGAAGTTCGACTTGAACGTGGAATTGAACGGGATGGAGAATTATCAAGGGACATGTGGGAGAGCAACTGGATGGTAGCAGAAGACAAATATATAAAAGAGCATAACCCCGCTGAACAAGCAGAATTAGTGGTATCTAGTTCTGTAATCACCTAAAAAAATATAACTTATACTCTAATTATAGGTTATTAACCAATCTTCAAAACACTAAGGAGAATTATTATGGCTATTAAAAATCAAAGAGAATACTTTAATGATACATATGAAAAATGGAAAGAAATATCTGATGAAAAAGCCAGCATCATAGATAAAGCTATAAATATATTAGGAATATCTGAGGGACACTCTGTACTCGATGTAGCATCAGGAACAGGTGTATTATACTCAGTTTTAAAAAATATGCGCTTAAGTAATTATGTTGCATTAGATATATCAGAAAATATGTTGAAAGAATTACAACATCTATATCCCGAAGCAAAAACTATCTGTGATAATTTCGATAAAAATATGGAGTTATCAGAAAAATTTGATTATGTTTTAATATTTAATAGCATACCTCATTTTGAAAACTTAAATGCAGTATTTTCAAATGCCAAGAAACATTTGAAAATCGGAGGAATTTTTGCAATAGTACATTCAAAAACTCGAAATGAATTAAAAGAACATCATAAAAGAATAGGATATAATTTGGGAAGAGAAGCAATTCCAAATGACGATACTTTAAATGAACTTGCAGAAAAATATGAATTTAGAGAAGTTATAGTAAGCGATGATGATTTTTTCTGTTTTAGTTGTAAAAATTAATTTGATTTAGTTTTAAACATATCTAACAAATTGTAATTCAAGTGCCCTGTGCGAGTTAAAAATGACAAATCTATTTATAGTGTTTTGCCTAATGTTGTAGAAAATACTTTCGCTTCTATGAATAAAATTTAAAGGAGGAAATTATGAATAGTAAATTTATAAAATCTAACGATGACTATGAATTAATCGCATTAACAGAAGATCATCTTCAAGAACTTTTCAGTTGGAATATTGAAGAGAAGCACTTTGAACAATATACTTGTCGACCTCTGAATTTGCCACAATCATTTGATGAATATGCACATAAAACATTAAAATCAATCTCCCAGGAAAAACAAAAAATCTACATAATAATCAAAAAAGCAGCTGTAAATAAACCGCTAGGAAAGATTACACTATTTGATTTTAACTCAAGAAATCATAGTGCCGAATTTGGATACTATATACCAAGTTGCAATAGGAACAATGGCTTGGGAACTATTCTGTTAGCTCAATTTATAGAGAAATCTTTTACAGATAATAAATTAAACCTAAATAAAATATATGCAACAACATCATCAAACAATATAGCCTCTATCAAGCTTTTAGAAAAATTTGATTTTAAACTGGATGGACGGCTGAGAGAACATTATTGGGTTAATGAAGATAAATATGATCAACTTAACTATTCAATGCTTAAACTTGAAATAAAAGCAAGAAGATATTAGCGTTAATTTCAATTAAGAAGTTCCTGAAAAAGTAGAAGTGACATATGATAATACCACGGGGATAAAAAATAAATTAATTCAATATTAGGGGGTAAAACTATGAATGAAAGTGGATTTAATAAATTGTACTGGGGATTTCTATTTATAATGCTTAGTTTTAGGATTCAAGGATTTGATATTTTACCTGATATAGTGGGTTATTTATTATTTGCTTCCGGATTTAGCCAGCTTATTTCAAGTAGTAATTATTTTAACATAGCTGCAAAATACAATATTCCAATGATAATATTGTCCATATTTACGATTTATCAAGTCCCTGCCCAAGGTGGTGGTATTCAGTTGGGCCTCCTAGGAATATTTACTATACCAATCGCAATTGCATCCTTTGTGCTGAATTTATTAGTTGTGTATAATTTATTTATGGGAATTAAAGATATGGCGAAAAAACAAGAACAATCTGATTTTGTAATAGAGTCTCAAGAGAAATGGAATCAATATAAGATATTGCAGATTGCATCAATATGTTCCTTTATAGCTATCTTCATACCTCTAATAGGTGTACTTTATATTATTGCGATTTTAGTAATATCAATTGTACTTACAATAAGCATATTAGGGTTTATAAAAAGATGTTCTGAAAGCTTAAGAATTTGAAATAAACTATTATATACCTATCCACCTTAGTTGGTGGATTTTTTATATGGAATTGTGTAAATTTTTGGGTTATAATCTATATATAGGCTGATATTTGCAATATCTTAAAGTCGACGTGCAATACCAAAGATAAAAGCTAACTTTAATTTTAGAACGCAACAGATGCATACAAAATTTATAGGGGGCTAATATGAAAACAATTGATGACATCACGAGTTTTATTTTCCTTGAGAATAATCCTGAAAAAGCAGATATTATCTTTATACCTGGAGGATCTTATGCTGAAATAGCAGAAAGCGCAGCAAAGCTCTGGCTCAATGACTATGCGCCACTTATTCTTCCATCAGGTAAATACAGTGTTAAACGTGGATATTTTCCCAAACCATTATCGAAATTAGAAATATATAGTGGTACGTATAATACGGAATGGGATTTCTTAAAAGATGTTTTAATTAAAAATGGCGTTGATGAAAATAGAATTTTAAGAGAGAATAATGCGCAGTTCACATATGAAAATGCATTAAAATCTCGTGAAATTACAGACAAATTAAATTTACATATAAATAAAGCAATAATATGTTGTAAATCTTTTCACGCAAGACGTTGTTATATGTATTATCAATTAACTTATCCTGATACAGAAATAATTATTTGTCCATCAGATGTACAAGGGATAAACAAGAATAATTGGTTTACTACTGAGAATGGTGTTGATAGAGTAATGGGTGAGCTAAGTAGATGTGGTTCGCAGCTTAAAGATTATATAATGGAATTTGCTAAAAACAAATTGTAATTTATAAAAATTGTAGAACTATGGGATGATTTTTTATATTAAGAGAGGTGTAGAAATTAAAATATATGGAAAGTAAAAAAGAACAGGGAGAAATAGAAATGGATAAACAAAATATATTTGTAATAGGGGATAGTGTATCAATACATTATGGACCATATCTTAAGAAAATGATAAAACATAAATTTGAATATGATAGAAAAAGGGGCCTAGAACAAGCTTTAACAGATTTGGATAGACCAATTGGAGCTAATGCTGGAGATAGTGAAATGGTAATAGAGTATTTAGAAGAGGAGTATAAGAAGAATATAAAATATGACATATTGCTTATCAATTGTGGATTACACGATACTCGTGTAGATAGAACATTATATAAAATTCAGGTGGAATTGGAAAAGTACAAAACTAATTTAATAAAGATAATTAAAATATCAAAATCTATGGCATATAAGATCATCTGGGTTGGATTAACACCGGTTATAGATGATATTCATAATTCAAGAAAAGCGGGTTTTTTAAGATATAGTAAGGATGTTCATACTTACGACATTGCTGCAAAAGAAATAATGGCCCAGTTTAATATACCCTGCATAGATATGTATAACTTCACTAGAAATTTGGGAACTGATATATATTCTGATCATGTTCACTTCAAAGAAGAAATTAGAGAGTTGCAAGCAAAACTTATTGCCGATTATTTGAATTGTATGTAAACAATAAAATTTAATGGAGGGTTACTTATGAAAATAACTGATTTAACACATATTATGCACCCGGATATGCCAGTTTTTCCTGGAACAGAACAACCAATTTATGAAAAAGCAAATACATTGGAAAAAGATGGTTTCCAGGAGGCTAAAATTACATTCTATTCACACACAGGAACACATATAGATGCACCTGCACATATGCTAGCTAATGGTCCTTATTTAGATAATTTAGAGATAGAACATTTTATTGGAAATGCTACTATTCTTGATTTTTCAAATAAGGAGATAAAATTAATAGATGTGGATAGTTTAAAGCCCTATGAGGAAAAAATAAAAAACGTTGAGTTCATTATAATTAAAACAGGATGGAGCAAATACTGGGGTGACAAAAAATATTTCGGAAGTTTTCCTTCCCTTAGCGTAGAATCAGCTAAATGGTTGTCACAGTTCAGCATAAAGGGGGTTGGTATTGATGCAATTTCAATTGATGATATAGAATCAACTACATTTGAAGTTCATAAAATATTAATGCCAAAGAACATAATAATTATTGAAAACCTAACCAATTTAGATTCAATTTCTAATGAGTATTATATTTTAAGTATTCTACCACTTAAAAACAAAGATGCTGATGGTTCACCAGTAAGGGCTATTTCTATAGAAAATATATAGAAATTGTTTTGATTCAAGTTTCATCCAATTTGATAGATTCGATATTGATAAGCATAATAGAGATTTCAGAAAAGATTTTTTTGGAGTTGAAGTTACTCAGATGGAGTCACTTAGTGAATTGCAAATATTGAAAGACAATATTAACAATAAAAATTTAAAAATAGGCATTCATTTTCCACTATTAAAAAATCAATGGAGGGCTAGAGATCCTCAATATCTTTCTAAAGATAATAAGGCTTATGAAGAATCAATAAAGTACATGAAAAGTGAATTTGCAAGAGCAGAAGAATTTAATCCAGATTATATTTTACTTCATTACCCAAAGCCAGTTATTTTAGATGACAATGTTGATTGGTCATCCTGGAGATTTTATGATGACACTGAACATTATTATGAATCAGAAATATCATGCAAGTATTTTGAAGAGAAAAGTAGGGATTTTTTCAAAATATTATCTGAGCAAGGTGAAAAATATAATTTTACCCCAGTTTTAGAATTAGATGGTTTGAATAAATATGTATATGAAACAAATTTGCTTCTGCTTCGCCTTTGAGATGTGCTATATCATTAAACATTCTATCATGTTCAGATTTATTTACTTGCGCTAAATACTCTAATGCCCTTAATATCTGAGTATGTTCATCCAACATTCGAGTATGTGTATAAAAGGAGCATGTTATGTTAAGTATAATCCAAAATCAGTTACCAATTGAAGTATCCAATAAATATTTAATCCGATATATAAGCAATGATGACAAAGTGGATCTTTTTAAAATATATAGTAATGAAAAAATAGCAAAGTATGTTGTACGAAAAACTCACAATTCTATAAAAGATACAGAGAAGTTTATACAATTAATAATCCAGCGAATGAAAGATGGAAATAACATATATCTAGGCATCTGTGAAAAACACTCTCAAAAACTTATTGGAATTATCAGATTTCTAGAAAAAGAGGATTCAAGTACTCTAACAATTGGATATGCACTTAATGAAAACTATTGGGGACGTGGTATAATATATACAGCAGTAACTAATTTAATTGAACTTATTAAGGTAGAGGGAATTTATAATAGAATGCGCGCAACAGTAAAACCAGAAAATATTAACTCTCAACGATGCGTGGAAAAGCTTGGTTTTGAATTACATGGTAAATTTAAGAAAAGTGAAATTATAGATAATAAAGAAATAGAAACTGTGAGACTATTATATTATAGAATTTTATGATTATGTTTATTAGTTTTTGTAGAGCAGTATCAAATTGACTATTAATAAGCCTTACCAAAGGTTTGGTATTGGAGGAAATTTAAAATGACAACATTTAAATATAATCAGTATTTAAGGACTGTTGAGCTTTGTAGAAACGATATTGATTCATTTTCTACATATCCATTTTCTTTAGATGCAGTACGTAGCTTGTTTGCTTTGGACTTACATCCAAAAGTAACTTTTATTGTAGGTGAAAATGGAACTGGAAAATCAACCATACTTGAGGCCATTGCTACATCCTATGGATTTAATCCTGAAGGTGGAACGAAAAATTTCAATTTTTCAACTACCAGTACTCATTCAGATTTATATAAGTACTTAAAATTAGTTAAAGGAATTAAAAGACCGTTGGATGGTTTCTTTCTAAGGGCGGAGAGCTTTTACAATGTTGCAAGCAATATTGATGAATTAGATACGGGTGGAAGGGGGCCAAGGATTATAGATTCATATGGAGGACGTTCATTACATGAACAATCCCATGGTGAAGCGTTTTTATCCTTGTTTGTTAACCGATTTAGTGGAAAAGGTTTGTATATCTTAGATGAACCTGAAGCAGCCTTATCACCAACACGACAAATGGCAATGCTTGCCAGGCTACACGACTTAGTCCAGCAAGATTCTCAATTTATAATCGCTACTCATTCTCCAATTATAATGTCTTATCCAGATGCAGTTATATATGAATTAAATGATGGTTTTAAAAAAGTAGAATACACAGATACTGAACATTACCAAGTGATGAAAGAATTTATAAACAATACTGACAGAATGTTAAGTTTAATTATGGATTTATGATTTAGAGAGAAAAAAGTTATATGTTTAGAACAATTAAAGTCAGTATGGCAAGAATATCGAAAAAAAGTGATTATTAAAAAAGTCAATAAAGGGGATGACATAATTCTTATAATTAGCAGCATTATTACGTTACTTTTAACTGGAATAATTGGTTATTTATCAAAGTCAAAGGTTAAAACATCGAAGGATTTTATATCAGGGGGAAATAAACTTGGAGTCATGGGTGTTACAAGTATGCTTATGGGGTCAATAATAGGTGGAGCGTCAACTGTAGGAACTGCTCAGATGGCATTTAATCGAGGAATTGGAGCAGTATGGTTTATATTTGGACTTTCTATTGCAAGTATAATGTTAGGAGTATTTTATTCAAAGCAGGTAGATAAAAAATCTATAGAAACAATTCCCCAGATAATAGGAAATGCATATGGCAAAAGAGCAAGAACAACATCTAGTATATTATTATCCGTAGGAATGTTTATTCATGTAAATGGTCAAATCATAGCCTGTACTGCTTTGTTTACCGCAGTATTTGGTATGAGCATTACTAAAACAGCGTTTATTATTGTATGCCTATTGGTAGCATATGTGGTATTTGGCGGCTTCTGGGGAAGTACAATGGTAGGTGCGGTAAAAACAATTCTTCTATATGGGACAAGTATTATATGTGGTATATTATTAATAGTTAAGTTCAATGGAATTAGAGATATAACCTCTGTTTTGCCACAACAACCATGGTTTAATTTGTTCAGTGGCGGAGTGTCATCCGATTTAGCTTCTGGAATATCTACAATAGTTGGAGTATTATCAACTCAAACTTATTTTCAAGCTATAATGGCAGGAAAGAATTCTAAAACTTCAAGAAATAGTGCCTTTTTAGTAGCATTTTTAGTTTTTCCAGTTGGAATTGTATGTACGATGATTGGCATGTATATGAGAATTCATTATCCCAGTATTGCACCAAGTGAAGCTTTTCCAATGTTTCTTATTAATTATTTAAACCCTATTTTTGGGGGAGTGTGCATTGCCACGGTGTTGATTTCATCTATAGCAACAGGCGCAGGCCTCACTTTAGGAATTGCAACTATGTTTGTTAGAGATATTTATGCTCAGTGCATAAATAAAAAAGCAGGAGATAAAAAACAGCTTTATATATTGAGAGGAACCATAATTTTAATTGGAATTATAAGTTTAATAATAGTAATAAATAATAAGGATTCTATGATACTTAATTGGGGATTCCTTTCTATGATTTTTAGAGCTACACCAATTTTCATTCCAGTTATTGCAGCAATGTTTTTTAAAGATAAAATAAGAACTGAAGCAGGTTTATATTCTATAATAGCAGGCCCCGCGGCTAGTTTAATATGGATTTTACTAGGCTATGAAAAAATGAATTCAATATATATAGGATTAGCAATTAGTATTCTTGTGCTTTTGGGTATGAGTGAGTTATTTAGATTTAGACAAGGCATTCATGATATAGGGCATAGTAAAAGCTAAAAATGGGACGATTCAAATATGGTCTGGTTGCATAACTAAAAATTAAGTAACATTTAATTTATTCAATATGATTTAAAAGAGGGTGTTATAATGAAATTTGATAATAGTAATCAGCTAGATATTAATGATATAAAATTAAACTATCATGAAAATGGGCAAGGAAATGTCTTAGTATTTATACACGGTAATACGTTAGCTAGTGGTACTTTTATTAATTTGCATGATTATTTCTCAGATAGATATAAAGTTGATGGAATTAAAAAATGGCTTAGAAATATATTTAAGTTCTTAAAAATTTTATTAATGCCTTTTACTAAATATTTTAATCCAATTAGAATACAAAAATGGAAGCTTGATTTAATGTTGAATGATATGGATATTTCAGAAATAGATTTAAAGCTGATAATGAAGCCAACACTTATACTTTGTGCAGAAAATGAGTTTGTTTATGAAAAACATACATTGGATATGCATAAAAATATTAAAGATTCTGTTCTGAAAGTTATAAAAAAAACTAATCATTCTAATATAATATTTAATAAAAAAATCATTAAGATCATAGACGAATTTCTTGATTGATTCCTTTTCTCCATTTAAATTTGTATAGCGCCTTTAATCTTTTCATCTGGAAAATACATTGTAAAACGTGGATTTTTGAGGGTACACTGTCAAGAGCAGGTAAACATAATACTAAATAGAATTTGTTTTGATAAAAATAATTAGTCCGTGTAGTATGGGCGATTATTTATACCTGAAACATTCAAGAAGGAGAGGGCTTAGAATGGAACCTTTTACAGAAAGAGTTTTAGAGATTATAAAGGGAATACCTGAAGGTAAGGTGATGACATACGGTCAAATTGCAGCCATTGCTGGAAGCCCCAGGGGAGCTAGGCAAGTAGTTAGAGTACTTCATACTCTAAGTGAAAAATATAAACTGCCTTGGCATAGAGTAATAAATTCAAAAGGGGAGATAAGTATAGTGAATTATGAGTCTCGCAATTTACAAAAGCAACTGCTTGAAAGCGAAGGGGTAACATTCACTAGTAATAACACAATAAATCTAAATGAATTTCAATCTCATGGGCACAATAGCTTAATGGAATTTGGATTATAAACCGTAATTCCTTGGAATAAAATAATCAAAAATACTCCATAATAATCTATGGAGTATTTTAACTATAAATGTAGTGATGTCAAGGCTAATATTATAGAGGCTTGACCTAATTTTTTTTATTCCTAAATATGAAAACAATAATATTTGCAGCAGATAATCCTACTAAAATATATATTGCTCTAGCAAGGAATGGCACAGATCCAAAGATAAAACTAACTAAATTGAAATTCAATAATCCTAGAAGTCCCCAGTTTAATGCACCTATCAATACAAATATAAATGAAAGTTTGTCTATCATAGTAAGTTTATACATAATTCCCCCCAAACTTTTATAATTGTTCTACTTGTTAAATTATATTAGAAATATTTCATTTTAGAACTATTTAATAATTTCTTTAAAGCGTATATAATATCAAGGTAGATAATTTTATGTACTAAAAAATATTTCGAGATGTACAATGAAAATATACGAACATTTTCATTACTATTAACAATATTGTATGTTATAATATGAATGAAATTTGTTTTACAATTTAATATGTACGTATGGAGGCTAAAATATGAGAAATTCTTATAATACACCATTAAACAGCAGGTATGCATCAAAAGAGATGAGTTACTTATTTTCAGATGACATGAAGTTTAAAACCTGGAGAAAGCTTTGGGTTGCCCTTGCTGAAGGGGAGAGGTTACTGGGAGTTAATATTACAAAAACTCAAGTTGATGAGCTTAGATCTTTTGTGGATAACGTAAATTATGAAGTAGCAGAAGAAAAGGAAAAAGAAATAAGACATGATGTAATGAGCCATGTATACGCCTATGGGGTTCAATGTCCAAGCGCTAAGGGAATTATCCATTTGGGAGCTACAAGCTGTTACGTTGGAGATAACACTGATTTAATAGTAATGAAAAAAGCACTATTATTAATTAAAAAGAAATTAATTAATGTAATTAGTAAATCTTCAAAGTTTGCATCAAAGTATAAAGATATGCCGACTTTAGGTTTTACTCATTTACAGCCAGCGCAATTAACAACAGTAGGTAAAAGAGCAACTCTATGGATTCAAGAATTAATAATGGATCTAGAAAACTTAGAATTTGTAATAGATAAGATGAAATTAAGAGGGGTTAAAGGAACAACTGGAACTCAAGCAAGTTTTATGAATCTATTTGATAATGATGAAGAAAAAGTAAAAAGATTAGATAAATATGTAGCAAATGAGATGGATTTTAAAGATACATATCCCGTTACTGGGCAAACTTATTCTAGAAAATTAGATTCTATAATATTAAATACACTTTCAGAAATAGCTCAAAGTGCCTATAAATTTAGTAATGATTTAAGATTACTTCAAAGTATGAAAGAAGTAGAGGAGCCTTTTGAAAAAAATCAAATTGGATCCTCTGCTATGGCATATAAAAGGAATCCTATGCGTTCTGAAAGAATTAGTGCCTTATCAAGATATATTATAGTGAATTCATTAAATCCAGCTATAACAGCTTCAACACAGTGGTTTGAACGTACATTAGACGATTCAGCCAATAAGAGAATATCCATAGCTGAAGCCTTTCTAGCACTTGATGGAGTATTAAACCTATACATGAATATAGCTGAAAATATGGTAGTATATGAAAAAGTTATTGCAGTTCACGTAAACAGTGAGCTTCCATTTATGGCTACAGAAAATATTCTTATGGAAGCAGTTAAAAGGGGCGGGGACAGACAAGAGCTTCATGAAAGCATTAGAGTTCATTCTATGGCTGCAGCAAGAAGAGTTAAAGAAGAAGGCTTAAATAATGATCTTATAGAAAGGATTATCAATGATGCTAACTTTAAGATGTCAAAAGAAGAGATTCTAGCTGTAATTGACCCAGTTAAATTTGTAGGTAGAGCTCCAAATCAAGTTGTAGACTTTATTGAGGAATATGTCAAACCTATATTAGAGGCAAATATTGATGCTTTAGGCGTAGAAGCTTCTATAAACGTATAATTAACGATATCCATAAGATATACAACTTTAAAGATAGAAATTAGAATATAAGAAGCTATCAGTAGTTAAAACTGATAGCTTCTTAATTTTAGCTATAGTTTTTCTATAAACAATATATATTTTATAGAAAAATATTTATATTTATAATAATTTAAAAAGTTTTTCAAACTTTTTTCTAAAAAAAGAAGGATTTTGCCCCCCTCTTGTAGAATAATAATGTCGTGAAATGTAAGTTTCACGACATTATTATGTTTTTTGGAGGTACCTATGAAATCTGATATAAATAATATCTATAACAATGAATTACCACGGTTTCTAAATGATTATTTCAATTATTTAGCTACTATTAAAGGCTGTTCTATGACTACTATTGTTGCCTACACTGCTGATTTATCACTACTCTTAAAGTTCTTCAAAATGTATAAAGGCTTAGTGCCCTCAGAAAAAGCCTTGCACATTGAGGCCATTACCATTAATGACCTGACTTTAGAAACATTAAAAACTGTTACATTGCAGGACTTATACGCCTTTGTATCCTATCTTGGAACGTCTAGGGCTAATGGTAACTATGCTAAAGCAAGAAAAATTGCAGCTATTAAGTCCCTATTCAAGTACTTAACAACTAAAGCAAAAGTTCTAAATATGGATCCTACCATAGATCTGGAGTCCCCAAAACTCGGCAAGCGAAGCCCCGTTTTCTTAACCTTAGATGAAAGCAAGTCTCTACTAGATGCTACAACATCTAGAGATAAGCATTCTATCAGAGATCACAGTATTATTACATTATTTTTGAATTGTGGTATGAGATTATCCGAGTTATGTAGTATAAATATATCTGATATGAAAAGTGATACACTATCTATTATTGGAAAAGGAAATAAAGAACGAACCATATATTTAAATAAAGCTTCATTGAAGGCAATTTATGAGTACTTACCTGTTAGAAATGAAATTTTAGAAAAAATTCACTTTGAGGATAGAGATGCCCTCTTTATAAGTGGTAAGTTTGGAAGAATCAATAAGAGAACTGTAGAAAGAATTGTTAAAAAGCATATAGGCAATGCAGGACTTAATAAAAACAAATATACTCCTCATAAGTTAAGGCATACTTCAGCTACTCTTATGTATAAGTATGGCAACGTTGATATTAGAAGTCTTCAAGAAATTTTAGGTCATGAAAATATATCCACTACCCAAATATATACTCATGTAGACAATGATAAATTAAGAAGTGCAGTTAAGTCAAACCCACTTTCTGATGAGTAAAAAAGAAAAAAGTCTATATTACTATTAATGCATTCACTTCGCTAAGAACTACTAATTTTATTTTTAATTAAT
>CAYXOL010000019.1:0-78244 GCA_964467165.1 uncultured Clostridium sp.
ACATTACGTAACAGATTTACAGTCTGCCCCCTTTGGCCACTCGGGAACTCCTCCACTTTTGGAGCTGGCAATAGGAATTGAACCTACAACCTGCTGATTACAAGTCAGCTGCTCTACCGTTGAGCCATGCCAGCATATTATATTTTTTATCTCTTTATCCTGTCGACAAGAATTATTATACAACTTTAAATAACTAATTTCAAGCCCATTTCCATCGAATTAGCGACTTCTTCTCTACACTGCTATATCATTCGCATATTTACTCTGTTTTAAGCATTAATCCAATTTATTATTCTTTATTAAAAAATGTAATTTTTTGCATATATTACTCTCTAGAATACTATTTCGCTTTACTTATTACGTAAAGCATTTAGACAGTGACTAAGCAATTAATATGATGGCTTTCCCCGATAACCAACAAATTCATTGTATTGTCAATACACTAATCAATATAAATATCTAAACTCTGTTCTAGTTTACAATGTCCATAATACCAACTATACTCGTCTAATTTAATATCTTTCGCTATACATTCCTCTTTATTTTCTTTTAATCTAAATAAAGAAATTACATTTTCATCAGTTTTTCTAGCAAATACAATACCCTGCCCTTTTAAAATATAATTAGGCGCAAAATCAAAATTATTCCCTTTAGTAATTTTTTCCATCTTTTTGGTTTTTACATCTACAGTATATATATTGTGTGGCTCCTTTAACCACTGCTGAGCATCATTATTAGCGTTAGAAGCTGAGTATATAACTTTTTTTCCATCTGGCGAGAACGCTGGTGTCATTGTAACAACACCCTTAGCATCTGTGTTATATTGATCATTAGTGGTGGATATCATATCCTCTGGTAAAATAGTATTAAACGTTCCGTTTATTACATCTACTATTCCCATGGTTTTATTGATATTCATATCTCTTACTCCACCATTATTAAGAACAGGCATCTTTCCATCTATAGGATTTATAGCTAAATTATCCTTATATGCTAAAGCAAATACCTGTTTATCGTCACAAAGTGTAACCTTATTATTTTTCACATCATACACTCCAAAAGGAACTCCATCAGCATTTAATGACCCTGCTCTAGCTTTGCGCCATATATATACATAATCACCATCCTTTGAAATTCCAGCAACTAATGGATTTAGTCCAGCATCCCCCTTATCTTCATTCCAAGGCCTAGCTGGTATTATTAAACTTTCCTTGGCTAAAGCTAAATCATATCTTATAAGTCCTTTTGCTTCACTATATTGACCATCAGCCTTTGTATAATACCTCCAAATATTACCGTATATATTCCCCTTTTTATCAGATACTATATCTTCATAGCGCTCTTCACTTTTAATATAAATAGAAGATTTTTTAGTTTTCAAATTAAACCCATTAAGTCCACCCTTTTCTGTTGAGTATGCTAAATCGGTATTCTTTCCCCACGCATAACTTAATACCTTATCAGCAACTTTTATAGCTTTTTTCTGTCCTTTTATTAAATCAATTTCAGCCATATAAAGGCTTCCATCTTTTGTATAAGCAACATTTATTCCATCTGGTGAAATACTAGGATTCTTAAAAACTCCACCTTTATCTACTATTACTTCCTCATCCGAATTTGATAAATTCACTGACCATAAACTCTTGTCCTTAACCATTACCGCAAAATCATTGGGATTTTTATTATCTTTTGCCTTACCTAAAACATTACTTACAAATGCTCCTGTAATAATTACAACTACTGCTGTCATTAATGCTATTAAATTTACTAATCTTTTTGGATTTTTAGCCTCTTTTATCATAACTAGCCTCTCCTTTAATTGATTTTTATTGCTTGCTGCCATAGCAGTTGATAACGTGTTTTTTCTATTTAATGAGCTATCTATAACTTCTAAAATAGCAAGTCCATAATATTTTTTTTCAGCACTATTCATATTCTTAATAACTTGGAAGTCACAGTTTAACTCGCATTTATTATTTAGTTCCTTTTGTACTATATAAATCACAGGATTAAACCAATGTAATGCTGAAGCTACAAATGACATTCCCTTAATGTACAAATCCTTATGCTTATGATGCATTAATTCATGATAAAATATCATCTTTAATATATTCAAATCAACTTCTTCAGTAGGAATTGTTATTACATGAGTAAATAATCCTGTAGCAATAGGCGTTCCAATATCTTCGCAAACCTTTAATGTAATTTGTTTATTAATTCTTAGCCTATTACAACACTCGCAAAATAGCTCCTTTATCTCTTGCTTTTCAATATTTTTACTACCGCCCTTTAATTTTCTCTTAAAAATAATAACTCCTACTAATTGACTACAACTAAAAATTATTACTCCTAAAATCCATATAAGCCATAAATTATTCTTTATATAATTAAAACCTTTTATTATTCTTTCCTTAACGCTTAATGGTTTGTCTATATTCTGAACTTTTTCTGGCTTCATCTGAAGTGTTTTTTCCGATTTATCATTGATATATATAAAGTTATTTTTCATTTCTTCAGTGTCTTTATTAGTAACTATAGAACTTTTTTCTTGGATAAACCTAGGTATATCAACTAAATACTTTTCCTCTTTTGGCATTAATGTACCATAAGGAATTATAAAAGTTATTACTGTTATTATAATTAAATAATAATTCCAACAGGTTGAAAATATCTTTTTAGTTACTGGTTTTAAAATAGTTAATATAAAGAAAACTATAGTTCCTGACAAAGATAATATTAAAATCCTATAAAATAAATCAGTTAACATTTCTTAATTCTCCTCTAAAAACCATTTTTTTAATTCTTCTAGGTCTTTTTTATTGATTTTTTTTCCATTATACAGAGTTGCTATAAAGCTTTTAATAGAGCCACTATGTATTTCCTCTAAAAATATCCTTGATTGAACTTCTTTATACTCTTCCTCTGATATAATCGCAGTGTAATAGTTAGTCTTTCCTCGCTTATCTGTTTTTAGTATCCCTTTTTTTATGAGCCTACTAGCAAAAGTTAATACTGTAGTTAACTTCCACGAATTATCCTTCGGCAATGAATTCAATATATCATTAGTAGTTATTTCCGTACTACTATCCCACACTATTTTCATAATCTCCATTTCAGCTTCTGAGATTTTTAAATTTTTATTATACATAACTTCACTCCATTCTCTACAAGGTGTACTATATTTTTTATACTACACCTTGTAGAGAATAATGTCAACATAGTTACAATATTCATAACTATAATAGAATAGGCTTTTTTTCTAATCTACATACCCTACTATCTGTCCTTTAGGAATCTATAAATTTAGCATACTACTCATTCTGGAAAATCAATGTGCATTATTTGTTTTATCATTTTTTTAATATAATTATTTTAACAATTCTGCAGCATCCATATCTATAAATTTTCCTGCTATTTTCCTCACTTTTTCATATTCTTTTTTTGATAAATCCTCTTTTAATAATTTCAAGGCTTTAAGCACACCTTCCTGCGCATCCTGTTCACATAAATATTCTTCTACTTTTTTATAATTCTCTTTCCCTAGCTGAAAACTTACATAAAGTAATTTTATTTTATCAGCAGTAGTTAAACTCTCTTGTATTTTCCCTGTGGATACTTTAAATACTGATTGCTCCTGCTGGTCAATATTGTAGTAGGAATTTTCTATACTATCCCCTGTTTCAAATAAATATGTGTTACTCCGAATATCTTTTTTCAAATTATCACTGCTCTTTTGTTGTTGGCTTAATTCTTTTTTAGCTAATTCTCCTTTTTCTAAATAGTCCTTTTTATTTGATATTTGCTCATCAACTTTTTCCAACACTTTACACTGATTATTATTGCTGTTATTTATATTTTCTTTTGGAATATACGATTTTTCATTTCCAACAGCTACCTGTTTTATTGATTTATTTATTTCGTAAAATCTTGGTTTATTTACAAAATTGCTGTAATAACCCATAATAACTACACTTACCATAGTAGAGAATATTATAATAAATGTTAAATTTAGTCTCTTCATGTTAATACCACCTCAAATAATTAATATGTATATATTATTTTCCAATTTGGTGTTTTTTTATTCTTTAATCATAATAATACAAAGAATTTATTCATATAGATTATTGAAAGGAAAATAATTTATTCACAGCGCAATACAAGGAGGTATATTTCTTGAGCAAAGCTAAAACTCATTATAAAGATCCTTTAGCATACTATACAATTTCTAATTTTTTAAAAGACTATATTGACCAAAATACTTTAGTTGTTTGCATTGGCACAGATAGATGTATAGGCGATTGTCTAGGCCCCCTGGTGGGTACATTTTTAAAAGATAGTTCCTTCCCACTACCTGTATATGGGACTATAGATAACCCAATCCACGCCTTGAACATCGATAGTAAATTATCTAAAATAAATGCACTTCATCCAAATTGCACTATAATAGGTGTAGATGCATGCCTTGGGGATATATCTAATATTGGTGAAATACAGGCTAGAAATTATCCAATTCATCCTGGAAAAGGTGTCGGAAAAATACTTCCTAAAGTAGGGAATGTTTCATTAATAGGCATTGTAGATTCAAGCGATGATTCTGAACTCTTCACTAATAGAAACATAAGACTTAGTTTAGTGATGGAAATTGCTAGGGTTTTGAGTCGCTCCCTATTACATTCATATTATTTGTATTCACTTGATAATGAAGAAAAAAAATCAAATCCAGTTTAATATTTCATCATGGCAGAGGCCCATTTAAAGTGCATTGTATAATAAAAAAATAAGCAATACAATTATTAGTTTAATTGTATTGCTTATTCATATAGCTTGTTTACATTTTTTAATCTGTTAAATACTTGTCTCCTCCATTAAACGAATTATCTAACTTATCCATATAATCTAATACTTTTCCTGTTCCCAGTGCTACGCATGAAACCGGATCTTCAGCAAGATAAACTGGGACTTTAGTGATTTCTTGTATAAGTTTATCTAATCCTTTTAATAGTGAACCTCCACCCGTCATAACTATACCTTTGTCAGCAATATCTGCTGATAGCTCAGGTGGCGTTTTTTCTAACACAGAATGTGTACACTCAGCTATTAAATTTACAGCCTCACTTAAGGCTTCTCGCATTTCTCCTGAGGTTACTTCCAAATTTTTAGGAAGACCTGTGATTAAATCTCTTCCTCTTATTTCCATTGTAGTCTCTTCATCTTGCTTATAAGCACAGCCTATATTGATTTTTAAGTTTTCTGCAGTTCTCTCACCGATCATCAGCTTATGCTTTCGCCTTATATATTTTATAATATCGTCATCGAATTTATCTCCAGCTACTTTAATTGATTCACGTACAACCATGCCACCTAAAGATATAACCGCAACATCTGTAGTACCTCCACCAATATCAATAACCATATTACCGCTTGCCTTAGTAATATCTAGCCCTGCGCCAATTGCCGCCGCTAGTGGTTCTTCTATAAGATAAACTTTCTTAGCCCCGGCATTTCTACCTGCATCTTCTACTGCCCTACGTTCCACTTCAGTTGCTTCGCAAGGGACGCATATGACAACTCTTGGAGCTGATAACCTTCTTTTTCCACAAGCCTTACTAATAAAATGCTTTAACATTTTTTCTGTTATATCATAATCTGATATAACGCCGTCCCTCATAGGACGTATGGCCACAATATTGCCTGGTGTTCTTCCTATCATTTGCCTAGCTTCTTCTCCTACTGCTAATACCCTATCATTATTTCTATCTATAGCAACAACAGATGGCTCCTTTAAGATAACACCTTTACCCTTGATATATACAAGCACTGTGGCTGTACCTAAATCTATTCCCATATCTGTACCAATTCTAAAAAAAAACATCCAAAACTCACTCCTGCTCTTTAGTATATTCATTATCATTATTTAAATAATACTAAACTCTATTCTATAAAGCCATAAAAAAACCCTCTTTTTTTGACTTTAATATTTATTTTTGTTTTTTATAAGATGTTTTTATCCTTGTACTACCTTATATTTAAGTCTTGTTGCTCTTCCACCCCTGATATGCCTCTCAGATTTATTTAAATCCAAAATTAATTTTGCTTCACTGGCAATTAAAGGATTTATTGTAGGCAATCTTTCCGTCATATCCTTGTGTATAGTACTTTTGCTAACACCAAACACTTTGGCGGTTTTTCTTATTGTAGCCTTTGACTCAATAATATACTTAGCAACTTCCAGTACTCGATCTTCAATATAGTCTTTCAAAGTGTTACCTCCTTGACCCTTCTCTATTTATAAATATGCATTAACTCCATTTTAAATTCCATTCCAGTTAGTCATTTTGCCATATATTTCGGAAAAATGACTAATTGGTATGGTATTGTTTATTGTTTAGTTACCACAGGTTGAAATTTTTCGTATTGTACATATCTAGCAGGATCAACATTATTACCACTCTGCAAAACTTCAAAATGCAGATGAGAACCATACTCTTCGTTATATGAGTTCAAACTAGTGTTTCCTACAGATCCAATCTTTTGTTTTTGGGTGACTTTATCATTTATTTTTACTAATATGTTATTATCTAAATTAGAATATTTAGTAACAAAGCCATTCCCATGATCTATTATAACTATCTTACCCTTTTGATTATCTACGTCAGTTCCGACTTCTTTAACTGTTCCATCCATAACCGCCATAACTGACTCACCGATTTTTGCCTGAATATCCATACCCAAATTTGTTCTATAGCTTCCATCGGTTTTCCACACAACTGGATCAATATCCTTTGAGTATGCTCTTGCTAGTAATCCATTAACTACAGGTTTTGCGAATGTAGCATTAACTGCTTTAGAAACTGGCGCAGTTAAATTTCCGGTTGTAACCTTTTGAATATTAGGTACTGGTTTAAGCACCTCAGTCTTTGCTAAATTTTCTTTTTTTACCTGCAATGCGTCTTGATATTGCTTTTCTTGTTCTTTCAAAACATCACCTGCATTTGCTTGTTCACTCTGTAGCGCTTCCTGCTTAATTGATATTTTTTTATTATTACTTGCCGTTATAGTTGCTACTGTTGCTACTATACATAAACAAATAAATAAAACTACATAGAATCCTTCTTTCTTAAAAAAATTTAATGTCTTGTTGTTTGATTTTTTATCCATACAAACACCTCCATTTGTATTTTTGTCCATATTGTTTTAAAACATACATATTTTCTAAATTTATTTCCACTAATCCCACATTTTTATTTTATTTGTTGTTTTTATGTCATATGTATTGAAATATGCTTAAACTTCATAAAATATTTTTACAAATAAATTTAAGCCAGTTATCATTATGAAAAAGATAACCAGCTTATAAATACTGTGTTTTACTTAGATATAACCGTGCCTTGATAATAATGACTTAATATCTGGACATAATTATTTTTTTCCTTAGCCATAGCATTGGCTCCCCACTGGCTCATTCCTACTCCATGACCATATCCTGTACAATCTATCTCAACACTTTTCAAATTAAAGGCTATTTCAAAATTTGATGACTTAATCCCGAGCATTGTTCTAAACCTACTGCCTGTAATGGTTATATCTCCTACTTTAATATTTTTAACACTTCCTGCCTCAGTCCTATCAATTATAATTATTTGTTTTTTAATATTGGCTGGTGTTACCTTGGCATTATTATAACTATTATTTATAATTTGACTTAACTCATTGTAACCAAAAATATTAATACTTTTAAAATTTATGGCTTCTTCTTCACCAGGGCTCTCTACACTCCTTAAATAGGGAACACTATTACTAAACACCTCCTCAGAATTCTCTGTTTTACCACTACTAGTTGAAAAATAATATGGCTCCATTACCAAACTATTATTATAAGTTAGCACTTGCCCCTTTGTGCCTTGCACTGCCATTTCAATCTTAGCCCAATATTTTTCGCCTGTGCTTTTAGGCCATAATTTCAAACGTTCCTCTTTGCCCATATAGACTTGACAGTGAATTGTATCGCATAAATTTGCTCCATTAGCATTTTTGCATAGCGTTCCACCTGTTTCAGTAAAATGAGCTAATGTATAAGTCCTAGCGGCAACCGCTTGAGCTTTTAAAGCTTCTATCTCAAACTCAGCAGGCATTTCTGATGCAACAACGCAAACAATGTATTCTTCTAAATTAATTTCTTTTATAATATTTTGTTTAGATATAAATACTTTAACTTTAGAAATTTTGGGAATTGGACTACTTTTAATAGGTTTTTCGTAATTTTCAGATTTAGTTATAGATTTTTCACTTTCATCTAAGCCCTTACTATCGCCTATCCCTACTATTATCACCGAAGTTATAACTATAAATGCGATAAATGCAATAATTATTAGAAGAACGTTTTTCAAATGTACTGTAATAAAAACTCTTCTCATTTCATTCTCCTCTCGTTATAAAATAAATATCACTTTATACATATTAAATAAACCTAAATAATATTACTTTTTTTAAATCACTAATCAACTATTGAAAATATAACGCATTTTTTTTGCCATAAATAAAAGAATTGAAATATATTAGTGCGGTATATATCTCAATTCTATAAATTCAATATTAAATACTTATCTCCCTACATTTTAATTCTCATGCCACTTTTAAAACCTAACTCTCTCTATATCTGCACCAAGCCCTTTTAATTTCTCTTCTATAGAAACGTATCCTCTATCAATATGATATATATCATTAATTATAGTTGAGCCCTCTGCAGTAAGACCTGCAAGGATTAGTGCTGCTCCAGCTCTTAAATCCGTAGCTGTCACTTCCGAGCCTGTAAATGTATCTATCCCTTCTACAACAGCACTTCTACCATCTATCCTTATATTTGCCCCCATCCTCTTTAGCTCTACAGCTTGCATAAATCTATTTTCAAATATAGTTTCTGTAATTATACTTGTACCTTTTACTGTACATAGTAAACTCATCATCTGAGCTTGCATATCTGTAGGAAATCCTGGATATGGCATAGTCTTTATATCTACTGGGTTTAACTTTTTCCTTCCATCAACTATTATGCTATTTTTATTAAATTCCATTACAACTCCCATTTCTGTAAGTTTTGCTATTATTGGTTTTAAATGAAGCTCATCAACGCCATTAATTTTAATTAAGCTCTTTGTCATTGCAGCAGTTATCATAAATGTGCCTGCCTCAATCCTGTCATGTATGGGCTTGTAAACAACTTCTTTAAAATCTTTAACTCCTATAATTCTTATGGTATCTGTTCCTTCACCATTTATTTGCGCCCCCATAGCCCTTAAAAATCTTGCTAAATCTACAATTTCTGGTTCTTCAGCCGCATTACCTATTACCGTTTCTCCATCCGCCAGTGTCGCTGCCATCATTATATTTTCTGTAGCGCCTACGGAAGGATAATCTAAGTATATGTTGTTGCCCCTTAGTTTCTTTGCTTTTGCTTCCACGTATCCGTGGCCCACTGATATATCTGCCCCCAGCGCTGCAAGTCCTTTTAAGTGAAGATCAATGGGCCTAGTTCCAATATTGCATCCCCCTGGCAAAGAAATTTTGAATGTTCCAAACCTGCCAAGCATTGGACCCATTATTAAAAATGATGCTCTCATTTTTCGTACCAATTCATCATTAGCATTATTATCAAATAAGTTTGCAGCATTAATTTTAATATTCCTATTTATTCTGTCAATGCTAACACTTGCTTTAAGAGATTTCATTACTTCACAAATTACAAAAACATCCTCAAGCATAGGAGCATTTTCAATGGTACAATTATTACCATTTAATATGGTTGCTACAAGTATAGGAAGCACAGAATTTTTAGCTGAACTAATATTCACTTCACCTTGTAATTTCTTCCCACCTTTTATGACTAATTTATCCATTTTTTTCCTCCATTATATTGTTGGTTTTTAGTAAGTCGTAATTATTTCAGGTGTACCTATGATAATGTACCTTCCAGATGAATAATTACATACCGCATAATTAAAATCAATTACCTTGTTATTGTCTAACTTGCTACCGTATTTTTTTGTATATGCTACAGTACTTAGGCCATTATTTACACTCACAGTCTCAATATTTGAAGTTCCATAATATTTTAAAATTTTTATTATACTCTCATTAACGTCATAAATAGTATTGTTAACTACACTTGGAACATCCTCTCCCATTTTTGCCTTGAGATATTGAAAATATTCAATATCTTCACTGAATCTGGAAGTAGCCCTACTAACTTTATCTTTAAGAGATTTTAACCCGTTTTGATTATCAATCTCCATTATGTTTATTGTTATGACATCCTCATTATTGCACTTTATCCCTTCTACATATCCCGTAAGATTTTCATCTGAAAAATCTACACAATACGAATCTTCTTTTTGATAAACAGTTAATTTTGACCGGTCACTAATAAACCCTAAATTTCCAATTAAGCAGTTACAAACTTCTTTGATATCCTCCTCAGTTTTAAAAGATGCTTTCAATCCATATTCTACAGTTTTGCTTTCAGTTTCTATCAATATTTGCTCAAATAAATCCACCTTCTCCTGTGCATTTGACAATATAACATTAATTTGAAAAATAATTTGGCATAATACTATACACAAAAGCGCAACACTTTTTCTTTTCATTTTTATCCCCCTACCCTTCATTTCAATTCTTGACCATAACTTGGTTTTTTATTCTATAAATAATGGATTTTAAATAATATTGCTATTAATAAAATCATCCCTCAGCACAAATGTGAAGAGGGTTATTCCATTCATTATAGGTAGAGGTAATTCAAACTTCTATTTTGCTATAAGGCTATTCTCTATATTATTAATATATAAAACTTTAATCAAAATGTGCTTAAAAAAATTTAACTACATTTCAGAAGGAAAAACACACACTTTTATAAGTGTGTGTCACATATTTAAACACAAAAAAGGAGATAAATTAATATCTCCTTTTTTTATATTTATCCTTTTGTCTTCAACCTCATAACTGCTCTTAAAATCGCATCTTCTGTCCTTTTAAGATCCATTCCATCCTTATGAAGCAATCTTTCCTCTGCTCTTTCTTTAGCCTTTCTTGCTCTTTCTACATCTATATCCTCTGGCCATTCGCAAGCATTGCATAACAGTTCTACTTCACCTTTTTTTACTACTAGAGCCCCCGTGGATGTAAAGGCTTTTAACTCTTTCCCATCTACCTGTATAAACGTAGTAATCGTAGATTTTAATGGAGATACCATAGGAACGTGATTGGCAAGAATACCTATTCTACCCTCCGTACTCTCCGTGTTCAAACTAAGAATTTCACCACTATAAAACTCTTTTTCTGGAGTATGTATAGTAAGCTTTATATGATTTTCCATATTAAACACTGACCTTTCATTGCACATATTCTTGAAAATAATTTAATCTTTAGCCATATTTTTTGCTTTTTCTACTGCCTCTTCTATAGAACCAACAAACATAAATGCTGCTTCTGGTAATTTGTCGTGCTTTCCCTCAAGTATTTCTTTAAATCCCCTTACTGTCTCTTTTACAGGTACGAATTTGCCCTTCATTCCTGTAAATTGCTCCGCTACAGTAAATGGTTGAGATAAAAATCTTTGAACCTTTCTAGCCCTCAGTACCACTGTTTTATCTTCTTCAGATAATTCATCTATCCCCAGTATTGCAATAATATCTTGAAGTTCCTTGTACCTTTCAAGTATATGTCTAACTCTTATTGTAACATCATAGTGTTCCCTTCCAATTATCCTAGGATCAAGCATTGTGGAAGTAGATTCTAGCGGGTCAACTGCTGGATATATACCAAGCTCAACTATCCCACGAGAAAGCACTGTAGTCGCATCAAGATGACTAAATGTAGTGGCAGGCGCAGGATCTGTCAAATCATCTGCCGGTACATATACAGCCTGCACCGATGTTATAGATCCCTGTTTTGTAGAAGTAATCCTCTCTTGCAATTGTCCCATTTCCGTAGCAAGTGTCGGTTGATATCCAACCGCACTTGGTATTCTACCAAGTAGAGCCGACACCTCCGATCCCGCTTGTGTAAATCTAAATATATTATCTATAAATAACAATACATCTTGGCCCTGATCTCTAAAATATTCACACATTGTAAGACCAGTTAGTGCAACTCGCATTCTAGCTCCAGGCGGTTCATTCATCTGCCCAAAAACTAGTGCTGTTTTAGATATAACTCCTGACTCTTTCATTTCATTATAAAGATCATTACCTTCACGAGTACGCTCTCCAACTCCAGTAAATACGGAAAGACCGTTATGTTCTTTTGCAATATTATTCATAAGTTCTTGAATAAGTACCGTTTTACCAACTCCCGCTCCACCAAAAAGACCAATTTTACCGCCCTTTTGATATGGTGCTATTAAGTCAATTACTTTAATACCTGTTTCAAAAACTTCTGGTTCAACGGATTGTTCTTCAAAAGTTGGAGCCAACCTATGAATAGGCATATAAGTATCCACCTTAACTTCTCCCATTTCATCAATAGGCTTTCCAAGGACATTGAATAGCCTTCCTAGCACTATATTTCCAACGGGAACTGTTATTGGATTTCCTGTGTCAAGAGCCTCTAGCCCTCGCCTTAAACCTTCTGTGCTTTCCATAGCTATTGATCTTATAATATCATCACCGATATGTTGCTCAACCTCAGCTATAACAACTCTATCATCCATTTGAATTTCAATGCAGTTGTAAATATTAGGAAGACTATCTGAGTCAAACTTTATATCTATAACAGGCCCTATTATTTGTACTACTTTCCCTATATGTCCTGGCACTTTCCTCACTCCTTTTTACCTTTGAGCTTGCGCCCCTCCAACTATTTCTGAAATTTCTTGTGTAATGGCACTTTGTCTAATTCTATTATAACTTAACTTAAGTTTATCAAGTATATCATTAGCGTTATTAGTTGCTGATCCCATAGCCTCCATTCTAGCCCTGTGTTCACTCGCTTTAGAATGTAGCAATGAATTAAACATTTTACTGTTTAAAAATAATGCCGTAATGTCATCCAATGCTTTCTCATCTATGGCATCAGTATTTACATAATCCTCGATACTATTTTCTTCATTTGAGGAAGTTAAAGGGAGCATTTTTTCAATTTTAACTTCATTTTTCAAAGCTGAAATAAGTTTTTTATAAACAATATAAACTTCACCTACTTCTCCACTTGTAAACATACTAAGTACATGATTAATAATAGTAGTTACTTCCTTTAAACAAGGCGGTTCTGAATTTTCTACATATTCAGCCACAGTTTCAATATTAAGCTTTTTAAATATAGCTCTCCCCTTTTGACCTACGACAATCACATCGCAATCTTCCTCATTTGCTTTTAAGTTCTCTTTAATTTCATTCACTATGGACCAATTAAATCCGCCACAAAGACCAGTGTCTGAGGTCAATACAACATACAGCTTTTTGCCGCTATTATTCCCTCTTATATAGATATTATCACCTTCGTAATTATCCAAAACTTTCACAATAGCTTCATCCAACCTGTTTAGATAGTTATTGCTAATATCTACTTTATCTTTTATTTTTTTATATTTAGATGTGGCAACTAGGCCCATGGCTCTGGTGATTTTTGTAGTGTTTGTTATGGATTTTATTCTCCTCTTAATGGCAACAAGCCCCATACCTGCCATGTTTCACCTCTCCTCAGCCTTCACAAATACATGTGAAGGCTATTAATTATCACCTAAAGATGCTGTATTAACTATTTTTTTGTGAAATATGGTTAATACTTTTCAATTGAGAATATTTTTTTAAACTCTTCTATAGCTTCAATAAGTTGCGCCTTTAATTCATCATCAAGTTTAGCATTATCTAAAATTGTTTTGCCTATTTCTCTATGATGTGTATCCATAAACTCCAGGAATTCACTCTCGAATCTAGTTATTTGATGTACTGGAATATCGGTAAGGTAATTATTTGTTCCAGCAAAGAAAATCATAACTTGCTTTTCTACTGCCATTGGCATATATTGATCTTGCTTTAAAATTTCTATTAACCTTTTTCCTTTTTCAAGTCTCATTTTCGCATCCGCATCAAGATCCGTACCAAATTGAGCAAAAGCCGCAAGTTCTCTATATTGTGCAAGTTCTAGTCTCAAAGTTCCAGTAACTTGTTTCATAGCTTTTATTTGAGCATTTCCGCCAACTCTTGATACTGATATTCCAGCATTAACAGCAGGTCTTTGACCTGAATGAAAAAGTTCTGCCTCAAGAAATATTTGTCCATCTGTTATAGATATAACATTAGTTGGTATATATGCAGTAACGTCCCCTGCAAGTGTTTCTATAATAGGAAGGGCTGTTAATGATCCCCCGCCTAATTTATCCGAAAGTTTTGCTGCTCTTTCCAGTAGTCTTGAATGAATATAAAATATATCTCCAGGATAAGCTTCTCTGCCTGGCGGTCTACGAAGTAATAGCGACATAGCTCTATAGGCTACAGCGTGCTTAGATAAATCATCATAAATTATCAATACATTCTTTCCATTATGCATAAAGTATTCTCCCATACTACATCCGGCATAAGGAGCCAAATACTGCAATGGTGATGAGTGAGAAGCTGTGGAAGCCACAACTATTGTATAATCCAAAGCCCCCATTTCAGATAATGTATTAACGGTATGCGCAACAGTAGATTGCTTTTGACCAATGGCAACATATATACATATTACATCTTTGCCCTTCTGATTTAAAATAGTATCTATAGTTAATGCTGTTTTACCTGTTTGCCTGTCACCAATTATAAGTTCTCTTTGACCTCTTCCAATTGGGACCATGGAGTCTATTGATTTTATACCTGTCTGAAGGGGTACTTTAACTGATTGTCTTTCAATAACTCCAGGTGCTTCTACCTCTACCGGCCTTGTCTCTGTAGTTTTAACTGGGCCTTTACCGTCTATCGGTACACCTAAAGCATTTACAACTCTTCCTAGTAATGCTTCTCCTACAGGAACTTCCACCACTTTACCCGATCTTTTTACTACATCGCCTTCTTTAATTCCCTTTTCTGGTCCCAAAAGTACGCATCCAACATTGTCCTGCTCTAAATTTAGTGCCATGCCGAATACTCCATTAGGAAACTCTAAAAGTTCACCTTCCATACACTCATCTAGACCATACACTCTGGCAATTCCATCACCTATTTGAATTATGGTTCCGGAATCTACAGTGTCAATTTTCTTTTCATATCTTTCTATTTCTTTTCTTATTATGGATGTTATTTCTTCTGGTTTTATATTCATAAACTCACCTCTATTCCTATTTAAACATTAATTTTTTCATATCTTCTAGTTTATTTTTTATTGTGCCATCAATAACGTCATCGCCAACCCTTATATATACGCCACCTAAAACACTTTTATCTAGTTTTTCATCAAATATGATTTTTTTATCATACAGCTTGTATAATTTCGCACGCAAGGTCTCCCTTTCCAAATCCATAAGAGGAATCACTGTTTTAACCTCAACCAATAGTGTATTATTGCGCTCCAAATGTATTTTTTCCATTTCATTAAGTTTCTGCTCTGTAAATAATATTCTATCCTTTTCTATAAGAATAAGTAAAAAGGATAAAAGATCCTCATCAATTCTGCCCTTAAAAATTCTAATAAACATCTTCTTCTTTTGAGAGGTGCTTATTTGTGGATATTTAATGACTTTTAGAAACTCAGTGTCATTCTTCATAAGTTTAACAATTTCCCTAAGGTCATTTAAATATTCTTCTACTTTCCCTTTTTCCTCAGCAACTGTATATAATGCTAGTGCATATCTTTTGTCTAAGTATTCATACATATCAGTTACCTACCTTAGATATAAAGTCCTCAATCAACCTTCTATGTTCTTTTTCATCTATATGTTTTTCAAGAGCTTTTTCGGACAATATTAAAGATAAATCTATAACTTGCTTTTTAATTTCACTTTGTGCTTTTTCTTTTTCTCTTTCAATTTCAAGTCTGGACCTCTCCATAATTATCATTGATTCTTTTTTTGCTTCATCAATAATCTCTTGAGAAATCTTTTCTCCATTAACTTTATATTCTTTTACTATTTCTCTTCCCTTTACCCTTGACTCATGTAACAATCGATCTTTTTCTACCCTTGAAATTTCTGCTTTTGCTTCATCATCTTTAGCTTTCTTAATAGACGTATTTATTCCATCTAGTCTATCATCCATTATCTTATTTACCGGCTTAATTAAAAAGCGGCTTAAGATAAAAAGCAATATAATAAAATTAATTATAGTGAATATAATTTTAGATAAATCTACGCTCAAACTCATGATCTATTAAAGCCCCCTTCAGGCCTAATTTCAAAATTATTAATTTTGATATATACCATATTACTTAAATGCTAAAATTAATGCTATTAAGAAAGCATAAATAGCTGTAGCTTCCGAAAATGCGGCGCCTATAACTAATGTACTAGTAATAGCCCCTCTAGCTTCTGGTTGCCTTGCTACTCCCTCTACAGCTTTCGCTGCGGCATTCCCCGTTCCTATTCCTCCCCCTATACATCCTATTGCTGCAAGACCTGCACCTATAGCCGACAAACCTGTAATTAATGCTGTTGAATCCATAAAATATTCCTCCTTATTTTTCAAAAATAAAATTTAATGTTCTGCTATTACCTTTATATTAACCATTGTCAACATAACAAATATAACCATTTGGATAAGTCCGTCGAATAAATCAAAATAAAAATGTAAGGGTATTGGTAGAATTAATTGAGCGAATATTGATAATCCGGCCAAACTTTTATATGCCAAATCTATTATTACCAACCCTGCCATCATATTTCCAAATAATCGGAAACTTAACGAAACCGGAAGCATAATTCTCTCTATAAGAGAAATTGGCAATATAAATGCATAAGGCTCAACATATCCTTTAAAATAGTGACCTAAGCCTATTTTTTTGATTGCAAACCATTGAACAACAACGAATGTTATTAAGGCTAATGCTAATGCTACACTATAATCTACGGTTGAAGGCCTAACGCCTATAAGTCCCGAAGTATTCATAAGAGATAAAAAAATTGCAAAGGTTGCTACTAAGGGTACAAAACCCATATAATCTTCACCCATATTTTCCCTAACAAGATTGTTTATGGCATCCATAACTATTTCTATTATATTTTGCTTTTTATTAGGAATTATTTTTAAGTTTCTTGTAAAATAAATACATAAAACAGCTACTAAAAGTATTATGACCCATTGAACAACTATGCTCTGTGCAATACCAATACTGTACCCAAATACCTTAATATGAAATAACGGGTATATTTTTTCCATTAAATCACTTCCCTTCAATGCCCTTATTATTTATTCCATAATATATTAAAGATATAAACTGCGAACTATATCCGAAAATATATGCAATTATATTAAACATATTATGTCTACCAATGATGAACCCAATAATGCTTACAAAAAAAACTCTTATAAAAAACCCGAATACCATTATCCCTGTATTTTTTGTATTTTTATTAAAAGAATACTCTACTGTAATGCCATTAACATAAAAATTCATTAAAGCTATTATTAACCCTAATAAAAAAAATAATGCATATGATTTAGCTGTAAAATAAATCACTGCAGTAAAAACCAAAGAAACGATAAAATCATACATAAGAATTTTTTTAAACATTATTTTAAAATCACTACCCACTTTTTTCTTCCCCTCGCAATTTGCTAATAAATTTAATTATAGTCTACTAATTTTCATAAACAAAACCTAGAATTTCTCATTTTTTTGATATATACAAGCATTTAAGTCGATTTTTTGAAGAAAACCCTGTGTTTCCTCTGAATATATCCAAATTGTGATATATTCCTACATATAAAATAATTCCCCCTTTACTTATTCAATTAATTTATTTCTTATAATATACTCAATATTCAAACAATTCACAACTTTCCAACTTGGTATTTTAACAACGCTGATTTAACTGGTGTTTAGGGACTTTATATAATAGAATTAATCTATTTAAACATTTACAAAAATTGTTTTCATTAAAAATTTCACTTAGCAATTGTTCTTTTTTTTAAAACAATTGCAATATATCATTTTGATAAATTCATTTTTTCTTATAATATATTTATTTTATATATTATTTTTTCCATTAGGCCGCCGTAATATACATATTTTTTTTCTATTTTACGAGGTATAGGCTTTTAAATACCACATTTAAGGATAATCAATACATTCAAACATTATAAATCGCTACATACAAACATGCTTTTTTCGCACCTGGAAATTATGATTTTTGAAAGTTTTTTTTAAATAAATGTTAAAAAAATAAGTTTAAAAATTTATTTCTAAATTCCTAAACTTATTTAAGCTGTTTTTATTCCAACTTAAAATATTCCACTAGCGAATCTACTATTTTAACAGAAGCATTTCCATCACCATAAGGATTAACTGATGTACTCATTTGATTATACTCATCCGAATCCCTTAGGAGCCTATTAGCATTTGATACAATTTCCCCAACTTCTGTTCCCACTAGCCTTACTGTACCAGCTTGCTCTGCCTCCACTCTCTCCGTAACATCCCTAAGGACTAAAACCGGTTTACCTAAATGAGGAGCCTCTTCTTGAATCCCTCCCGAATCAGTCATTACTAGATAACATTTTTTCATTAAGTTGTGGATTTCACCTGTGTCAATAGGTTGAAGTAAATGTATTCTGTCCACATCATTTAAAATACTGTATGCCATATCTTTTACTACCGGATTGGGATGAACTAGATACAATACTTCTACATCTTTATTTTCGCAGGCAATAATTTTCAATGCATTACATATATTTTCAATTCCAACGCCCCAATTTTCTCTTCTATGAGCTGTAACCATTATTACTTTTTTATTTTTATAATCAATCTTATTTAGTTCACAATTTTCAAAAATATAGTCTTCTTTGATTGTAAACTTCATAGAATCTATAACTGTATTCCCTGTAACAAAAATAGCACTATTCTCCACGCCCTCTCTTAATAGGTTTTCTCTAGATGTGGTAGTAGGCGCAAAGTGCAAATCAGCTAATGCTCCAGTTAGCTTCCTATTAATCTCTTCTGGATACGGGAAAAATTTATTATGAGTCCTAAGTCCCGCTTCTACATGACCAACGGGTATTTTCCTATAAAAAGCAGCAAGCGAGGCCGCAAATGTGGTGGTAGTGTCCCCATGTACAAGCACTATATCTGGCTTCTCCTCCTCAAATATCTCCTCTAGTCCCTGTAGTACAGAGCAAGTTATCCCTGTTAAGCTTTGTTTTGATTTCATTATGTTTAAATCATATCTTGGAATTATGTTAAAAAGATCCAAGACTTGGTCTAATAGTTCTCTGTGCTGCGCAGTAACACATACCACACATTGTATTACAGATTTTTTTTCTAATTCTTTAACTAAAGGTGCCATTTTTATAGCTTCAGGTCTTGTACCAAATATTACTATAACTTTAATATTCTTCACAAAGGTCCCCTCCTAATTTATCTTGTTAAAATTACCACCACTTGCAAAATTTTTATTTATTGATTTTATAAGATATAAATTTATTCTTTATGCTTGAAAATACCATATTTCCAGGCTGCCGCAACAGATATAACCATTACTAAAGCTAACACAAAATACGCTCTTTGATTATTCATTTTCATGGCTATAATTGCAATGCCACCGAGTACCGCACTAATAAAATACATAATAATAACTGCCTCTCTTTGGTTAAGACCCATATCCAAAAGCCGATGGTGCAAATGCCCTTTATCTGCTTGCATCATAGGTTTCCCATTAGCTTTCCTTCTAATCATAGCGAAAAGAATGTCATAAATAGGTAATGCAAAAGCTAAAATTGGTACTGCTATAACAAATGCTGTTGCAGATTTAATAGCACCTTCAATTGAAATTGCGGCCAAAAGAAACCCTAGTAATTGAGAGCCCGTATCCCCCATAAAAATAGAAGCCGGATTAAAATTATATGGTAAAAACCCTAAAATCGCCCCGCTTAAAACAGCAGTCAAAAATGCTGCCTCCAGCCTCCCATTAATTATAGATACAATCATTAACGTAACGCAAGATATAAATGCTATACCTGCTGCCAGTCCATCCAATCCATCTATTAGATTAAACGCATTGGTGACACCTAGAATCCATATTATCGTCATAGGAATACTAATCCATCCTATGTTTAGATATGGGTAAAATTCCCTGAAAGGATTAGTCAAAACCGATATACTTACTCCTGATATTAAAATGCATGCAGCTGCTGCTATCTGTATCAAAAGCTTGTATTTCGCACTCAGTTCTTTAATATCATCTATTACTCCACCAATAACGATTATAGTTGCACCAACAATTATACCCAGTTGCGAACTTGTCAAAATGCCATTATATAAAATTACACCTATAACAAAAGATATATATATAGCAAGCCCTCCCATAACCGGAATCGGTTTTGAATGAACTCGCCTTTCATCTTTAGGCACATCAATTGCATTGACTTTTATTGCAAACTTCTTAACTAGTGGGGTAATTATAAAAGAAATTAAAGCTGTAACTATCGCTAAAATATATATATTACTCATAAAAAAAACCTTTCTTTCACAAAATCAGTGTTTTTATTTGATAAATATAAATTGAAATTCATGTAATCAATAAATGAATATGATTTATAAAATTTCATAATTAATATCCACCATCACCTTGAAGTGAGTCATCATTTTCTATCCATTCCTCTATATATAAGGTTTTATATTGTATTTTGTTATCTCTAATTATTACTTTCTCTATACCAGAATTAATTATAAATCTCTTGCATAAAGAACATGGGGATGCATTAGCAACTAATTCACCGTTATTTACTTCTTTTCCAACTAAATACAATGTGGCACCAATCATCTCACTTCTGCGAGCTGATATAATTGCATTTTGTTCTGCATGTACTGATCTACAAAGCTCATACCGTGTTCCTCTGGGAATTTTTAATTCTTCTCTTCTGCAAACTCCTAAATCACAGCAATTGGCTCTACCTCTAGGTGCCCCAGTATATCCAGTAGACATAATTTCATCATTCTTTACTATTATCGCAGCAAAATTTCTCCGCATACAAGTTCCTCTCTCAGCTATAGTTTCGCATATATCTAAATAATAATTATGTTTGTCAATTCTTTCCATAAACATCCCTCGCATAAATATATTTTAATTATGTAGATGAGAGCTCAAAAATAAAAGTAAATCTATAATCTAATAATCAATCCCTATCATTTTACACTAAAATACTAATAATTTAAAGTGTTTAATATTCTTATCAGATAAATTTACCATAAATTAAAAAAGCATATATTATATTCTCATAATATATGCTTTCTAAAAAAATTAAACACCCGGAAAATGTAGTTTTAAATCATCCAAGGCAATCCTAGATTATTGCTCCATTTATGCTAATAGTTACTTCTTTATAAGGTACTATTATTCCAGCCTCAAGCATAGCGCCTTTTACGCAGCTAACCATACCGCCACAACAAGGTACTTCCATTCTAACTACTGTGATGCTCTTAATATCATTATTTTTTAATATTTCTGCGATTTTCTCTTTATAATAATCATTGTCATCAAGTTTGGGACAGCCTATAAGTGTTACTCTTCCTTTTATAAATTCCTTGTGAAAATTCCCATAAGCATAAGCACAGCAATCTGCAGCAATTAATATATCTGCGCCTTTTAAAAATTCTGCCTTAGTATTCGCTAGCTTTAACTGAATTGGCCATTGATTTAATTGAGATGGCACCAATACCTCTTCAACAATGTTTATTTTATTAGGTACCTGTTTTATTTTTAAATCAACATTTCTTTTTATGCTCTTTTCCATTGTACCGGGACATCCACAGGGCAAATTAGGCTTCACAGCATGTTTCTCCTTTTTTATTTCAACCGCCTGTAGATCATAGTCCGCAGCATCTCTGTGAATTATTTTAATAGCATCTGTAGGACACTGAGGTAGACAATCTCCCAGACCATCACAATATTCATCACTAATCAATTTAGCTTTCCCATTAACAAGTTCTATGGCACCCTCATGACAACCACTTATACATACCCCACAACCATTACATTTATTTTCATCTATACTAATAATATCTCTTTTCATGCTAAATCCTCCTATTTTTTTATATTTTTTATTCAAGGCACATTCAAATAAATAAAACACAATTTCATCATACTATTGTATTTATCTTAATTCACCAAATTAACTATTTCATTGACTGTATATATAAATTATATTAGAATTAATTATGATAATATGTAACCCATGTTACCAAATTAAAAATTTGAAGGTGATTTTATGAATAAACTAATTGATAGCTTAACTCAATGTATTTTATTTGAGGGTTTAACCCTTGCTGAGCTAGAAAATTTAATCCTTAATATAAATTATTCCGTCTCCGATAATTGTAAAGACTGCGTTGAATGCCGCACTTGCATGGTGGCCATAGAGGGGGATATCTGCCATTCACTTGGCATTGTCATTCAAGGTGAACTTGAAGTACAGAAACATTATGCCAGTGGAAAGGTAGTTACACTGGCGAAATTAAATAAGGGGAAAACATTTGGTGAAGCAATTGCTTTTTCAGAAACAAATGTATACCCAGCTACTATAGTATCTTCTAAAGGTTCAATTATACTTTATATTTCAAAAAAAGATATTATAGCCATGTGTAGCTCCTACCCCAAAGTACTAAATAACTTTATGCAATTATTATCAAGTAAAATTCTTTTATTAAATAGAAAAATTAAAGAACTATCTTTTGAAACACTAAGACAAAAAATATCTAATTACATACTCAGTCAATATGAAATTCAAAAAACCACAAGCATAACCATTCCTATGTCTAGAAAAAGTCTTGCCGAGCATCTCGGCGTTCAAAGACCATCACTTTCAAGGGAGTTCGTCAATATGAAAACAGATGGTTTAATAGATTTCAATAAGAGTCTAGTCCAAATAAAAGATTTGGAGAAACTTAAGGATATATTAGTATAACTTTATACAAAATGCATTTTTTTATTGCAAATATTAAATTTTACTTGATAATAGTTATCCATTCGTGTATAGTTTATATTATAGGGATTTAGATTATAAATTTCCTACCTAATCAGATAATAATATTACTTATACTAATCATTACCTGACACAATAGAACTACAAGAGAGATAACAATTAATAATTGTTATCTACTCCAGCCAACTACAAGGGGGAAAATAAAAATGAAAAAATTTGTTTGTACAGTATGTGGATATATCCACGAAGGTGACTTTGCACCTGATGTTTGCCCAGTTTGCGGCGCAAAAAGTGATAAATTTGTTGAACAAAATGAAGATGATATGTCTTGGGCAGATGAACATAAAATCGGAGTTGCTAAAGATGCAAGTCCAGAAGTTTTAGAAGCATTAAGAGCTAATTTTGTTGGGGAATGTACTGAAGTTGGTATGTATCTAGCAATGAGCCGTCAAGCCGATAGGGAAGGATTCCCAGAAGTTGCAGCAGCTTATAAGCGAATAGCTTTTGAGGAAGCCGATCACGCTTCAAAATTTGCAGAGCTTCTTGGAGAAGTAGTAACATCTGATACTAAGAAAAACCTTGAAATGAGAGTTGCTGCTGAACATGGCGCTTGCCAAGGTAAAAAAGACCTAGCTACTTTAGCTAAGAAACTTAACTATGATGCAATTCACGATACAGTACACGAAATGTGTAAAGATGAAGCACGTCACGGTTCTGCATTTAAGGGATTACTTAATAGATATTTTCAATAATATTAAATTAAGCAAAATCTAAAAAGCAACTTACAGATAATTTTCTGTAAGTTGCTTTTTAGATTTTGCTAATTAATTATTTAGTTCCAAATAATCTGTCTCCAGCATCTCCAAGGCCTGGTACTATATATCCTTTTTCATTTAATTTTTCATCAATTGAAGCTACATATATATCCACATCCGAGTGTTCATCCTGGATAGCCTTAATCCCCTCTGGTGCTGCTATAAGACACATGATTCTTATGTTTTTTGCTCCTCTTTTCTTAAGGGCTGAAATTGCATCTATCGCAGAACCTCCTGTAGCAATCATAGGATCTGTAATAATTACATCTCTTTCATTAATGTCCTGAGGTAATTTGCAGAAATACTCAACTGGTTGCAGTGTTTCCTCATTTCTATACATGCCTATATGACCAACTTTAGCTGCCGGTATAATTTTTAGCATGCCATCAACCATACCTAGCCCTGCTCTTAGTATTGGTACTATGGCCATTTTCTTTCCAGCTAAAACATTGCATTTAGTTATACAAATAGGAGTTTCAATTTCTATTTCTTCTAATTGTATATCCCGCGTAACCTCGTAAGCCATAAGCATTGCAACCTCTTGAACTAAGTCTCTAAAATCCTTTGAACCTGTGTTTTTGTCTCTTATGTATGCCAATTTGTGTTGTATAAGCGGGTGTGATATTTGTGTAACTTTACTCATATATTTTTCCTCCAATTATTTAATGATTTTGTTAAATTATTTATTTTGAATATTTTTTCTCAATTTCTGTAATTTTATTAATTCTCTTTTGGTGTCTTTCTCCTTGAAACTTAGCACTTATAAAAGTATCTACGATATCTAGTGCTAATCCAATTCCAATAACCCTAGCGCCGAGAGTAAGAACATTAGCATTATTGTGTTCTCTTGCAGCATGAGCACTAAAGGTGTCATGACATAGCGCAGCTCTTATGCCAGGCACCTTATTAGCAGCGATGCCTATCCCTATACCAGTTCCACATATTAATATCCCTAGTTCAAACTTTTCTTCTACTACACCCATGGCAACTTTCAATGCAAAGTCTGGATAATCACATGAATCCTCAGTATATGTACCGAAGTCTGTTATCTCAATATTTTTACTCTCCAAATGCATAATTATTTGCTTTTTAAACTCTAAACCACCATGATCACTACCCAATGCTATTTTCATAGTAAAACACCTCCATGATATATTTTCTTATTATAGATATTATATTACAAAAAAGAAGATATCAGCATTTAAATAAACTATTTAAATACCATTATCTTCCTTGTATTATTCCATAATAAGAATATATTATTCTTTAACCCATCAAAAAACTTTGAATAAATCGGAATACACGCAACACAGGGTTCAATATTATTTATAGCAAATAATTTATTGCAAACAGCTTCTATCATATAGCTTTTTCGCATTTCTTCATTATAAATATATAATATATCCATAGTTCCTCCTCGTATTCCTCTGGTTAGATAATAATTATCCATTATTATCCTCTTGAATTCCTCTAAAATTACGCCTAATATAAACTGTTATCTACACTACACATAAATTATGTCAAAACCAGCCGACTTCTTAAGTCTGTTCATTATAGCAACACCTATACCCTTTTCTTCAAAGGCTTCTGACAATATTAAATCCACATCTATAGCATCAAAGCTTCTTAAAACTTCAAAAAGATTTCTTCCTACAGTATCTAGATGTTTCCTGCTACCCAAAGAAATAACAACGCCACAAGGATATTTGTCTTTAGTTTCATCTGTTGCCATAATGGCTATTTTTTTCTTGCCTATACTATTCTGCACTATTTCATTGATTTTTGCAATAGTTTTTTCTAAATCTCCACATATAATTTTCACCGGGGCTTTCGGTGCATAGTGCCTATATTTCATACCAGGAGCTTTAGGCTTAAAATCATTCATAGGACTCGCCATTATATTTTTATCAATATATACTCCATCATCTATTTCTCTTAGCATTTCAAGGGTAATAGCGCCAGGTCTTAGTATACATATCGGTGTACAAGTACAATCCACTATGGTTGACTCGAGGCCTACCTCACTTTTATCTCCACCTAGAATATACTCAATCTTTCCGGTTAAATCCGCAATACAACTCTCAACCTCAGTAGGACTAGGTCTACCAGATATATTAGCTGAGGGAGCTGCGATAGGGGTTCCTGCCGCCTCAATAAGTTTCCTTGCAATTAAGTTTGAAGGCATCCGTATACCCACAGTGTCTAGACCCGCACTTGTAATACTGGGAATCAAATCAGACTTATTAAAAATCAATGTTATTGGTCCTGGCCAATATTTATTCATAATTTCCCTTGCAATAGTCGGTATTCCTTTAACTAAACCATCTATATCAAAATCAGCCACATGCACAATAAGTGGATTATCTTGTGGTCTTCCCTTAGCCTTAAAAATCTTTTCTACAGCAGCCTTATCTAGGGCATTCGCTCCAAGACCGTAAACTGTCTCAGTAGGAAAAACAACTAATCCACCCTCAGCTATCACACTACCTGCTTCATTAATTATATTTTGCTTTATATCATTTTCGTCTAGTATCGCTATCTTCGTTTTCATTATTACACCTCTTTGTTAAAGCATATTAGTCATTATTAATCCAACTATTATGCCTAGTAATATTCCCAATGTATTTGTAATTCCAGGCCAAAGCTTTTTAGACTGCGGAAGCATCTCTCCATAAATAACATATAACATAACCCCAGAGGCAAAAGCTAGAGCGCCACCTAATATATTTATAGATATGCTCCCAATATAAATTCCTACCCAGGCACCAATTGCAGTAGGTAGTGCCGTCAAAAATGCATAAAATAATATTTTCCCACTTCTTTCCCCTGAAAGCATCAGTGGTGCGGCAACGGCTAAACCCTCTGGCACATCATGGATTGCGATTATCACACTCATTTTAAGGCCTAAGTTTTCTCCATTAACAAACCCAAATCCCATTAGTAAACCTTCTGGGAAGTTATGAAGCATTATTCCAATAGCAACCATAAATGCTACCTTTGTGTATTGAGAATTTGCATTACCACTGAGATTGCTAATTTTATCTATTATTACAACAATAAGAATTCCTAGCATTAAAAATAATATGGTTCCTAAAAGCCCCATTTTATCTGTGGCTTCTGGAATAAGTTCAAAAGCTACAATAGAAAGCATCAGTCCTGATGCAAAGCCTATGATATTTCCTAAAAATTTTCGGGAAGGTCTTTTTATAACAACACCTAAAACCGCCCCTAGCATGGTACCAATTAATGCTATTACACCAGAAAATATGATTATCAAAACAATAGTACTATTCAAGTTTATACCCCCACTTCTATTGAATTATAATTATATCAATTACAATTCCAACCGAGAATAAAGTATAAATGCATTTAAACACTCTACTTATTTCTCTATATATAATTTTATTCTCTCAGTAGGGGTTTATGCCTGTTCTCTATATTCTTTAATTTTCTCTATAGCATCACCTGAAAATACTGCATCAACACAAGCTCTATACAAGTCATTCAGCAAAATATATTTTTTAAATCCACCATGTTTAATTATAATATAGAAATATGTTTCTTCTGGGTTGTCAATTTTAATCTCATTATACATCTTTGCTACATAAGGATGTGTTTTAAAAAAAATCATATCTACGGTTTTGACTTTTTTGTTTCTAAATCTAGATTTCGTTATTATAATAATTTCTAAATTCTTACCTACATACTCAGTATGAACAAAAGCAACTTTTTCACATATAATTATAAATTTAACTTTTAAGATTCCACACCATATAATAATTTTATAACCTTCTAATTCAAAATCTATATATTCCTCATTAAATCTAAGAATCATAACAACAGCAATAAGAAGTTCATTGAGCACTAAATATACTGCTAGGAATATATTTATACTCTTTGAAGCTACTAACACAATAGGTAATAAAACAAAAATAAAGCACATCGATAGCATAAACCTTTTATAAGTTTTTTTTTGCTTTCTGATGGCTTTATTTATATTCATTAGTCTCACCTTTCACTACTCATTATTGCCCATAGCTTTCATCTTTTCTGCTTGATCAGCAGTTATTAAGGTATTCATCATTTCATCTATATCCCCATCAAGAAAAGAATCTAATCTATACAGCGTTAAACCTATTCTATGATCAGTTACCCTTCCTTGTGGGTAGTTGTAAGTCCTTATTCGTTCACTTCTATCTCCAGTACCTACTTGACTCTTTCTATCTTCAGCTATTCCCGCAGATCTTTCAGCTTCGGCCTTATCAAACAACCTAGATTTTAATATCTTCAGAGCTTTTTCCTTATTCTTTAACTGGGATTTCTCATCCTGGCAAGAAACTACAAGTCCTGTAGGCAAATGTGTCATTCTCACTGCTGAATCTGTTGTATTAACACATTGTCCTCCATTACCAGATGCTCTAAAAACATCTATCTTTAAATCATTAGCACTAACTTCTATATCTACATCATCAACCTCTGGCAAAACTGCAACCGTGGCAGTAGATGTGTGAATTCTCCCGCTAGACTCAGTATCTGGAACCCTTTGAACTCTATGCACTCCACTTTCATATTTGAACTTACTATAAGTAGATTCACCTTTTACCATAAATACTACTTCTTTAAATCCACCGATATCTGTTTCATTAGCACTCATTACTTCGACTTTCCATCTATTACGCTCCGCATATCTTGTATACATTCTAAATAGATTCGCTGCAAATAATGCCGCTTCATCCCCACCTGCTCCTGCTCTAATTTCAATAAACACGTTTTTATCATCATTGGGATCTTTCGGTAAAAGCAAAATCCTTAATTCTTCCTGCATAGTATCCTTAGTTAGAATCAAGTCTTTAATTTCATCCTGGATCATATCTTTCATTTCTTTATCTGATTCATCTTTAAGCATTTCTTTGTTTGTTTCTAAATCTTCTTTAGCTTTTTTATATATTCTATATTTCGTAACAACTATTTCTAATTCTGCATGCTCTCTGCAAAGTTTTTGCCATTCCTTTTGGTTAGCTATAACCAAGGGATCACCAATTTTCATGGTAATTTCTTCATATTTACTTTCTGTAAAATCAAGTCTATCTAACATTTTTATCACTCCGTATATATATTTTCACATCCTAATAGTATACCATAGTTATTTGCAACATACAAACCCGACTCAACTATAGTTTTATCCACTTTAGCCCTTTAATTTAAAAAATGACCCCTCCTGCTACAGTGTGCGAGTCCATTAAGATACCTTTAATAACCCTATCATTTCCAGATAAATCTTTAATACATTCTATGCTGGTAAATCCTGATTTTAAAAGGATATCCTCAACTTCTTCTCTTTGATCATAGCCTATTTCAAAAGCTAAAAGCCCACCACTTTCTAGAATTTGTAAACTTTCGCTTGTAATTTTCCTGTAAAAATCCAAACCATCTTTTCCACCGCTAAGGGCAATGTGAGGCTCATAGTTTTTTACATCTTCCATCAATGTAGGTATAACCGCCTCTCTTATATATGGAGGATTAGAAACCACCACTTGAAATTTCATATTCTTCTCTATAGCACTTTGCAATAAATCGCTCCACTGAACATCGACCCTGGTAGATAAATCAAATCTTTCTATGTTTAATTTTGCCACAGCTATTGCATCATAAGATATATCATAAAGAGATACCTTTACAGCCTTAACAAATTCAGCTATGGCAATGCCTATAGCTCCACTTCCACTACAAACATCGCAAACTTTAGTATAGGCTTTTTTATTAATATGATTAATTACTTCTTCAACTAAAATTTCAGTATCAGGTCTTGGTATTAAAACTCCAGGCTTTACTATTAAATTCATACCCATAAATTCACATTCTTCTAGAATATATTTTATAGGCATCTTTTTTTCCCTAAGTCTAATCAATTCTAAAAATTCATTTTCCTCTTGATGGTTAAGCTGAAAACCTCTATTAAGCATTATGAACAATTTATCTACATTTAAAACTCTGCCTAGTAAAAGTTGTGAATCTAATAAATAGCTTTCAATCCCAACTTCTTTTAAAATCCCATAGGACTTAAGAAGTATTTCTCCTATATTCATAGCTTGTCACCACCCTTCGTAATCACCGTTTTAATTCTCCTCAATGCCCTCAGCTACTTTAAGAGCTTTTATCGCCACTTCCAGCTGATGCAAATCCGGTTCTCTTGTTGTTAAATTCTGCAGTTTAAGCCCCGGATAAGAAAGAATTTTAGCTAAAGCTCCCTCACTTTTACCCATCCACTTAATAATTTCATAGCTTACTCCTGAAATTAGTGGAAGAAGTACGATCCTATACATTACTCTCTCCCAAATTGAATTCCAACCAGTTAGAGAGAACACTATTATACTAACTATCATAACTAGAAATAAAAAATTTGTTCCACATCTGGGATGTAACCTTCCAAATTTCGCTGCATTCTCTGGAGTTAATTCAACATGGTTTTCATAACAAAATATAGTTTTATGTTCTGCACCATGATACTCATACACTCTCTTAATATCCTCCATTTTGCCTATAAGATACACATATAATAGAAATATTAAGACTCTAATAATTCCTTCTACAATATTCATACCCATGGTACTTGTCCCCATTTTACTAAAAACATTAGCTACTAGGGTTGGTAAAATAAAAAATAACCCTACAGATATAATTAGCGAAATAACAAGCGACACGCCCATAATTATATCATTGCTTTTTTCTTTAAATATTTTTTTTATAAGTTTATCTAATTTTGAGGGCTCGCCCTCTTCTTCGAAAAAAGAAGCTGAATAATTCAAAGTTTGCACACCTATAACCAAAGACTCAATCAGCGAAATAAACCCTCTTATTATTGGAAGTCCTAATAATTTATTCTTTTTAGTATAAGAAGTATAACTTTTTTTCTCTACTACAATTTCCCCTTGCTCCGTTCTCACTGCGGTAGCAATGCCCGCACTTCCACGCATCATAACTCCTTCAATTACAGCTTGGCCCCCAACATTAATATTTTTAGCCATAGTTACACCCCTTCTCTAGGAACAATATGACACTTTCTACACCTTGCTTCATAGGATTCTAATGCACCAATTAATACAATAGGATCCTCATATTTAGCTGGCTTTCCATTAATTAAACGTTGCGTTCTAGTAGCAGGATTACCGCAGACTACACAAATAGCCTGAATCTTGTCCACAAATTCTGCTACAGCAAGAAGTGTAGGTATAGGCCCAAAAGGTTCCCCTTTAAAATCCATATCTAATCCCGCACAAATAACTCTTTTATCATTATCAGCCAGTGTAGTAATTACATCAATTATACCTTTATCAAAAAATTGCACTTCATCAATAGCTACAACTTGCGTGTCAGCATCTAATAGCGACAAGAGTTCTGCACTATCCTTAACCGCAACAGCCTCTTCCTTCTCTCCGCAGTGTGATACCACGTCTACCTTACTATATCTATTGTCAATTTCAGGTTTAAAAACTTGTAATTTTTGTTTTGCAATTTTAGTTCTTCTTATCCTACGTATAAGCTCTTCGGACTTCCCGCTATACATTGGTCCTATAATAACTTCCACCCAACCATGATTTTTTGGTCCATACATACTTTTACCTCCAATTTTATAAAAAAAACTCACTACATATATTTTATCAAAGATGCACTATATAATAAAGCCAAATTTATTTTTATTCTTATTGACTTAATAATCAATTATATGATAAACTTGAGTAGTTGACAATACGGGTATATATCTATTTTTTGAAAGAGGTGAAAAATATGCAAGAAGCAATACATCCAGAATACCATAAAGACACAGTGGTTAAATGTGCATGTGGAAACACTTTTATTACAGGATCTACTAAACAAGAACTTAAAGTAGACGTATGTTCTAACTGCCATCCATTCTACACTGGAAAGCAAAAGAATATTGATGCTGGTGGAAGAGTAGACAGATTCATGAAAAAATTCAACTTAAAGGCTGAAGTAGAAAACGACGAAGAATAATATATTAATGGAAAAGATTTAATTATCTTTTCCATTTTTTTATTTATATTATCTAGCCACCACTTCAAAATTTTTATTTAACATTTCTAAAAATTCCCTGTTATTCTTAGTTTTAGCTATTAAGTTTAGCAGTTTTTCTGTTACTCCTGTAGCATTGCCTTCTCTATACATTATCTTTCTTAAATTATATATAGTTTCCATTTCAATCTTAGTAAGCAGTAAATCTTCTCTTCTCGTTCCCGACTTATAAATATCAATGGCTGGGAATATTCTTCTTTCTTGAAGTTTTCTATCTAAGTGAACTTCCATATTTCCCGTGCCCTTAAATTCTTCAAAAATCATATCATCCATTCTACTTCCAGTTTCTATAAGTGCAGTAGCAAGAATTGTTAAACTTCCACCCTCCTCAATATTTCTAGCCGCTCCGAAAAACTTCTTCGGCATCAAAAGCGCGCTAGGATCTAGTCCACCAGATAGCGTTCTTCCTGAAGGGGTTACCGTTAGATTGTAAGCTCTTGAAAGTCTAGTTAAACTATCTAATAGAATTACTACATCTTGTCCTTGCTCTACCATTCTTTTTGCTCTTTCAAGTACCATATAAGCAACTTTTGTATGATGATCCGGTTCTTCATCAAAAGTCGAATAAATAACTTCGCCTTTAATGGATCTCTGCATATCAGTAACTTCCTCTGGTCTTTCATCTATTAAGACAACAATTAACTTAACTTCTGGATGATTTATAGAAATACTATTAGCGATTTTTTTAAGAAGTGTTGTTTTTCCTGCTTTGGGCTGTGCTACAATTATACCTCTCTGACCTTTTCCTATTGGCGAAATAATATCCATCATTCTTGAAGATAAATCAGTTGGACTAGTTTCTAGTGTAAGCCTTTGTGTTGGATAAATAGGAGTTAGCTTTTCAAAGGGTCTTCTACCTACAGCTCTATCAGGATTTTCTCCGTTTACTCCCTGTACATACAATAGTGCTTTGAATTTTTCTCCTTCTTTAGGAGTTCTAACTTTACCTTCCACCTCATCACCTGTTTGCAGATTAAATCTTCTAATTTGTGATGGTGAAACATAGATATCATCTTGACCCGATAAATAATTATGCCCTCTTAAAAAACCATAACTATTATTTTCAATTATTTCTAGTACTCCTCTTGCTGTTCCTGATTCATTTATCATTTCTTGTAGTTTCTCTTTTTTATTTTCATTTTGATTTTTGAATCCCGTATCAATTTCTTCATTATCAGGATTTTTTTCAGATTGAATTGGTGTGTTTTGAATTTGTGGCTCTGAACTTTCTATGCTTCTATCTTCAACTTTAGAAATGACTTTAGGGCTTATTTTCTCTTTTAAAACAACTCCATCCATTTGCAATGAAATTGGTGTCATCTTTTTTATTTCCTGGATTAACTCGCTTTTTTTAAATTTAGAAATATTTTTAACGCCAAGCTCTTTACAATGTTCCCGCAGCTCAACTACTGTCATACTTTCAAAATCCTTGTTTATCAAAAATCTGCACCTCCGAAGGGTATATTATATATAATATCTATTTAATAAATATCATAGGAATCTAAAACGTATTTACTATCCAATGAATTTTTTTTGAAATGATATACTTTTTTAATTATATCCTATTTTAAAACTTTAATCCACTATATTAAAAATACACATACCCCTATAGGGTTATGTGTATTTTACATTTTTTATATCATAGCATAAATTTTCTCTGTAGTCTGCCTATGTTCCGCTACTTTTTTTATAACTTTTTCATTCTTGCCAATGAAAAATATAGGCAAGGCTAATTGTTCACATCCACCTATAACCATATTTGTTCTCAACAGCTCATCAACGTTATAATGATAATGATGATACTCACCACATAGCAGGCATTTAACCTCCACAAATATCTCTTTACCCTTGTTCACTTTAACATATAGGCATGGAAATCTATTCTTCATACTCTCTAGTTCAAATATTGTCAGTTCTTCCACCCTATATTGACCATTAGAATTTTTTACAGCCATAGCAATATTCGTATCAAGTATCAATTATTCCACCCCCATATTTTATATTCAATTTCCTTCGCAAAAGATATAAATTCTTAAAACTATTTACATTTTGTTTTATTATGTTCTTTAATACTAAATTCTATAAATTTTGCGAAATTCCTTCTTAGTTCCGATTGAAATTATTGGTATTTTTTTAATTTCCGTTATATTGTTTAAAAAAACATAACTTTATGTATTTTCTATTATTTTATGTTTAAAAAAGAAAAAAGGCATTTCTGCCTTTTGGGAATCCTTGAAATTTCTCTTTCAGAGCTATAATTCTATACTCTATCTTAATTGTAGGATAAATTAAATATTATTTTTTATATTCTAATGACGCCTTAATAAAATCCTTAAATAGCGGATGCGGTTTATTAGGTCTAGATTTAAGTTCTGGATGAAATTGAACTCCAACAAACCAAGGATGATCTTTAATTTCAACTATTTCTATTAATCTCCCATCAGGACTTGCTCCTGCACACAAAAGACCTGCATCAGTTATTACTTTTCTATACTCATTATTAAATTCATATCTATGTCTATGCCTTTCATATATTACTTCATCTTTGTAGGCCTCATGAGCATTAGAATCTTTTGATAATTTGCACGCATACAAACCTAGTCTCATGGTGCCACCTTTTTCATCTAAATCCTTTTGATCTGGCATTAAGTCTATTACCGGATAATTCGTTCCTTCATCAATTTCAGAACTATTCGCTCCGCAAAGTCCAGCCATATTTCTCGCATATTCTATAACTGCGCATTGCATACCAAGACATATTCCGAAAAATGGCACTTTATTTTCTCTAGCATATCTCGTAGCATCTATTTTGCCTTGTATTCCTCTATCTCCAAAACCACCCGGAACCAATATTCCATCTACATCTCCTAGTATTTCACGTGCATTGTCTGAAGTCACATCACAGGCATTCACCCATTTAATTTCCACATTACAACCATTATAAAGTCCTCCATGACTCAATGCCTCAACAACAGAAATATATGCGTCATGAAGTTCCACATATTTTCCAACTAATGCTATTTTCACATTCCCAGTTAAATTTTTTAATTTATCTACCATGGAAATCCATGCAGTGTTATCTATCTCATGACAGTTAAGTTTTAATTTTTTACATACTAGTGTATCCAATCCTTCCTTATGAAGCATAAGTGGCACTTCATATAAGTTCTCAGCATCCAAATTTTGTATTACAGAGTCCGCTTCTAAGTTACAGAACAGGCCTATTTTAGCCTTCAAATCGTTAGATATCTCTTTCTCGGAGCGGCATACTATTATGTCCGGTTGAATTCCTATGCTCCTAAGTTCTTTTACAGAATGTTGAGTAGGTTTTGTTTTAAGTTCACCAGCCATCTTTAAATATGGTACTAATGTAACATGTATAAAGCAAACATTCTCTATTCCTACTTCATATTTTACCTGTCTTATTGCTTCTAAAAATGGTAGTGACTCAATATCTCCAACGGTACCACCAATTTCAGTTATAACTACATCCACATCTTTTTCCCTAGCAACTCTATAAGCTCTTTCTTTTATCTCATTAGTTATATGGGGTATCACTTGTACCGTACCACCTAAATAGTCTCCTCTTCGCTCTTTAGATATTACTGACCAATATACTTTTCCTGTTGTTACATTACTGCTTTTACTTAAATTCTCATCAATAAACCTTTCATAATGACCTAAATCTAAATCTGTTTCCGCCCCATCATCTGTAACAAAAACCTCTCCATGTTGATAAGGACTCATGGTGCCTGGGTCTACATTTAAATATGGATCAAATTTTTGCATAGATACCTTAAGACCTCTATTTTTTAAAAGCCTACCAAGAGATGCTGCTGTTATTCCTTTTCCTAAAGATGAGACTACCCCACCTGTTACAAATATATACTTAGTGCTCATAATTACTCCTCCTCTACTTTATTCTTCATTTTAATTACAAATTTTTATTTTTTCTAATATTATTAATACATAGCTATATAAAACTCTTAAAAACTTTATACTAATCTTTATAAAAACAGCTTGACATATATTGTTTAAACTACTATAATAGAAATTACCCTATAAATACAATCATAAATTAAAATGGTATTTTTATTTTCAAAAACAATATTAACATCTTATCACATTTTTTTGTGTTTAACTAGTGTTTTTTTGTGTTTTCTTTTTTTTTGGAGATTTTTTTTGAAGACCTCCTATTTTTATTTCTTAAACAATCCTTTGTAAAGCTAAAAGCAAGCTCATTTCAAAAGGATATTGCCCTATGAACTGTGATTAATTTAAAATAAAATAAATAAAGGCTATGTTCACTTTATTGAACATAGCCTTTATTGTTATTGTGCCTTAATATTAATTTTTAGCGTTGTACTTAATATTTGTTGATTACCTATTATCATATCATAATCTATATATACATCTCCGCCATTATTATCTACGTGCATCTTTAGTTCCCTAGTATCTACAGTTAACTCTAGTGCACCATGGGGTGTATTATATAGTGTTAAATCTCTTGAGTATTTTTTGAATTTCATTTCTGTGTTAGTAGTTCCTGTTCTTTTAAGTGTAAAATCCTCTTCATCAATTTTTAATGTAGTAACGGTTCCCTTCATTCCTGAAATTTCTGTCTCTTCATATACTGCATAGTAACAGTTATCTTTTTTGTAGAATTCACCAGGCGTTACTACCTCAATTGCCTCGCCATCCTCTTCGCCGTCAGCTTGTTTGCTAACAATTGAAATTACCGCATTCTTCTTCATAACCTTGCTCCTCACTAATTTAAAATATATTTATTTATTTCTTCCTCGGTTGCAGGTGCTACCTCTATAGATTCATTTAACGGCTGACCATATTTACCATAGTTAACAACCACATTTTTCTCATCCTTACCCTTACCGTATCTCCCTGAAATCTTAGCTGCATATTCTATATCTTCATCTGTGGCTTTACCAACTACAACAACAGTAGAACCATTGTAATCTCTAGTTTGGAATATTAAATCTTCGGACCCTAAAAGTGTTTTTAATATTTCTCCCTCTTCCTGCATCCTAGTAGATATAATCTTAGCATCTTTAGATAACCTAAAATGTCTTCCTATTTTTAATAAATCTAGATCATTTTTAGATGTTTCTTCTTTATTCTCTACCAATTCCCTAAGTCTTCTAGAGTAATTAGGGTCCGTAAGTTTACATCCACCAGCAGGCGATGGATAGTCTTTAATACCCCACTTTTCTGCTAGTTCCATTTGGACTTTTCTATTCCTACCACTTATATCCAAAAGAGCTTCCCTATCTATTAAACCATCTATCTCCATTTCAGTTGGTCTAAGATTTTTAGCACATAAAGGCCTTAAAATTTTATGACCTATTCCTGATTCATTTTTCACTATATCTAGAGCTGACCTATTTTGAGACATAGGTCTTTGATTTAAAACTTCTCCTGTTATGATAAAGTCTGCATGGTATTTTTCTAGTAACTCTCCACAATATCTCATCATCATAGCATGGCAGTCGATACATGGGTTCATATTTTTACCATGTCCGTGTTTTGGATTCTTTACCATTTCAAAATGTTCCTCTGAAAAATCTACAACTTCCAAAGGTATATCTATTTGTTTAACCATTCTCAATGCACTTTCCTCATTGAAAAAGTGGGATTTAAAGCATATGCCTATAACTTCTATGCCTTGATCTTTTACAAGTTTTGCTGCAAGTATACTATCTAGACCTCCAGAAACCATAGCTAAAGCTGTTGTCATAAAATCTCTCCTCTCTCTACTGTATTTTATTATATATACGTTATTTTAAAATAAATATTATTTATTGTTTCTTTCTATAGCAAGTTCAATAAGTTCATCAATAAGTGTTCCAAAAGTTTTACCTGTAGCTTGCCACATTTTAGGGTACATACTTATTTTAGTAAAACCAGGTATAGTATTAACCTCATTTAAATAAACATCTTCTGTTTCTTTGTCCACCAAAAAATCTACTCTGGCCATACCAGCACAATCTAATATTTTATAAATTTTTATAGCCTGCTCTTTAATTGAATTTAGCTTAGTTTCACTAAGTGCTGCAGGTATTAAAAGCTTAGATGCCTCACTTTTATATTTAGCTTCATAATCATAAAACTCTTTAGCTGGAATTACTTCTCCTGGCAACGCCGCCTCCGGATAATCATTTCCAAGTACAGCCACCTCAATCTCTCTTGCATTTATAGATTTTTCAACTAAAATTTTCCTATCATGTTTTAGAGCTTCTTCTAGTCCTATTATTAGTTCCTCTTTGTTATGCGCTTTTGTTATGCCCACTGAAGATCCGCCATTAGATGGCTTAATAAATACAGCATAACCCAATTCGTTTTCTATTTTATCTATTAATAAACCCTTATTTTTTACATATTCATGATAATTTACTACCACATAAGCAGCTTGTTTTATATTAAAGTTTTCCAATAAATATTTTGTATATATTTTATCCATGCAAATAGCAGAAGACATTACTCCAGGCCCAACACAAGGAATATTTAATAATTTACATAACCCCTGAATGGTGCCATCTTCTCCAAAAAGCCCATGTAATACAGGAAATACTACATCTACTTCCTTATTGAACAATATCTTTTGTCCCTGCGGAACTTTAAAAAATTGATCCTTTTCCCATTCTCCACTCTCTATGTTCTCTAACTTACCTGTATATTCGAACCATAAACCATCTCTCGTTATTCCAATAGGGTATATATCATATTTAGCTACATCAATATTTTTCAAAACTGATGTTGCTGACACTCTAGAAACTTCATGTTCTGTGGACTGTCCACCAAATAATACAGCTATCTTTTTTTTCATTTACCATCTCTCCTTATAACCATAATAACTAGTTTATGAGTAATAAGACATAAGTTTACTAACTAAATTTATTATATTATATCATTTTTACTTATTACATTGTATTTTACTTTTAAATTCTAAATTCTAATTTTAAAACCATATATAACAATGCCAATACAAATTATAAAGGTAAAACAAAAATAATTCAATAGAAGAGAGGATATATTTGCACTTCATGCAATATATCCTCTCTTCTATAGGGCAGTCAATACAATCTATACTCCTATTATATGTCTAAATAGTTAATTTTCCATTAGGTGTATCTATTATTTCCATTATCCTTTGTTCATATCCAGTATTAGCATTAATATATACTATAAATTCTTTTTCCTTATATGAACCTAAAAACTCATAGCACAAAACTTCCTTATTAGTCTCAGTAGGTACAATAGTTAAGCTGGTTTTACTTATTTTCAGTCGCTTCCCCACCCTTTCTCGGGCTTTTACTACAGTTATTTTCGGCGCAGGTATTTGCCTTTTCTCAACATGGGAAACTAAAAATTTTTCAGATTCAATCCCTATGACGCTACCATTATCTAGTGCTATTTTAAGCTTTACCTGGTCTGGGTAAATAGCAATTTCCCCTTGGTTATATACATAACTTACCACTATTGTATTTTCATAGTCCAAAGTATAAGTAGGCTGCATACTTTTATATCCGAGTTTACTAATAAATGTGTTTCCACCTTCTATTGCCTTATTTATGTCTATAGTCGCCTTTCCTATCGTTCTATTATCTAATAAATATACTATTTTGCCTCCATTTTTGCTTATTTCTATTACTGTTTTAGGTTCACCTTTATCTCTCCCTTTAAAAGTTACCTCAAAGGTATATGCCGGTATTCTAGTTTTCCCTTGCGCTTCTTTATTTTCAATATTTTCTATTTCACTTTTCTGGGATTTATCTTCTGCAAATATGTTTTCTATAATTTTAACTGCTTCACTTTTACTTATCTCTTTTTGAAACATTATTTTAGGTGTTATTTCTAATATATTATCAGAGAAAGGCCCATCATAATTTAATGCTGGATATTGAACTATTTGCTTTTGTATGCCCTTGAATTTCTCATTTACGATGTCATCCCCTACTTTTGCAAATACGGAAGTACTCTTCTTTCTAATCTCTCCCCATTTCACTTTACCCTCATTTATATCCGAAAGCACTTCGTTTAATTGTTCTTGAAGTGTATATGACTGTAATTCTAATTCGTCAATTACATCATATTCCTTATCACTAAGATCCTTTCCTTCGGATGTTGCTCTAGCAAGAGTATAGCAAAAATCTCCTACCTGAGTTAAAAACTTACTAGTATCTCCAAGAACTGATTGTTCTATTGGCAATGAATGCAATTTATCATTTGCAGTGGCAGCATATCTGAAAATCTCTTCGAAAACTACAATACTTTGCTCTCGAGAACCCAGAATAACAGCTTTGCCAAGATTTATTCTTACGTTTTGTACAGAGCTGATAAGCTCATACATATTTTTACTATATTGACCTTGAAGGTAATTTCTGTAATCTAACCGTTCTAAAAACATTAGTATAGCAAAAGTAGTTGAAAATACAACAATTATAGTTACAGCACTTGTGTATAATATTCTTTTCTTTAGCATTTTCATAGGTTTTCCTCCTGGATTTTTTTATCATTAGATGGCACTTATTAATTATCATCCATTAGTAATTTTATGATTGTTTGATTTAAGTAAATAATTTGTTGAATATTTCTAATAATTTAAATTTCACAATTATTTTGTTGCTATTCACAGTATTATCTACAAGATTATATTCATCCTCTGATAACACTTGTTTCATTTCTCTCTCTGTTTTATCAAAAGATACATCTCCTTTTGTAATATCTACAAAACATAATGGTGGAAACATTACACACCACCAGTTTTGCCCACTACCATTTCCAATAACTATTCTGTAAGCTTCGTATCGACCTTGAGGCAGAGTTATATTTCCATAGGTCTTAACCGGGAAATCTTCCTGTGACATAGTTGTAGCTACTGAATATTTAAATCCATTTTTATTTACAACGTTTTGCGCAATTTTTCTAATGTTTTTATCTTCATTATTTATAATTTGTCTTGACTGTTCTATACTTTTACATTCCTGAAGTTTTGGAGAAACATATTTCAAAACAGAATCTCTTACTTTTAATTTCAACTCTTGATCTATTTTATCATCGCTATTAGCAATAACATGAAATCTTATAAGTTTACTAGCAATATCACTTTGAGTAGCTTTTGTAGATAAATTACTCCCATTTAAAACTATAGAGATTATAATAATTATTGTAATACTTGTTAATATAAATTTTCTCATAATTCTCCCCCTCAAATGCAATTATTTATATTAAAATTATTACCATATTATGTAATTATATTCATTGAACTTCTCCAATTCTCCTTATTTCAGTATTAACTTTTACATTAACGCTTGCATTTTTATATTTCCCCTCCCAATCCTTCTCTATTTTATTCCATAAGGAAGGTTTAAACTTCTCAATATACTCCCTAATTCCAAAGGGATCTATTTGAAATTCCCCTTTAGCAACCTCCATAATTTTTTCACACTCTACGCTAATGGAGTCATTAAAAATATTTTGCAAAGTTGTAAGTTCTTCTTTTCCTAGTATTTTATTGCCTACATAATATCCATTTATCTGGCCCTCAAGGCTTAACTCTATGCTAATGCCTATCCTATCGCCATGCTCCTGAACCTTTATTTTCCTATCATATCCATTTATTATATAATCAATAGGGTGTCCATCAATGTATATAACTTTTTTGCCAATGTTAAACTTATCACTTAATAGCTGAATATCAAGTAGTTCTAACGGTGTAAAATATCCTTTTAGTTCATAATTTTTTATTATGGCCGCGCCAGTTAAAATCAATTCTTTTTTTTCCTTTTCTATACTTATTCTAGGTAATAACGCACTCCCATTTTCACTTAAAAGAATAAGGAACTCATTTAAATTCACACTCATAATCCTAGAATTTCTTTTACTGTTAGCCATAAGCCCTGAAATATAATATTGGGTACTGTTTTCTGTCATGGGTTTAAATTTAATATAGTCTTCTGCTTTGCCATCCGAAACAACTATATCCATCATCCTGTTAATGTTAGGATTCCGCTGTAGATAATCCACTATCTCTTTAACCGTATCTTTATATGCTAATAAATTACTACTTAATATAAGCAGCTTAGCATGCCCCATATATATGTCTCTACTGCTTTTAGCAGTAGCTTCGGACGATGCATCCTCCATAGAATAAGCCTTTGTATTAATATATTTCTCCTGCGCACTTCCACTTTTGCCCGCCCCTAGCATACTCATATCAGGGAATCCATAAGTTACATCGATTTTTTTTATTTGCTCCTCAGGGAAAGGATCTTTTGAATTTATGCTTTTTAATTCCTTTTCTCTACCTATATCTTCTCCTGGGTCTATAGCTATAGTAGATATGAAATTAAGCCTATCTATTTCTACTTTATCCCAACATCCAACAAGTAAAACTGAACTTAGGATAATTGGTAAAACTATTTTAAATCTCATCTTTACTTTTCCGCCTCCCTTTAACTTTACCCATAATCAGTATTAGTATGGGTAAAATTATAAAAACAAATATAGCAGTGTACAGAACTAAATTAGTTTTGAATTGCAATGTATAAATTTCTGCTATATTTTCCGGATATAATGCTACCACATAAATAATCGGCATAATTAAAAGTGAGGATATTTTAATATCTTTTAATTTAAAAACATTTTTTACAATTTCGCTTGCAAAGAAATATGTGTTGACAAAGGTAGTGAAATAAAAAAGTATCCACAACGCCATTACTATTCCTTCCCAACGCTCTACAAATGTACCCGGTATATATAAAGACCTTATCATAGATATAGTTGGCCATAATAAAATCCTACCCTGTGCTTTAGAGAATACGGCTAAAACAAGCATCATTACAATTGCATAAAAAATTGTTACAAACATAATACTTTTTCTAAGTACACGGGATACGTTTTTTTTATTTTTAGCATAGGGAAAAATAAGATAGGCTATTTCAAATCCCCCAAAACAGAATAGTGCATATCTAGAAGCACTAAGGTAATTTAAAGGTTCACTATTAAGCACTGGCAACAAATTTGTAAAGTCTGCATTTATTGATACTAGTATAAACACTACAAAAATTGGAAGGAACATAATCCAAAAGGAAATTTCATTAAACTTAACTAAATCACCTATTTCACCTCTAACTAAATAGGTGCCTGTTAATATAGTGGTGACTAAAACAAATTCCGAAGGAGTCTGATTTAATAAAAATTGTCTAATCACTTCAACAAATTCTCTCATTCCAAGGGACACAATAAATATACTATAAAGCGCAAAAACAATAGCAAATATCCCTCCAATAAGCTCACCAAAATTGCTTTTCAATATATTTGTAAGATCCTGAAAATCATTTTTTCTCATAACCACATATATAAGATATAGCAACAAAAAAATTACTATTCCGGAAGTTAAAATAACTATCCAACCGTCACTACCTACTTTATCTATCACCTGTTTTGGGCAAGAAAATATCCCTATACCAACCATAGCTACTACCACCGTAGTAAATAAACCAAAATCTCCAATTATTTTTCTATCTTGCATAATAGTACCCTTCCCTCTGCATAAAAGATTATACAAATTATTTTTGCCTTATTTTATCTCCGGTTTCCATATATTTGGGCCTTTCTTTTAAATCTTGTATAGGCGCTCTTATATACGTATCTTTTAAATCCGCCATATTAGTATTTACCATAGGCGCTAAATAAGGTATTCCAAAACTTTTCATTCTAACTAAATGAATGAGAAGTATAATGAGTCCGATGACCATCCCATAAAGCCCTATAATTGCCGAAGCAATAATAAGTAGAAATCGTACAAGTCTAAGAGCCGTAGCAACTTCATAATTAGGAGTTACAAATGTAGTAATAGACGTAATTGCCACAATAATTATCATAATGGGACTAACTATCCCTGCGCTCACTGCGGATTGACCTATAACAAGGCCTCCTACAATTCCGATTGTGGCCCCAATTGGCCTTGGCAATCTAACCACAGCCTCCATAAGAAGGGCCAAAAATAGTTCCATAATTATAGCTTCTACGAATGCGGGGAATGGCACTCCTTCCCTAGAAGCCGCTATAGAATAAGCCAATTTAGTAGGTATTATATCCGGTTGAAAAGAGGTAATCGCCACATAAAGTGCCGGCGCCGTAAGGGAAATGAGTATAGAAATCATCCTGATAAATCTAATCATAGAACTATGCATCCACCTTTGATAATAATCATCTGGGGATTGAAATAAATTAGGCAAGGTAGCTGGAACAATAATTACAAATGGAGAATTATCTACAACCATTGCTACCCTTCCTTCATATAGAGCCGCTGCTACTACGTCCGGCCTCTCAGTACTTTGTATTTGAGGAAAGGGTGAAAATTTATTATCCTCTATTAGCTGTTCGATGTATGCTGAATCAAAGACTGCGTCAATGTTTATTTTATCTACTCTAAGCAAAAGCTCCTCTAGTACATCTTTATTGACTATATCTTCAATGTACATAATAGCCACATCTGTTTTTGACCTAGCTCCTATCGACTTAGGTCTAACTCTTAACCTTGTATCCCTAATTCGCCTTCTTATTAAAGCAGTGTTAAATCTTACTGTTTCTGTAAAACCATCTCTTGCTCCTCTAATTACCGTTTCAGCAGATGGATCGCTTATCCCCCTAACTGGCCAAAAACGCGTTGCAATAACATAGGCACATTCTAATCCATCAATAAACATTAATGTATCGCCAGAAAGGGCTGAATTAACTCCCTCACTCAATTTTTTAACTTCATGCATATCAGTCACTAAAAGTATGTTGTCTTTTATTTGCTCCGTTTTCTCTATACCCCTTGAACATAACATTAACGGTTCTAAAACATAGTGATCTAATAGAAGTTTATCCGCCATTCCATCAATATATACTATGGATGCCTTCCAATCCCCTACATTAAAAGTTCTAAAAATAACATCTGAATTATCTTTCAAAAGTTCTTTTAAGTACTCTATGTTTTTTTCAGATTCAAGCTGGATTTCATCATCAATTATCTCTTTCATAACGCTTCACATCCTTATATATGTATAAGTTCATATAAACTAAATCATCTCCTGCGTAGCTTTACTTACCCATTCCACTTAGAAATCACCTTGAAATATCCACCTAAGTATAAACAGAGTAATAGCCACTATAATTGCCGAAAAGCCTAACCTACCAGCTTTTTTACTAGCATTGTCCTTACTCCCCTTCTTAAAGCTCCTTGCATCTACGGCAAGTACAACTGAGCCTTGAATCAAAATCATTGCTAAAAAATACATATCAAATAAATCTAATATCCTCATTGTTTTTCTCCCTGTTTTAGTATTAATTAGTAAAAAAATAAACCGTAAAAACTTTTCACATAAGTAAACTAATTTTTCTTTGATTAAGCTAGTTTTAACGACACTTGAACAAAATATTCACTTAACCTTCGGAAAATAAAAAAACGTGAAAAACCACAATGGCTTTTACACGTTCTTATATTTCACTATAAATCATCTTCTTCGAAGCTGCAATATCATTAAAATTAATCCTAGATAGTTCTTGTTATATACACTTCTTTATATTGAATTTTAAATTTATCATAACATTTTTGAGCCTTTAACATATCATCAAAAAAAGCGAATATTGTTGGCCCGCTCCCACTCATCATTGCACCAACTGCGCCCATCCTAATCATGTCTTCTTTTATTCTTTTGAGAACTGGATATTTTCTTAGAGTAACATTTTCAAGTAAATTTTTCATACTATTACATACATCTTCTAATTTTTCTTCTTTCATCGCTTTTATTATAGCATCAGTATCTGGATGCTTAAAAATTTTACTAATATCTAAGTTTCTATAAACCTCCTTTGTGGATACCCCAAAATTCGGCTTAACCAATACCAAGATTTGATTTTTAAAAGACTCCATCGGAGTAATAATATCACCTATTCCTTCACACAAAGCAGTTCCACCCATTATACAATAAGGCACGTCTGCACCTATTTGGACACCTAAATTCATAAGCTCATTGTCATCTATGTCTATTTCGAATAATTGTCTTAGTGTTTTAAAAACAGCTGCCGCATCTGCACTTCCACCCGCCATACCAGCGGCTACTGGAATATTTTTCTTAAGATATATATTTACACCTTCATTAATATTATAAGTATCCATAAAAAGTTTTGCAGCTTTATATACTAAGTTCTTGTCATCCGTAGGTATATAAGGTTTATTGCAGCTTATATTAATACCTTTATTACATTTTTGAAAGGACATGGTATCATATAAATCTACATTTTGCATAATCATTTTTAGCAAATGATATCCGTCTTCTCTTTTACCTACTATATCTAAAGATATGTTTATTTTTCCATAAGCTTTTACTAACATGATTTTCCTCCAACTCTTTATTGTTAATCCACTAAGGCCACTAAATTAATTGATACGTGTTTATTCTTAGTTAGAAATTTAGAAACTAATATACCATTAGTCTTTTCTTGTGAACTATTGTCAATAAAATTAGTATATTACAACAAAATTAATATTGCTACATATAATTTAAAATATGAGGCATACAAAATAAATAGCAAGTCAAATATACTAGTATACTGACTTACTATTTATTAAAATGGACCTATATAACTATTCTACCCGGTATTATAAGTTTTTGTGAAACCTTTATAACATTAGGCTCTTCTATTGCATTAACTCTTGCAATTTCCTGCATTGTAGTATTATATTTTTTAGCAATTTTCCATAAGGTATCTCCAGATTGAACTACGTAAATGGTAATACTTGCTTTTTTCTTAGGAACTTCAGCCTCTATAGGGTAAACGTCAACTAAAAATTTCTTTTGCACCATATAACTTACTCTTGTATATACTTTAACTACAGCTCTAACTGATATACTTCCGGCCTCAATATCTGCATTTATATTTTCAAGTGTTGCTTTACACACACTGCTCATATTAATCTTAGTTCCTAGTATTTCAGCTCCACAAGTAAAAGGAATCTCCTCAGACACAGCAGCAAGACATTTGTCTTCATCATCGCTTCTATATAACACTGTTACATTCATTATACCCTCAATTATAACCTTGTCTTCAATGACTTTTTTGTCCGTTACACAAACATTAGCATTACACATAATGATTTTACTAGCCTTTGCCATATTACTATTTAATTCTATATCTCCCTTAACTAAGGTCTCAGTTAATAGCTGTCCTTGCATTACATTAAGTCCATAATCTTTCTTATCCATCTCAAGTTTTGTAGTTGGTGAATATACATCTTCAATCATATCCACATCTTCTTTATGCATGGCCCTTGTATTTGTTTTTATCAAAAATTCTACATCAATAATTCTTTTCTCCCCTAAATCATCTTCCTTAATATCATAGTTCATAGCATCTACTATAAAGTCTGTATAACTTTCCATATAAGGGTTTACATCTTGGAAGTTCATTTCTTTATTTAGCATAACCTCCTGTTCAACATAAAATAATTCCCTGCTATCCTTTCCTTTATACATCATATTAATAGTTGCAAAAGCATTAATTAGAATTTTCTCGTCATACAATTTCACTTCTTTTTTATGAATATTAACATCACATTTTATAACTTTAAGGACTTCTGGTTTATCCATTGGAACTTTTATATTTGCTTTACCAACTAATTCTCCATTAAAGCTTCTTGTTACTTTATCTATACTAGTTGGATTTTTTAAATATTGAACATCATTTACAGCTTCAATATCTTTAACTATTTGAAAACTAAAACTTTTATATACTTCAGATTTCAACTTCAAAATACCTTCTAAACATATTTTTCTCTCATTAACTATTTTACACTCCATATGTTCTACAAAACACTCAGTATCACAAATCATTTCGGGCCTTGCACCAACTATATCTATTGTATTTGAAAATTTAGAGCTATATATAACATTTTCCACATCTGTACGTTCTTGATCTTTTGAAATATAAAGTACGTTGTATTGAAGTTGACCTTCTAAATAAACTTTATCCTCAATTATCTCTTTAGAATTTATAACCGCTTTAACATCTAACATAAGAATTTCTCTAACGTCTGGATGAGTATCCGGTATTACATATTCTTCTTTTACCACTGTATCAGCAGTATTTTCTCCTAGTAGTTGCTCATACTCTATATTTTCTCTTATTAAATTTATCTCCATACTATACCTCCTTGTATTTCTATTGTGGCAACACTTATGAATTGTTACCCTCCTAAAATACTTACTATTAATATATATAGAAGTAGTGAATAAAATATGATATCCTATGTTTTTATTCGTATAACAAATTTCATTATAATTTTACATTAGAATTAAAAAAAGCATATATTATGTAAAATTGAAACCCTTATTAAAAACGGATTACATTTTACATAATATATGCTCTGCTAATTTAAAATTCAAATAAAACGATACCAAGGTACTGTATCGTTTTATCCTGCAAAAACTATTTGAACTGTTTTTGTCAAAACATCTGAATAACTATATGTCACGGTTCTATGGGTGTCATTTTCTAATCTAATAACAAATATACTTGTATATGTCTTTTCAATAACTCCATTATCTACAAGAATCTTTCGTCTTCCACCATTGGCCTTTAATGTTACTCTCTCTCCAAGATGGCTTTCAATTTCATCTTTTATAGAAGTCAATACATTTATCTGTTCCAAATAAACACCTTCTCTCTACATTTTATATTATACACTCTTTTTTAATATATGTCAAGCAAACTTATAATTTTAGCACTAATATAACATTCTTGTCAATGTTAATTTTGTGTTAACAAAGAACATTTTTATAGATTATTCCGCAGATAATTGATTTTTCTCTATTTTATGAAGCTTCACATTAAAAATCATTAATTTAGTTTAAATATGTAATATTTTAAATAAATACTAACTTTTATAGTATCCCCTTTAAATATTTATATATTCGGTTTTATTTTTCACTATTGTTTATAGAAAAACAAGCCTCATAAGTTCTCTATAATAAAGCTTGTTTTTTATATGTGATTAAATTATGAATAAAGTGATTTAGGAAACCCCTCTCTATACTTGCCTCTAGTTTGTAATCCCCCTATGCCCTTAAGCCCCGTTATGGTGTTTTGTATAACATCCTCTATAGCTACAACATTTTCTATATTTGTATAGGCTATCTTCTCAGCTACTAATACAGGGTCCAAGCAGTGAATTAAGACACGATTTGGAGAAGAAGCAAAATTAGCACCAGCATCTAAAATTGACTCATAGCAAGATTGGCAAGCCCCAGCAAATATAACTAAATCATCATAGTTGCTATTATAAGCTCTAAGAGCTATAACCGACTCAACAAAATACTTTGAATTTCTATAGCTATTTAAATTCATATAATCAGTTGTTCCTTTTAACATACCATCATGACCTGTCATTATTACTATATCTGGTTTGATTTGTTTAACTAAATTTAATATTTCATTTGGTTGATTTTTTTCTGACATCACTCTTCCTACTGCTTCTAAGGATAGCTGCTTGTAAGTTTTTAAGCAAACTTCTAGATATTCTGCATCACCATCTACATGTAGTATTTTTCCTGGTCTTCCAAAACCCATTTGTTTATTCTTATATTCTTTGCCTTCCTTATACTTTTCTTGTTTCGATTGAAAATCTTTGATTTTAACGTTAATATCTATGGCCGACCCCCTAGTTCCCTTAATCCTACTCATTAATATTCTTTTGATAGTTGCATTTACTTTTTTATTAAATACCTTGTCAATTTCGCCAATCTTATTTTCTGATACTAATTCTAAATCCTCACATAAAGAGTCCGCCTCAATTCTTAAATTTATTCCCTTAAGTAAATATACTGACCTATTATTCACAGTCATAATGTCTATTATCTTAAATGTAATGTCCCCACCGTAGGATTTTCTTACTACAATGTCTCCTATTTCCAAAATATCATCTCCATAATAAAGCTTGTAATATATATTATGAAAATATATTTAATAGGTGAGTATAAAAAAAATTCTCCATTATTAAGATATTGGAGAAACTTTTATTAAATCTATTCTATACTATTAATCTTATTATTTTCCTCACTACCTACATACTCTAAATTTTCATTAGAAGCATCCTTTAAGTCTTGATAAAAACCTGCAAAAGATGCTTGACTATATGGTCTAAGCCATATAAAACCTATTCCTAAAGTTAATAAACACAATACAAACCATCCTGCAAAGCTTAAATACAAGCTAAACAATTTTCCCTTTTGGCCATCCATCATGTCTTTGCTACGGTTTATAACATCCACAGAACTCAATTCTGGATTGTCTATCAATATATAGTACGCCATAGCATAATTTAAACTAGCTATTATTCCAGGGACTATAAGCAGCAAAGCCCATAACATTATAAATATACCCATTAGTAAATTCAGCAAGAACGCCTTCCAAAAATACTTAAATCCTCTAAAAACATCCTGTATTCTAGCATCAGTTTTACGTATCAAGTTTAGAAAAAACCTTGAAACCCCGTAAGTTATTGGTCCTCCGATAACTAGCAATATAAGCATCCCTATATTTTGACCTTTCCCATTATTCCCTGCAGTCCAGTATCTAAATATTCCATGTATTGGATTATTAATAACATTAGTTACCCTTTCTTTAATCTGCGGGTCCTGTGTGACCAATTGTGTTAAAACCCATGCTATCATACATACTAATATAGCTACAGTCCAATTGTCTGATAAATTCTCTCTTGCTCCTTGACGTATTTCACTATTACTTTTCAATTTCGAAGTATTAATATACATATATCCCCCTTGTGTTACCTGATACTGTTAAAACCTTTTTATTATTTACCTTAAATGGTAATCTATACTATTAAATCTTATTTTATAATACCTGATACTATTTGTCAATTTTTGTTTGATAAAATAATAAAGCCATGTAAATAAGTTGTCTACATGACCTTATTATATAATTCTAAATGTACTACCTCTGATTAAATGCTTTCTTATATTCTTCAATAAATGCCGTGCTCTTTTCTTTTTCAGAAATTAGCTCCTCCATCTTCTTATTAAAGGTATTTTGAATCCAAGTAACTTCATTATAATAATATCTATTACAAAGCCTCCAATAGCGTTGTGGAAATACTAAAAATGCATATATAAGTCGATACTCTTCTTCTAACAGAGGATTTACACTACTATATGCCTGGAGTATTATTTCAGCATATTTTATGTCCCAATCCTGCTTCTTAAGCACTTTAATTAAAAAATTAGATAAATCAAATGCTTTTACTTCTCTTTTGCAGTAATCAAAATCAATTATGTTAACATCATTATTTTTATCAATAATAATATTATGATGTGTATAATCATGGTGACAAAACCCTTTTTCTTCTTCCGTTTGCCTACATATATCAAAATACAATGAATCATCGAGTATTGCCATGGCTCTTTTACCCAGTTCCTTTTGAGCGTCCACACTCTTAATATAATTAATATCAAAGTCAGTTTTAAAATTTTTCTTTTTCCTAATCATGTCTTTCATTTTATCAAAAGACTTTATTCGTTTTTCCATCAAATGCGGCCATCTTCCAAGATCTGTCTTTAACTTGCTATTTTCCGGCGGTTCATATCCCTTAGATGCAATATGCATATAAGCCAATTTTTTTGAAGCAGCTATTAAATCCTCCTCATTGTGAAAATCGCATTCTCGACCATCTATCCAGGATGATAGTGTGTAAATATCTTCATTAACTAAAGCATACGGATTCCCCTCAGTATTCAAAAAATATCTATCTATTTTATTAAATCCATTATTTGCTAGATGTTCTTTGGCTCCGTATACAAACAAAAGTTTTTGTGTTCCATAATTTATTTTCTTTAAACATTTAGCTCCATCATCTGTCTTTAGAAAGTATACTCCCTTGTTAGGACGTATACTTTCTATTTTAATACCATATTGCCTCTCAATTTCAAATTCCCTCATCATGTTATTCATCCCCCCCCTATAATTTATATTACTAATATATTTTTTTAGAATATATTCTTATATGTTTTAATAACATTTATGATTTCTTTTAATATAATAGAGTATATTCATATATTAATCAGTATTTAAGGAGTCTTAAAATGAAAATTGGAATTGATGCAAGAGCTGCAAAATGGTACAGAGGAACTGGTATAGGAACTTATTGTTACCAACTAATTCACTCTTTAAATAAAATAGACAACTATAATGATTATTCTCTTTTTGTACCAAATGATTGTCGGCTCGCCATACCTTTTGGAGAAAATTTTCACATAAAAAATATTAAACAAGAAAATCAAAATAATTTTTGGAATGAGGTGAATATTCCTAACCCATTTATGGACAAATCTATGGACATATACCACGTACCTCAAAACGGAATTGGATTACCTGAAAAGAAACAGTGTCCCTTCGTTATTACCTTACATGATGTTATCCCCTATAAAATGCCAGAAACTGTTGGGCAGCAATATTTAAAAATTTTCAAAGAAAAATTGCCCAATATAATTTCTATGTGTGATGGAATAATTACTGTGTCTGAATATTCAAAGCAAGATATTGCTAACGCTTTTAATTTTCCAAAAGAAAAAATATATGTTACTTATTTAGCTAGTGAGGATATTTATAAACCTTATAACAAAACTCTTAGTAAATTAATTATCGAAAAAAACTATTCTATATCAGGAGACTATATTCTATATATCGGCGGATTTAGTCCTAGAAAGAACATTCTTGGACTCCTGGAATCCTTCAGCATACTCTTTCCAAAATTAAAAAAAGATATGAAACTTGTCATTGCAGGTAGCAAAGGTAAATCCTATGATATGTATAAAAAAAGAGCACAAGCTTTGCATATTGAAGATAAAGTAATTTTCCCTGGCTTCATATCTATGGACCATATTCCCTTCATGTATAATGCTTGTGAGCTCTTTGTATATCCTTCTTTTTATGAAGGCTTTGGACTACCTCCCATTGAAGCAATGGCTTGTGGAGTTCCTGTAATCACATCAAACGTTACCTCAATACCTGAAATAGTTAAGGATTCAACCTTGCTTGTAAATCCATATGATCTTGTTGAATTAAGCGAAAACATGTATAATGCTATCTTTGATAATGACTTAAGACAATCACTTATTAATAAAGGACTAAAAAGAGCCTCTACACTAACTTGGGAACATACCGCTGCTGATACTCTAAAGGCTTATGAAAATATAATATTGAATAAATAGAACTGGCTTACCCCTTCATAACATCATTATTATAAAAGCTAGTTATTTTATGGGCAAGTCTACTTTAAGCCGCCAAAAGTAAATCCCCCTATAGTGTATCTATCGCTATAAGGGGATTCTTAACTAACAATTATAATTTTTCTTAAAAGCCTCTAAAAACAATTCTCTATCTTCTCTATATTCCACTTTGCCCTTTAATCTGTTTAAAAACACCTCTTCACTCCACTGTTTTTTCCTTGTGTAATAATCTCTAGCTATACCGCAAAAATCCTCTGGAAAGCTAAGCATACCATATAATACCTCTAGCTCCCGATGGTCTAATGGGTTTATTGATGTATATTCATTTAAAATACTATGGCATTTTTCTATATCATAGGCGGAATTTTTAATTGCTTTATTTATAAAATTACAAATATCGTGTACTTTTAAATCTACCACCGCATAATCAAAGTCTAAGAAATATACTTGCTCCTCATTAATTAATATATTATGATGAGCTAAGTCATGATGACAAAATGCTATTTTTTCTTTTTCCTTGCATAAATTGTAATACTCCGATGCTTCCAAAATTTTTATGCTTTGTATTATATTTCCTTCATAATATTCCTCATGTTCTAAAAATATACAATCAAATTCATTTTTATTTTCATATAGAGATGCTATACTTTTAAAAAACCTAAGTTCTCCTAACTTTTTATTGAAAATCTCTATCACCCTACCACATAAATAACGGTTTTGATTTTTCGCAATTAAGATTTCAAAAGCCTCTTCATTCACAAGTCCTTCCGATGCACGGTGAAGTTCTGCGAGTTTTCTGGAGGTTAATATAACATCTACAGGATTGCTATACTCACACTCTCGCCCTTGTACTAAATTCATTATGCAGTATATATCATCTTTCCAAGGAGCATATATGAGTTTATCTTTTGTCTTTTCAAATTCAATGATATTACTAAACCTATGGTTTTTAAGATACTCAAGACCATAATTAATAAATTCAAGCCTTGAAGTACCATAATTCAACTTTTTTAACACCTTATCGCCTTTATCCGTGTTAAGTATAAATACTTTTCTCACTGGAATAACATCGTTAACTAATAAATTAAATTCGCTAAACAAATTTATATCTAAATCATATTTGCTTAAATAAGTCCTATCTTTATATCTAATGTCTAACATGTTATCACCTCTTTAAATCATAACTTTTGCAGCTATTCATCATCTTCCATACTGTAATATTATGTTTTCATGCAATTCCATTTTAAAATAAAGAATCTCCATCTTGGCTTATCGCTTTAATAAGTTTTTTTGTAAATCTATCCTCATTGATTTTATTTTTACATTCTCTATACTTATTACAACACCTCATAAATGCATAAGGATAAGAAACTAAAGCCAAAACAAATCCTAAGCTGTTTGCATCTAGCCCCTCTATATAGCAGAATTCACCAGCAAGTTTTCTAAAATTAAGTTTAAGTCCTTTCCTCTTTAATTTACTAAGCAAAACAATACAATCCATTTCAACCATGTTATAACTACTATCTTCAAAACTAACCACGTAAACAAAATTATCTTTTAGAAGGTTTTTAAAATCTGTATTTCCTAGGCATATTTCCCCCCTTCTCATACTCCTTGATATAATCCCTATATAGTCTTTGTGATACACTTCGTTTATACACTCTTCCCCTCTTTTTATAACTGCCTCTCCATATTTAATAACTAACTGTTCAAATGCATTTTTAGGCTCATTTCTTTTAATATTTTTTATATCAGACTCCAGCTTTTTATTGTAAATTTTATACTCCTCTATTAATTTTCCTGTATTGTTATTTAGTCTACTTCTGAGATATCCATTAAATCCTCGGGATTTTTCATGAAAATCATAAATATTTCCCAACTGTTTTATTACTAATTCCTCCGTTATGTCTAGATCTATATTTTTAAAATCGGTTGCTCTTACATTTTTAACACCTTTAAACATCATATACTCAGAAAAATCATTGTAGATGCTTATTGCCACTGGCATCACCTCTAATTAAATCTTTTAATCCTTAAATAATAACTATGGACTATCTATTCTTTTTATAATTTTTGTCCATTTTCTTTAATATTTCTTTTTGTTCAAATTCTAACTCTCTAATTTTTTTTTGTCTTTTTTTTATTTTTTTAAGTTTTTTAACCTCCTCCTTCATATTATCAAGTCTGGTATCATATTCTTCTACGGTGGATTGCTGTGAATCAATGATTTCCACTTCACTTTCCTCCATGTACAGGTCATCTTTGCTTTTTCCCACAATACTACCTCCCATAATTTATTTTTCTTAATTTCTCAATTAAAATCTGTCTATCTATCCTATCATCATAAATTTTTTCAAGTTTCTTCAAGAAAAACTCTTCACCCCAATCCTTTTTTTCCCAATAGTACTGAATTCCGGTTTGCCAATATTCCTGAGGAAACTCCATAAACGCTGCCATTACATCTATGTCACTCTTATAAATCGCATTTGTGGCATCATACTCATCCATTATAAAAAGTGAATTAGTCAAGGTCCATTTCCCGTTTTTCATTCTTCTTATAAGCAGGCTACTTAAATCGTGTAAATGAGTATCTAAGATACAATAATCAAAATCAATGATGTTAACTTCTCCATTTTTTCCCATTAATATATTATGGTGGGCATAATCATGATGGCATAATCCCCTATGTTTAATTTCATCTTTCATTTTATTTATATATTCACTTTTGCATAAATTATATATCGATCTACTGCACCTATCTAGTTCCTCTTCCATTATTAACAAATAGTTTTTATCAAACTGCGTAATATGTTCTTTTTCATTTATCCTTCTTTTGAAATCTAATATTTCCTTTTGCCTCGTCTTAAAAGTTTCTATCCATTTAAGCCATCCAATTCTAGGTTTCATATCAGTTGTAACTTTAAAATTTAAACTCTTCTTGTGAAGATCTGCAAGCTTTGAGGTACAAACTTTTATTTCTACTGGATTATCATAATTGCACTGTCTTGCATTGATCCAAGGTGTCAAATAAGCGTATTTATTCTCAATGGCTACATAATCCTTTTTATCATTAGTCACAATAATTTCAGGTATATTTTGAAAACCATTGCCTTGTAAATGTTTTATTGCGCCAATAATAAATAAAAAATGCTTAAAGTCATACTTAATGATTTTCAAGCAATACATGTGATTTTCAGTTTCTATTCTGTAAACATTTTTTATTTTCTTTATATCATTGGTACAAAGAGAATAATTGTCCTTTACTAACTGCTTTAATTCCTGGATTTCCAAGTCCATGCCTCCGAAATATTGTTCTATTGTAGTATATGAACACACTGAATTATTTGTGCACAATAATCTTTAGCCTAATAGCACACTTTTTATATGGAAATAATATATTAATATATACTATCTTTTAGACAAGATGATAAGTAGCATCACAAGTAATGATTTTATTGTGAATGCTGATTTTTAAATAATATTAAGGAGTGAACCCATGAGGATTGCAATTGATGCTAGAGGTATCAATTTCTATAGTGGCACTGGCATAGGAACTTATACGGAAAATGTACTTAAAAATTTAATTAACATAGATCCTATAAATAGCTACAATATTTACTGGTCAGGTGGTAATTATGAGAGCATAAAAAAAGAAAACTGCAAAATAATAATGACCTCAAAAAAGCATCAAAGATTCTTTGAGGATCACTATTTTCCAGCCAATTTATCAAAGGAAAAAATAGACATATATCATATGCCACAAAACGGAATCGGTTACTCCGAGGGAATAGCTTGCAAGAAAATAATCACTATACATGATTTAATTCCCTACGTTATGCCTGAAACTGTTGGAAAAGGGTATTTGCTAAAGTTTTTAAAAGAAATGCCTTTAATTATAGGGGGGGCTGATGGAATAATAACTGTGTCCGAATTTTCAAAGCGGGATATTCTTAAATTTTTTCCTGTAGATGAAAAGAAAATTTTTGTGACTCCACTAGCCGCAGATAAGAAATATACTCCTTTAGATAAATTGTTTTGCGGGGATTTCTTGAATAATATATATAATTTAACCCATCCATTTATACTTTATCTAGGAGGTTTTAGCGAAAGAAAAAATGTTGCATCTGTCTTGATTGCCTTTTCTAAAATATATAAGGATTTAAACAAGAATTATAATTTAGTTATTGTAGGTGGGTATAAAGACTCCAGCCAAAGATTAATAAAGCTTACAAATGAGTTGAAGATAGGCTCTCATGTTATTTTTACTGGGTTTGTACCAGAAGAACATTTACCCATTTTCTATAACTCTTGTGATGCTTTTATATATCCTTCCTTTTACGAAGGTTTTGGACTTCCTCCACTGGAGGCTATGAATTGTGGCACCCCTGTTATAACCTCTAATCTTACCTCTATTCCTGAAGTAGTAGGCGATGGTGGAATTTTAATAAACCCTTATGACATCTCAGAGATAGCTCTGGCCATAGGCAATTTGCTGAGTAACGAAAAATTAAAGGAAGAATTGAGTTGTAAGGCCTTAAAAAGGGCAAGTGCATTTTCTTGGCAAAACACTGCTGTTAACACTCTTAAGGTTTATGAGCATGTATATAATGCTAATTCTCCCACACAATAAAAAAAGTAGCTATTAAGCTACCTTTTGATCAATCAATGAAGGTTAGGCATGTAGACCTGTTGTCCCTGCTGAACCTTCATCTTATAATTTGTTAATAATACTTGCTAAATACCCTGCTCCAAAGCCATTGTCAATATTAACAACACTAACTCCACTAGAACAACTATTTAACATAGATAGTAGCGCGGCAAGCCCTTTAAAACTAGCTCCATAGCCTACACTGGTTGGAACCGCTATAACTGGCTTATCTACGAGGCCACCTACCACACTAGTTAAAGCGCCTTCCATACCCGCTACAGTAATAACCACCCTAGCATGCCTAATAACATCTAGATTTTCAAATAGCCTATGAATACCTGCTACCCCTACATCATAAATTCTTTCAACCTTATTACCAAAAATTTCTGCTGTAATGGCCGCTTCCTCTGCTACTGGTATATCAGAGGTTCCTCCTGTTACTAATGCAATATAAGTACTCGGAATTTCTACTTCCTTTTTTTTAATTACAATGGTTCTTGCACTCTTATTATACTGAGCCTCATGGCATATTTCCTTTACACCTTCATACATTAGATGCGATGCCCTTGTGCCAAGTATGTTTACATTTTTTGTAAGCATCAGACTAACTATGCCCTTTATCTGCTCTACGGTTTTCCCTTCACAATATATAACCTCCGGGTAACCAACTCTAAGTTCTCTATGATTATCTATTTTTGCAAATCCTAAATCAGAATATGATAAATCTTTTAATTTATCTATACCCTCCTCAATAGATATATCGCCACTTTTTATGGACTTAAGAAATTCCTTAGTTTGTTCTGAATTCATATATTTCCCACCTTCTTTAATTTAAGCTTCCCATTTTATATCCTTCTAAATCTAATGTTACATATTTAAATCCAAGTTCTTTAAGTTTCATAGAGATTTTCTCTAAAACTCTTTCGTTTAAAATTTCTTTAAAATACTTCTTTGGCAATTCAATTCTTGCTAAGTCCTCATGACTTCTAACTCTAACTCCACTAAAACCGAGTTCCATTAAATATACCTCTGCAGTTTCTATTCTTTCAAGGTCTGTCTTAATTACTTCTTGTCCATAGGGTATCCTTGATAAAAGGCATGCATAGGCTGGCTTATTCCAAGTTTGCAGGTTAAGTTCTTTAGATAAAGCTCTTATATCAGCTTTAGTAAATTCATTTGCCAAAAGAGGGCTTATTATATTTAATTCCTTTAATGCCTTGAGTCCTGGCCTATAATCCTTTGTATCATCAAAATTAGTACCATCTAAAACATTATATATTCCCTCATCACCGGCCTGCTGCTTTATTTTAGTAAAAATAGCATTTTTACATATATAACATCTATCTCTTGGACTAAATCTTATTTCATCAATCATTTCTACCTCAATAAATTTGTATTTAACTCCAAACTGTTCTAGCAGAACTTTAGCTTCTTCAACTTCCCATTTAGGTGTATAAGGAGCTATTACCATAATAGCTAGAACATTTTCACGAAGTACATCACTGCAAACTTTCAGTAATAGAGTACTATCCACTCCCCCTGAAAATGCAACGGCAACACTGCCAAGTTTTTTCAAATAATTCACCAAATTTTCATACTTTTGCTTTAACATATTCTCCTCCAATGTCATTATCGCCACCCACCAATTTGGGGGACGGTTAACAACTTATCATCCTTTATATTATTAACGCCCAAGTATTAATCAATCAAGTGGGCACAGTTAACAACTAATTATCCTTTATATTACTACAAGTTATTATTAGAGCTTGTACATTTTAATTACTAAATACATTTATTAAAAAATAATTTTCAAATATTTTATATTATATTAATAAAATAATATATTTTTATATACTTGTCCACTATTATTAAATTTAAAACAACTATCAATCGAATCCTTTTTTCAGTTGGTATAAACTTTTAATCAATACTTCCTACGCATAGCATTCAATAAATTCTCCAATAATATTTTCGTATTTTTGTTCATTACCAATCAATTCAATACCAATGTTACTTAATTTTGATAATCTTGCCTGTGAAATATTTCCCAGCACACTAGATATATCACTAAATTTAAAATCACACAGACTCCTCATTAAAATAACAGTTAGGGCCTTTGCACTTACAAGTTTCCTACTATACTTAATATTAAGATGAAACTTTGATATATCCATCTTTGATACTATAAATTCCATTACATCATTGGCCGTAAAATTTCTTACAAGTATCTTTCTTCCACTCCTATACTCTGTTTTTTCATTTTGGAATTCAAATTCTTCCTTTAATTTTTCATCATTACATCCAAAAATATCGTTATAATAACTTTTCTTTGCAGTTTCAAGGTCTTTTCCCCAAAATCCCAAGACAAACCCATAGTCAACTATATTGTATTGATCCCGTCTTTTTCCAATATATATTCCTAAACTAGAAAAAGCGTATTTTTCAGGACAATCTTTAAATACACTGATATCAGTAGGATTATTATGTATATATAATGATACGGCCTTCAAGTATCTGTCATTGTCAACAATTATACTCTTAAATCTATCCTTAAAAAGATGTCCATCTCTTTTGTATTTTTTATTAAAGTACGCTGCATAGGATAAATTTATTCCATGCATTACTTTTGATATATCTGCTCCATTGGCATCAACCAGCAAATGCGCATGATTATCCATAAGACAGTAACCGTAAATTTTAACATTATACAGTTTCTTATACTTCTTCACAACAGATAAATACTTTTCTTTATCTTCAGAATCCCTGTATAAATATACCTCACTAATACTTTTGCACATAATATGATATATAGCATCAGCTGATTTTAATCTTGCTTTTCTTGCCATAAAAAATCACCTCTACTCATAATATTTTCTTAAAATTATTGCCCATAGGTAGAAATGATATTCATATTATTAAATATATAAATAGTTGTTAACCGTCCCCAATTAATTTTTAATTTTTAATTTTTGATTTCATCGGTTAATTTTTCATATACTTCACTTATTGATATACCACAAGTTTGTGCTATTTTCTTACATTCTTCATATTCTAATTTACTTTTTAGCTTTTCGCCTTCGTAAAAAGCTTTTTTCACTGTAACTTCACCATAAGAAGTGTTTACTTTAATAAATTCTCTTTGGAGCATAGTTTTATTCACTTTAAAACTTCTTACTCCAAAAGTAGTAGTTTCTCTAAATAATACTTCTTTCATCTTTTCTGTTTTAGACGGACTGCATAAAACGCTTATTTTAACGCCAGGCCTCCCCTTTTTCATTATAATTGGTGTTAGGTATGCATCCAGTGCACCTTCACTAAAAAGTCTATCAATAATGTATTCATATAACTCTGGATTCATATCATCCATGTTACATTCAATAATTTCTTCAAGTGCTTTTTCTTCATCTGCATCCTTGGAAGTGTTGGATAAATCACTTTCTTCTACAAGCATAACTCTTAGCACATTAGGAATTTCAGTATCTCTATTACCTATGCCATAGCCGATCTTATTTACAATAAAATCATTGTCATCTTTAAATTCACAAACATTAACTGCAAGAATTGCAGCACCAGTAGGTGTTGTAGTTTCAAAAGGTACCGCTCCAAGTTTTACTGGAATCCCCTTTAAAATTTCTACAGTTGCAGGTGCTGGCACTGGTATAACTCCATGCGCACACTTAACAAATCCACCACCTAGTTCCACTGAGGAACTCATTATTTTATCAACATTTAAATGATTTATGCAAATAGCAGCTCCTACTATATCCACAATAGAATCTACTGCGCCCACCTCATGAAAGTGAACTTCATATAATGGTTTTCCATGAACCTTTGCTTCAGCCACTGCAACCTTCATAAACATTTTCTTACTTAATTCTTTGACTTTGAAACTTAACTTACTACAATCTATAATTTCCTCAATATCTTTAAGGTTTCGCTGATCATGATGGCTATGATTATTGCTCATATCTCCATGAGAGTGTCCGTTTTTATTATCCTCATGAGAATGGTCATGCCCGTGTGCTACTTCAGAATCATCCTGAATATGATCATGATGATGTTCATGTAAAATCACATCCACCTTAGTACCCTCTATACCTTTTCTACTATCTCTTGACACTTTTATCTCATATCCCTTTAGATTTAGTTTTTTTAATTCCTCTATTAAATATTTCTCATCTATCCCTAAATCTATTAATGCACCTAAATTCATATCTCCACTAATACCTGAAAAACAATCATAATAAAGTATTTTCATTTTCAATCGCTCCATTTCTTTTCTATTTATTCCATTGTACCAAAAAAACAAATATTATAGGATATATATCTATAAAAATTAAAATATCTGATAATATAAGTTTATAAAACTATATTATCAGATACCCTTTTATTTATAAAATTATTATAATCCTACCAAACTGCTTTAAATAAAGTTATTTGGTGGAGATAATGGGACTCGAACCCACGACCCCTTGAATGCCATCCAAGTACTCTCCCAGCTGAGCTATATCCCCTTAAATCAAAGTTTTTTTAAATATTCTTACCTAAATATTCTTACCTACTAATTTATTATACAACAAAAATAACTTTTTAGTAATATTTATTTATAAAATTATTTTTCTGCTCATGACAATATTTATTTATGCATACAGCATCTCCATTATTCAAATTTACCTATGTTATCTTTTGATTTTGTAGCATACAATTTTGTTTTTCAACTTCCATGTAAACTTTCTCCACATTTTCCCCAAAGCAGGTGGATGACAATGGCTCTATTCCATCATAAGCATTTTTCACCATAATCAAACGTTCCTCTGTATCTATTAAAACCTGGAGTAATATTCCAGATAAATCTTCATCCTTATAAAAAATTCTTCCATTAATTTTATCTTGAATTAAGTCATCCAAATTTTTATCATACTTAGCTACCACCGGAATTTGTGCAGCCATTGCTTCAGTAAATGTTAGTCCTTGTGTCTCGGTAAGTGAAGCACCCACAAAAACATCCCCCATCTGGTAATACCTTCCAATTTCTGCCCAGGGTTTTTCACCAGTAAATACTACAGATTTTTCAATATCTAACTCTGTAACTAAAGCTTCTAGATTTTCACGCTCTGGCCCATCACCTACCACCAAAAGTTTGCAATTTGGTATTTTTACAATTATTTCTTTCATACTGTTTATAATTATATCTACGCTTTTTTCTTTTGCGAGTCGACCAATAAATAATACAACTGGCTCAGTTTCCTTTATACCAAAAGACTCTTTTTCCGCTTGTATAAGGCTTTCATTGTAATTACTTCTTTTGAAAGGCTCAAGATCGACTCCCGTAGGTATTATATCTATATGTCTTAATAGCCCATATTCCTTCAAGGCATCTTTCACTTTTAATGTTGGCACTATTATTGCGCTACAATCTCTGCAATACAATTTACTTACCTTTTTAGCAAACTGAGAAGCAGGTTTAAGCATTATACCACGTGATACATAATGTATATAATCCTCATACATAGTATGATAAGTATGAACTACAGGAATATCCAGTCTTTTAGCAACTATTCTTCCAAATATACCTATACTAAATTCTGTTTGCGTATGTATAATGTCTAAATCTAATTTTTTTATTTTATTCATAATTTTACGGGAATATATCATACCAACTCTTTGAGAAGGCAAAAGAAAAAATGGTATACTAGGCAATCTCATTATGCCTTCTTCCTCTTCTACATCTGGGTGCGCAACTGTAATAATAGTCACACTATGCCCAAGTTTAACTAGCTCATTTTTCAATATAAAAGTAGATGTAACAACTCCACTTACTTGTGGATAATAAGCATCTGTAAAAATTCCGATATTCATAATCGGCCCCCTTTAAATACTATAATTTTCTTATTAAACATGTATTAATTAACATTACTTACTCTTTTACAAAGGCATAAAACCCAAAAATTATACAAGAGTAAAATGTAATTAATCTCCATAATAATATTGCAGCCATTATGTTATTAGCTGTAAAGAACAAACTAAAAAACATAAAGAATGCCCCCTCTGCACCACCCACTGCACCAGGTAATGGTATAAATGCTGTAAGCATCATTACAAATGCAGTTCCAGCTATCATATTTTCTATGCTAGCACCCCTCATCCCAAAACTAAGATAAATAAAATAAGGTATGCTAAAAATTATTGTTAATTGGCATATTGTATAAATAACAGTTTTAAACATCAATGCAGTACTATGCTTTACTATCTCCATATTATCATGAAATTGGTCTAAATTGTCATTGATATTCATTTCTAATTTTGATATATCCTTTACCAATATAAGTTTTTTTGATATTTTGGATATAGAGGTTATTAATTTATGTGTTAATTTTCGATATTTCGAAAAAATTATTAAGAACAAAATTACGCTAGCATTAACTGCAAATCCTATGGCTATTAGATAAAACAGATTACTCATTTTACTTTTGAAAAAACTAGCCTTCCATATTATAAGAATTAAAGAATATATAGTCAATACTGTTTGGTATATGATAAACTTAATCATCAGAACTGATCCAGAGCTACCAACTCCGATCTCTTGTTTAGCAAGTGAATATAGCTGCATTGGTTGACCCCCAGATGCAAAAGGTGTTATTGAATTAAAATATTGTCCAACCATGGTAACTTTAAATGCTTGTTTAAATTTATAATCTTTTTTTATTAAAAACACAACACTTTGTAATGCTTTCGCTTCAGAAATCCAATATAACATCATGGCCGCAGCCCCTGCAAATATCCATTGAATTTTCAAATTTTTCATTTGATGAATTAAATCCATCCAACCATTTGTGAAAATAATCAGCAAAACAAATATAACTCCCGAAGCTATCCCCAAAATAATATTAAATCTATAATTTTTCATTAGCTTACCGTCCTTTTGCTTTATAAACCTTCCTATAAAACTCTTTCCACATATCAAGAACATTCTCTCTGGAATAAAAATTGTGTCCTCTTATAGCTCTTTCTTTAGCCGCTTCATAATAAGTAGAATCATTTTCCAACTTTTCTATAGCCTTAATGAACCCTTCATTATCATGTTCTTTTAAGTAATAGTCAAATAATATATCTTCATATAGTTCCAAATCTCTTAACAGTATCGGAGTAGAAGTATTCATGGCTTCCAATATTGACATAGGGAAAAGTTCATTGTACGATGGCATAAATAGAAGATTTGATACATTATATATAGCATTCATCAAATCTCTTTCAACTATTCCTGTAAATAAAATATTTTTAGGTGCATTCTCAATTTCATTTTTTAATTCCTTATATCCATCAGTAATATTTCCAAAAGAAAAACCACCCGCCCAAACAAATTGTACTTCAGGCATTTTCTTTGCAATATCAATAAAATCCATGACACCTTTTCTAGTTTGTATTTGGCCTACTCCAAGAACAACAAAAGCATCCTTCTCAATTTTCAACTTCTCTTTTGCAATGCTAATATCCTCATTTGAAAGCTTATGGAATTTTTCAGTTGAAACAAAGTTAGGAATATATGTTATTTTTTTTCTGTCAATATTATGAGCTTCGAGCCTACCTATAAAATTGGGGTTTACTGTAACTAAATAATCCATACTGTTATAAAAACTTATAATATATTTATAAAAAACTTTTTTGATAAACTTGGGTAATTTGATACTTCCTTCAATAGTCTCTGGCAAAAAATGCACATATCCTACTGTTACACCTTTCTTTTTAGCAAAAGGTATGCTTAAATAATGTTTAAAATCTATAGTATGATAATGCATTATTTCGGTTCTTACTCTCTTGTTTATTATAACTTTATATTCTTTATCTAATCCATTTTTCACTAAATTTACTTGCTCTAAGTAAGCTGATCCTACTCCTTGGCCTTTTACTTTATCAGCTGTGGAAAGCATATTTATAGTAGGCATAATTGTCACTCCCATCTATTTTAACCTTGTTTATACATTTATTGTACACTACTATTATTAAGAATTGATTAATGTCACCTTAAAGTTTTCTTAAATTTACACATTAATATCAAATTATATATTATTATTACATAAACTTACCACTTATATTCTAATATAAAAAGCAGATAATATGTTTGTAGTGGTCCTAATAAAAAATTGGAGGTAACAAACATGATGAATACTACAAATAAACAATTAGAAAGCAACAACCTAAAAGTTATTAAAGATCAATTGGGATATGAAGCATTGCTTAATAAAAAGTTCAATGAATATGGAACGCAATGCACTGATCAAAATTTAAAGAACCTTTGCAATGAGGCTAGCCAAACACACAAGCAAAACTTCACTACACTAAAAACATACCTTGATTCTCATCAATAAAATTAAAAAATGGAGGGATATAATATGAATACAAGCATGCCTGAAAAAGATTTAATGCAAGATTTACTTGCTACAGAAAAACAAGTTATTACAGCTTACAGTACCGGAATAACTGAATCTTCTTGTGAAAATTTAAGAAATACACTAATGGATAACTATAAAAACAATCAGACTATTCAATATAAAATATTTGATGCTATGAAACAAAAAGGATGGTATCCTACAAAAGACGCTCCAGATAATGAAGTTCAACAATTAAAAAATGATGCTACCCAAATGATGAGTGAATTAAAATAATGCATTATATTACATTTTAATGTAATATAATTTTACAAATTTAAAAACCCTCTAAGGCATTAGTATCTTAGAGGGTCTTTATATATTTGTAAAAGTTTTGTTCCATGTACCTTTATTTTTCACATAATCCCAATTTTGTAAGCGAGAAAATAATATTTAAATCAAGCTATATTTCTATGAATTGATTATATATATCTGATACATTTCTGATTTTGTTTTGCTCATAACCCATGCAAGCTATGACTAAAAATACAACTCCTAAAGCAAAAAGCACTCCATGAACTTCCAAAGCATATTTCCCCCCTATTGATGCAAACCTAGAGGAAAGCAAAAGAGCTAGCAAGTTATTTATCAGATGTGCAAATATGCTTAAATAAATTGAATCAGTTGTTAAATATATAAATCCAATGACTAATCCTAGTAAAAATGCATTTATACCCTGAGGAACATTTAAATGAACTACTGCAAAAAATAATGCAGATACTACAAGGGCTATAGCTGGATTTGTTTTTTTTGACATTCCTTTTAATAATATGCCTCTAAAAATTATTTCCTCATAAATAGGCGCTACCACCATAACACTGAGTATTAATATAATTGGTGAAACAGTCAGTTTTTCAAATGATCCACTTATAAAATCTGGCATGGATATCCTACTAACCCACAGAATTAAACTGTTATCAAATAGCAACCTAAATGCTATAATCATGAGAATCGTAAAAATAAAACTCATTGGATTCAAGTGATATTTAAGTTTTTGCGTGTTTTTTGAGTTACTAAGGCACTTGAGTAAAATAATAACAACATAATATTTAACAACCACCCCAAATATGAAAATTACATAGGGCAATGCTTTTTCAAATCTCCCAGAAAACAAATTTTTGATTTCTACAGGTACTTGTCCCAACACCTCCAACAAAATTGATAGAAGTACTACAAGAAACCCTTTAATGATTCCCATTTTTTTAATATTTATGGCTCCATTTTCTATGTTTCTTAAAAATTTCATTCTATCCCACTCTCTAATTTATTATAACTCTTCAACTACATTACTAGCCCTTCTCACTAGTTACTTTAACTAATTTCCAATTTAATTTGCATATATTCTTTACACTCTATGCTTTCCGCTAAAACTATATACCTCTATTTTAATTAATGTAGTTATTCCCTTGGCTTTATCTATATATAATTGTCCCTCTTCTATGAATTCCGGACTATATTTCCTTATAAACTCCATTAGTGGTTCATATTTTTCCTCTTCTGAAAGCCTTATGGCGCGTCCAAAAGCTACCACACTTTCGTACTCTGTACTAAATTTGTCTTGTTGCACCTTGGTTTTCCCAACCACCGTGAAACACACATTATCATTCTGGCTAATATTATCTAATTTACTTCCAATACCTGCACAATGAAAATATATATTTTTATCTATAATTATATAACTTAGTGGTATTCCATAAGGCTTATTATCCTCCCCACAAGTAGAAAGTATACCGTATTCACCTTTCTTTAAAAGTTCAAGTGCTTCTATATCATCCATTTGTCTTTCTATTTTTCTCATTGTTCTCATAGCTAATTCACTATCCTTTCTATATATTATATTTTTAAGTGTACCATAAAATTCCCACAAAAATCTATGAACTTAATGGCAATTTTCCATTTATAACATCACTCCAATTATACTTTCCATAAAAAAAACAGGGGTTTTAATTCCCTGTTAGTTTTTTAAATTTTAAATAAACTTCACCCTATTAATTACTATATTGCTTTGCAAGAGCACTTATTATGGCTGAACTAGCTATAAATAGTAACCCAGTTTGTGGTGCAATCATTGTGAAGTCAACCAAGCCATGCCCAATTATTACGGCTTGAATACCTGCTAGCATTGGAACCAATCTACAATTTTTTTCATGAAGCACCTTTAAATTTCGGAATAAATTAATCTTCATATAGGCATATATGGAAAGTCCAACAATTCCAAGCGAAGTCATAATCGTAATCCATATATTATGTCCATGGAATAATGTTGCATAATAGTAACCTTTCATAAACTGTTCTCCATGCTCTGTAATTCCCATAAGCCCCCAACCTATAATAGGTTTAATCTTTATCATTTTTAAACATCCATTCCATATTCCAAGACGACTAGCAAATGATCCATCGAAGTTATGGCCAATTACATTTTCTAAAATCTGTGATGGCATAAATGTAACAATAGCTGTAAGTATAAATATTGTTATAAATACCCACCTATCTTTTTTATTACCTTTAAGAAAATAAAAAATAAAAAGTCCAAAAAGCAGCCCCATAAATGCACCACGCGAACCAGTTAAGTACAATGCAATAATAAAAACAAGTGTTGATATTCCATAGAATATTTTTTTATTTTTAGATGTATTGCTGCAGAAATAGAGCCCTAAAAGTATCATTATAGCAAACCAATTGCCCGCTACATTGGGGTTTCCAAAGGTACTATATATTCTGTCATTAAATACTGGCTGAGAGGTAAATTTAAGAAATTTAGCCCAAATATTATATTTAAAATACACATCCATAACTTTCTCAACAATTCCAAAAATCCCAGATAAAAATGAAAAACACACCAAATACCTTCCTATCTTTTCCACCTTATTTTCATCTTGACAAAAATTTTGCAAAAAAATACTAATACATAGATACATAAAGAGACCAAAAGATGCAACTATTGATGTAAAACTCTGATTTACAACACTTACTATCAAAGACCAAATAAATAATAAAAAAAGTCCTATATTCCATTGATTCTTGTATATAGTCACTTTTCTAAACAATACCATATATGTCATATATATGGCTGGTATTATATTGGTATAAGGGGAAATGACTATTAGTAAAACTAAAATGCCTATAATAAAACCCACTTTCTTTTACATTTATTGGATTCATAAATTTGCTACAATTACAATTTACATTTTATCATACATTCACTTAATTTAAAATTATATTTATCAATAGCTTCAAATACTATTATATGTGAACACTATGGCAATAGAAAGTGATACGTCAATTATACTGATTTTTGTTTACACAATTAATCTTCTTTATATTCTACCCTTAGTATTACTGTTTACTTTGCCAACCATGTAAATTACTATTCCACTACACATAAGCCCTAAAACTACACCTGCCAAAATATCAGTAGGGTAATGCACATACAAATATAACCTTGAAAAACCTATCAAAGCTGCTAAACCTAAAAACCCAAATGCATAAGGTTTAAAATATTTTGCTAATACCCCTGCCACTGCAAATGAGGAAGTAGTATGCCCTGAGGGGAATGAATAGGATAAAGGCTTTGCAATTAAAAGGTTCCAGGCCGGTATATCTTCTGATGGCCTTACACGCTTAACTGCATTTTTCAGTATTTCCTCTCCTAAAATTGTACTTAGTATTAAAGCCCCTAAAGCCATAAACCCTATTTTTCTATATTTTTTACTTGTGATAAGTATTGCTATTATTATAACCCATATAAATCCCCCATTACCTAAGTATGTTGATATAACCATAATTTTATCCATAATAATTCCATGCATATTATCTTTTATATACAATAATATTGAGTTATCAAATCTTTGTACTAATGATATCATTTCTTCAATCCCCTTTTTTCTCTTCCCTTTATTAAATGTGCATATAACCATTCCCTTATTTTATATTATATAATCCTAATATTAAAAACAGATTAAAAAAACCCTAGAACTTTGAACTTTAGAAAAGCTCCTGTTAAAAGATCATATTCTAGATGTATTTTTCTAGCCACACCACTGGATGAACCTCCATTTTTAAAATAATGATAGCCATCACCATTTGGAATATGTTTCAAATGGTGGTGGCTATCTTGCCGTACCTGAACTATGCCCACATTTCTGGTAAAAACCAGTTAAAACAAACAGCCTATATATTTCCATAGTATATCAATAAAGTGCCTATCTCATTATAAAAATAAGCAACACAATTTTTGTAATGCGCTATACGCTATCTATTCCCTGAAAAATTTTTAAAACATCATTTAGATTTTCCTGTCCTTCAAATTTTATTGTATTTTGTAGTGCATAATAAATTTGTTGTTGAACTATTTCTTTCGACTTTTTAATTGTAGAAATACCAAGAGAAGCAAGAATTATTGAAATGGATAAACCTAATATAATAAAAAAAGTCGTAATCTTGTGTGCAATAAATTGATTTAAAATCCCTCTAATTCCAAACATATCAGCACCTTACTTTTTGTTTAAAACATTATATGTAAACAATTAAGTAAATTTTAAGCTACGGTAAACTTAATAAATAAAATCGGTGCTGCCACCGATTTTATTTAAATTCAATTAATCATCGGTTAAAGATGATACAGATAGTTCTTTAGTATCATTACTATTATCCTACTCTTATAAAATTCAACATGCTGCCATGTATATTTAGCTTGCTAATACAATTGATTTACATTAATATCGAGTCCTTAGAATTACTAAGTCCATAATAGTTTTTGGGTATGAAGAGTTTATACTAGCTGTTAGAAATCTAATAATTGAATATGAAAGTCTTTTTTATCAACAGAAAAGTTTTTTATACTACCTGATTTTATATCATTACTCCATATATATACCTTATTATAATCTTTAAAAGTGAATATAAAATAAGCTGGTCTATCCGTCATCTTTTTATTACAAGAACCATCATATTTTATTCTATATAAGCATTGGTTATCATCATCATTTGAATAATATATATACGTATCATCATAATTCATATTTTTAGATTTACTATCATTAATTTTATGATTATCTGATCCATCCTTATTCATTACATATATGCGGTTTAAATCATTTAAATTTGTATAAATTATTTTACTTTTTGTAATAATTGAATAGGATGATTTATTTGATGTAAGCTTAACTTTACTAGCCGTTTTAATAGAGTATTTATATAAATCGTATGTATCATTTATATAATATATATATTCGCCATCTGAAGATATACTTTTAAGGTCATTCTCATTAATTAATTGGATTTGTTTTTTAGTTTTAATATTAATCCTAAAAATTCCATTTTGCCGTATTATATATATATATTCATTATAAACAAAAAATTTACGACTACTATCGAGACTACTTAAATTATCAGTTTTGTTTTGGCTAAAATCATTTTCCTTAGAGACTTTAACATCGCTAATTTCATTCAATCCTAAAAACACCTTTTTAGATAAGGCCTTTTTTTCTATATATATATCTTTTTTATTAAATGTATTAAGATTAAACTCTATAATTGTAAAGCCTACTTCATTGTCAGTTCCACTACTATCTAGATAGTACCCTTTATTATTGTCTATATAAATCTGTTTTACATATGTAACATCCTTCTTATCATTATAAAATGGATCCCTAATAAAAGATTCTACTTTCCCAGTAGCTTTATTCTTCATTATGGCAGTGAAATTATTAAGGTTATTTGAAACAGTACCATAGATATAGTTACCCCCATCAACAAAGCTACCCTCTATAGAACCGTTATAAATGCTACTGTTATATGATTCAAAAGCATTATATTTACAGCCTACTAAGCCTAATAAAAGTAGTAGACCTATGCTTAACAAGTTAAATTTTCTCATATTTTCTTCCTCCTACTGTATCGAAATTTAGAAAATATGCAAAGCGCAGTAATGATAAAGATAAAGCACATTATGCCCATATAAACAAATTCAAGAATAAATGCTTGTTTGCTTATTTGCAAAAAACTCCTGGCTCCTCTTGCTAATTGCCTATTATCAGTACCTCTAAAATAACCATTACCAATCATAAATCCAAGAGGTGATGGCAATTTAAATTTTATTGAGTCATTAAAATATATAAAATAAGGAATGAATATAATAGACAAGCTTGTAACTAAAGTTAACACTGTCTTTTTTGTAATTACAGCAATAAAAATAATTAAATAAGTAAATACTAAAAACCCGATTAATTTTATTAAGCTTATATATAAATATGTTTGCATTAAAGACATGTGATATGCAGAGTTTTTAAAAAAAACTATACTTTGCAATTGAAAGTTTCCTAAGGGTAATCCATATTTTACTTTACAATAAATATATTCGATTACTGAAAAGCCTATAGTTAATATTATGGTTATTATGCTAGCTGCTATTATTTTATATGCAGGAGTAATCCACTTACCTTTTTTACTGGTTAATATTAAAAAAATCATTTCTTTTTCATATTCATAAGTAAAGATAGGTGTGATAACAAGTAAAAGCAAAAAAATCAGAATTATGTCAGGACTTTCAGACGCCAGTAAGTTAGTCCATCCGTTAGTGTATAAAAAATATCTGTTATTTGGATCTTGCTTAATATAGTTATATTGATCCTCTATAATTGTAAAAGCCTCTGACTTCTTCATCTTATTATTAATCTTATTAAGTTTTAAAACATATTCACTGTCATCAATTTGTCCATTTAAATATTTATTTATTACATTATTTTTTTCGGAATGCATATTAGCTATTTGTTCCTGTTCATTTTTTATAGAAGTTTCTTTTTCTGATGTGAGCTTGCCGTTCAAATTTATTAGGTACTGTTTATAAAATCCTTTATTTTGCTCCGTAGTTTCCACACTATAACTAGCTGTTGTGCAAAAAGTCATAAGCTTTATACATATAAACAATACTATAAATATAATTGCTTTTTGTTTGAAAAACATTTTATTAAATTCATAAAATAACACTCTCATACATTAAATATCTCCTTTTTCAAATCACTAAGACAGGAATAAATTTTTATCTTAGATATAATTTTTTTTTCTATTAACTATAACCACAATAAGAATTGTTGATAAAAAAAATAATAGCATAAAGGCTAAACTTACTGTGGATCCCAAAAATGGTTGTCCAAAAATATCTACACCATTATATTTAGAGAATAACTCTCTATTCGTAAGAAGTGAGACTGGATTGATAAAACAAACAAATTCTCTAACATTACCAGTTAGAAAATCATTAACCCCAACACATATAGAAATTGTTCCAGCAGATAAAACAAAAGGTAAAAGAGATTCTGAAAAGATAGAAGAAAACAAAAGTATAAGTGCTCCTATACCCCCAAAACCCAAAATTTTAATAATATCGGAATAAATAATAAACTGCCATATCTTCATATTTAATGGAGTATTTTGAAAATTGCTCATTGCATAGATAGGAAGATTATAGCCTAAAAGTTTAAAAACCATTGAGAAGCATATGAAATCCAATACAAAGAAATAACCGCTTATAAAGATAATATATAGCATAGATGCCAAAATTTTCGCATAAATAGTAGCATTTTTACCATATTTGCTTGTTGATAATATAATATTCATACCTACTTCCTTTTCTCCAGAAAAAATAGAAACAAGTCCCAATATCAAAAGTAAAATTATCAGCAATGAAGAAAAATCATATTTGAAAAATTCTTCATATCCTGCAGTGTCATAAACTTCGGGTATACTTCGTGCACCATAAATATCTATGATCTTTCGATTATTTTCAACTTCAAATGAATTATTATGTTCTTTATAAAATTCAATATTTTCTTGGGCCTTTGATATTACTTCATCAAGGCGGTTCCCATAATTATAACAATAGTCTAATCTATCATATAATTCTCTAAACATATTCATATCGCCAAATATGTACCCTGTATATGTATTGGTTTGATTTGGTTTTTTACTAAAATTACCGGAATCAACTATTGCCTTAGCATCCTTGTATCTATGCTTAACAAAATTAATTTTGTCACTGGTAATAAGTCCGGATATTTCGTCATGAGCTCTCCAATACCCTCGACTATACTCGATACCTACAGTATGCTCATTATTCACTATAACGTTATTTTTAAAACAAAAATTAATTTTATAAATATTAACCACAGAAAAAATAAGCAAAGCTATAATTATGGTTTTCTTATGAAATATCTTGATAAGTTCATATTTTAAAATTCTCATTGATCTGTCAACTCCCTAAAGTAATACATGTAAACATCCTCAAGATTTGGATTGATATTTACAGCTTCCTTTGTCGGTGGATTATCGCTTACTATGCGTAAGGTATACATTCCATTTTCAAATACAGCATTACTTATATTATACTTTTCAAGTACATTTGCTAATTCCACTTCATCTACTTTAATACTCCATACCTTATCTTTGATATTATCAAATAAATTTGTTGGCTTATCTTGCTTTATAACATTTCCATCCTTTATAAGTATTACTTCACTTGCTATATATTCAATGTCCGAAACAATATGTGTTGCTAATAGAATAATTTTAGTTGCTGATAGGTTTGAAATTATATTTCTAAACCGTATTCTTTCCTTTGGATCTAAGCCAGCAGTTGGCTCATCTAAAATAATGACATCTGGGTCATTTAGTAATGATTGCGCGATTCCTAATCGCTGCTTCATACCACCAGAAAAAGCACCTATTTTTTTACTACGTTCTTCCCAAAGATTTACCATTTTTAATAGTTCATCTGTTCGTGCCTCACTATCACGTTTAGGTATACCTTTTATTGCACACATGTAAAGTAAAAATTCACGGGCTTTAAATTTTTTGTAAAATAGAGGGTTTTGAGGTAAGTATCCAATTTTATCTAAATATTCCTGTCCTAGCTTTTGAGTGTCTATTTCATTAAACTTAACTGTACCAAAATCTGGTCTTAAAATTCCAGCAATTATATTTATCAGTGTAGTTTTGCCGGCTCCATTAGGACCTAGCAATCCATATACACCATTATCCAGACTAGAGCAAAAGCAATTTAATGCCTTTTTCTTACCAAATTTTTTAGTTACTTCATTTATAGTTAAATTCACAATAAACACCTCAATCTCAATTAAGTTTGTACTGATACAACTTTGTTTCTTTATCTATTTTATAAGCTACATAAATACTATTACTAGCTTCACAAATACTTATTCCTTGAATAATACATTTTTCATAATCTTTTCCTTTAAATATTGTATCAAACTCTTTTATAATATTCTTGTTTTTAGTATCATAGATTCTAAATCTATAAATTGGCTCATTATTTTTAGATGTCACATATAAACGGGTAACTATAAAATTTCCCATGTCAGAAATAAGAGCGTACTGACTTTCGTTTTTATCTTTTAAAATGTATTCCCGTACATTATTTAAGTTAACATTTTCTAAGAAAACTTGTCCAGATGAGTCTTTACCGCGCTCAATTTGAGCATCTGCGAAAAATGTTTCTCCTTTACTTATTTGAATAATGCTATGTATCCCATCATGATTTTTGTAATTAAACCCTTCACCATTTATATTAACCGTTCCAAAGGCTTGAGAACTATTATCTTTATTTATATAAAGACTGCCAATAAATGCAATTTTTTTATCTCCATCCACAAAACTAATCGCATCAAAAGTAGATGGTTTGTTAGGTGTAAAGTATTCTACTTCATAAACTTTTTGTTTGTTTTTAAGCTCCAAATCACATATATAAATACTTGAGCCCTTACCATCGCTAGTATCTATATACGCAATATTAGTACCGCTATTTGATAGTTTAGGCATTGTACACTCTTTATTTTTTAAATCACTTAAATCTATTGTTCTCACCAAATTTAGCTCATTATCATAAATATGATAATGCACTTTTTTATCACTTACCATTAGATTTACATCGGTAACATAAAACCCATTATTTAATGGTACAAAATCGTATTGTGGATTTTCTATTTTAATATCTACTTGCTTTTCAGTTTTACCACTTGATAAGTTAAAAATCTTAACAGTTACTTTTTTATCCACATTACTAGATGTGGAAATCTCTGACGCCATAATCATTTTATTTTTATCAGTAATATGAAGGAATCTTATATTATTATTTTTTTCAATAATTGAACTAGTAATATCATTAGTATTCTTATCAATGGTTACTCCATAATTTATATTTTCATTGCTTAGTTTATTTGTCTTTTTTGTAATAGTATTATTAACATGATTTACATTTTTGTTATTACCTCTAAATTTAAAATACCCATAAGAAGCTATACATAGTAGTAACAATATTATTAATATAATTAATTTCTTTTTCATTTTCTATTCTCCTATAACTAAAAGTTTACAGGAAGATTCAACTATTGGATTTGTTAATATACTATAATCATTTCCCTGTGGTACTGATATAGTATATAATACATGAATCCCTGTAATACCATTAATATCAACATCAAAATTTTGTTTTGACAACATTCCTTTCTTTAGCTTCATTTCCAAATAATCCTTACCATCAATTGTTTTTACTGGCTTATTATCAATATATATTGTTGTTCTATATTTCCCATCATTTGGCCCACATAGACCATCAAGAGTCAAACTAAGCTTTGAAGTCTTCTTTAATTCTATTTTAGAACCTTTATAATCACCATTATATTTTAAATAAAATAACGATGCTTGATTGGAAAGATACTTTCCCTTGTTACTTTCATCCGCACTAAGATACTGATTTTTTATTTTTTCAGTAACATTTTGCATTAAATACTTATCATAAACTTTAAGCTGTGAATTGTTAGCTGACTCAACATATTTTAAATTAACCGGTAACACCTGAGATAAAGCAAGATTATTTCCAAAATCAGGTGATTTCACTGATGGTACATGCTTTGGATTTACTATTGTAGTAACATATAACCCAAGTTTATCTCCCTTCTTACCAATATTGGGTTTAAAAGAAGCTTTAAACAGGATTTTACTCTTTTTCTTCACATCAAACTTATGCATAATTTCCTCAGTGTTTTCTCCGTTAATTTTATATGATTGAGCTATTCCATCTATAAATATCATAAAGCCTAAATTGCAATCAGCACCACCTACATTGTCGTAGAAATATTCTTGCTGAATGGGTACTCCAGTATAGGACAATTCATTTACTGGATTAACAGGCCCGAAACCAAATGCAGCCTGAACATCACTCTTTTCATCATTTAAATCGAAGGGATTAACCGATGATTCTGTATTTTTATTATTAATTGGTACATTTTTTTTATAATTATTAGTACATCCACTAGCTAAAAGAGATGTAATAATAATACTAATACTACAAAATACTGCTACCTTTTTCATAAAAAAACTCCTTGTTAAATTAAATTTATATTATTTTTAAGTAAATATAACGTAAGAATATAAATACTAATTTTATTAAAAGTAAGAACTACTCATTTTATGGGTAATTCTTACTTTTAAGTATCCTTAAATAACTTGCTTGTGGCCAAAAGCTATTGTTGTTGCAAAGACATTAGTTGCTAGAAGAATTGAGACCCCAGTTGCTAGCTTAACTAACTTTTTTTGAATTCCATATTAATTATTCCTCCTATTTTTTTATTCATAAAAACATATCATTTACACATCTAGTTATAAGCGCTATTCAACACTTATAATTACTTATTTTTTCTATTTATACATTAATAGGATGCGCATCCCTACAAAACAATAACATCTACATCACCGTATGTATATAACCTTTAAGTGAACAGCCGAATAATTGTGTTATTCGGTAATTCAATATGCGTATATGTCATTCAATACAATTTTTATGTTGTTC
>CAYXOL010000020.1:0-75634 GCA_964467165.1 uncultured Clostridium sp.
GGAATTCTAAGAATGAGTGAGATATCGAGAGTAATTTATAATATAGAGAGGAAGGGAAAATAATGAAATTTGGAATAAGAAAACCAAGCTTAAAGAAAATGATTAGCAGTAGGACCAGCCCAAAGAGGATAATAAGAAATAGCTTAGGGATAAGAGCACCACGCGGGTTTGGGTGGATTACAAATCCTAAAAAAGCCGCTTACAACCGTGTATATAATCATACTAGTTTTAGTATTTTTGATGTGTTGAGGAAACTTTTTAAATAACAATAAAGGGATATGGAAATGTATTTAGAACTTGAAACTTGCCATGTGGGTGGCACAAGGAGTATATTTAACAAAGTGTGAAAATAAATAATGTTCATTTTATCTCAATGCTAGTGATTAGTTCTGATTTATATTTATTATATTGTGGGGTATAGGAACATTATCAACTTAGGAGTGAAATTATGAAAGTTATATTAAGTAGAAAAGGTTTTGATTCAGGAACTGGGGGATATGCAAGTCCAATATTAGCAGACGGTACATTGCTATCACTACCTATTCCGGGAGACGAACAGGATATTTGTTATGGTAAGTTAAAGACAAAATACGGGATAAGTTATATGGATATAATGGAATCAATTAATGGGAAAATTAAATGTGGAGAAAAAACATGGATGGAATTAAATGAAGAATGTACATGTCATCTAGATCCTGATTTAAGAAAAGGGGTAATAAGTCGGCATGAAAATTGGAAACCTATATTTGGACAAGCAGGTGCAGCGCAGGCGCATTTAGATAACAATAGAGTTAAAGAGGATGATTTGTTTTTGTTCTTTGGATGGTTCAGAAATACAATTGTAAAAAATGGTAAAACGGTATTCGATCCAAAAGATAAAAATGGAAGACATATACTATATGGTTACATGCAGATAGGAGAAAAGATCACAGTAAATAAAAGTACTAATATAAAATCGTGGATGGATTATCATCCACATATAGTAGGCAAGCATAACAGAAATTCAAATAATACTATATACATAGAAAGAGAGAATTTGACATGGAACTCTAGCGTACCGGGGGCGGGAGTATTTAACTATGATGATTCGCTTGTTTTAACTAAGAAAGGTGAAACCCGATCTAAATGGAAATTACCTGATAAATTTAAAAATGTAGAAATTTCTTACCATAATAGTAAAAGTTGGAAAAGTGAAAATGGAATAGAGTATTTTCAATCTGTGGGGAGAGGGCAAGAATTTGTAATAGAGGATAATGCAGAAATAGAAAAATGGGCTAAAGAGATAATTGAAAAAAATGAAATTGATATAAAATAAAATTAACGGATTCAAAATGTTCATTTTTACTTATGGTAAATCAAAAATATTAGTAGAGAATATATTTACATTAAATATATATCCCAATGCATGCAGTTAAAGAAATTTAAAAGAGAGGTGGGCGGTGTAGGATGGCTGAATCTGAAATAATTAACAATGGCATAATAACAACCGATTCCATTGGATTTAAAGAGGCCGCCCTAGATAATGATTCAAACTGTTCTACGGGGGACAATGATTATTTACTTCCAAAGTTAACAGCATCATTAAAAAGAGCAAAGACCATAGATATTATAGTAGGTTTTTTAATGGAATCAGGAGTAAAACTGATTATTAATGATTTAAAACAGGTGGCAGATAAAGGTGTTAGAATTAGAATCTTAACGGGAAACTATCTTAATATAACTCAACCTCAAGCATTATATTTAGTAAAGGATGCTCTAGGTGAAAAAGTAGATTTAAGGTTCTATAATATACCTAATAAATCCTTTCATCCTAAGTCGTATATATTTGAATATGAGGATGATGGGGATGTTTTTATAGGATCTTCTAATATATCTAAATCAGCATTTACTAGTGGAATTGAGTGGAATTATAGATTAAATAAGAATAAGAACTTAGAGGATTTTACACATTTTAAAAATATCTTTGAAGATTTGTTTTTGAATCATTCTATAATTATTGATGATGATGAGATGAAAAGATATTCCTCAGTATGGAAAAGACCTAAGATATTTAATGAATTAGAAAAAATTGAAGATAATAAAGAACCATTTGGCACAGTGATTCCTCTGTATGAACCAAGAGGGGCGCAAATAGAGGCTTTATATGAGCTGAAAAGATGTAGAGAAGATGGATTAGATAAGGGATTAGTTGTGGCGGCAACAGGTATAGGTAAAACGTATTTAGCTGCTTTTGATTCACAGGATTTCCATAAAATTTTATTCGTGGCTCATAGAGAAGAAATATTAAATCAAGCAGAAATATCCTTTAAAAATATTAAACCTAATATTAAAACAGGATTTTTTAGTGGCAAAAATAAAGAGAGCAGTTGTGATGTAGTATTTGCTACAGTTCAAACCATTGGACAAAAGCAGTATCTTAGCCCGGAATATTTTAAAAAGGATGAATTTGATTATATTATAATAGATGAATTTCATCATGCAGCAGCAGGTAATTATGCTAATGTATTAGAATATTTCACTCCAAAGTTTCTTTTAGGACTTACTGCAACACCTGAGAGAATGGATAATAAAGATGTATTTGCTCTTTGTGATTATAATATAGTTTATGAAGTTAGATTAAAAGGAGCAATAGACAAGGGATGGCTTGTTCCATTTAGATACTATGGAGTTTTTGATGAGACAGATTATACAAAAATATCTTTTAGAAATGGTAAATATGATGAAGCAGAACTGGAAAAGGCCTTAATGATTAATAAACGTTCAGACCTAATACTAAAACATTATAAAAAATATAATAGCCGAAGAGCCTTAGGATTTTGCACCAGTAGAAGACATGCAGAATATATGAGTAAATATTTCAATGAAAATGGAATAGCAGCTTGCAATGTAATAAGTGGTGAGCAAACTGAGTTTTCAATGGAACGACGCAAAGCTGTGGATAAATTAAAAAAGGGGCAATTAAGTATTATATTTTCTGTAGACATGTTTAATGAAGGATTGGATATTCCTGAAATTGACATGATATTATTATTAAGACCAACAGAATCTCCGTAGCAAATGTTATGTTCATATATTTTAAAAAATCGCTTTTCATAAACGAAATTGGTGGTTTTTAAAATTTAATATAAGTTACTAAATGAAATTATCTAAAGATAAGTTTACAGAAAAGAGAAATTAGCAAACCAATTTCTTTTTATTAATAGATTCCATTAAATTACAAAAACTTTGTGGATGTTGAACATTAAAAAAGTGTTTCATATTATGACCATCCACCACATATTGCATATTTCAGGAAATATGTGTCTTGTATTTTATTTACTACCTTCTTTTAAATATCTGATTATCTTTTCCTATTGATGAAAAAACTGGCTGTATAGTATACATTTTCTCTTCTATCTACATTAGTCTTAAAAGGAATAAAATTTTACTTTACTTTAACATAATTTTTACAGACAAAAAAATACAAAATTGTGGTAAACTAAAACAGATAGATTATTATAATGAATACACTAAAATACTGAATATAGATTGACGAGGAGAGCGAATGATGGAGAAGTTGACATTACAAAACTTAGAGGGTGTATTATGGTCGTGTGCGGATATTTTAAGAGGTGAATTATCGGCCGCTGAATATAAGGATTACATATTTGGATTGCTATTCTTAAAGAGATTAAATGATGGATTTGATGAAGAAAGAGGAATTAGGAATAAGGAATTTGTTGAGCAGGGAATGGTTGCAGAAGAAGTAGAAATGCTGTTAAATGACAGCTCTATTTATGAAACTTTTTATGTGCCTGAAAGTGCAAGATGGAGTAATCTTAAAAACTTGAATTTACATGTAGGGCCTGAATTAGATAAGGCTTTTAAAGCATTAGAAGATGAACCTAAAAATGCAGAGCTTATTGGTGTCCTTACTACAGCAAATTATAATGTTTGAGAGAGTTCCAGATAAGAAGCTTTCACAATTGCTTTTGGTTTTGGATACTATTAACCTTGCAAACTCTAATTTGGAATCTGAGGATATACTTGGAGACGCATATCAGTATTTGATAAAGCAATTTGCTGATGAAGGTGGAAAAAAGGGCGGAGAATTCTACATATGGTTAAAACATATAGTGTATAACTTATATAATTATATATATAAGATTATATACTTTTTTTATATAATAGAGTTAGACGGTATTCTTAGAGGGGTAGTATGTATAGGAGAGTAGCAATGGAACAGAAGAGACAGAAGATAGTTTATTAATGCTTAGATAAAATTAGTGGAAGGACTCGCTACGAGTAAAGCAACTACCATTAAAGTATTACGTCCTTTAAAAGTAGCATAATTCTTAATTAATTAAACTTTGTATAATCATCTTACTTTGCTAATAACAAAGTACATGGTCAAATTAATCCAACAAAGATAGCTGAATATGATGAAAAAAATCTTGGATATGATGGGATAAAATATTACCATTTCAGTAGCAATCCAGAGGTTAAATCTATAATAGATGACCAAAACAACATATATCAACTTAGTGCAATAAATGATAAACAAGCACTTATCCCATTTAACTCTGATAAATTTTTTGACACATATAAAAATGACACTAACCTTGCTGTAAAAAATGTAATGGATATTATCAATAACCGATTAAGGCGTAAGCCTCATTCTTAATATCCATGAAAACTTTACTTATAGACATAGTAATTATTCCTTTATTTATACGCACTCAATTTACTCTTTAGCTATTTGGTAATAGTTACACTGATATATAAAACGTTTATGGTAAAAATATAAATATACCTTTCATGTGAAAGCCATAGCTCTTATTTATCTGTATTCGTTAACTTTTCAATTTTGCAAATATAGTTTACATATGCCAGGATTCTATCTAAGAAATATATAGATTGCTCTATAGTTATACTGCTTATTTCATCATTGCCATGCCTAATATCTGCATAGTCCTCATGGAATAACTTCCATAGCTTAATTCCCTCACTTATTATTACTTTCGGTCCCCACTTTTCCTTATTTTCTCTCAACAACCTGTCAGCTTCTTTTATATCTTCTGCATTAGTAAATTTTTTCATTAAAGTTTCCATAGCGGACAAACAATCTCTAATAGTATCTTTTCTTGCTCTATCATCATTTGTCCTTTTTAACTGCTCACTTGCTTGTCTAATATGTTCTGACGCTTGTTTACTTAATTCTTCTGTTGTAATAATTATTTCAGCAATATCACTGACCATTTCTACATTAGGATTTATACAAATCCAGGGTCTATCTAAATTCATCTGCAATCTATATCCAAAATTATTTTCTTCCAAAGCTTCGTTCATTTTATCTATAGAACTACCATTAAAAAATTCTAATGCTATTTGACTCATAGCGTCCATAAACTTATTGAATGGTTTATTCATAAAATAATAAATGCTATTTTCAAAATCTGATTTTAAATTTGGCATTCCCCAATTTGAAGTTTTTTCTGTATTGGTATATACAGAAATAATATCACATAAAGTTCTTAAACTGCCATCAAAGCTTAATCTTCCTCTGCCTTTATAGTTTTCAACTTTATTAGATAATTCCTGTACAATAACATAAGACAATTGTCTCAACAAATCATTAGTTGTTTTATTCATTAAAAACTTATCATTTTGAAATGAGCTAAAATCTATAAATTGTTCCTTAAATGTTTTCACAATTATTTCCTCCACATTCTAATTTGTTTTTAAATATTTAGTAATTATAATATAAATTTTATTTATTTTTATCTGCGTATGTTTTTACACTTGAATTAATAAATTCAAGTGCTTTTAAATAAATCTTTCATTAATCCCTGCATTTCAATACTATAAGAAAAGATAAAAAAATAAGGCACACGTAAAAAATGCAAATTGGAGAATTAGATAAATATAAAGTTATGTTTAAGGTATAGTAATTAATTTCCCAGTTTATATAGATTCAGAAAAAATTATACTTTAATTAAAATTTTCTTTCATTATATAAATATATTGAAGTAAGTCATTTAACATGCTTTTATGCAATCAGTAAAAAATAAATATTTAGTGCTATTCCCAATGGTGCAAATGTACTTATTATTGAAGAAATTGTCATTAAAGTAATGTATTTATTTTTTAGAGCAAACATTTGAGGAATAATTATTTTGAATAAAGATATGATTGACGGTATACAAAAAATAATACCTGCTCCTAAACAAATATAATTCAATATATTATTTTGAAAAAATAAACATGCTCCTAACGCAATAATATAAGGTATTCCTGTTGCAAATAAATTATTTCCGTCTGAAAGCATTTCTTCTTTACAAGTTGGATATGATAAGGCTTCAATATAATCTTCTCCATATTTTTCAATATCAGTATTATAACTTTTTGTTGCAAATCCACTAAGAATAATAATTAATACCCATGACATTAACCACAATCCAATTATTAATAAAATACTCATACCAAACCCCCCTATTTGCTATAACCATTAAAACCGCCTTTTAAGCCTTATATCTCCCTTTATATAAAATTAACATTATTCAGCTTTTTTGCTTGTTAATTCAATTTTCCAATAATTCTCATCATCATCAGTTATACTAACTTTCTTATTAATTTCTAATGGTTCATCATTATTAGTAAAAGTTATGTAACCACCATTAGAAAAATATGCCTTCTCAATGTAATAATGTCTTATACTTTGTGTAGTAGTATCACCATCATTATTTGTACTTTCTTCTTCATCAATACGAGCGTTGATTTCAGCCTTAACCCTATAATTTTTAGATTCTTGATTTTCAGCGAACATATTAACATAGTAAAATTGTGTATATTCTTTTTTTTCAATAAAACTTCCTATTGTTTTAGACCCATAAGGAGAAACTCTAATTATGTCAAAGGTAATACCAATTATTCCAACTATAAATACAATTTTCAATAATATTTTAATTTTCCTATCTTCATTATTTGAAAAACTCTTGTATATATTTAGTGGATTAAAAATTTTATATAAATTCTTATCTATTGTCCCACCTATTAACCTACTTTTAATAATCTCAAAAATCTTTACTAAAGCTCCAAGCACACCAATAATCAAATATAAACAAACAATAAAACCACACGCATTTAATATCAATATTATCATTTCTACACCCCCATCCCCCTTAAATTTTATGTTAAATCTACTATGTATTATTAATTATACAAATATTTTGCAGAAAATAAATAATGACTATACCTCTTTTTTAACATACTTATTTTAGAACAATGTGTCTTTCACTTACTTTACCGCTGATAAAAATGACTTTATCTGTATAATGCTTTCTTTCTTCATTTTTAGATATTCTACAATCCTCATAAAGTGGATTGTTTAGAGAGTTATTAGGTTTAAAGTAGATTTTTTCTTTAACATAAGTTGCTATAAGATTATCAGTATTATCCTTTCTTCTTGTAAAAGATTTTATATTCTTTGAATAATCAATTGAATATAATAATTCAAAAGCAATCTGTCTAATACAGGCGTAAACAGGACTATTTAAAAGTGGATTTTCTTTATTATTTACTAACATACGTCCTGATAAGGAGTTATTCTTGGTTAGACTTGTATATGCTTCATTTAAATTTTTATCAATATGGGCCCCCCCATCTTTATTGGCCACATATAATACAATATCTTTTCTACTGAATACATTTATTTTATCATCTAAAATTATTTCGTTCCACCAGTCTTCAAATACTAAACATAATCCTTGTATTTTATTGTCACTTAAACAATGAGGAAGATATATTCCATTTCTTGATGTTGCTAATAACCCTTCATAACTCAGCATATTAATAGGTATATATGTGAAAGCAGTAGAAAGAAAAAACATGTGTGTTTTCATATCAAGGTGCTTAAACAAAGATGTGGATTTATCTGTATCATGTAATAAGATTCTAATTGTTGTAGCTATTCTCTGACCTTCATCTTCAAATCCTGAGTCATAGGAACTAATTGAATTTTTCAAAAAAAATATTTGAGTGCTAAAATGTTTACGCATATCATTTATATTCTTAACATATTTCATCGCTTATCTCCTTTAAATGTGAAAGCATTTTTTTATTAATATACTTCATATATTTCAAAGGATTCTTCTTAAAATTACAACGCTAATTCTTCAAAATTAATAAAGTTTTCATGTCAATCACCTTTTACCTATGTTCTATAGAAGTGATTAATAAATTTCATACGTTAGAACTGACTATTTAAGATTGTTTCTCCACCCACCATAAATTATTACGATGTATTGCTTCAACTTATTTATTTGAAGGTCCTTGATACTATACAACCCATGTTTCCTAACAAATATATATTTATTTAATTATACTACTTTTTTCTGAAATTGGTTATACAAACAAATAATATTTTTAATAAAAACTATATATCTACTTATGTCATTCTATATATTTAGATGTATAATATTGTTATATGTTTTATAGGTGGAATTTATTTGTTTGCACAGGAGCAAATGAGATTAAAATATCTTGAATCTCGTAAGCAAGATTTTGATGGTGAATTTATCCCTAATAGGATAAGTATTAATTAATGGGGGGGAGTGTTTTAATGGATGAATCTAAAAGTGATAGTGGTGAGGTTTTTGGAGATGAAATTTTACATTTTTCATGTGGTTTTATTTTAGATGATAAAACTTGGAGGGTATTTGGATACAAAAAAAGACCTCAGCGTGGTTCATTTTTTCATAAATTTGTTAAGCCTAATATTTTAAAGCGAGATATTTTTATTTTACGAGAACTATTTATTTCTTGTATAGCTACTGGTATAAATACTTTAGATAACTATTCAATTGCATATAAGAAAAAAATTGTAGCACAGATTATTGAAAAAATATTATCTGGTGATGGAATACTTAATTCATTTAGTTTTGAGACATATAATGAGGCTGTTTTATATTTTACTAAAGGTTTAAAAGATTACTTTAAAGATAAAAGTATTAGCAATGTATTTATACAACACGCAGTTGATATACTGGGGGAATCCTTTAAGCCAGTGTGGTTAGTTAATATCGGTCAAGTTTGTGTAGGAGATACATTGTTTTGTTTAAAAACATATCTAAATGATAATTTTGTACATCCTTTAATAGATGACATAGAATTAACTGACTATAATATTATAGAATTATTATCAAAGTGAACGATGAATAAATAACTATAAGGGACGATATTCCATTTATTATTACTATGTTATTCTATTTTTAATATTGGCTATGTTTAAGAAAGATGTTTATAATATGGCCTTTTTTAAAGGAAGGGGAACATCCATAGATTTGATTTACACAAATCTATGGATGTTCCCACATAGAATAGCTAAATTACTTATTTATCATTAACTTCATTTGCATATTCACGTATAAAAGATATTTTATTAATATCATAGTGTCTATCCCAATATTCTATTTCAACAATACCTTTAATATCAACCTTGTATTGCTATTAGATATACACCTACCATCGGACATTGTTTTAAAATATATATTATATACCATTTATTATTTTTCTTTTTATGTATAACTAATATGAATTATGATATAATTTATATTAGTATAATTAAATTTAATAGGAGGAATCCACATGTATCCATCCAAAATATTTATTCACTTGAAAAGTAAATATAAAAAATTCAACTTTTTAAAGTTGGTGTAGTGTTAGTCAAATATCTATTGACTATAATCTACACCAACTTTTTTTATTGACTATTTTCTTAAAAAAGGAGATGTAGTTTTACATGGAAATGCTTTATTGCCAATGCTTTTGCGATTTTTTTGAAAACATATACTATACCAGTTATTTAGTCTATACAGCCAACGAAATTTTTATATTAGAGAAAATTAAAAGATTTGAGGCAACCAATGAATATGAAGCATTAATTAAATTAGTAAATAGAATTATATTGAAGCTTGAAGCGGAATATATGAGCTGTTTAGCAGATAAAAACGTAGTCTTTATTATTAATAATAAAGAGCTAATTAACGATTTAACATCAGATATTAAAAGGGCAAATTTAGATTGTTCTATGAATGGTTTATATAAGCAGATTGCTGATAGAGTAAAAAATATGGGATTTACCTTTCGTGAGGATTTTGATGAACAATTATTGCAGGGTACAGTTGTAGGCGATTATAGTAAGTTTTATAAATTGATAATTAAGTTGTATTTAATTATTAGGAAATCCCAGGGGATGAATGAGGAATATTATAAAAGTCTTTCTAATCACAATATGGCCATCCAAGATATTTTGCATTTCATCGAATTTACCGAACTTGTTATTGATAAAAAGATTGAGTATGTGGATACCATAAAAAAAATCAGAAAAGAAAGGAGAGAACTAAAGAATGAGATAGAGGTTTTAGGATACTTTTCTCCCCCACTTGGCTATTTACTTAATACTTTAGATACGTTCTTTAATTTGCAAGAATGTCAAAACCATCGTGAACCACTAAAGCATAAACAGATGTTTTCTACTAAGGAGGCGAGGGAAAAGCTACTAAGCTCTTTATAAAGAGTTAGTAAAAGCTTGAATTATGGAAGTTTTAAAAGTATTAAATAAGTTAGAAATATTGTTTAAAGAGTTAGAAATTCAGTATATTGTTTATATAAAAAAAGGTACTACCATAGATGACCTAATAAAGAAGATTCTTATGGTAATAGAAAATGATAATTTTAATTCTGCGGAAGCTTATAACTACTGCAAAATCTTAAAAGAATTATTAATAAAAAAGCGAAAAATTGACGATTTAAAATCTAAATACCAAAAAATATTGAGCATTTATACAAGCAAACAAATTAGGATTAATATAGATAGGAAAGAAAAGGATATTAAAACCAAAAGGTATACATCGAGGTTTTTTCATAAGAAAGAAGATATAAGTAAATTTTTAAATGGAAATTAATTAATAAAATATTATTGGATAAACAAGGTAAAAAGAACATTTCCTGTTTCCATCTATAAAAAATCACCTAAATCTATTTAGCACACTCTTGATTTATACCCTATATTAGCATTACAAAATCAATACAAATACAATACAAATAATACAAAATGAATACAGACGCAAGGAGGCTCATATGAAAAATCCTGATTATATTAAGTATCCTCCGACAACAAAAATACTAATTGAGGAGATTAAGAGAGCTTGTGATGATTATATTGCCCGTAGAATTAATGAGAATGAATTGAAAAATATTATATGGACATGGGCTGATAATGTCGGTGAGAAAATGTTCAATGGCTCATATGAATTTAACCCTACTGTTATTCAAAGGGTAGGCACTAAAAGACTTACAATTGTAAGCCACCTGCTTAACGGCCACCAGTACAAGTTGTTTTAATTATAATGACCCATCAATTGATTTTGAAAATCAAAATTTCAACTTCAACTTTATCATTATATAACAACAGGTTGGTTTTAAGGTGTATATGTAGTAATTTTCACATCAAATAGCATGTATCTTAACAATAGAATAAGCAGAAGGTTTAACACAACCTTCTGCTTATTTTCATATTACAATTCTAAATGAAAATGAAAATCTTCGACTTCACTTAATTCATCTTTTAAGAATAATAGGTAGTATTACATTTATAACTCTTCTATATATCTTACGAATTCATTATCAATATTATCAATGTATCCTTTCAAATCACTCTCACTAATTTGGATTTTTAAATCATTTAACATGAGATATGGTGATTCTCAATATCAATATCAAAATCAACATGCTCATTATCAATATATGTACCACAAAAATCAGAATTTGTAATATAACCACCTGTAATTCCATTCATAATTAACCACCCTTTCGCTTTTCATATTGCTAAACTATTCTTAATTTGCTACCGCTCGTGAACTACGCATTAATTTACAGGTTGCACCAGTCTCAAAATCATTATTACTGCAACCTTTAAGAATTATACGAATTAAAAATGAGAATAATGTTGGAGAAAAAATATTTTGTTTGGCATTATTTGAGGCTTATTATTAATATTTTTGCGACTTTTAGTGGTTACATCGACTATGGGTACAATGCTTGGATTTATTGTAATTCCAATAATAGTCGTGTTGTCATTTATTGGGTTAGTGGTTATGATATATTTTACTATTTTGCCAATAATTAATGCTTTAAAAGCAGTCCATAAAAAATGCTCCTCATCTTTACATCACAACACTTTATCACTCTATATCTATAATTACACCTTAGAATTTTACATATTCTTAAATCTAATATTATGATACGTGTAAAAACATGACTTTTTCTTATATGATTTTCTCAGAAATAAGTTTAAATTCATTAGATTTCATTTTCATTTTATAAACTGGTATTGACTTTTCCTTTGCAACTTCCTTTATGGAAATTTCATCTTTCTCTTGCATTTTAGCACCTAAATAAACTGCTGTTGGTGTAGGTACTCCTTTATTAAAAGATTTTGCACTTGGACCCCATGCAATAGAATATCTCCATTCTTTTTCATACTGCCATTCAATAGATTTTATCATAGCTAAATAAGAAATCATTAAGCAATTATAATTATTCATATCCTTCATATATGGAGTCATATCAAATATTTCATTCTTATAAATTACAGGTTGTAACATTCTTGTTAAATCACTTTTTTCACCTAATTGTTTGAAATTATATTCTATACAAAAACCACTATGATTTTTTGCATAATGACTCCACATCAATATTGAATTGTTTACTTCACTAAACGAACAATTTAATATTGATTTTTGAACCCCATCTCTATAATTCTTAATATGTAAATTATGTTCCTTATCCATTGAATTAACAATAGCTTCTGCCATTTCATCTGGGTCATAGTTCTCTTTTGTATTATCTAAATTTTTTTTTGCTAAAGTTATATAAAAATCCTTCGAGCTACTACATTCATTTAAATATTTTTCTTCTTCAGGATTAAATTTTAATCCTGTATTTTTTTTTAATGAGTCTATTGTACTTTTTCTTATTCTGTTTACAGATTCTAAACTTATACTTAGATTTAATGCACAATCATATGGGTCATTATATTCATATGCGGTATTTACCCAAACTGTATCTTCTTTGAAGTTATCTTTTGAAAATTCATTAACTGCCCTATATTTATATAGTTTTGTTGGTATATGTTTAAATTTCAATGACTTTGCTATTTCAATTTCTACTTTATTACAATCTAAATTATATAATAAGTCTATATATTTATTAATCCATTTTTGCATTTTAATTCCCCCGTATAGTAATGTGAGAAATAACCTAATTAATCTTTTTACTAATTTAATTTTTTTATAAATTTGTCCAGATGTTAATACTTCCATCAAAACTCAGTATATATTCCTCCTTTATTTCGTAAAACCAAAATGTAATCACTCCATAATATTTTACAAATTCAACACAAAATGTTTATTTAATTATACCATTGTTACCGTATATTGAATATGAAAAAGAAGGTATAATTTTATGTAAAATCATACATTGGTCTTTTATTTTAAAGATTTTTTTATGTTATAATGTATTAAAAATATGATTAAAAGGGTGGCTAATATGGGCTTAAAAGATGTGGTTGAGAGAATAGCAGGGGGCTTAACAGATAGTTATATAAGCATAGCTACGGACGTTCCAGTACAAGAGGTTAAACGAATTAGGGACATACTATTAATAGATAAAAATTTATATGCTCCCAAAGTAGCTAACACAGCACGATTGAGAGAAAAAAAAGAAGTTGTTATTAGAGCTATAAAAATGGGATTTACAAATAGGGAAATAGTAGAGTTAACCCTTTTGAATGATTACATAATAGAAGAAATAAGAGATATAATTGATATAAATAATAACTTATATTTCTGTGTTTTACAGCTAAAAAATGCGGTGAGAAAAAAAGAAATATTAAAAAATGAACAAGATATTATGGACATTACAATAAAAGCTATTAAGAAAGGCATGACGAATGAAGATATAAGCGACATAACTAATTTTTCTATACAAGAAATTGAAGAGCTTAGAGCAACTTATTTAAACCAATGTTTTCTATAATGAACTTCCTGTTTTATTAGTTAAAATATTAACCTCTTACAATTTTTAAATATTAGAGAAGCTTTTCTGCTATAATGTAGCATTTTCAAATACAATAATGAAAATATATGGTAGTTGAATTTGGTATGTTTTCCTATTTGTGTATTATGGTGTATTCTGTTTATTAGTAGTATTTATATCAACTATTTTTGACTTCATTTTGATACTATTATTTTTCGATTCTCTTAATTCCTTTGATAAAATAAGGTTTCTTTCTCTTAATTGAGAGATTTTTTTGGCTTTTGACACAATTGTTTTATTCAAATTTAAATTTTCATTTTTTAACAGCTCAAAATCTAAATCCCTTGATTCCATCAATTTGACATCAGCTTCTAACTGACGGATATTATCCTTTAGAATATCAATTTGGATATATGGGTTAGTCGTATCAAACGTTTTAACTGAATACTCGACATACATCTTTAATACATTGTTATTGTAAACTTCTGTACTTCCGACTATGAGATTAGAAAAGAATGGTTGAAGAATTATGGAGTTAGGATGGATTTATAAGTTATATAAAAAGTAAATTCTTATAAATGACTGCTTTAGTTTATTTAACAGTCATTCTATTTATAAAAGATATACAGATATACGGATATACATAGGAATGGTTTTTATTATTTATTTTATATATATTAGGGGGGATACAATACATGAATTTGCGAAGGGGAAAAACAAAAAATATATTAGAGAGTTCGAGGGATAGTGCTTTATTGGCTGTAGAAATTTATAATAAACCAAGAACTCCTTTCAGAAGTGAAAATTATATTACATTAATGGTAATGGCGTGGACTAAGCTATTTCATGCCTATTTTTATAATTCAGTAGGTGATAAATATTATTATAAACATAAAAATGGAAGGTATCAGAAAATAGATGGGGAGAAAAAAACATGGGAACTAAAAACATGTATGAAGAACTACAAAGAATTAAGTAAATCTGTAGAAGCGAATTTAAATTTTTTTATTGGATTACGAAATAAAATTGAGCATAGATGTCCTGAGAGAAATGAAATAGATACAATAATATTTGGAGAATGTCAGTCGTTTTTGTACAATTATGAAAACACATTAATAGAAATGTTTGGAGAAGAATATGCAATAAATGAAAGTCTTGCATATTCACTTCAATTTTCTGCTATGAGAACAGAAGAGCAAGTTAGGGCAAACAAAGCTGTGTTATCTACAGAAATAAAAAGTATTTGTGATTACATAAATAAGTATAAAACTATGCTATCTGAGGACACTTATAATAGTCAGGAATACAGTATAAAGTTAATTCAAATTCCTAAAATATCAAATACATCAAAATTTGACTTGGCGATTGAATTTGTAAAATGGAGTGATGAAGACAAGGAAAATTATGAAAAGTTAAATGCAATTGTCAAAGATAAAATAATAAAAAAAGAAGTTGTTAACGTTGGAAAACTTAAAGCAGGAGATGTAGTGGAAAAAGTTAAAATTTCAACATCAACGGAATTTAATCATCATACACATAAATGCTTTTATTATGTTTTTTCAACCAGACCACTAAGTAGTATGGGCGAAATGGACCCATTCAACACGAACACCAAATATTGTAATTTTGATGAACTGCATGGTGATTATGTTTATCAAGATAGGTGGGTAGACTTTATCATAAAATGTATTGAAAATAAAAAAATTACTATAGAGCAGTCAAAGGAAATGTTTAAAAATAAACAAAAATTGGATATTGTAGAATATTTATGATATTGAAAATAAGATAATATAAGGCTATATTATACTAATATAAACAATTTATTTTAAAATGAAATTACTTATTAAAATATTCTTATTATATTATTTGATAAATATTTATAAGGGTAATCCATTAAGGTAAAAATTAGGTGCTAAGCTCTAAATAAAGATAAATCGGTTATAAGAATTATTTTCTATAACCGATTTTTAGTATTATTGTGTTATTTGAGTTTTAGGTATTTATTAAAGCTTTTTTTTTCAACATGGGTACTTCGGTAAATATCTGAGGACTGTTAGGGGATATATCTATTGAGTTATCAATTTCATCAGACATATCTGCCATATAATCCCTAAATATCCCAAATATATCAAGTCTTTTTGCAAAATCTAATTCAACCCTTATTTTATCAGCCATACCACAATAGATATTAAGAATAATATCTGACGTTCCAGTACCAATTTTTATGATATTTTTTGTTAAGCCCTTATACCTATGTAACTGCTAAATGCCAATATATTTTTTCTCTTAACCCTTCCAAGATAGCCTTTGCAATATCATTTCCACATTTTTCTTAGTTAAAAGGAAAGATAAACAGTTTATCTGTATTTACAATTATTGAATCTACTTTAATACATCTTTTAACAATGGATTTATTATATATAAGTTTCTTTTTTTGTTTAAATCAATATTTACATGGTTTTGCACGTCCAAAATCAGTTTTTTGCCACATATAAAAAATATATTTTTAATTTTTATGAGTTTATATCGTTATATTATCATATATTTACTCCATATTTTGAAATTCTTAATAAACCATTTCCTAATATTAAACATCTTATTCATGTAAAAATCATGTGCTTTCAATTGTAATAAACTTCATATTCTTAATAAACTCATTGACAATACAACATGGATTTCCTTTTGTTGACTATATAATACAAGATTTGACATTTGCATGATTCAGATATAATATAATTATAATCATGTAATAATTAAAGATAGAGGAAGTGATTAAACTGATAAAGAGAAAAGGCTTTGGAATTGTAAGTTCTGAAATTTTTTATTTATTGAAATGATTTTAAAGCTGAATTTTTCAATACATTTTTGTAATAAAATGCACGAGAAAATTAAAACTTCGATATGATAAGAAGAAAGAGTAAGACAGTAAATCCATCAAAGATGTGTTTAGCTATGAGAGTAACTTTAGCACAAGAAATAAAGGCTATATGAGGAGGAGATGGTTGTGTTAAGTGATAAAGCGTTTATTATGGCTAATTCATCACAATATAGATATGTTCAAAGAGAACATACTCTACTCAAAAATGAAAGCGTTAAATGGTATAACTTTTTCCTGTTGGAAAATCAAGAAACTTTAGAGGTTAAAGTTTCCGAATATACAGATTTTTTTTATGAAACTGAGCTTTTAAACAGAAGTATTAACACTAAAAAAAATAATTATGGAAATATTATGCTTATATTTTTGAATTATATTTTTTTTGATAGAGATATTCCTATTGAATCTATTAATGATATAACTGTGGAAGTAGGAAATGAGTTTTTAGATTCATATGCATATGGCAGAGTTGGTGGCACAACTACAAAATCCAATGGTACGATTGATAAAGCAAGAAGTAGTTTAACATCATTTTATCATTGGTTAAGTAAAAAACGTATATATAAGCTTAAAACCATAAAGCCAAGTATATTTATATCTGTAACAAAAACCTATACAAGTAGAACTACTACAGGAATAAAGCATATTGAGAGAAAAACTATAAAACCTATTTTCAAGGTAGAATTCCCTAATATAACATCCAATCAAAGGTTAGAAAAGCCAAGTGAATTTTTGGCATATGAGTTAATTGAAATTGCAAAGCAATATGACCCAATGATGGCTTTTCCTATTGCACTACAGACTTTCGCAGGGATTAGACGTGGAGAAGTATGTCAAATGGCTCAACAAAGAATCATGCGTACTGCTCCATATGGTAGGTCTATAAACTTTGTTATTGATTTAAGACATGAATTAATGCTCAGAGATGACGGGAAAAGAACTGGCAAAATCAAAAGACTAAGAATTCAATTAGTATATGAGGCGTTTCTACCCTATTTGGACAAGTTATATAGAGACCATAAAGCTATTTTACAGCAACAAAGATATGATGATAATAAATATGGTGCTTTAGTTATAGGTAATAACGGAAAGGCAATGACTACAGATAGGTACGCTCAAAGATTTAATAATCTTGTTCGTAAGCTAACTAAAAGAGTTATGGAAATGGCGAATAAGAAGCATTATCAGGCTTCACTGGATATTAATTTACTTTTAAACTATAAAATGACACCGCACTCTTTAAGATTCTTTTTTACTCAATATGTAGCAAGAAGAGAAAATACACATACTCTTGCAATGTATAGAGGCGATTTAAACTTAAATACAGCATTAACCTACTTAAAAGATTCTGCTTATAGAACTGAGTATATCCATAAATTACAAAATAGTTTTGAGGAATCATATCACAAGTTTACAGGAGATAATTTAAACGAAGTATAGTTAAATGTTTTTATAAGGGGAATATTAATGTTTGAATTAAAAGAAAATATGCTATCTGAACCACTTAACGATGTGGATTCTATAGATAATTATATTAGCCACTTTAATACATGTAAGTTAATAGGTGTGGGTCGCTATAATAAATTTGGAATAGGTAAATTTATACCCATTTATATGAAAGATAAACAAATATTTTATAAAAAAGCAGATATAGAACTATTATTAGCATGGAGGTCGCAATTAGCACCAATAAAAGATTTATCATCCTTTTTAAATATTAAGAGTAGTAAACCTATTAAAGCATTTTTAGAAAAATATTGTTTTAGAATTATTTACGATGGAACACATCCATTTGGTCATGCTCATTTGTATTATTTGGAAGACTTAAATATTATAGAAGACAAACGTAGAGAAGATATAATTAAAAATGGAGGACGTTCTGAAAATAGTAATAAGCATAATTTAAAACATTTATCGGATGATATCACCTATTATACTCATAATTATGCTTGTAATATTCTTGGAATAAAATCTCCAAGTAATAAGTTGAAAAAACTAATTTCTTGTTATTATAGTGATAAATTAGTTTTTCACAAAGTTGAAGATGTTGAAAAATTCTTAAATCTAAAAAAAGAAATAGTTCCAATAAAGAAATTATATAACCCTTTAAACATAAGAAATATATGTAGCATAATAGCCAATTTAAATAAAATGGGATTTAGAATACTTAACAGTAGTGAACAGCCATTTGGTAAGACAAATTACTATTATAAAATAGACCATGATTCTATTTTGAAAAAATATTTTGAAGATGCTGATAATAATATGATTGATACGAGTAAATATATTACTTACAAAGATAGTTCAATTTTATTTAGAAAATTCATACCTATAGTTATATTAGCTAAATACACAACTAAATACAAAGTGAAAGGTATAGTATGGTTTCTTAGAAAAGATATTGAATTATTTGTTGATTATGAAAAAAATACTATAACAATACCTGAGCTAATTAAACAACTTAACTGTAACATAGGCGAATTAGCATTAAAGACCTTATTAAAAGAGGAACAAGTTCAAATTATTAAAGCCAATGAACACCCTTTGGGTACTTCTGATTTAGTGTATAAAATAGAGATAAATAAAATTAGAGATATGGTTGAATTTAGAATCAAAGTTCAGAATGAATCCAATAGATATGCAAAGTATCGACTTTTAATATCCAATATTTCAAATAATAAACAGTCTATATCAAAAACATTACAGGATTTTAATGGTTCTTTTATTTTTGAAAGATTTGAGAATAATAATAATACTGGTCTTCCACTTACTTTATCTCAAACATATGAGATTATATCAGTCATGCTAAATAAAGATTTTCTTGACTATTCTATTGAAGACACAAACAGAATACTATCCATTTTATATAATAATGACAATTATACTCAAAGTGTCAAGATAGAATTTATTAATTTTTACAATCATTTATTACAAAGGTATAATATCAAAGATAAACTACCTTATTCTATAAGTAGAGGAGATATGATTTTATCTAAAAGGAATTCTGAAAGTTACACTCAGATTCAATTAATAAACTTATTTGCTTTGTTGTATAAAAGTTTAGACGATAGATTATATCTGGATAAAGCTATAGAATTCAAAGTCTGTGCTATGGTGTGGCTATACATGTATTTACATTATGTTACAATATGGAGAGCTGAATCCATAACAAATATTCCTATACCAGACCTGAATATTATAGGTTTTGAAGATGGAGAATCTTTTATTAAGTGGTTAAGAGAACCTTCTAATACTTTCACTATAGAAATGGGTATTAAAATATGTGATTCAGTAAAAAGACAAGTAGATTCTCTCAATAAAAGAGCAAAAAAAAATAAGCAGTCGTTAGTATTTGAAGCAGGTCGTCTTATGTCAAGGGGTACAGGTTTATTATTAGCTCTTTGTGAGGCTCATAGACAAATAGTTGAGAAAAATAACAAAAATACAAGAAAAAATACCGATACAGTAATTACAACATGGGTGCAAGATTACAAAAATTACTATAAATTGTTTGGAGATAAATACGTGGAGATAATTGGAGATACCCCGTTTTCAAATCTTAGGGCAAATAAAGCCTTTAATAACTATACGCTTAACTACAGCGAAGAAAATGGAGATGGTATTGGCGGACATATATTATCTATTATGAGAGGTCATGTGGTTAATGTTCAAGGAATATCAAATACAACTCCAATATATGAAACCCGACATGTTGATAATACTATTGAAGCCATAGAGGCTACCTTATTTGAAAGAGGAACTTTTGGTTTCGCTAAATTTACGTTTTTATCTTTATGTGATAAGACTTTTATGGAAATGGATTCAAAAACTCAAACAAATTTGATAAATGAATTACCTTTATCCCCTGCCGAATCTGAATCAGTTGTTAAAGGCGTTTTCACTCAACGTGAAATTATTGTTCATCTCATTACTAAAATGACTTTATCAGAGCCAGAAGGGATAAAAGAACTACTTAAAGAGTTAGCTTTTGGAGAAACTGTTGCAAAACATAATCACACAAGATGTCTCTTAAAAGCTATGTTGAATAGTAAAATTGATGATACCAACAAAGAAGATTCATTAGGTATTCTTGAAGATTACAAAGGTTATAGCCTTTGTTTAATGCCAGAATCCGATTACTGTTGCGGATGTCCTATGTTAGTTGGAGAAACATACTTCTTATATGAGTTAAATGAGCTTATACAGGATTCTATAAAATCTTTAGCGTCCTGTAGGAGCGAATATGAACGTTATATGTATAGTAATATAATATTCAAGTCTTATATGCCAATATTATATGAAGCACAAGAGGTCTTAGGCAGTGATATTATAGATACATTTATGGATATAGAAAGTATAGCTGATAGTCTTAATTTATTAGAAAATGAAAACAAAATTCTTTTAAAATTAGAAAGGGGTAATAATGATTGCAGTTAAAAAATATGTTGGAGATAGCCCTATAATAGCGACATCAATTATAGAATTCTCAACAGCTAATGAGGTTGAGGTTATATCTATATTCAATGGGTTCAAAAATAATAAAATAATTGATGAAACCACTGAGTTTTATGAAGATAAGTGGTTAGTGAAATCAGGTGCAGATAAGCGTACAGTATCATTTATCTTTAGTGAAATTCTTTTTAAAAAGATGATAAAAAACGAAAAATTATTTACAAAATATGAAGAATTTATATTAGCAGTAAAAAGCTTTTATTTGTATCAACTAAGTTCATATTCACCAGACACCCTAAGACATTTTATTAATTCATTTAAAAATTTTATGGTGCAAACGGAGTTTACAAGCACAAAAAAACTCTCTGAAAATTTAAAAAATAATCTTACCTTAATGGATTTCACACCTTTAATATTAGAATTCTTTATGTATTATGAAGAATTATCTTTTAATGATGACTTATTGGATGAATTAGGAACAACATACATTGACTTTTTGACTGATAAAAGAGAATCTGATGTTTGCAGAAGAGCCTTACCGACATTTAATACTATGTTCAAATTCAACGACATAATGAAGGAATTTATTAGAACTTCAATAGATGATACAAGAGAAAAGTTCTTTCCACTCATATTATGGTGGGAAATAACTACTATACTACCACTTAGAAGTAGAGAGTTTACTTTAATTCCTAAAAATTGTTTATTATTCAAAGATGGCAAATGGCATATAAAGGTATACAGGAGTAAGATAAAAGGAAATCATAATAAAATATATACACATGAATTCAACTCCACTTATGAGCTTTCTACTCACCCGATTACTGATGAAATAAAGGGTTTAATAGATGAATATAAGAACCTTGTATCGGATTACGATACTATGGAAAATTATTATACTGATGGTGTTGGAGATACCATAGAGAGAGACTTTTTGTTATCTGCAAGGAGCTATTTTAAGTTTAATAGAAATAAGGCCACATATACGATGTACAAACATACTGTAGACTATTTTTCCCCTAATTTAGTTAATAAATTATTGAGAAGATTTTTAGTCGAAATTGTATATGGTGAACATAACATAGACATTGTTCCAAAACAAAAGGATTATACTAATTGTACAGAAGCAATATTTAGTAATTGTATTAATAATATCACTTTGATGGATACAAGGCATTTTGCGATTATGAACATGGTTTATACAGGGTGTGAACCCAATACTATTCAAAGGATTACAGGACATAAAAGTATCCACACCTCATATAGTTACTATTCTCATGCAGAAGTATTTACAAATTGTTATACTGTTTCAATTGCTAAAAAAATGGCCTTTTCAAAGAATTCAGAATTCAAAAATGAAATATTAGATATGGACTTTGAAAGTCTATTTGGTAACGAAGGAGATGGAAATTTAAGATATAGAGTGGTTAAAGCTAAAAGATTATCTGAAAATATCAATCTGATAGAGTTGGATGATGGGTATTGTTCATATGATAAGTCTGATTTTATGCCTTGTAAACTCCTTAGAGGGAATCATAGAAGATGTAAATTCTTCTCAGCATATACTGATAAACTATCAACTGTAAGTGAAGAATTAGAAAAAATATCTATTGAAATAAGTGCTGAAATAGAGACATTAAGGTACTTAGCTATTAATAACAAGAAGATAAAGAACTTTAAAGACCTATATAATGTGTCTTTAAATAAAATACATTCAAAAGTATTAACTAAATCAGAAATGATTTGTGATTATGTAATAAATGGTATTAATGTAGAAAAACACGAGTAAAGAAGGTGGTATTTAGATTATGACCAACAAAAAGCTTGGGAGAAAAGAACGTTTTACTACTGAAAAGTTATCAAGTATAATTGATAGTTACTTTACTAATAACAAAGTATATGGTCAAGTTAAGGCAACAAAGATAGCTGAATATGCTGAAAAAGAGCTTGGATATGAGGGGATAAAATATTATCATTTCAATAGAAATTTAGATATTAAATCTATAATAGATGACGCAAATAACCTATACGAATTTAACACAACAAGTGATAAACAAACATTTATTCCTTTTAATTCTGATAAATTTTTTGATACATATAAAAATGACCCTAAATCTACTAAGATTGTGTTAAGGCAGTTTGCAAACAGATATGAAGAACTTAATTTAAATGTTTTGGATTTAGAAACCTTTAAGTTAAAGTATGAGGCTAAAATAGAGAGCTTAGAAAATGAAAATAAAAAGCTTAAAGAGAAGTCAAGCGAACTTAGAAATACTAATAAAGGTCTTTCAGAAAATTATACAAAACTTAAAAAATTCAAAAAATTTAGTGATAAAGTAGTTATGTTAGCATATTTAAAAGGACAAGGTCTTGTAACAAGTTTAGATGAAGAAAATCTAAAAATACTTTTAGCTAATTGTAATCTTGTAACCCTTAATGATTCTTTGGTGGTTCACGATACTGAGCCAGAAAATCAACCTGATGAAGACAATGATGATACTACGGTTATACAACTTGATGAATATAAGGATAAGGATTCAGAAAATAAAAATGCTGTGAAAAATGTAATGGATATTCTCAATAACCGATTAAAGCGTTAGAACTTTAATAATTATTAAAAATAAAATTAGACAATTTAAAGTTTACTTAATAGTGGTCGAAACAAAAATATCCAAATAGAAATTTTATTTCTATTTGGATATTTCCTTAAATAAATTCTTATGCTTTATTTTTAAAACTTTAGCAATTGCATATATTTCATAATCAGAAAGCCCTCTTGTCTGACTTTCAATTTTTACTATCATAGTCCTATCTATATTTATACCTTGACTATTTAAACGTTCTGCAAGACATCCTTGCGTAATTCCCATTCTTTCTCTGTAAAATTTAATTGTGGGTCCTAATATATTGCTAATATCTTTTCCCATCTAATCACCCTCTAATATCAAGACGTTCGATAATCGCACACCTTGTATTTTTTTTTATGATTAAAAGGATAATAGCATTTCATATTTATGACCTAATTAAATATTATTATTCTCCTGTTTATCAATCAAATAGGAAAACCTCCCATAACAACTTCGGAATTTTTCTTGAATATATTATAACATACTATCGTTAATATAATATATCACAGTTGTCTATTTAATAAATGTATTTATCTTGATAAATAGCAAATAATAAAAGTGCGGTAATCGAACATTTATTATTTTTTTGAAAGGAATGATTAAAGGATGGTAGCAAATCAGATTCTTGACATGATAATGGTTAATTCCAGAATAAGTAATGTATTGCTTAGTAAAATTACAAATATTCACCCTTCATCAATATGCAGATATAGAAGTGACCAACGTAATATGGGAAACCAAAGTTTTGAGAAGATATGTGAAGCATTAGTTGAATTAGAAGTGAGCAAAAGAACTATAAAGGAGCTGAGGCAGGAATATGAAAATTCAGGGGATAAAAAAGTATTGTGATAAAGAGGGATACATAGTTGAAATTTTTAGAAATAAGAAGAAGATATTTAAAGATATAATTGGGAGTAATATTAAAGATATTCATTCCCAAGTTAGACTTAATAACAATAAAATTAGAGTCGACTTAATTGGTGAAGTAGACGAAGGTTCACTGGTATTTATAGAAGTTTCCATAAGAGATAATTGTGTGAAAGATTTTGTGACTCATAGGAAAGAATTAATTAACATTTTAGAGATTATTGGAAAAGATAACTTTGCACAGGTAGTCTTAATGTCCCCAAATTTCTTGAATGAAGATATAAAGGATATTGAAAGATTAATAGCTTCTTATAACATAAAGGTATATTTTGTATATATACCAATGGAACTGATTTTGAAATTACAAAACCATATAAATATTGGTTTTAACGAAAAAAAGAAACTTATATATAATAAATCCACTGTTGGTAAATGTATTAAAGTGACTTCAAGAGTTGTAAATACAGATAAAAAGTTTATATTTCATCTTAATAATGAACAGTGTGGAAATGATGTTTCTAAGGCTATTTTGAAAGGGTTAAGAGAAGAGGTTTATTGGCATTTAGCAGTACATAGTTATAAAGACCTAACAAAAAATATAATAAGAATAGGTACTGGAACATCAGATATTATACTTAATATCTATTGTGGGATAGATGATAGAATAAGGGTTGAAGTTGATTTTGCAAAAAGACTTAATGTATTTAGTATTTTTAAGAATAGTATGGCAGATATGTGTGATGAAATTGGAGCCTCAATTGATTTATCTCCTAACAGTTCTAAGATATTTACTGAAATACCCATGTTAAAAAACAAGAATATAACAATAGATACAACCATAACTACAGCTAAAGGGTATATAGAATATATTACAAAAATGTATAGAAATATTCAGGTTTAAAGCTATTTGAATAAATGAATTAAAATTTATTTAAATATAAGAAAAATTATACATTTATAATAATAGTAAAAATCGGTTATAGGAAATAATTCTTATAGCCGATTTATCTTTACTTATTATTTTTGTTCAAATAGCCTTTCTAATGTGTTTGTATTTCGTCTATATCATTAAGTTTACTTCTAATATTTATAATATCAATATGTTTGTTTCGTTTATGTTAATTCATAATAAACAAAATAGTCTATACCATATATGGCTTGGCTTTAGATACATTAATATAATAATTTATATTAAATTTATAAAACAATGCTCCCCTACAGTTTTTCTTCAGCAACTTGGGAGAGGGCTAAGAAAGTATAAAGACAAGAAATATGTAAATATACTAGACTTTATAGGTAATTATAAAAAGGCGAATTTGATTCCATTCTTCTTGAGTGGGGATTTAAAAGACATTGTAAATAAAGCTAAAGGTGGCAGATTACCTAAGGAAGAAGAATATCCTGAGGATTGTATAGTAGACTTTGACTTCCAAGTAATTGATATTTTTAAGAAGATGGTAGAGCAGCAAAAGAATATATTTGATCTAGTAGCGGAGGATTTTAATAGAATAAAAGAAGACTTAAAAACTAGGCCCAGCAGGCTTCAAATGTATACTTATATGGATGATGATCTTTACAATGTAATAAGATCCAGAGGAGAATTAAATATCTTTAATGATTATTTAGGATTTTTAAATAAAATAAATGAACTTTTAGAAGAAGAGAAGTTATTTTTAAATACCAAGGCTTATGGATTCTTAAATAACATTGAAAAAACCTCCATGACCAAGACTTACAAAATGCCATTACTTTTAGCTTTTTATAATAATGGCAATGTAAATTTAAAAATAGAAGAAGAGAGCATTTTCCAAAGCTTTAGAGAATTTTATAATAAACCGTCTAATGCAGTAGATCTTTTGAGGCATGGTTCAACTAAAGACTATAAGAGCTTTAATAAAAAAGATTATCTAAGAATTGCAGAAAATCCAATAAAGGCATTTTTAAATTCTGCAAAAGATTTCTTTTACAGAGATAAACTATATTTTTGTTTAAATGATGATTTAGGTGAACTTAATGAAAATGCTGTATTTGTAGCTCAGTTTAAAGATATTATTGATTATAGGACCAGAAGATTTTACAAGGAAAGACTTGAGAAGTTAGAAAAATAAATATGATGAATTAACCCTCCATAGACAAATGCTATGGAGGGTTTTGTCTAGTCGTAAACTTTTTCAAGGACTATGCCTTTTTCAAAGCCGCCTCTGGCTTCTTTTTTTTCATTTCTTTTGTTAATTAAATCTTCCTCAGAATATCCAAGAGCACCAGCAAGGCTAAATAAAACTTCCATCACATCAGCAAGTTCTTCTAGGTTTTTATCTTCCAGGTATTCGGATACTTCTTCGTTTAATTTTGTTTCAAGTAAGGGAAGTAGTTCTTCTTTTTTAGCAGTGTGAATATCAAAGTTTTTGCCTGTGGCTTCAATGATTTCAGGGATTTTGTCGCGGACTAATTTGTTGTAGATTTTCATTGTAGGGGACCTCCTTTTGTAATTGGATGATTTTATTATAGCATAGGCGGTGGTAAAAGAATTTATTAGCTTTTAATTTCAAATGTGACAGCATTCCCCAAATTTAGCAAGGGAAATGTGATAGAGTAGATTGATGTAATTTTAAAAAGTAAAATGTAAAATTTTGAAGATGGGTAAATATGGATAAGAATAGGAGCTTGCCGCTTGTCACAAAGGTGCCACTAAATGTGGTAATTCACAATGTACCAGAGAAAAATAATTTTTTGGTGGATGCTTATATACAATATGTGAAAGAAAAAAAGACTGTAGTTTTCTGTGCTTAAGTGTTTCATACAGAGGAAGTAGCCAAGCTGTTTGAGAAAGTTGATGAAAAAGGGAAGGTATTAATAGAAGATATTGTAGATTATTTTATAGATTTTTATGAGGATAGGAAAAAGAGAGGGATTGTGGGTGAGAAGAAAAAGTGTATTTATAATAATTATGTAATTGATAGAAAAGATGTAAAAACAAACATATTATCTAATGCTTTTAAGAGATTCGAAGATATGAGATTTATGAGAAAATCTAGAGATATTGAGTATGTAGAGTTTAATGGTAATGTGAGGAAGAAGCTTAGTGGCTATGAAAAGGTGTAGGGAAAGGTTCAGGGAGTATTATAATAAATAGAGCTGGTACAAAATTGCGAAAGAAAGAGTAATTTATAATATAGAGAGGAAGGTTAAATAAAAAATAAAAGGATATAAAAAATTAGTCAGGAATTTAATTCCTCAAGTAATAGATAAAAGCGGCAAAAGGTTTGTGTTACACATATAGTGAAGACTGACGAGTATAAAAAAATACCGAAAGCAAAGCTTTTGGAAGAAGTTAATGAACATTTGGAAGATAATAAATTAGAGAGATTAGCGGACGTGCTCGAGGTATTGGTTGAACTCGCCAGTTATTTTGGGTATACAGAAGAAGAGTTGTTTGAGAAGATGAAGCAGAAAAAAGAGAAACGTGGTGGATTTGATGGGGGAGTTGTGCTGGAGTGGGTTTTGGGATAAGATTAATGAAAAATGGTTTGTAAGTATGGACATGCTATGTGATATTATATTTCTGGAAAAGAAATTACAACTTATTATTAAATTAATGAAAGGATGATATTGAATTATGTTTGAAAAAGAATGTATACCATTTGCACCATCGTTGATTGAATCTATGAGATCTTTGGGTTATTCATTTCCAACAGCAATTGCAGATTTGATTGATAACAGTATAAGTGCTAATGCAAAAAATATTGAAATAATTGCTGAACCTAGCGATAACCCGAAACTGATAATATTGGATGATGGTTGTGGAATGAATGATTACGAGTTGCAAGAGGCAATGCGATACGGAAGTAAAAATCCATTAGAAATACGAAGCAAAGATGATTTAGGACGATTTGGACTGGGACTTAAGTCAGCATCTTTATCACAATGCCGAAAATTGGTGGTTATTAGTAAAAACGATGGGCAAGTTAATGGATATTCGTGGGACTTAGATTATGTTATGGAAAAGGGAGCATGGATACTAAAAGGATTTGATCTATCAGAGATACAACAATATCCATGCATTGACAAATTATTTGCAATGAATACGGGGACATACATTTTACTATATGAATTTGACAGAATAAAAGAGTCTACAAATGACATTCAAATGACCTTTAACAAATCTCTTGATGATATGATAAATCACTTGGCGCTAGTATTTCATCGTTTTCTTGTAAGTGAATTAGTTCTAAAAGTGAATAGTGAAAAGGTAAGGGCAAGGGACCCTTTTTTGACGGGAAATAAATCTACACAAATAAAAAGAGAAAATAGTTTTTATATTAATGATGAAAAAATAACGCTAAAACCATATATTTTGCCACACTTGTCAAAATTATCGCAAAGTGATTTAGACAAAGTAGGTGGTAAGGAAAGACTTAAAAATGAACAAGGCTTCTATGTATATCGAAATAAACGTTTGATAATCTGGGCCACGTGGTTCAGACTTGAAAGAAAAGATGAGTTAAATAAACTAGCTCGGGTTATGGTAGATATTCCTAATTCATTAGATTATATGTGGAATATAGACATTAAAAAAAGTATGGCAACACTTCCTGATATAATTAAGAAAAATATGTATAGCGCTGTTTATGAATCTGTATTGAGCAGTGAAACAGTACATGCTTTTAGAGGAAGGAAGGTAAATAAAAAAGATGATTTTGATTATATTTGGGAACGGTTAGAGGTAAGAGACGGATATGAGTATAATATTAATAGAAATATACCGCAGATAAGGCTTTTAGAAGAGGCACTTTCAGGTCAACAGAAGAAAATGCTTGAGTCTGCATTGAAAACAATAGAGGATTCTTTTCCAGTTAACACTTTATATCTGGATGCAGCTAAAGGAAAAGTTGAGGAAAAAATCAATTTAGAAATAGAAAGGGTATGGGAAGATTTAAAGGTTCAGATTGACTACATAAGAAAGAATAACTTGCCATTAAAAGCATATTGCGAAGCATTTATCAATGTAGAACCATATTGTAAGTATGAAGAAATTAGAGAGCGAATTAAGGGGGAGATTAAAGATTATGAATGGCATACAGAAAATATTTCATGATATGATTATTACTTTTATTGTTGATACCACTGTAATTACCGAACACGAAATTGATGCAAGAATAAAGGAGCTTTCTGGGATTCCAACATTTTCGCTATTAACTGAAGGTGAACTGGATGAAGTCAAAAATATCATAAAGTCAGAATTCTCAATTAAACTTGATAAGGGCGTTCTTATTGAAGAAAAGTACCATGATAGATGGTTCTTAAACAGAAAGGCCTCATTAGAGATGAAATATTGGGAAAGATATAAGAAATATCTTCTGAAAGATAAAGGATTTTCAACTAAGGTAGTTAACTCAATAGATGATATTTTGGATACACAGGTAGATTTGCTTGGTGATCCTAAGAGAAATATTAGTTATAAGCGTAGGGGATTGATTATAGGAGATGTACAATCAGGTAAAACTGCAAATTATATAGGCCTAATTTGCAAAGCAGTAGATTCTGAATATAAAGTAATTGTATTGCTTACTGGAACGATAGAAAAGCTTCGAAGACAAACTCAACAGAGAATAGATGAAGGTTTTGTAGGGGCGGATAGCGAAGCAATGATGAAACAACGGGAAGACGGTCAGATAATTGGTGTTGGAAAATACAATCCATCACTTAGACCGATGGTACTTACATCAACTTCGGATGATTTTAAGACACAGAATGCAAGAAATCTTGGATTCGATCTAAGAGCTATTAATGGACCAGTAATTTTTGTGGTAAAGAAGAATGTTGCAATATTGAAAAGAATGAATAAATGGCTTAAAACCTTCAATCAGAATGGCGAGAAACAGATAGAGCAGTCTTTGCTGGTAATAGATGATGAAGCTGATAATGCATCTGTAAATACAAATTCTGAGGATCGAGATCCTACTGCCATTAATACACAAATAAGAGAATTATTAAAAATGTTTACAAAATCAAGTTATGTAGGGTTTACAGCTACACCTTTTGCCAATATTTTTATTGATCCTGAAAATCTTGATGAAATGATATCAGAAGATTTATTCCCTAAGGATTATATATACTCTCTTAGTGCGCCTAGCAATTATATTGGTGCAAGAAATATATTCCAAGATGGTGCGGTAGCGAACTATATGCTTGTAGAAATCGAAGATAATCCACAAGTCAAAGGAAGCGTTGAATTATGTATTCCATTAAAGCATAAAGCAGGATTTTATGTGAGCGAAATACCGGAAGATATGGAGACTGCTGTTGCAACTTTTGTATTGGCAAATGGTATTGAGGATTATCGTGGAGAAAACAACACTCATAGGTCAATGCTAATAAATGTGAGCCGTTTTACAGGTGTCCAGGATCAAGTGGCAGATCATATAAATACATATTTGAAGAATATTCAAGGAGCTTGCCGTCTTTACTGTAGATTACCAAAGGATAAAGCATTACATGATAAATATATTATGAAATTATCAGATACTTTTCAACAAATATACAGTAATACAAATATCACATGGGATGAATTACAACCACTACTATACCAGGCTTGTGCAGGAATAAAAGTAGCAACAGTAAATCAGAGAAGTGGCCAAAATCTGAATTATGATGACTATGAAAAAAATGGATTGCGTTTAATTGCAGTTGGTGGACTAAGCTTATCAAGAGGATTAACATTAGAAGGGCTGGTAATAAGTTACTTTTATAGAAATTCGAAGATGTATGATACTTTAATGCAAATGGGAAGATGGTTCGGATATAGAAAAGGTTATGATGATTTATGTAGAATTTGGATGTCAGATGGAAGCGTTGAATGGTATAAACATATAAGTATTGCAACAGATGAACTCCGTGAAGAAATAAAAAGGTATGAGGATACTGACTTAACACCATTAGATTTTGGATTACGCGTACGTTCAGATATTAATACTCTTTTAGTAACTGCTAGAAATAAAATGAGAAGTGCCTCTAGCATGGAGTGCACGATTAGCTTAAGCGGAGTAACAATTGAAACTCCGGAATTATATGCTGATGAGCAAAAGAATAATGAAAACTTAAATCTTTTCAAAAGATGGAATAAGCAGTTATTAGAAGATGGTAATGAACTAGTACAGCAGGGGAAAATCTATGGATATATGGATGTTCCGTTTAGAAATATTTTAGATTTTATTGAAGAATTTAATATTTCACCGAAAAACGAACAGTTTAACGTTAATAGTATTGCAAAATTTATTAAGGATTATGCTGGCGATGAACTAAAAAAATGGGATATTGAATTCGTTACTGGTGGTTCATCAGTAAAATTTGATATAAATGATAATTGCTCTTATAATTATCCAAGAAGATCATATTCAATAGAAAACAATGGTAGGATTATCAAAATGTCTGGGAGCAAAAGGCGGTTGGGTTCAACTGGAGATGCTAAATTTGGTTTGAGTAAAGAACTGATAGATTCTGTTGAGAGCAGGGCAGAAACTGTTAGCCAGAAAGAGTATTTCATAAATGTGAAGAGGAATGCACTCTTGACTATTTATATGATAGAATTAAAAGATTGTAAAAATGAAGGTAATGAATACCACGAAGAGATAAAAGAGCGTTATAAAAATATACCGATGATAGGACTCGGAATTGGAATTCCAACATTATCAAATCAAGCAACTAAATACGCAAAGTATGTGATTAATAAAGTTGCAGCTCAGCGAATATTTGATGAGGAATTAGATTTTGGAGATGAGGAATAATGAATTTGATAGAGAAGTTTAAAGTTGGAAAACAACATAACACATACCAAAGACTTGATAGTGCATTCAAAGTTAATTTTTATGTTGGATACAATGAAGATGGAATGATGTCTTTAGTTATTGTAGAAAGTGGGAAAGAAATACAAGTTAAATCAACAAAAGTTATAAAAGTATCTTCAAAACCTCGTGTAGATGGGAAGATAGCCTTGGCATTTGAACTGTTGGACGAGTCCTATCAGTCATTGTTTTTAATGTTCTGCAAGGACATTATTTCAAGTTGCGAAAGCATTGGACGAGAAAATGCAAATGCAAATGCTATAACAAGATGGAAATACTGGAAACAGATGTTTAGCAAAAGACTAACAACTGCTTTAGATGAGGGTGAAATTAAGGGATTAGTCGGCGAATTGCTATTTTTGAAAGAGCATTTTCTTGTTAGTTATCTTTCCAATATTGCAATAAGTAGTTGGATGGGCCCATTGTACGGGCATAAAGATTTTGAAATCAATGATACTTGGTATGAAATCAAATCTGTAAATGAGAATGCAATTCAAGTGATGATCAATTCTCTTGAACAACTCGAATCTGAACATGAAGGTCATTTGGTTATTATAAGATTAGAAAATGCAAATTCCGTAACAAATGATACAATTGATTTGAATAGTATTGTATTTGAAGTAATTGGAAAGCTAATAGACTTAGATGATTTGAATTTGTTTAATCAAAAACTTAGTAATGTTGGTTATGTGTATGATGAAGAATACGATAAATATCAGTTTTTACATAAGGGCACCCAACAATATTTAGTAAATGATAAGTTTCCAAGAATAAGAAGAAAAGAATTGTTTAGTGAAGTTGGAAATGTAAAATATACCATTATGATAGATGGTATATCTGAATTAAGGGAGTGATAGTTAATGGATGTCAATGAGTATAGAGAAGTTATGCTAGAGGATATTGGATTGGCAGCAGAAGCTAATAGTACGAATCATGAAACAGAATTCTTGAGTAATGTAACTAACATTTTGACCGATGCAGAGGAATTCGATGATTTTGTTGAGAGTTATTATGAATCTGCTGGAAGTCGAAATAGAACAATACAGATTGACGGTTATGCGATTGAAGAAACGGATGGAAGTTGTTGTATTATGATTTCTGAATATAGGGGAATACATGCGGATGACTCCATGACAAAAGATGTTATTGAAAGACTATTTAAAAGAATTAGATATTTTGTGGAGGAAGCTGTAGAAAATCGAATGTATACAAAGATGGAAGAAAGTACAATGGCATTTGAGTTTGCTAAGTATCTCTATGAAAATATTGATGAAATAACAAAATTCAGATTTTACATATTGACTGATGCATTTAATAAACAAAAATTGAAAAACATTAAAGATACAGAAGTTTCAGGTAAGACTGTAGAGTTAAATGTATGGGATATTACTAGAATATTTGATATCGTGAGCTCGAAAACAAAAAAAGAAAGCATTGATATTGTATTTTCTGATATGGAGTATGAAGGCATTCCGTGTGTAAAAGCTGTTCAATACAATAATGTAAAAGCAGACATTGATATAATTAAGAGTAACGAGATTGATGAAGATAATGAAGTATCTAATTTGATAAGTTATACTTCATATTTGGCAGTGGTTCCAGGAGAGATATTAAACAAAGTATATCTTGATTATGGAGCACGTTTGCTTGAAGGAAATGTTCGTTCATTTTTAAGTATGAGAGGAAAAGTTAATAAAAGTATTCAAAGCACAATAAAGAATTATCCTGAAATGTTTTTTGCATACAATAATGGAATAGCAGCTACAGCAACAGAACTTGATAGTAAAATGACGGAAAATGGGTTGATAATTACACGAATTAAGGATTTACAGATAGTTAATGGTGGGCAGACGACAGCTTCTATTGCTAGCACATTATTATCTGCTAAAAAGGATGATAGTATAAACATCAGAAATTTATTTGTTCCAATGAAAATATCAGTTTTAGAACATGAAATGTCTGAAAAAATAATTCCAAAGATTTCTGAATACTCAAATTCACAAAATAAAGTTGATGCTTCAGATTTCTTTTCAAATCATCCGTTCCATATTCGAATGGAGGAATATTCAAGAAAAACACCGGCCCCGGCTATTAACGGAAATCAATATCAACAATTCTGGTTTTATGAGAGAACTAGAGGACAATATAGTCAAGGTAAAATGAAATTTAAACCGCATTCATCACAAATCAAGCAGTATGAAACACGTTATCCTTCTGAGCAAGTTATAAAGGCGGTAGAACTTGCTAAATATATGGGAATATATGAGGGTGATCCACATACGGTGAGTAAAGGCGGACAAGCAATTGTTAAGCAATTTAAAGAAAAAGTAATTCCTCAATGGAAAAAATCAGATTCAGAATTTAATGCTTATTATTTTAAAAGAATAGTTGCATTAGCAATAGCATTTAAACGTACTGATGATATTATTAAGAATACAGATTGGTATAAAGAAAAACGCTCATATAAAGCAAATATTATTGCGTATGCAATGTCAATCATTTTTGACTATGTTAGAAAAAACAACAAAGGATATTCTGTTGATTTTATAAAAATCTGGAATTTCCAATGTGTATATCCTGAGCTAGACGAACAATTGAAGGTACTTTGTACAGAGGTGTACCATTATATTACTGGGCCAAGAGAGACAGAAAATGTTACAGAATGGTGTAAAAAGGAACTTTGTTGGGAAAGAGCTCAAAAGGAATCTTGGACAATTAGAGATTCATTTTTGAATTCACTTGTATCGACATCAAGCATTAATGAAGAGATAAAAGAGGCAAAGTCCAATCGTAAAGTTGAAAATGAATTAGATGATATAAAACTTATACTAAGAGCAGGAAAGGATTATTGGGGGCAAGTGATGGATTGGGGCAAGGAACGTAGATTATTATCTGATATGGAATTATCATTATTGAAAATGGCTATGAACATTGAAATAACAGGAAAAGTACCAAGTGATAAACAATCAAAAGTAATAATAAATGCCAGAAGCAGAATGGTTTTGGAAGGAATGCCATTACAATTCTAATTAGTGGATAAGTATAGTGAAATAATAAAGATAGTAAAACTTTTCGAGGGATAAGAATTAAAGCAAAGGTATTGGTAAACATTGGTGATTTGGTAGGGGGTGTTGACTAAAGCAATTTTAAGAACTCTTAAAAATTGGGTAAATGGAAATACTTGTTAATTTGAATAATTTGAATAATTTGAATAACGGGAATAGTGGCCTTAATAAAAGAAAACTTTGATGGAAATGTATTAGAACAACAGATGTAGTAAGATAAAAAATGCGTTCTATTATTGTTATATAATGGTATTTTGGTATAATTGTGAATAGATAAGAGTATATAACTGATTGTTTTTCTAAGATTAATTGGATTAAATACAAAGTGTTTCAAGCATAATAATACTTCAAAATGTACCTTGTAATTGGATTATTAAAATCCTGATGTTAGGTAATCTAACTTTAGTTTTTTAAAGTTTTAAAGTTCTTGGGTAAAATTACCCCTATTAACTTTCGCAAAATGTTGTATAATATAATTAGTGAGAACATATGTTTGAGAGTTGATGTTGTAAAAATATTAGCAAAGCCTATAGAAGTAATATCTTGCATCGATACAAATGGTAATGTAAATCCTGTAAGGTTTAAAATTACTAATGAAGATAAAATTAATTTTGTTATTAAAATAGATAAAGTTGTTTGTGTAAATAGAGAAAAGTTGGATGGTAACAATATGCTAATATGATTGTTATGAAATCAATATTGCAAGTGGATATTAGTTTGGATTTAATGTACTATAATTACCGGATATTTGCCATAATGTGAATAAGAATAATTCAATATAATTTGATAAGGAGTAGAATAAATACATGCACGAAATACAGAAAAAAATGATATAATAAAAGATGTATTGTGAAAGGCACTTTAAGAAAAGTCTATCGTTATAAAAAAAAATATAGCAATCTACTAGGAAAGCCTGATATTGAATTTGTTAACTACGCAGTAAATATGGGAAGTGGTAAATTTTCATTAGAAAAGCAATATATAAGAATTCTTAAAGGTCTTGAAAAAATATGATTAGAAAGCTACCCAAATAGTTAAAACATAGGAGAAATTATTATATGCTAAGAGTAATTGAAACATTCAGCGGTATAGGAAGTCAAGCAAAAGCACTTAAAAATATAAATGCAGAACATCAAATTGTAGCAACAGTCGAGTGGGATATAAATGCAACTTATGCATATGATATAATTCATAATGGTCCTCAAAATTTGGAAAGATATATGGAATTTGACAAAAACGAATTAATTGAAAGATTAATGAAATATACTATAAGTTATGATGGGAAAAAGCCTTTACTGGTAAATACTCTCAAGACAATGTCAACTGAAGCTTTGAGAAGGTTTTTAGCCGCTATTGATCGTACTAATAATTTTGTTAGTATAACGGACGTAAAGGCAATTAATTTACCTGATGATATTGATTTGTTGACCTATTCTTTTCCATGTCAAGATTTATCAATTTGTGGTTCATGGCATGGCAACACGAGCGGAATTGATAGAGAAGCAAATAACCGTTCCGGTATGTTGTGGGAAGTGGAAAGAATTCTTAAAGAATACGTAGCACTTGGGAAAAGACTTCCCAAATTTCTTTTGATGGAAAATGTAAGCAATATTTTATCAAATACTCATAGACACAACTTCAAAGAGTGGCAAGACTATCTTGAGGATATAGGTTATACAAATGAAGTATATACTTTGAACTCAGCAAATTTTGGCATACCACAAAAAAGAATTAGAACTTATATGTTAAGTGTATATTGTGTAGATAGTGTTGGTATTGAGCGGTTAAAAGAATATTTAGAGGAAAACAATCTTGAAGAACGACAACCTAAATTGCTTCAATCCTTACAAAGTTTTTTTAGGTTAGATTACACTAACTTACAATATAAATATGAGGCAGATATTAGTAATCCAAACTATACACCATCTAGACAAAAGATTTACAAAGAAAATCTGAAATTATTTGATGGGCAAAATACAAGCTACGAAGCTGTTAACACTATCACTACTAAGCAAGATAGAAATCCTAATTCAGGATTGTTAAGGTATATAGGGACTTCTGATGATAAAGCGCCGTACAGAAATCTTACCCCAAGGGAATGTTTTTTACTAATGGGGTTTGATGAGAAAGATTTTCAATTATTAATGGATAACGATTTTTTTGTTAAAAGTAATCATAAGTTCTTTACACGAGATAAACTAATTAGAATGGCAGGTAATAGTATTGTTGTAGATGTACTTGAAGAAATATTTAAGCAAGTAATTTTTATTAATGATAATATTATTTAATTTATTGCAAGAGTTATTACCCCGATTTTATTAATCATTAGAATGTACTAAGCATTTTGGAGAATAATTATGATGAATTTTTAATGGAATTATGTTGGCGAATCTCGACAGAATGTGCAAAAAAATGTTTTATGAAACCACCGTGTTAAAATATTGAATGAAGATTAAATATTTGTAACTATAAAAGCCTACTTCATAGAAAAAACTATGAAGTAGGCTTTCTCTAATTGTTTTAAATAACAATTCCAGAAGAATACCAAGAATATATTGATTTCTATAAAGGTGATAAAATAGATACGTTTATACTGGATCTAATTCCTAAATCAAAAAGTGCACCAGAAGAGGAGGAATTAGATGATGAAGTTATTTTAGAAGATGAGTTAGACAATGAATTTGTATCAATAAATAATATTAATGCAGAAATTATATATATTCATAACTACATTACAAGTAAAGGTTTTTATTATTCAAAAGATCTAATTACCAATTTCTATCTTAGCTTAAAAACTAAACCCTTTGTTATTCTTTCAGGAATTTCAGGCACTGGAAAGAGTAAAATAGTAGAATTGTTTGCCCAGGCTGTTGGTGCTAATAGGGATAATCAAAGATTTAAGTTGATACCTGTTAGGCCAGATTGGTCTGATGCAACAGATCTATTAGGCTACAGAAATATTGAAAATAAGTTTGTGCCAGGGATTATTATTGATGCTGCCTATGAGGCCATGAAGAACATTGATAAGCCCTATTTTCTATGTCTTGATGAAATGAATTTAGCAAGAGTGGAGTATTACTTTAGTGATATTTTATCATCTATGGAAACAAGAAATATAAAGGATGAAGAAATTATCACTCAAAAATTATTAAGTAAGGCTCAATTTGGAAAAGATGAAAGGGCCTATGATAAATATGGAGATGTTTATATTCCACAGAACCTATATATAATTGGCACGGTAAATATGGACGAGACTACCTTCACTTTTAGTAAAAAAGTACTAGATAGAGCGAGTACCATTGAATTTAATAAGGTAGACTTAAAATACAATTTCGAACAAGTAGAGCTTGGTGAAATTTTATCTAAAAACTATCATAATGACTTTTTAAAATCACAGTATTTAAAAATATCTGAATGCAAGGATGAAAAAGAAATAGCAATTAAAGTTATAGATAAATTAATTGAAATAAATAACATACTTGAAAAGTACCAACAGCATGTTGCCTACAGGGTACGGGACGAAATAGTATTTTATGTTATCTATGCTGCTACCAATGGGTTATTCTCCTTTAATAAAGCCATGGATTATTCCTTGCTTCAAAAGATATTGCCTAAAATAGGTGGTAGTGGTGGCGAAATTTTAGATATATTAGTTGAGCTATTTAACAATTTAAATAGTACCAAATACAAAAATGATGGATACATAGAAGATGCGCAGGTGAGAATTATGGAAAGCCAATGCGAAAGTAGCGAATATATATTAAGCAGTGAAAAAATCATGTATATGATCAGGAGGTTCTTAAGAGATGGATTCACAACCTTCTGGCAATAATTCGGAGCTATTATTTGTAGAAACGGAAGAAGTTTATTTTTCAATAAAGGGAATAAAGACGCTACCACCTATGGTGAGTCAAAATCACTTACTATTATTGTAGAAGGTAAAGAACGTGTGGATGACATTTATAAGTGTCTTTGTTTTAAGGAATATAGTAATTATGAAATAGTAATTGAAAGAAAAAATAAAACTACCATAGAATTTTATCATGAAAATCCTAATATAAGAAATAAAGTAACACCCACAGGTAGGGGCGGAAATATCGTAAGTGGAATAATTAACTTTAGAGGTGATATAGGTTATTCTGATCTATATGTAAATGTTAATGGACATACTCATATGAAAATAATTATAGAGGTATTACCTAGTAAGATTGATTATAAAGAAGATTATGAGGCGATTCTTAAGGATGTTAACGAAGAGATATATAATTTGGCCTATGGGTTTTTAAGTAGAACCTATCTAGGTTCAGAGATAAACAACAAAAGATCTAATAGCTATACTGAGTTTTACAGCATATTGAGCTTTGTTTATGAAAACCTAATGAAATCCATTAATATAGTTTTATCAAAGCCTCATCATGGGTTAATAGTGGATAGCAAGGTATGTAAATACCAAAGCCTAAAGAATACAAGTATGGATACTATAAAATGGCTAGAGAAAAGACCGCATTTATTAAAGAATATAGATGGAAGATGTATACCCACTGTTGCACTCCAGGTAACAAAGAAAGTAAGCTTAGACACAAAGGAAAATAGATTTCTAAAGTTTATGCTACTAAAGATAATTGAAAAAATAGATAATTTTATAAGAACATATGCAGCGGTGCCTTGGAAAGTGAATGAGGATATTATAAAGAAATTAAACACCATGAAGAAATCAATAAACACTAAACTAAAAACTTCATTTTTAAAGGATGTAGAAAGTGATTATAGAAACACGTCTATATCCTTAGTTTTTAATATGGCCAGTGGCTATAGAGAAATTTACAAATATTATTTAATGCTTCAGAAAGGACTAAGCATTAATAGCAATATATGCTCTTTATCAATGAAGGAACTTAGTCTACTGTATGAGTACTGGTGCTTTATAAAGATAAACTCCCTACTTAGAAAGCGGTACAAGCTAGTAAGTTCCGATTTTTTAACTATTAACACAGCGGGAATATTTGTTTCACTTAAAAAAGGCGTAACCTCTACATTAGTGTATGAAAACTTAAAAACAAGTGAAACCTTTAAGGTCAGTTATAACTCCATTAAATCTAGAAAGTCTAGTAACTTAGATTCTAGATCTGTTGGTAGTAAAACAGTAACACAAAAACCGGATAATATATTGTCTATACATATACTAGGTTGCGATGCAGCCTATGAATTTATATTTGATGCAAAGTATAAGATAGACACATCAGAGGAATATCAGAAAAGTTACGGTGGAATTGGGCCTAAGGAAGAGGATATAAATACTATGCATAGATATAGAGATGCCATAGTTTATAAGAATAAGAAAACAGAGACCTATAATAACTCCATTTTTGCCATCAGCTACAGGACTCATGGAGGAGTTTTTAGATAAGTTAATAAATGAATCATCTTACTCTAGCGTTGAAAGATCACCTCTGCCTATAGGAAAAGAGAATTATATTAAAGATGAGTACTTTAAGGATAGAACAGTTCTTGTGGGTTCTTTAAGAAATAAAAAGCAACTCCAAATTAATCTAAAAGGAAACTTTTATCACACTAAGTGCAGCAACATAAATCTAGCAGAGCATAATATTAGGTTTGTAGCCTTAGCTCAGTCAAAGAGACAATTTGCAGGTGAAGCTGGCATAACTTATTATGGCAAGATAGTCGATATAAAAGTTATGAAAAGAAATGCGATAGTGGAAATTCCAAGTGACTCCCAGGAGGACTATTATGTTTTTAAAGTAGAAGAATGGCAGCAACTTCATAGGAAAATGGAGGTGAAAGGCTATCAGGTGTTAAGGGTAATTTATACTACTGAATACTTACTTAATAACGCATCAATAGTTACGGAGCTTTGCATAAAATCTAAAGAAGAATATAGATTATGGAAAGAGCTTAAGAGGATAAGTTTTTTAACAGAAACTGAAATTGAAAAAACCATAAATAATGATAGCAGTATTGAGGGGTTTTCTATAGAAGGAATCAGGGTAGCTATAAAAGATGAGAAAATTCATGTAGAGTGCAATGGGAATTCCTATGAGTTTAGTGTGGGGGAATTTAATAGAAGGCCTAGGGAGGTAATGGGGAGGATATTTAGTATTGGGAGGGGTATACCCGATTGAGTAATATAAGGTTCGGAGTATTAACATAGAAATGTAAGAACACATAATAGTTTTTAAAACCAGCAGTTGATCCATATATACTTTTATGATAAGATCGGATCAATTATTTAAAGACGAGGAGAATAGTATGGATAACTATATATTTTTAACCGATGAAGGATACACATTTATGCCAAATTCAGAATCAGATGTGCCAGATATAGAAAATTTACAGGTTATAGGAATTTCTAATGGAAAAAATGAAAAAGAGGCATTTTATAATTTAATGAGTCAAAACAGGGATTTGGTGGAAACATCATTTGATAAGATTTTCTGTTATAAGTTATCTACAAATTATAAAGATTCCTATTCAGAATTTAGAATAAAAGATGATTATGATATTAAAATATATGAGCATAAAGAAACTAATAGATTATTAAATAAAATAAAAGAAGATATGGATTTAGATATAAATGAAAGTCATAGGGTGTTAAATGCAATTTTCACTATGGTAAATTGTGAATTTTCCATAGTTGAAGATATTATTATTAATGAACGCCATTGTAATTATTATTTATATGTTAATAACTACTATGAGCTATCTTGTAGGTTAAGTGATGATGAAGGGCTGTGGGGGAATAAGGCTTATTGTGAAAGCTTAGATGAATTTCTATTAACTGACCGTGATGAGAGTGGATTAATGGAAAGGTTTAAGAAAGAAGGCTGGTTTATTGAAAATGGATTTGCTATATGTTTAGATGATGATGTACTACGGTGCCTGTCAGTGCGCAATATGACTATATAAATAACTTTAAGGAGGATTTGCAAACATAAGTTGTCTATTTCATTTCGAATTTCTTGTTGCTAAAACTACTGAATATATTTCGGTAGTTTTTTGTCGTTAAGTGATATTTTCGAGTAGTTCAAAAAGAAGGAAATAGAGATGTTGCAAGAGATGTTGTTTTTTATAATTTAGATATGATTATAGCAGTTGGATATAGAGTTAATTCAAGGAGAGCAACTCAGTTTAGAATATGGGCAACGAAGGTTTTGAAAGAATATATTGTCAAAGGGTTTGCTTTAGATGATGAAAGATTAAAACAAAGTGAGAGACTATTTGGTAATGACTATTTTAAGGAACTTCTTGAAATAATTCGTTCTATACGTGCAAGTGAGAGAAGGATATATCAACAGATTACTGATATATTTGCTGAATGTAGTATTAATTATGACCCTAAATCTGAAGTTACAAAAGTGTTTTATGCTACAGTCCAAAATAAATTTCATTATGCAATAGCTGGTAAAACAGCTGCTGAAATTATTTATTATAAAGCAAATAAAGATGAGCCTCATATGGGGTTATCAACATGGAAAAATAGTCCAGAAGGAAGGATTCTAATTTCTGACGTTAAAATAGCGAAAAATTATTTAACGGAGAAAGAGATAAAAAAATTGGAAAGAACAATATCGGCTTTCTTTGATTATATTGAAAATATTATTGATAATAGGGAAACATTCACAATGGAGCAATTTGCAAATAGTGTGGTTAAATTTCTAGAATTCAATGAATATAAAATACTTGAAGATAATGGTAGAATTTCAAAAGCAGAAGCAGATAAAAAAGCAGTGGAAGAATATAACGAATACAATAAAATGCAACCAATACAATCTGATTTTGATAAATATATTAAAAAATATTTGGGTACAGGTAATAAGGAAAAATGATTAAATATTATATTCAATATTTTGCACTAGCAGCAACTACTCGAAAATTTCGAGTAGTTCAATTAGCAAGAAAAAATTGTTTCCAGTTTTTGCAAGGTGTCTCATAAATACAAAAAACTTAATGAAAGTTAATAAACGAGCTACCGAAATATATTTATGTATTTCGGTAGCTTCGTTTATAATAGGTATGATGACCTTTTTAGAATATTAATTATAGTATTAGGTCAATTAGCAAGTAACTTGCAACGGTATAATGGTATTGTAGGAGTATCCTAAGTATAAAATCCGGTAGAAAGCTCAGCTAAGGCCACGATAACACCCCTAGGAGAAAGCAAAATGTGTCGAAAAGCAAATGCAGTAGCCAGAGGTGAGAACTACTGAAGTTTATGGAAATATAAATTTTTCGTGATTTTTTTCGTCACTATATAGGAAACAGCTTTCTTAAGTGCTGTGGATAACACCCAATACGCTGGAGCTTGTCACTTTTGCCACTTGCCACGTGAGTGGCAGTACTTTATATCGATTAAATATTTTTTAAAAGGACTAATAATTATGGCTGAAAAGACTATTGGTATTATTAATAATTTGTTACAATTAAAAATAAATGACGAGAATAAGATTTTATCTTCAACTAAATCCATTGAATAATAGGAATTTTACCTAAATCTTTGTATAAAAGAAAAATAATAGATATAGTAAGAAGGAGTAATATAAATGAATTATAATGAGTTTATCAAAGCCGTGGATGAAAAACTTGCTTCTATGCCTGAGAGTGAGAAGGAAAAGTGGATTCATAACTTAGCACGTACAATTCAAGAAGATGAAAGATGTAAATTTTTAAATTCGCTAAATGCTGAAAATAACAATGGTGAGATTATACATGATATCAAAGAAATACAAGAGTGGTGTGAAAAAATACAAAATGGAGATATTCATTTTGAATGTAGTTATTCAGAAGTATACGGTGAGAATTATTGGAGAGATGATTCCTATGAGTATTATGATACTTATGAAATAGGAAAAAAGCTAACTTCTGCATTTCAAGTAACTGAAGACCTACTATATCAAAAGGAATATGAAAAAGCTTCAGTTTTATACAATCTGCTTTTAGATATGGTATTTCAAGCATATGATAGTGACTCAGAAGAGACAATGGAATTAGGGCTCGAAGAATTAGTTGATGAAAACTTGGTTTCTTTAAATTTGAAGAAAATAGTTCTTAACCTACTATATGCAAAATATCAAACTTCTAATGGAAAAGAGAGGGTGCAGGCAATTTATAGTTATATCAAATTGAATATTTCAAAAGATATAAAGTTAGAAGAGTTTTTTACTATAGGACCAGAAGAATTAGTAGGAATAGCCGTATTTTTAGAAGAATGGATTGTTTTTTTGAAGCGTGAAGATGGAGACTTAGCAGGAAACTTTCTTTTTGAGGCATGTATGCTTCAAGGGGGCATAGAAATGTTATGTGCTACAGCTAGAGAAATGGTACAAAAGCATCCTATTTTGTACTTAAAAACATGTAAATACTTAACTGATGAAAGCAAAGCTACTGAATGTGAAAAAATAGGATTAGAAGCAATTAGTTTATTGAATGAAGAGTTAATTATTAGAGGAAAGGTGGCAGAGTTAACTGCAAAGGCTGCAAAAGAACTAGGACACACAGATGTTGTTTGGAAATGCTATAAAGCAGCTTTTCATTCGGAGTCAATACTAAACAATTATTTAAGACTTTTTGAAGCTGAAAATTATGAGAATATAATGGATATTAACACTATGAAAATACGAATATTACCTGGAAAATCATTTGTGGATTTTCATAATATTAACAATCAAATGAAAATTAATAATATTTCACTGGAATATAAAAAAATACTTTGTTTCTTTAATGGAGAATTAGAGTATATTTATGAAGAATGTAAGAAAGATAAAACTTATTTAGGTTGGAGTAATAATATTAAGGGTATATTTGTACCATTATTTATTCTATATTTAAACCAAAGCCATAGCGTTTCCAAAGCAGGTGAAAAATTAATAGAAGACTTAAAATATAGGCTAAATTATTCAAATGATGATGATAAAAGTTTCGCTGAACGTTTTTTTATCTGGAAGGACAAAATTAAAATAACAAGTGAACAATATGAAAAGTATATAACTTGGTTACACTCAGAGGTTGATAAAAGAACTGATGCAGTTGTAGGTGGAGGCTTTAGGGGAAGCTATTACAAAGCAGCGGTACTAATATCTGAACTAGGTGAAACAATGGAGTCAAATGGTAATTATGGAGCTAAAATGGATTTAATAGAGCATTATATAAAAAATCATTCCAGAAAGAGAGCATTTAAAGCGGAATTTGAAGTTTTAAAATAGGAGGAACAATTCGTGTACTTGTGAAGTGGTAGTAAGTACAAAAGATGTTGTAGAAAATAGTAGAGGAGAAGATATTGTGATAGAACCATCAAAAATAAAAGAAGAATTTGAAAAGGTTGAAAGAGAGAATTATAAATTTCGTACATATTTAAAAAATCATGCAGATTCAGATGAATTAGATAAACAATTTTTGCAGTTGCATAATGAATTATTCAAAGTATATGATTGTAGTAAATGTAGAAATTGCTGCAAAGAGTATTCAATAACCTTTGAAGAAAATGAAATAGAGCAAGCTTCTAAGTTAATTAAGATAACAAAGAAAGAATTTATGGATAAGTATATAGATGAGACTATCAATGGATATGATCTAAAAGGTAAGCCATGCTGCTTTCTAACTGAAAATGGTGCTTGTGAGATTGAAAAGTGTAAACCAGAAGGATGTATAGAGTATCCATTTACAAATAAGCCAGAAAGATTATTCAGTTTACTTAATATAGTTAATTTTGCTAATGTGTGCCCTGTAGTTTTTGAAATGCTGCAAAGACTGAAGAAAATTTATGGATTTAAGACAAGAGGAAGGTATTAACTTAAAGCAACAAAAATTGAAAATTCATTTCCAATTTTTGAAAGATGACAGGCACCTTACAGGGATTGGTAGTGAAGCGGACAATCTCTGTTGTTATAGATAAGTTAATAAATGAATCATCTTATTCTAGCTTTGAAAGATCACTGGAGTCTATAGGAAAAGAGAATTATATTAAAGATGAGTACTTTAATGAGAGAACAGTTCTTATGGGATCTTTAAGAAATAAAGAGCAGCTCCAAATTAATCTCAAAGGGAACTTCTATCACACCAAGTGCAGCAACATAAATCTAGCAGAGCATAGTATTGGATTCGTAGCCTTAGCTCAGTCAAAGAAACAATTTGCAGGTGAAGCTGGCATAACTTATTATGGAAAGATAGTAGATATAAAAGTTGTGAAAAGAAATAAGATAGTGGAAATTCCAAGTGACTCCCAGGAGGACTATTATGTTTTTAAAGTAGAAGAATGGCAGCAACTTCATAGGAAAATGGAGGTGAAAGGCTATCAGGTGTTAAGGGTAATTTATACTACTGAATACTTACTTAATAACGCATCAATAGTTACGGAGCTTTGCATAAAATCTAAAGAAGAATATAGATTATGGAAAGAGCTTAAGAGGATAAGTTTTTTAACAGAAACTGAAATTGAAAAAACCATAAATAATGATAGCAGTATTGAGGGGTTTTCTATAGAAGGAATCAGGGTAACTATAAAAGATGAGAAAATTCATGTAGAGTGCAATGGGAATTTGTATGAGGTTAGTGTGGGGGAATTTAATAGAAGCACTAGGGAGGTAATGGGGAGGATAATTAATATTGGGAGTGGGTGTCCAATTAGATAATATAAAGTTGATACCTGAAGGATAACAAAGAATGCTTACTTTATATTACCTGTATACTCGAAGATGAAAATAATATTGAAAATATGTTTAAAAATAAAAAAGGTGATATAATAAGAGTGATTTAAAGTGAGGTGTTAATGTGAATACACAACCAGCTACATTTGAAGTGACTTTACCAGAAGAGTTTATTCCATTTTTAGATAAAATTTCTGGTGATTCTATAGACCAAAAGGTTAGGTTAGCTTTTGCAATGAATTTATTTACCAGTAAAACAGTAACGTTAGAAAGAGCAGCAGAATTATCAGGGTTATCACTTTTAGATTTCATGTATGTACTCGGAGAACAAGGAATTCCTTGGGGGGAATATACTGATGAGCATAAAAAACAAGATGACTTGGTTATAAAAAAAATGTTAAGGGAGATAGGACAATAGATGAACATAAAAAAATTAAGCACTGTAATATGTAATTCAAGTCATATCATTGGTTTATCTGGAATAGGTAAATTAGATTTGCTTTGGACTATTTTTCAAGAAGTACTTATTCCAGAAGCAGTTTATAATGAGTTGTTAAAAGTCAAAGGAATAAAAGAGTAGGGACAGAAGAATTAAATGATGCTATAGAAAAAGGGTTTATTAAAATCTATCATGTAAAAGATGAATTGTTTGTGAATAGATTTATGGGAAAGTTGCATAGAGGTGAATTAGAAGTAATAGCAGGAGCTAAAGAACTAAATTTGGATTATTTACTAATTATGAAAAATCAGCAAGAAGTTTAGCGGAAGCTTTAATGTTAGAGCCTACAGGGCTTTTGGGTATTTTGAAATTTGCTAAATTATCAGGTACAATTGAAACATTAAAACCACATTTAGATGGGTTAATAGAAAATAATTATAGAATTTCTAAAAAACTATATAGTGGCATATTGTTAGAGGTAGGAGAAATATAGCAACAATAAATTCTCACTACACTCCAATTTTTAGAGTATGAAATTACAATAGCTAATGCTGATGGAAGTAAGACATATCTCACATACGATTGTAAACTTAAAACATACGAACAATATTAAGGAAAGACCTTTTTTATTAGATAAAATAACGCATTGAAATAACCTTTAAGTTATTTCAATGCGTTATTTATTTACACAGAGCTTTTTTAAAAAAAGCAGATAAAATACATTAAAATCATTCTGCTTATTTTTGTAACGACCTCTGCTATTTAGTACATTTAATAGCTATACATAGTTTTGTAGATACATAACTATTTTTATGAAAGTTTAATGAAATTTATGGGATTAAGTCTGAATTTAAGGTACAATATATAGTAGATATATAAGAATTAAGAGTTTAATAATATGTGTAATATTATTAATTTTGATCGATCATTGGGAGGTTGATGAAGATTCTTATTTTTGAAATGGACCCAGTGAGGAAAAATGGCTTGTTAATTCATAAACAAAGCAAATGGGTTTATTTAAGTTTCTTAAGGGTGTATATATAGGAAACCCTCAGGAGAATATTGGGCTTAAAAAATTTCTATCTATTAACTGAGTCCTAGGTATAAGAGTTTTCTAAAGCTGACATTGAACACTTAGAGGCAGAGTAGGCTCTGAGAGTTAGGTGATATTAAAGGAAGAAGAACTAGTGGTTTGCGTTACATAAAAATTAGGCGTAATGGACTAATAATGCGAAATATAAAGGAGATGCTCCAATGCAAAAATTGATAGCAACAAGGATAGGTTATAGTCCTTTATTAAATGATTTTTATATTGAAACTGAAGAAAAAGATTATAGAGGACAACTTGAATATGTTGATGATAAGTTTATATTTCAATATTTTTCAGAAAAATATATAGTAGAGTTTAAAGATGATAAGGTGGCTAAGGATTGGTTAAAATCTATTATTGAAAAATACTATTTTAGTAGGAAAGGTTTATTACTAGATACTGAAAAACTAAAAATTGATTTGCCATTTATAAGTTTGAAAATATTAAATTCTAAATATAATGAATACCTTGTTAAGATTAAATCAACAAAAAATATTTTTAATTATGACTTAAATAATTATTATGTTGCACATATGGCAAAGGATTTAAGGTCAATAAGATTATTTAAGACCATTGATGAAGGTGAAAAACTAGAAGCTAAAAAAAGAAAAATGCTCAATAGATATAAAAAATTATGTAAAGACATAATTAATTTGTAATAAAGTATTGATGCAGTAAACTCGAGAATAAGCTTAGTTGAAAAGCTCTGATACGATTAAAAAACAAATAAAAATGAGGGAGAAAAAAATTGAGAGAAGATAATGAAATATTTAGAGATTTTGTAAAAGAAAAGAAAGACACTATGGATTTAATATTTTCAAAAATTAAAGAAGCACTTAAATCCTTAGATACTATAGAAAATAATGAAGAATGCGATAGAGCTGAATTAATATTGTGCCAATGCCTCATTCTTACCAAACTTACTAATATGACTAAAGAAGAGGTAGAGTATTTAAATGATATATAAAAATGTTATTTAATAAAAGGTAATGAATTTTAAAAATTATATTTCTATTATTTACTTATAGCGAGCTCACTTCGTTCACAAATACCCTCCAGAGGTTCCGCAGATAGCTTTCAGTAGCAAGCTATTTAAATAGTACGAACCACATTATATGTAAATTATGGAATACGAGTTTTTAATGTTTTAGCTATATGCAAAAAAACAAGCCCTAAAGATTATTTTTCTCCCACCCCAGTATAATTTGTAGAACAAGATTTCTTTTACTACAAATTTATTAGTGAATAATTATTTGATTTCGGAGTGAAATAAATTTCGAATTAAATATTAATTGGTATATCAAAGAAATCTATATCAATTATTTCTAATCTTAGAAGCAACAATACACTGGTTAGTTCGATAAGCATTTTCTGAATGAACCATGATATTGTTGCTTTCTTATTTTTAAATTCTTCTTTAAACATCTTCAATCGTTTAAATAAGAAAGACCTAAATATATTGAATGCCATGAACATTATCTTTACGATTGCTTGTATTGCTGTATCATCATGAATGAAGCAATGAATTTTTAATTGATGGAAGCAAGTATTACTAGCAAAATTTGCTTTAATTGGGCAGGGTATGGTGACATAGGTGGTGTTCCTAATCCATTTGATTCGATTATGACATATGCAAAAACATTCAAGAGTGAGATGGGAAATGGCACTAATGGTATAAAGTCAGGAGCTAATAATGGGTTAAATATCCCTAGTGTTAAATTATCAAGTAAAGAAGTAGAGTTAAAATGGTTAAGTGATAATTATAAAGCTGTAGAAATCCAGTATCTATTAGGCTACAGAAATATTGAAAATAAGTTTATACCAGGGATTATTATTGATGCCGCCTATGAAGCCATGAAGAACATTGATAAGCCCTATTTTCTATGCCTTGATGAAATGAATTTAGCAAGAGTGGAGTATTATTTTAGTGAAATTTTATCTGAAAACTATCATAATGACTTTTTAAAATCACAATACTTAAAAACCGGCGGCACCGAAAGGAATTCCTATAGCCTGGGAAGGTCATTATTATGGTAGAGATGCTAGTTCCATAGGTGCACTTAATATTCATGAAATTGAATTAATAAGAAGTCAGCCAAAAATGGAAGATTGGTCCGCTCATATTCGTAGTGATACAACTTTAGCAGATTTAGATAAAGCTAAAATTACCTGGATACTAAAAGATGAAAATAATATTGAAAAAGATTATGAGCATTTCGGACCACCGTTACTACTTAATGTGGATGCAGTTTATTCAAAAATTCGAAATCTTAAATATAGGTATTTAACAGAAAATACATTGTTTCCTACTGAAATCACTCAATATGAACCTTATGTAATAAGAGAAGTAATTCATAATTGCATCGCTCACCAGGATTATTCGTTAAATAGTAGAATTAATGTAATAGAAAAGCCTGAAGAACTAATTTTCACAAATGTAGGTAATTTTATCCCTAAAACTATTGAAACTGTAATTGAACAGGATGCACCACAAGAATATTATAGAAATCAATTTTTAGCTAATGCCATGGTTAATTTAAATATGATTGATACTATTGGAAGTGGTATTAAAAAAATATTTATATTGCAAATGCAAAGGTATTTTCCTCTACCTGATTATGACCTAAGCCAGAATGATAAATCAATAAAGAATGGCGGATCAGATAATAAACCTGGCTGGATGTTAAATTAAAAATTAAGAAGAACTTTAGAGACAGGTAAGAAGAATTTTAGAAGTGTTTTAAGATTAAGTAGTTAATATAATATTTGAAAATGGCTCTATTAAAGGCATGTATGAGTTTAAATGTTCTTCTTAAAGTAGAGTGGTAAAAAAAATTAAGAAGAACTTTAGAATGATTTAAGCATATGTGGAACAATTATAAGGATTGAGGATCGGGTAAATGAATTAGTTGAAATTTAGAATGAGTATCAGTGGCTAAAGTAGTAGTTATTGGTACTTGTTTTGCGAGGGTTAGGTAACTGTGACTTGGAAAAAATTAAATAATCAAATGATTAAAGATAAAAAAAGTGTAAATAATTATAGCTATGGTAAAATGAATGGAGAAAGAACTATGGCTAAGAAGAAATCAGAAGCAATAGAATATTATATAAATAGATAAATCTTAATTAGCATAAATAACTTTAATTTATTGAAGGGATTTATGCTATAATTATATAAATATTAAAGAGAAAATCAAGTTTGTTAAGAAGAAATTTTATATATAAATGTCTACGCAAAAAGAGGTGATCCAGAGTGGAAAGTAATTAGCAAGTAAAATAGCAAGTAAAAGTTGTTCACTGCGTTTTTAACATTTGTAACGACTTCGGGGGACGAAACAATAACTGGACGTTGTTGTTTGATAAAAACATGCTATCAGCACTTATAAAAGAGCAGAAAATAATCTTAAAGATATTGGGGCGATTACAGTGAATATCTATCACGGCAGTAATATTATTGTGGAAAAACCTGAAATTTTGCAAAGTAATCGTCTGATTGATTTTGGCGTAGCTTTTATACCACAAGCAATAAAGAACAAGCGAATCGCTGGGCAGAAAAAGTTAGTTTAAGAAACAATACAGGTAAATAGTTTTTATCAGTATATAATCTTGATATAGAAAAATCAAAAAAGCAACTTAACATTATAGAATTTATATCTGCTGATGAAAAATGGCTGGATTTTATCACTGTAAATCGCAAAGGGAAAGAAATTCCAGAAGAATATGATATTGTAATCGGTCCTGTTGCTGATGATAATGTATATTTGACTGTAAAACTTTTTGAAACTGGTGTGCTCAATAAAGAAGAAGCCCTAAAACGATTAAAAATAGAGAAACTTTTTAATCAGATACTATTCCATACGGAGAGATCGTTGGAGTTTTGCGTATTCGATCATTATGAAGATTTGGGAGGGGAAAGTAATGGAGAAAAGTAAATTTGATGCTGTGTTTCCCATTATATGTTCTGCTCTTGTAGAAAAAATCATGGATGAATTGAGTTTATCAGATAAGGATGGTGTTACAAACCTTTATTCTTCTCATCTGTATGAAATGCTAGAGCAAGAAGAAACAAAGGTTTGGCAGTACAGCACGGAAAAATTATTCGAACTTTTTTTGGAAGAAAGAAATAGCGGAAACATAACATTTCCGCAGGTGTGAGGTGAGAGGTCATGGACAGAACCATTGATTTTACAGTATTTTGCCTTGAAAGCTATAAGCAGGCGCATTATATCACCGGTAAAGCTGCACTGGTCATTTTTAATGACTATAATGTGTTCGGCTATATCAAATCCGTTTATGATGTGCTTCATTCTACAGGGCAGGACTATATTGTGGAAGATATTGATATATATATTAAGTCAAGACGAAACTAGCAAATATAAACAAGGATACCCTGTGTAAAATAACACAAGTACCCTTGTTTTTTTAGCAAGTGGGTCGATTTGAACCCCACTAGGGTAACTGTGACTTGGGAAAAATAGTAAGAAGAAACTGTTTCCAGTTTCTTCTATGGGGTCTGGAAAGCCACCTAAAAAAAGGTAATAATGCAGAGATATGGCTAGAATGAACTGTTTGATTAAGATTTAAATGAGAATAAGTTGAGTAGGAATGTTTATTGTGAAGTTTGTTTTTTTTAACATTTATTAGGCTTAAGATGCGACACCATTGTAAAATATGGAAGCGTATGCGGACAGATTTTACTAGCTCTTTTTAGAAGTGTTGTGCAGAATGCATGACGGAATAATTCTAGATATATCTCTGACTACAGAGGAACTATTAACTCACTATAGACACAGGTTGCCAATATCAAACTCAGTCGTTCCTCCTTCGCAAATACCCCTGAGGGTGACTCGGAAGGTGTCGAAATGAGAACATGAACTTAGCTGGAAGAACAGAATAAAAGTTTAGAGAAGTGTCACTTAGGAGGCAGTTCTTTTTTTCTATACTGGTTCCGGGTGGTATTTTAATATTTTGTAAAATAAATGGTTTTGATGTAGAATGATACGACAATATATGGAAACCTCATGCGGAATAGTGTTATAATAATAGTTAATTAAAGTAAGTTAAGAGTAAAATTTTTATCATTGATAAATGAGGAGTGTAATAGTACAGTAGCCACCAACTAAAAAAATGGTAGCTATTAAATAATAGAGATGGAGGTGTGTTGATATTGCTAGCATATGAAGAAAAAACCTACACTTATGAGGAATTTTTGAAAATATCTTATGAGGATAGATGTGAGTTTGTAGATGGTAAAGTATATATGATGGGTTCATCTTCAATTTAGCACCAGAATATAGTAGGAAATATGTTTTTTGCTTTGAAAAATTATTTTAAAGGTAAAGAATGTACACCGTTTGTAGCTCCACTGGATGTAACTTTTGTTGATAAGAATAAAAATAAAAATATAGTTCAACCTGATATTCTTGTAGTATGTGATAAGGATAAAATAATAGATAATAAATATAAAGGAATACCAACCTTAGTAATTGAAGTTGTTTCGCCTTCAAAAAGTAGTCATGATTATGTAACTAAGTTAGATTTGTATTTAAGAGCCGGAGTAGAAGAATATTGGATATTAAATCCTGTTAATAAAAATGCAATATGTTATAGGTTTGAAAATGAAATGCCCTCAAAAGTTGAAGGCTACCACTATGATGAAGCAATTAAATCTGATATCTTTCAGGGGCTAAATATATCATTAAAAGAAATATTTGAATAGAAGCAAGCTCAGCATGTGAACAGAAGAAACTGTTTTCAGTTTCTTCTATGGGGTCTGGATAGCCACCTAAAGAAAGGCAAAAAAACTACCGAAATATATTTCTGTAAATTTCGGTAGTTTTTTTGTGGTTAAAATACAATTAGACTAAGTTTAAGAATAATTAACGTTGAAATCTAAGATATACTTCAGTATATAGTTATCCATGCTTTCTATATGCAGTTTAAATAAATTAGAATCAAATAATAAAGCAACAGCAAATAGATTAGCTTCATACTCATTTGAATTCGATAATGAATCACCATCAAAATGATTAGCAGCATTCTTATGTAAAACAGCGTGTCCTAACTCATGTGCACAAAAAATTTTTTGGGATCTTTCATTGAAATTGGAATTTATAAATATGCAAGGTGGAATATCTTCATAAGGTTTCAGTATATAGGCTTGCACCGCATTTTTTCTAAAAGAAACAAAGTTACAGTTTATATTTAATATTTTTGCTATCTCAAAGGGATTGTTTGTCTTATAAATTTCTTTAAATTTGATAGCAGTCGCAACAATATCATTTTTTGTCAATCAGTCCATCCCCTTTAATGGTATTTATTTCTTATACTTATAGCTAATTAACTCTAATTGTCTCAAAAGTTCGTTGGCAAAATCAACTAATTCATCACGTCTCATTTTCTTTATATCATATCCACCATAAGCCATTAACATTGGCTGCTTTAATATGAATGTCATGGCATCCTCAGGGGTTTTTATGGTTTTGTATTCTAAAGAGGAATCAGTAGAGTCTTTTTCCCAACCCATTAAATAGCTAGGCGTAGTATTTAATGCATTAGCTAAAATTTCTAGCTTATCAATAGGTAAATTTTTAATAAATCCAGTTTCATAACGTTGTAATGTAGATTTACTTATACCGGTTTTGTATGCTAGGTCTTGATAAGATAAATTTTGTCTAATTCTTATCTCTTTAATTCTCTTTATTATTTCATTAGTTTCTCTTTCTTCCACAAAAAAACCTCCCTACATAGCAATATTATACCATTTAATACCATGAATGCAACGAAATATTTTGAAAACTTAAAAAAAGTTGCATATTTGGGTTGACAGTAGCATATATGCGGTAATATAATAATATTATTCCATATATGTAATAAAAATACAAGAGAACAGGAGAGCGGTATGAATATAAATAAATTAAAGGGTAAAATGGTTGAGCAGGGTATTACTCAAGAGAAGTTAGCTCAAAAGTTAGGTATATCAGTACAAGCATTAAATGCAAAACTTAATAATAGATCATGTTTAACTATCAAAGAGGCAAAAGGGATAACTAATATATTGAATATTGAAAATCCAAGTGAAATTTTTTTTAATTCTAAAGTCCCAAATGTGCAACAACAGATTTAAAATTAGTATCCATATCCATATCCATATCCATATCCATATTCATATTCATATTCAATATCGAGAGTAATTTATAATATAGAGAGGAAGGAACAATAATGGCTAAATATAGACAGCTTTATACAGAATTTTGGAGTGATAGCTTTGTTCTCGAACTTACTCCGGAGGAAAAATATTTTTATTTGTATCTTATATCAAATAGTAAAACAACACAGTGTGGTATTTATGAAATATCAAAAAGAATTATAGAAACAGAAACAGGATACAATAGGGATACTGTAGAGAAGCTAATTAAAAGGTTCTGTGATTATAATAAGATATTATATTGCGAAGAAACAAAAGAGCTTATGGTTATAAATTGGGTGAAATACAATGCTCCTAATAATATAAATGCAATTAAATGCGTACATCGCGAACTTAGTAAAATTAAACATAAAGATTTCCTTAAAATACTGTTTAAAAAATGTAAGGAAGCCCAACTAGATGTAGAAAGAATCTTTGGAAATCTTATTATCTGGGAAGTTTGTTCTGAGGTTTTTACAGAGCCATCCTTAGAAAAAGTGGACAAGTTACCTTTGAGTAGTACTTTAGATATGAACTCTGAAGTGATTTTCACAAATACACCAGAAGAAGTTAGTAGTGTTTCTATGGAAAATGAAGAAAATCAGGAATTAAGTGAATTTATCATTAATAAATCACTTAGTAGGCAATTACAAGCCCCTTATAAGGGGCTACCAAGTAATAGAATAAGAAGTAATAAAGAAGAAATAATAAATAAAAAGCAAGAAATAATAAGTAATAAAGAAGAAGTATCAGAAAATGTAATAAAAGATAAAAACAATTCTTCCCCTGCTGATTATGAGGGGTTAAAAAATATAATTAGAATATTTGAAGAAAATGTACATGCTATTACACCTTTTGAATATGAAAAAATATTAGATTTTACAGAGCATGTAAGTAGTGAGGTTATTATCATGGCAATAGAAGAGGCTGTGAATTATAACGCTAAAACCATGCAGTATATTACTAAAATACTGGATAACTGGATTAGCAGCGGCATAAAAACTGCCCAGGAAGTAAAAGTTTATCAAAAACAATGGGCAAGTAAAAAGAGCAGCGGCACAAATCATAATGTGAAAAAAGGTGGTTTCTGCGACTATGAGCAAAGAAGTTACGATTTTGATGCCCTAGAAAGGCGATTATTAGGGCTTACCGATACTGAAGATACACTATATAAAAAATAAAAAGGGCGGTGTTTTATTACGGAAAAATTAGTTGGAAAGGCTAAAAATAAAGATGTAGGAGCTATAGAAGAAATAACAGGAAAATTTAAATATCTTATATTCAAGGAAGCTTCAAGGTATCACATTCCAGGTTATGAACTAGAGGATTTAGTTCAGCATGGGTATCTTTCGGTTATAAAGGCCATAGCCATGTATAAGCTAGGTAGTAACAGTTTTTACGGCTACTGTATAACTTCTATAAAAATGAACTTCAAAGCCCTTTTAAAAGGAGAAATAAAACATTTTAGAGAAGTCCCAAACAATGAAATGCTAGATTTTGATACTGCAGGAGATTATGAATTTACCTTAGAGGATGAAGTAATTGCCCATGAAGAAGTAAAAAAATTATATGCTATGATTGACAGGCTTGAGCCTTTAGAGAGTGAAATAATAAAAAGATATTATATTTTGCAGCAGCCACTGGGAGAAATAGCCTGTGATAGTAATAAAACTTACTTTGAACTTTCAAGGAGAAAAAGAAAAGCCTTAAAAAAACTAAGAACTCTAATGTAAATAAATTATTTTAAAAAAATCTGCACAAAACTTTAAAATGGCATATATATTCAATGAAAACAAAATGAGTGATTAACATGGCAGTTAAATCCAAGAGCAATTTAAAACTTGCTGCAGTAGACGATGTTCCAACTGTCACATAAGCGCAGGTAAATTCTCTTATGGATTTAGTAATCGCAAAAAACATTTTCCATACAGTTAATGGTAACTTAATTGGAAAGAAAGATGCTAAGATTGTTACTACAGAAAGTAGCGACGTTGAAGTAGCATAATAAAACAATTTATTCCAGGTATGTTTACTAGTTGTGATAATTGTGACCTTGAGTTAAACGGTGATTTTACTCTTAGTAAATTTGACTATTTAACCAAAGATGAACATGATTTTATAGAATGTTTTTTAAAATACCAAGGAAATTTTAAATTAGTGCAAAATGAACGAGGGATGTCATATCCAGCTACTAAAAAGAGTTTAGTGAATATTTTAGAAAAATTAAATTTAAATGCTAGCGACGGTCAGGCTATGGTAACTCTTTATAATGGAGATGCTTGTGATATATGGTTTGATGAAAATGGAAAAGGATTAGTATCAGCTAAAATACCACCTGCAAATCAGCAAGAAGTTTAGCGGAAGCTTTAATGTTAGAGCCTACAGGGCTTTTGGGTATTTTGAAATTTGCTAAATTATCAGGCGCAATTGAAACATTAAAACCACATTTAGATGGGTTAATAGAAAACAATTATAGAATTTCTAAAAAACTATATAGTGGCATATTGTTAGATGTAGGAGAAATATAGCAACAACAAATTCTTACTACACTCCAATTTCTTGACGTTCCTTCAGGGAAATGACATAAAATAACGCATTGAACTAACCTTTAAGTTATTTCAATGCGTTATTTATTTATACAGAGCTTTTTAAAAAAAAACAGATAAAAATACATTAAAATCATTCTGCTTATTTTTGTAACGACCTCTGTTATTTAGTACATTTAATAGCTATACTGAGTTTTGTAGCATACATAACTATGTTTATGAAAGTTTAATGAAATTTATGGGGTTAAGTCTGAGTTTAAGGTACAATATATAGGAACCCCTCAGGAGAATATTGGGCTTAAAAAATTTCTATCTATTAACCGAGTCTTAGGTATAAGAGTTTTCTAAAGCTGACATTGAACATTTAGAGGCAGAGTAGGCTCTGAGAGTTAGGTGATATTAAAGGAAGAAGAACTAGTGGTTTGCGTTACATAAAAATTAGGCGTAATGGACTAATAATGCGAAATATAAAGGAGATGCTCCAATGCAAAAATTGATAGCAACAAGGATAGGTTATAGTCCTTTATTAAATGATTTTTATATTGAAACTGAAGAAAAAGATTATAGAGGACAACTTGAATATGTTGATGATAAGTTTATATTTCAATATTTTTCAGAAAAATATATAGTAGAGTTTAAAGATGATAAGGTGACTGGTCACAAGGATGTATCAATAGGTGGTAAGTTGTTCTTTTATAATAGAATTTGAATAAAAATATAATAATTTAAAGGAGAAATATGGTTTTAGACGAATTAATTAAAGTATTGATACAAGTGGCATTAAAAAAATTTAATATAGTGAATATGAAACAATCCATATATTAAATCGAAATGGGGGTAAGGCTTCAAAAGAAGATGCAATGAATGGAAAACTTGGAGATAGCAAGCTTCCTATTGATTCGGTTGAAGGATATATATAGCTTACAAAGTCTATGGAAAAGAACTTGGTAGTACCGAAAGACCTTCACTGACTTTACACGTTCACCATGCTACAATAGCAAGAAAGATATTAAAAAGTGGATATTATATTCTAAATGTATGATAAATGGTTATTCCATAAGGAAATGTGCAGAGATAGTTGAGATTAGTGTACCTACATCTTTTTATTGGAGGAATAAGTTTTTAGATGCTATCAGAGTATATATGAGTGTTGGTCATGTTGGTGGAGTTAAGGGCAGTATGAGTAGTCCACATGAAAAGAGAAAAAGAGGTATATCAAAACAGCAAGTTTTCGTACATGTGCGATTGATAGGGTAGGAAATATTGTGACAGAGTTAATCTGTAAAGGTAGAATGAAGCATACAGATTTAGAAAGACTCTTTACAGCGAGGATTGAGGATAATTCAACCCTATGTACTGATTCACATAAGAATTATATTAAGTTTGCCGAAAATTTAGATGTCGAACTACAGCAGATTAAGCGTGGTAAGCATAAGGAAGGTATATACCATATACAGCATATAAATGCTTTTCATAGCAAACTAAAAGAATGGATGTATGGATTTCATAGTGTTTCCACAAAATATCTTGCTAACTACATGGTCTGGTTTAAATGGTTACAGTCATTTAGAACACAGAAGGATACTGTAAAAAGCAAATATTTATTAGTCCAGTCACACACGTCTCATTCTGATACAAAATTAAAAGATTTTTAAATTAGAGAAGCAATTTATACATAATTATGTTAAATATTTGAATAATTATATTGATATGTTGTATAATTAAATAGGGATATTATGCTTTGATGTCGTGAATTAATCTTGAGATACTTGGAGGTATGTTAATGATAAAGAACAAAAAAGTAGTGCCGATTATTGGAATGATTTTTATAGTAACAGTATTATTCTGTATATTTGGAACACCGAGATACCAGTCTATGAAAGCAAAAGATGAAGGGTTTTCAAATTTAGAAAATAAGCTAAAACAGGTCTCTATTACGAATTCTGTGATAGACATAAGTAAACTAACAAATTTTGATTGGGACGAGTGCTATGTATTTACACCATACTATCCACCAGCGGAAATTTATAAAAAGGTAGGAACAGAATGGACAACAGCTAAAACATTTATCGGATTTATTATGACTCACAGTGCAGAAAATGAAATGCTGAATGATGAAGATTATTTGATGGTATTTAAAAAGGGAACTAAGGTGGTTTTATCAAAACAATACAGTATTAATGAATTGCCTGTTATTTTCAAATTGGATAATTATAAATTTACAAGTAACAAAGCAAAATTTTTAGTAACAAATGAAGGGAAAGTCAAAAGATTAGTTTTAAAAAATTAACATATTCTCTCTTGCTAAGGATGAGTTTATTATTTTAGCAGGTAATGATTATTGTGAGTATTTGTTGCTACTAATTTATGTAAAGCTTTGCATCAGTTTTTCAATCAAATGCCCAGAATGGATTACAAGACGATTGGAGATATCCCATTTACTAATGGAATTTATATTATGTTTGAAAATGGCGGGAAATATGGCGAGTTTGATAGAATCGTAAGAATAGGAACTCATACAGCGGACAATCTCTGTTGCTACAATCTTTGATACATGGAAAGAAGCCAAATCAAGCTCATGGTCGAACTAAAGCTATACTTGTAGAAGTAGGTGCTTATTCAATTAAGGATACAATAGCATTTCCTTTGATTTTATTTACTAAAAATATTCGCGAACAAAATCAGGCATATTAAATTAAAGTAGATAGATAATTCTATATCCTATTATATAATTTAGTTATCCCCATTTAACAATTGTTTCTTTTTCAAATCAAATTCTTCTTGTGTAATAGCACCCATATCTAATAAATTTTTAAACTTAAGTAACTCATCAGCAACACTAAATGAAGCATTTTTTTTGTTGAAATTATCATTATCCACTGTACCCATATTTTCCGTGTCAGCAGCCACTTCTGTAAATGGTACGTTTACGGAATTAAACATACTTTCTATATCACGCGTAGCCTCAGCTTCAGTATAATCAATGGATTCCGCTAGAGTATTCTTTAAACGGTTACCCATAGGTTTCATAGATGCATATGTAAGACCACCTGATATTATACCTCCTAATACTGGAATGGCTTTGGAAACACTTTTAGCAAAAGTTTGCTTAGTTATTTTTACACCAATAAGAGCTGCAGTTTTCTTGATAATTGGATAATAAATCGTTTTTGTTAATGCTTTCTGAGGCAATTTTTTTAAAATCTGTTTTGAAACAGCTGACGAAAGTACCTTAACGGCAGAAGCTGATCCGCCAATCCCAAACATAACCCCTATAAATAAAGTTAGTTCTCCTTTCGCCTTTTCAGTATCTAAATCTCCATTAGTCCACATGTCCGAATAACCATATATGTAAGCTAATTCTTGAGCTAATCGCAACGTTACTCCTAAAAATTGCAAAGTATCGGCTGGTATTGTAGCTGCCATAGCTAACCCTCCAGGTAAACCTGCAGCGAAAGAGGCACTAGTACTTTGAATTGTACGTTTTTGAATTATATCTGATGCTAGCTTATTTAATATTTGTATACTTACACCTAATTCAACTGGTCCTCTTTCTAATATATCTACAATGTTAATTGAATTATTATTTGTATAACTATCAAATGTTTTTAGTAGAAATTCCCTCCGGTTGACTTTAACACCTGGTATTTTCAAGGCAGTTACTAATGCCGTCTCAAATGAAGTGCCCGATTCTTGAATATTATTATTCATTATTTATATCCCCCTATAACCAATTTACATGTAATGATTACATTAATTTCTAAAAAATACAATAGTTATTTCGTTTATGAGTTAACTTGTTGTTAGTGTGTTAAGGTAATTGTACCTGCGCCTGCGGCACAGTTGGAACGTCATTTTCATCAGCTTTAATATTATCTACAGTCATGGTAAAATATGTACCTTCTGTCTGAGTTAAAAATATCATAGTTAATTTATGCATATCACTTTTCCTCCTTTAAATTATTTTATTTGGATTTTTTTAGTTAATTCTACTCATTAACTAAACTGAATTGATCTTCTCTGCCAAGTCCGGATAATGGATAAGATTTAAGGTTTGAGATAGCTTGTCTAACAACAAGGACAATACCCATAAATAACTTATATTTGTTGTTGTTTCGAGAAGTATAAACCAAATTTTTCCACGAGTTATCCACATAGATTAGTCAGCTGCATATCTTAATCTATAAAAAAATAAGAATACCAATATGGCATCCTTATTTTTCGTATTTTCCTATAACGGCGGATATAACTGCTGCTAGATCTGAGATAGATTTATTGAGGTCCTCAATTTTCTTCTCAAATCGAACAAGGAGATATATCGACACACCTATAGGGAAGCCAACTGTATTAACCAGTTTAACAAATGCATCATACATGACACATCACCTCCCTCACCGCTATAGATAATATATATGCTTTTCTTAATTGTTTTCTATAATTTCTAAATATATTTTTTAAGTTTAGTTAAGGCCTTATCTTTAATCTTTCTATAATGAGCATAACTATTATCACCATCACAGGCTATTTCCAGAAGACTATCCTGAGATAAGTAAAATCTCTCAACAACATCCCTCTCAACGGGGTCGCACCGACAACCTATTAAATGTAAAACAGACTTCACAATAAACCGTACTACTCAGCCTATCACTCTTAAATCTAAATCAAACAGCTTAATCTAGCATATCTTTACTAATTTGCCTTTTTTAAGTAGTTGACACGACCCTATTACAGACATTGGCATAAGCCTTTGTAAATTATAATGCAAATGTAAAATTTCGGGGGTTTAGACTTGCAACCCCTAATAAAAATATGACATATTAATTGCCAAAGATAATGCTCATAATCTTTATCTCAAAACACTCTTTATAAACACTAAAAGAGTCAAAGCACACACCAGTAACTTAATGACTCCGAGAAGAATACGAGCATTCTTTATTTTATTTGGTTCTCCCTTTATTAAAAATTCTTCACCAATCATGAAAATCATTAGTACAACCAATGTAAAACTTATCCAATCCCATTGAGTTGTAATAATTCCCATCAGATACAAAAATCCTAGTATAATAGCAATCAGACCAGTAATCAAAATGCAAACTTTCAATATTTTCTTCATATAATATTTACCTCCAAATACAAACTAATATATATTTATTAGTTTCATCACAATAGCTTACCAACCCAATGTAACTTTTAAGAATATTATACCATTTAATACTATTTATACAAACTTATAGCTGTCACAGTAAGTAAATTTTTATTTTGCAGGTTTACAAATGAATTTAAATTATCTCTTTAACATATGTAAGGAATAAACAGTGCACTGAATGCTTCTTGCAAATTATGTAAATAAAAAGGAGAGATTTATTATGGAAATTACTATTAGTGAAAATGCTATTTCTTGTCATCCTAAATTTGTAACAAAGAGAATATATACAGACACTGTGATGATTAGTGGAAAAAGATTAAATGAAATAAATAAATGGTTAACAAGAGGAGATAAGTCCATGGACTTCGCAGTTACTATGGCACTTGGTATAGGTGTTGGAGTAGCTGCTGCTAGCATAGGTGCGGCAGGAGCTCCGTTTGCAGTAGCTTATTCTACTCAAGCTGAAAAAATTTATGAAGCACTAAAATCTTCTGCTTGGGGAACTGCCGCTACATTTACACTATATAAGTTAATTTACAAATCAGCAGACCTTTCAGCTGATTTATTAAAATCAATTGAAGATGATGTTTTTCCATCGATAAAGATATTTTATACATTTAAATACGTCCAACATGGTGGAAATGATGGTGCATTCTTCTTAACAGATTGTAAAATTATGAAATCATAACACACTATAGGGGGTAGTGATAGCATCTGTGTCATGTACTGAAATGGAATAAAGATAGAGATAGGTGAAATCACCTAGCGCTATCTTTTTTTAAGAAGCGACTTGTTACTTGACATAATAAAACTAGTATTGCCACAAAAATATATACATCTTTATCTTGAAATTTAAAGCATTTATATTTTCTTCTTCAGTTTTTTTACAAATAACAAAAGAGTTTCTTTGTTTAAATGAATTGTTAAAGCTTGCCTCAAACCAAGGCATATGGGCTTCATTATCTGTTGCACTTATTTTTTACATATTAAAAACTCAGGAAAAAAGAGATGACAAGCAAGAGCAAAGAGAGAAAAATTATCAAGATATTATATCAAAATTAACAGAAAAATTTAATATTGTTGAAAATGTAAAGAACGATGTTGAAGAAATTAAAGAGTATATATTTAAAAAACAATATATTTAATTATTTGTGTTTGTTCCAAAATTTTTAACTTGTTCCATATATATAAATTAAAAACCCTAAAGGAGGAATCACCCATGAACAAAACCCAAATAATAAAATCCCTAGTGCTAATAACTTAGAAAATATCAAATACCTGCAGAGGTCATTAAATAAGCTGAATATTAAAGACATCAATAATAATGTTTTAGTGGTAGATGGCGCCAGCGGATCTCTAACTATTACTGCTATTAAGAAGCTTCAAAATATAGTAGGTATCATCGCTGATGGCTTATGTAATGCATTAGAAATCATTATGAAAAAGCCTGTTTGCAGTATAACGGGTACAGCCGACATACATGTAAAAATGAGCCACATGATGGATATTAATTCCAATACGTGGCTTCTCTTGTTTTCATTATCATTTTTAGTAGTTAGTGAACAATAAGAGAATAATGTGAATTAAGTATTTTTTAAAGCTATTTAATACACCTTTAAAAACTTCCTTAGTTCTTTTCTAAATTAAAGGTTTAAAGTACAACTAAAACCTAATTTTAAAGTTAATTCTTTTTTCTTCAGAAGAATTGAATAAATTCTTCTATTTCAATTAGAATGGTGATTATTATATCTTCTTCTTTTTAAATATATCAAGTAGTATTAAATAATCAAAAAATTCTGGAGTTTCATTTTCGATATGGTATTCGCTAATTCCTTCAGCTATATGTAGCTGTTGCTTTAAGGGTTCGCAAGTTGACGTATCAGCCAAGGCAATTGGCAACATTTTGTTATAGGTCGTTTAGGAACTAGACTTTGAGCAAGACCTATCCCAGATATCCTAGAATATGATATTTACTCCATAACAATTGTTGTACAATAGTTAAATCAATGTATACTATTGAATTTTCTTTATATATTCAATTTCATCTTCATTTCTTGAAATTTCTACATAACCATATTTTTCATATAAATGTTGATTACCTGTACTAAATGTGGGTGTAGATAGTTGCCATTCATTAATATCTGAATATGTTTTTTCAACCAACTCCATTATGCTATAACCATATCCTTTTCCTTGAAATGATGGTTCTATTACGAAATCTTCAAATCGCATCTTACTATCACCCAAAGGAATAAGAAATAATGCACCTATAATTTGATTATCTAATTCAATTTTATAGGAAATAAACTTCTTGGTAATATAAATTTGAGACTCCACCATATCATATCCTGGAGGACCTCCATTCCTTCCGAAATATGTATTAATTTCTTTGTTGAATGCTTTTGTTTTTATGTCAGTAATTAATTTAGCATCATCAATGGTTGCCTTTTTTATTTCTAACAATTCCCATTCTCCTTTCAGACATAAAGATTATATTAGTAATCGTAATTTCGCGATTTAATACAGTTGTGACGCAACTTAAGAATATTTAGAACTATTCTTTAAAGTTTTTTATATTGTTATTTTTCACTTTTTCTTTTAATTTACTATATCTATCCTGCTCTACACCATATCTAATTGGAGAAGATAGTAAAGCGAAGATAACAACAGTAACAACCAATAATAGGATATGTTCACGCCAATACATGATACTATTATTATCTTTAGAGAAATTAATAAATTCTATTATTCCATAAAAAGCAGTAAACATAACAACATTTTTAATGTTATACATTAATATGCCCTTTTCTTTTGTTTTATCCCAAGATTTAATGAAACTTTCATCATCATAATAAAATAGCCTTGATATTTTACTTGGCTTTATCTTATTTGCTTTAACGAGAAACCAGAAAGTTAGACTTATAACTAAAAATATAAATAGTATAGTAATACCCAATATAATCCATATAGTCAAAACAATACCCCCTTAAAAATTTATAAACTAATGTTTCGTGAAATTTTACTAAGTAGTCACAACTAAAACCACCATAAACTTTTATTGTTCGTGATGTCTAAAAAAAAATATCGTGTAATAAGATAATTAGTCTTTTCTCGTCTCTAATATAAGTTTTTCTAATCCAACTAATACCCCTAACATTATATATACTATCATTGACCCTAACAAAGACGGTAGAATTTTAAATGTGGTTCCCATTTGCTCATTTAGAAATATTAGTATATTATTGCTAAAAGTAATGTAACATATTAATACTATTGCATATAAGAAATATGATAACCAATTGTATTTTTTCATTTATATCCCCCTCTTCTAATAATATAATATATATTATATTCAATAATTACTTGCTTCGTCCTATACTACAATTGTGTCCTAAATTATATTTTAATTATATATTGTATATACCATAAATTTCAAGTATTCCGTATAAAATCATTTGAAAATTGGTTCTCTAACTTTATAAGTATTTTTTATATATTATTTAATTGTAAATGTATCTAAAACGGTCCCTATAATACCCATCGCAATATATGAAATGGATATAAGATATCATCCTTATATATATTAGATAAAGTTCTTTTAAAAAAGTTTCATATTTTTTGAAACTTTTTTTATTTTTTTTATCTAATATATATAAAACATTTAGAAAAATCTAAAATGTTTATGTGGAGGGGAAATTTATGAAAAAAATATTATCAATTTTAACTTGTGCTGTTTTAATTACTGGAATTATGTCTTCAAATGCTTTTGCAGATCCGATTAATGATATCCCAGATAAAAAGATAAACCAAAGTGAGATGTTTTATTCTAATAATAATTATAACTTGAATATTGATATTCAAAATACAACTAGTAATTCTTTTCTTGATGGGGGTGATTATATTGTCAGTCAGGTACAGGATATATTAGAGCACAAGGATTAACGGAAAGTTATATTAGTGTGGGAATGACCATATTAAACTTGTAAAAGAGATCATAATGCGTGAAATAACAGATATTGAAGCACAAAGCATATTCAGCTGCGCCAATGGAGATATAAATATAATCAAAGAAAAGTACAGATATTCTCAAAGCGCAGGTAAAATTGGCAATCTGGTTGGATGGCTTATTGATGCAATAAAAAAAGATTATCAGCCGCCTATAGGAAAAGTTAAAGTTGATAAATTCAATGATTATGAGCAAAGATCATATGATTTTGATAAATTGGAAAAGAAGCTTTTGGGATGGGAATGCGAATAAGTCCATGGGAGATAAATAGTTTAGAATAATTAAGGGTGTAGCGAATTGTTAGTTATACCTTTTTTGTTTTTATTTTTATTTTCAAAAAAAACGCAAAACTTCTGAAAGAGCATATATATTGGGTGAAAACAAAATGAAAGGAGTGATTAACATGGCAGTTAAATCAACAAAGGTAGCAAGTAGCATAAAGCTTACTATGATAGTAGGTGCTGACCTTAAAGGGAACCCAAAATATGCAACAAAGACTTTGAGCAATTTAAAACTTGCTGCAGTAGACGAGGACATTTTTGCTGTAGGACAAGCTATCTCAAACCTTAAATCTTATCCATTATCCGGACTTGGCAGAGAAGATCAATTCAGTTTAGTTAATGAGTAGAATTAACTAAAAAAATCCAAATAAAATAATTTAAAGGAGGAAAAGTGATATGCATAAATTAACTATGAGATTTTTAACTCAGACAGAAGGTAAATATTTTACCATGACTGTAGATAACATTAAAGCTGATGAAAATGACGTTCCAACTGTGACGCAGGCGCAGGTAAATTCTCTTATGGACTTAGTCATCGCAAAAAACATTTTCGATACAGTTAATGGAAACTTAACTGGAAAGAAAGATGCTAAGATTGTTACTACTGAAAGTAGCGACGTTGAAGTAGCATAATAAAAAGATTTCACTAAGGATTAACCTTGGTGGAGTCTTTTTTTACTTAAGAACATTCTCTAAAAGAATCCTCACTGCCTCACTTTTATTTATATTGCTTGCATTGCAGAAGCTCTCTAAGGATTTAGATAATTCTTCACTTATTCTTATATGGATTAATTCATTTTTAGAATTTTCAATTTTCTTTCTTCCACGGGCCATACTAGCACCTCATAATAATATTTGTGTTACATAAAATAAGCTTATAGATAGTGGGTTAATAAGATTTAATAAGAAAAGTATACTAAATCTATAAAGTGAAGGTACCTGCCAAAACAAATAGAAAACTTGTGTGGAGTTTAAAAAGTAGGTAATATTATAGATTCGAAGAAGATGATTTAATTATGTAACACAGTAATAGTATAATGGATTTTTACAAAAATTACCATAAATTTTAAATGAATAAATATTTCCAGATATCTTTAGTTATAATGCTATAAGGGGTCTCGTCAACAGGAATTTAAAATAGCCTAAATCTAAGAAAAAGAAAAAAAGGCATTGCTGCCTTTTGGGTTGATAAACACTATTATTTTAAGGGATTATTCGGTTTTGATAGTTGTGACGTTTTAGAAGAATATTCCGAACTAAGAATATAAATTTTCTTTTACACATCCTAGAAGTTTGTTATTCTTTCACTTGATGTAAAATGTTTAATTTTGCGAATTCTTCGTATTCATCATCTTCTAAATTCATATATGCAAAATGTTCATGAGCACAAATTGCGAGTATTATTCTTTCTTCTTTGTAAAAGGTTAAGTCTTCAAATTCAGTATCTCCAATTTGATAAGGAAATACAAATAACTTACTCATATTTGACATTAATTTTTTAAATATATCACCTATTATAAAATAACACATTTCAAACAAAGGTCCTTTAGTCGCAGGCGTCACTCGTGTAAACTTAGTGTATAAAAAATCTGCTGTTTTTGCATTAAAATGCTCATATTTTTCATTTTGGAACTCCTCATATTCTAATTGAAACGCTTCATATCCTACTGAAGTACAAAACTCTATATCTTGTTCAAGAATATGATTTAAATATTCTTCCGCATCCATTTCTGTGCCACAGTAATCATTTATTAAGTCTCTATATCCATTAATGTTTTCATTATAGTCGAGTCGTCTTTGTTTATCCCCTGCAAGAATTAATGGTTTATCTTCCAACTGCATTTGATTAAATTCTTCTTGTGTAAGGTTACCATAATAGTACCTTGATAAAGACAATTTATTGATTTTCCTACCAATAAATAATAATAACTCATTGAGTTCCTTCCCCTGTAAGTCTTCATTTATAAAAATCTCTTTCATACTTTCCCTCTATTCATCATTTATAGTCTTTCTTTGCTTCATACTTTTCTACAGTTGTTACGTAACTTAAGAAGATTATGAACTAATAGTTACAAAATATTATGCTCATTTTCTATGTAAAATAAATTTTTGTTCAGGATATTCAAATTCAATTACAAGTTCATCTTCCTCAAATCCATATTTTTTATATAATGGTCTTGGAGCAATGCCTTTTATATCATTTTCCCTGAATGTTGTAACTGATATATCCAGATTGTCAGGGAATAATGAAATCATTTTCTCTATCATTGCAGAGGCAATTCCTTTTCTACGGTGGTTTGGGTGAACTGCCATACAAGAAAGGCATTGAGAATTATAAGAAAATATCATAGCACCAACAATTTCATTAGCATATTTTACACAAAGAGCTGTTTTTCTTTTTATATTTTTAATCACAGTTTGTCTATAACCATCCATATTCTCAGTTGTTTCTAATCCTGGGAAGTTATATCTAACAATTTCAATCGTTTTAATCCAAGAGTCTATATCCCCCATTTCTGAAAAACATAATGAGTATTTCTCACTTAACATATTACACCTCCAATTATTAAATAATCCTTGCACCACAATATCTTACAGTTGCGACTTAATTACTAGACAAATCATACCATTAAACACCATTTTTGCAAACTATAGTTTGATGCTAAAACAAACTACTCTACGTAAAGTATATTTACCTTTATGGTGATGTTTTAAAGTTCTTACTGGTGTTATTCAGACTTATGTTGGCGAGACCCATATAAAGATGAGGTTTTTAATTTTAATTATAGAAGTTCACTCTTAATTCTTTATTTCATCATACTTCTATCACAATGGTGCCCTATACTAAGATTATAGATTAAATAAAGAAATCAGTGTACAAGTAAGTACACTAGATATAAGAAGGAGAGTGTATTTTATGAAAAACATTAAGACATTTGCTCTAGCAATCGCAGTGGTAAGCACACTTAGTTCAGGTATGGTTTTTGCAGCAGTAACTACTAAAACTCCAGCGGATATAACATCTGGATTAACAGGAAAGACAATGCAGCAAGTTACCCAGGAGAAAGCTTCTGGAAAAACATATGGAACAATAGCTAGAGAAGCTGGGAAATTAGATGAGTTTAAAACAGAGAGTCTTATTCAGAAAAAACAAGTACTTGATCAAAGAGTAGCAGATGGTAAATTAACTCAGGCAAAAGCTGATGAAATTTACAATTCACTTAAAACTAATCAGGAAAGTTGCGATGGTACAGGTAGTAGTTCAATAGGTAAAACCAATGGTGTAGCCTTTGGACAAGGACAAGGACAAGGACAAGGACAAGGACAGGGAATGGAAAAAGGTTCAGGACAAGGTAATGGAATGGGTCAAGGCGCTGGAATGAAACAAGGGAATCAAAGTTAAAGAAATAAATTTAAAGAAATAAATAAGAAATACCGTAGAATATTTATCCTGCGGTATTTCTTATTTCTAGATTAGGATAATAATTTATGCCAGGTATCCTTGCCTACAATTCCATCAACCACTAATTTATTATTTTGCTGATAGGCCTTAACCAGGCGTGTAGTTTCATTTCCGTAAATACCATCCATAGAGCTTCCAGTTCTCCACTGGATATATCTTATAGCTGTTTTATATCCATTAGACTTAAGGCTACATAGGGGCCTTTCCATAATACTTTTTACTTCAGATAATACTTCAGGTCCAAATATGCCGTACATAGAAAGGCCTAGTATGTCCTGAAGTTTTTTAATTGCGCTTATGGTGAGTGGACCGCTAGCACCATCGATAGTTAAAGTATTATTGTTTGTATCTCTTATTTTCATAAGGTTTAAGCACTGTTGCAAATACTTAATATCTGCGGCAGTTGTGTTTTTAGAGATTTCAGATCTAGGAGCAGCATCATAAATATAAAGCTTATTTTCTTCAATTATGGCTATGAGTTTTTTAGGGTACTCATTATCGGTGCAATAACCTGAATTATAAACGTTCTGGCAGGACTCTTTGTACTCTTTAGATGTTATTACAGATTTGTACCTACTGAAGCTTAAAAGTTTTCCGTGATCCACTAAGCTATCATCTAGAGAGTCATACTTTCTAAATTTGCACACCATGGGTGTTTTGACTCCATTTATAAATTCATGGGTGTTAAACTCTTGAACTTCATATCCGCAACCATTTGTCCATTTGATACCGAAGATGTTATTGCCTTTAACATGCTGCAGCCAACCTGTTTCTAGTATAGCCTCAGCTATGGTGAGTGAGGGAAGGATATTGTATTTTTCATAGGATAGTAAGGCTCCTGGGATTAGGGATTTTATTATTTGGGATTTGTTCATGGGTGATTCCTCCTTTGGGGTTTTTAACTTATATATATGGAGGAGGGGAGTGGATTTTAAGATTTGGAAAAGAATATTTTCAAGACGTACATTCTAAACATCATGTTTAATAAAAGGGAAAAGTCATCTGGGCTCCAGATGACTTTTTCCTTTTGATACAATGTAACATTCGTTATATTGTATGCCTTTTAGTTATCTCCAATACTGATAGATTGAAGGAGCATTCCTATAACATCTTATTATATTGTATGCTTCTTATCTGTAACACATTAAATATTATATTAGAGTTGTTTTGGTAATAGTTTTGGAACTGAAAATCACGTATAAAGTGACTATTTTTATTTGGTACAGATAATTTGAGGTGCCATTTTAACTAATTCATCTTTCGATATATGAGAATTCATTGATGATAAAGAATAATGAATTCCATCCTGCATCCAATCTAAATATTTAAAATGAGAGATTTCTATCTTGTCACTTCCATAGCTGAACACATATTTACCGGACAATTTATCCTGCTTATCCTGCTCTGTCAATTTATAATTTGCTGGTACAACCTTATAAACAGATGAACTATAGTATAAATCTATACCGTTACAAGTATCAAAAACAGTCTCTTTATTTGATCTTTCCTCGAACATTCCGTTTTCCATAGAAAGATCTAATTTGTCATTACCTTTTGTATACGTAAAATCAAGGGATTTTGTTTTTTTTACACAATTGCCTTTCTCATCAACTCCTTTATTATTGACGGCATATCCATCTGCAAAAGTGTATCCGTTGTCAAATTTATCAACTAATTTAGGATTAAATTTAAAATCATTCTTCACTTGTTCTACTGTAGGTATAGTAGTATATGTTGGTATAGTACTTGAACTTCCATATATAGACTGTATTTTCCCTGTGGCGAATACAGTCGTTCCTATTACCATAGTAGCTGCTAATATAATAATAATTTTTTTCCTCATTGATCCTCTTTTATATGGTTTTATATTTTTCATTTCATCATTCTCCTTTTCTTCCGGTAAACTGCTTAATGTTGCATTTATCTTACTTTTAAAACTTTTAGGTATATCTGGAAAGATATTATTCCAATTATAGGCATTCATAATTTGCCTCCATATTCTCTAATTTTATTTTTATTGATTTTCGTCCTTTTGATAACCTGCTTTTTACAGTTCCAGTGGGTATTCCTAAAATCTGTTTAATTTCTTTTACTGAATATCCATCTACATAATAAAGAACAATTGTAATACGAATACGCTCTGGTAAACTCTGAATGGCCATATATAATTCACTATAATCCTTTTTATCATCAGCCTTGTCAGACTCAAAGTATTCTTCATAAGGTACTTGTGTATGTTCTTTATTTTTCAAACTATAACATTCATTTATTAGTATCCTAACTAACCATGTTTTAAAATATTGTTCTTTCTTTAGTGTATCTAAGTTGTTATAGGCTTTTAAAATTGCCCCCTGAACTGCATCTTCACAATCTTGCTCATGAATCAAAATTGATTTAGACATATGATATAAAATAGATTGAATTTCGAGAACTTTGTCTGTAAATATAGCCTTGTTCAATTGACTTCCTACCTTTCTTTGCAAACTGTAGCGCTACTTTTTTTTGCTTTACACTAATTAGATAGATATATCTGCTAAATGGTTCATTTAATTTTAACAATTTTTTATAAGAGCTTTATTCTTGTTGAATAAAGCTGTTATAAAATTTTTAATTATAGTATTTATTATTTTTATTGTAATGGCTATAGCTGGTAAATATTATTTCCTAATAAAGTTATTATAACTAAATAATAATGCATAAATGGAGTGTATATTCTCAATTAGACACCTTTTATGCACTAAAATAGATCCTTATTGCATATTAAAAAAGAATGAATGAGGGTATAGGCTAGATATAGGGACATTTTCTTACTGTAGCTGCTATTTCATTTCTAGCCCTATTACCATTACTGACTATGTAAAATTATCGAGCAGCATAACCGGGCAAAAGAAATAGACCCTCAAATGAGGACCTTGATCTATTCACTATATAATTATCATTAATGTCTTCGAACATATTTTATATGAGAAATAAGTAAAATTAAAACGAAAGTTACTACAAATTCAGAAATGGCTTCTTTAAATGGTTTCAAATTCATAAAAAAAGGGACGATGAATATTATAAGAGGTATATAGAAAGCAGATACAAAGCTTCCAATAATTTCGAGCATAACATCCCGTTCTGGGTGAATATTTTTCAGATGCCTAATATAAGAAACCACGCTAAAAAAAGATCCTATAATTGGCAAATAGAGTAAGAAACAATACACAAAGTTTTGCGATAATATAGTATACGTGAAAGCTATTAATAATGAACAGACTGTAGTTAGTAAAAAAATTATGAAAATCTTACTTTTAATTGTAGAACCCATATTTATTCCCTCCTAAACTTGCCACTCATAATATATTCTAATAAATTATGTTAGTTTATTATTTATATATTCCAGCCTGATATAGCATGTAACAAGCATCGCAGCACATCTGAGGTGCTGTTCTTTTATCTCCCTCTACACCTAGATAATGTGTTGCTATAAGTTGTCCAGTAGATGTGGTTTTTCCGCATTCAGTTACATCTGCTTTATAGAAATTAATACCTAGTTTTGTTGAACCATTTAATTGTACAATTACATCTCTTGCCTCTTTTTTTGTGAAAACAGCTACACTAATATAATCATTTACATTGCAATCGTAGAAGTGTCTAATTGAGTAGAAGCAAAACAGTTGGTAGAAAGAACAAATAGTAATCCAAAAGAAAAGAAAGAAGAAAACAATACATTTTTTTTCATAAAATCAACTCCATATTATTATTTTTTGATATTAATTTTAGTCTCTTTTAGAAATTCCATAGTCTTATTTTGTTTTTTTCATTTTTTACGCTTAAGTTTTATGTATTTATCATAAAACATCCTCCTTTCATATATTAGATAAAGTTCTTTAAAAAAAGTTCTATATTTTTTGAAACTTTTTTTATTTTTTTTTATCTAATCTATATAAAACATTTAGAAAAATCTAAAATGTTTATGTGGAGGGGAAATTTATGAAAAAAATATTATCAATTTTAACTTGTGCTGTTTTAATT